>JAWLHA010000017.1:0-70428 GCA_041690535.1 Gammaproteobacteria bacterium | reverse complement strand
CGCTTCGGGCATCCTGCCCTCCCGCGGCATAAGTGCGTCCTTGCACCAATCCATGCGGCCGACGACCTGCTTTCAAGAACTTACATCGCTCTTGGGTGAGTATGCGTTTACCCTGGGGCACACCGCTGCGGCACCCTTCAGGCTCAGCGGCTGACGCTGCCGAACCAGAAACCGATGTCCTTGGAGAGGAATTCATCGAAGCGCATGTAGTGTGAGCCATCACAGGAGAAATTGAGGGCCACCATCCCGTTGCACACATTGAGGGAGCCGGCGCGGAGGTAGACATTCTCATCGGCGAAGCGCAGGCGGCGCAACAGTTCGAACACCTCCATGATCCGTCGGGCAGGAACCACTGACCGGTCGATGAACGGCCGCCGCGGGTAGGCGAAGCAGATGTCGGGGTCGAGCAGGTCCTCCACCCCCAGGATCCGGTAGACGAAAGGATCGTCCACCAGCCACACGGTCGCCCGGTTGCTGGAAAAATGCAGCTTCCCATGGAACACCCCGTGCTGGGTCATGAGCTCGTGCATGAGAGGGAGGATTTCGTCCAGGTGAGCGTCCATCCGGCTCTCCACCCGCTGCTGCAGGAACAGCCCCTGGCGAATGGCCGGATCTCCCTTGATTTGGCGCCAGCTGTCGGGCTCGCGGTAGATCGCGCCGGTGTGCGGGAGCTCGCGCAGGTCATAGTCGGCCCCGAGAAAGCCGAGACGGTGGCCGAAGCTGTCGCGAATGACCTGCACCGCGGTCAGGGACGGGCGCTTCTTGTTGCGGCTGATGTAGGCCTCGGACAGCTTGAAATCGCTACTCCCCACGATGCCCTGCATGTAGGGGCGGCCGGAGCGATCGCGGCCGAAGTGGCTGCGGTCCGCACCCTCCCGGGTGATGTTGTCGGTTATCTGGACCCCTGCGGCATCGAGTACATAGGCATGCTTGCAGGAGGCCAGCTCCGACAGGGCCTTGGCGAGCAGTGCCTCGAGGGCGGACCGATCGCGCATCACCCTGGCACAACGGACCGCGAAGTCGTGCATGCGCTCCCCGAGTATGGCGGTAAGTGCCTCGCGCTGAAGGCGAACGCTCTCCTGAAGGCTGTTGGCGATCATATCAATGGTTTGAGACGGTTCGGCCTGTCCGGTTCCGTTCATAGCATACCGGTTTACCGCCTCTTGTGGTGGTTTGTCAAAGGCGTCGGGCACGTGGTCCGGAGGGGCGCAAGTCTCCTGGTTCGGCGACAAATCCTTGTAGCCTCGCCGGCCGACGCGCGTCGGTCGGAGACCAAATGGAGATGCGTTTGCCGTGAGGGGCCCGCCGCGCGCATCTTTGGTTAGGGGGATGCGGACGGAAGTTTCGGAATTGACTAATGGGTCACAGTTTGGGAGGGGCGAATTGGCCATGCTTTAACCGTGCAAACGCTCCACGCATCCAGTGGGACCATGGCCATGAGCGATAAACCTTATCATGTTGTATTCACCGGCAAGCTGTCGCCTAACCTCGATGCGGCTACCGTCAAGAGCAATCTCGTCTTGGACATTGGTCTTTCGGAAGCCAAGGTCGACCTGTTGCTGAGTAAAGGCGAAGTCATTCTGAAGCGTTGTGCCACCTCCGTCGAGGCGCAGCGACTGGCGGAAAAATTCGAGCGTGCGGGGGCGATTTGCGTGGTGAAGGACTACTCGCCCGCGAAAGCCGGTGCCGAACCCGGCGACAGTTCGTTCATCCGTTTGATGAACAAATTCATCCCGGCATCGGGCAAGGGGCGCCGTGAGGCCTCGGTGGAGGAGTAACGGCACCCGGCGGAGCGCCCACCCGAAGAACACCCCTGTGGCGTTCAGGCTGCGGGTACGATGATCGCCCTTTGGTGCTGTGCGCTTGTGTCGCGCCCCTCTCAAGCGCAGTGTTAGCCGTTTTCCCCGCTGGGCGGACCGCACCATACTGAAAAGGCTCTGTCGCCCGACAGTTCTCTTGCTCCCTCCCCCTTTCGAAAATCTTCCGGTATCTGACGTTAGCCCGCCTTTCTCATCGGCCACCTACTGCGGCCCGCCGATCCAGGCCTCTTCCTGGCGTACTCGCGTATTGCGCCCGAAATCTGACGGCACCTCGGCGCCCTCGCCATGGCGACGGGTGAGAAGTGCGGGCTAGTGGGCGCTCACTGGTCTGTCACCTCCCTTTTTTCCTGCATTCACCAATAACAAGGGGGGGAGCGCATGCCCTAACGTCTACCTCGCGCCGCTGGGGCTTTGCCAGATGGCAGGAAGTTTCGCAATTGCCGACTATCCTAAATTCTATCCAGGGTGATGGGTTGGCGAGGAGAGATAGCTTGGCGAGGAAGGCGACAGACCACCGAAGCGAAGCGTTGGGCGCGCGGCGTCGGTGCCTGGGGCAGCTGCTGGCCGGGGCGTTGCTGTTGTCCATGCCTGCGGTTTACGCCGGGTCGCCGGAGCCCCCGGTGCGCCTGTGGGTCGATGAATACAGCGACGAATATGACGATCTGTTTCGTCATTACGCCAACCGTTTCTTCGGTCCCTTCGTGGACTGGCGGTGGTTCAAGGCGCAAGCGGTCGCCGAGTCGCTGCTCGATGCCCATGCAAGGAGCAACGCCAACGCCCGGGGCGTCATGCAGTTGCTTCCCAGCACCTTCGAAGAGGTGCGCAGCGAGCATCCCGAGTGGGGCGATATCCACTCCCCGCGTTGGAACATTGCAGCGGGGCTGTACTACGACCGCACGCTGTATCGCAAATGGAGTTCAGAGTTCCACGGGCCAGATCGTTTTCTTCTCATGTTGGCCAGTTACAATGCGGGCTATTACCGAGTCCGGGCTGCTTATCGCCGCACCGAACGGGTTAGAACCTGGGCCGATATCAAAGCGGAACTCCCCGGAGAGACCCGGGCCTACGTCGAACGGATCCGCGCCTTGATGCGGCCGAAGACGGTTGGCGCCTCGGTCGTCGCCAGTGCATCGATCCCCTGATTCGTCAGACATTCAACGGAGAGCAGGGGTGGTTCTCATCCCCCCCTTGGAAATGATTGCCGTTGGCGCTGCCACACCGATGGGCCAGGGGCCCTCGCGGTGGGCAAACGCACTCAGTTGAATCCTGCAGCCAGCTGATCTTTTCGCCCGATCAAGGGGGCGTAGATCCATCCGACCCGCGGCGGATCGAAGGTGCCAATCTTGGTCCAGTCATCATGGCGCAGAAACTCCACCACGGGGCTGCCGCCCTCGACCACCGCAATGATTCGATGATCGACCCCGGGTCCGTTGCGAACGTTGGCTCGGCTCACCTTCACCTCCTTGGGTTCCCCGAAGATCCGCGGACGCTCCGCCAGCAGTTCCTTGGTTATCTGCTCAATCTCGGGGAGCTCCCGCCCCATCAACTGGCGCAGGGCAAGCTGGGCATCCTCGTGCCCCTCCTCCGCAGCCTGGGCCCAAAGCTTCATGGCCGCTGCGTAGTCCTGAACCACGGTCTCACTGCCGAGGCTGTAAAGGCTGCCGAGGGAGAAAGTCGCCTCCAGGTGCCCCTGCTCGACAGCCTGTTGCCACCAGGAGACCGCGGCCCGGTCGTCGATGGCCAATCCGTACCCGTTATGGAACATCCACCCAAGCGCGAACTGGGCCTCGGCCGAACCCTTCTGGGCGAGAGGTTGCCAGGTGCAGTACGCCACCGCATAGTCCCCCCGCTGCATTGCCGCGGCGGCGCGCTGGCGCGCCTCGGCGTCGTCGTCGGATTGAATCCCCAGCGCGGCATCGAAGGCGATCGCCAGCAAGAGAATGAGCCCTGTCCTCGAAAACTGCCTGATCATGCAGCACTCTCGTTTTCGTTCTGCCGCTCGGCGCCAAATCGGGGGGGTGGTCAAAACCATCTTGAAATCAAAGGCAAACGACCCGTGTAACGGGCAGAAATATTCGCTGTGAGCACGGCGGCTTACTAACATTCTAGATGACAATTCGGATTCGTTCCGGCGGGGGGCAGGTGGCAGAAGGGCTTTGCCGGTGGTGGTGCCGCTGTTCCCGGTTGGCCCCAATCAGTAGAATCGGCCCTGTGGGGGGGCGTGTCGGCAGGTGCGGAGTGGGACATGAGTGACGAGTTGAAGCAGATAGACAGCAAGCTGACCACCCTTGAGAGAGACGTGGTTGCCGAGTACCGCGTGCTCAAAGAGACGGCTGACGAGTCCGGTGATCGCTTCGTTCGGGTGCCGGATGCCCTCATTCGCCGCTTTGGCAGGGTCCTCCAGGCCCTCAAGGAGGCGCTGTTCGGCACCGGGAATACGAAGAGCCTGCGGTTGGTCTGTGACTACCACGATGCACTGCGCATCCGCATGCTCTACATCGAAAACCTTCTCGACCGGACCATTCCCCATGTTTATCTGACCCAGGCGCTCAAGGAGTTTCCCGAGTACCGCACCGTGGAGACGGCGCCGGAGCGAGTGTCCTCGCGGCCCGTTTGGCCGGAGCCGGAAGAGCGGGCGCCGGGCCCACTCAAACGGTTGTTGCTCGGCTTGTTGGCCCTCTTGCGAGGCCCCGGAGGGCGGTCGCGGTCGGAATCGTCCACGGGGGGCGGAGCCAAGTCGACCGAACCTGTCTCACGCCAGCGGTCCGATCCGGCCCTTTCCGCGCGGGAGAACGAGCTGCGTCTCATCTATCTGTACAAGCTCATGGAGGAGGACTACCAGAACCTCATCGATGCAGCCGAACGGCCGCCGCGCATTGCCGAGCAGATTGAGCTGCCGCCTTTCATCGCGAACTTCACGGCCAAGGACTTTGCCGAAACCCACTTCGGCGTGCGCACCGGCACGGCGGGTGAGAGGATTGCCCGCACTCCGGAGGAGCTGCGGGCGAAGCTGGCTCAGCGCCAGTCCTCTTCCTGAGCCCAATACGAGGGGTGCGCCGATGTGGCGGTCCCCACCACTGGCCTCCTTGCACACGATTTCCCTATACTGCGGGCGTGAATTTTCGAGCCCTCAATGTATGAGTTACGAACTGACTGAATCAGAACGCCAGGCGGTGGCCGCGCTCTCCGCCGATGAGCGCTACGACTACTTCGTCCAGAAGGTGGTCGAGGGCGGCGAGGTGTGGAGCCTGCAAAGCGAGGATGGCTGGGTGCAAGTGACGGCCGCCCATGGGGAGGTGTGCTTGCCGGTCTGGCCCCATCGGGAGTATGCGGCCCAGTGGGTGAGTGCCGAGTGGGCCAATTACACGCCCTCCGCGATCCCCCTGGATGCCTGGATGGACCGCTGGACGCCCGGGATGGAGCGGGACGGCACGCTGCTGGCGGTGTTCCCCGACGGCGATGCGCAAGGGGTGGTCGTAGCCCCGGTCGAACTGCTCGCGGCCATCGACATCGAGTGCTCGCTGCAAAAAGCCTGACCCTCTTGGCGCAGGTGCCCCCAAGGGACCCGCGCCGCTTATGCCCTCCCCCGACGCTGACCGACCCTGCCGCAACCACCCGGGAGTCTCCCGGACTCGCGCCTTGAGCGCGCCCGCACTCGATTCTTCATCCGCCATCGACGCTCATGTGCCTGCGGGAGCACTGAAGCGATCAGTGCGAGGGGCCAGGTACGCAGGTGCATGCGCCGCCCTTGTCCACCCCCTGCCGGTTCGCTGGCCTGCCACTTTCGGGGCAATCTGGCTGCGCTTGGCGACTTCACCGCCCATCTGCTCGGCGCTCCGGTGGCCTCTCCACGTGGTTAGTTCAGAATCGTTGCATATACTCAAAACATGACAAAAATCAAAAAAAGCCACACGGGGGAGTTTGATGGCGGCACAGAAGCAGGGTGAGGAGGAGCGGGCTCGGCAGGCGGCCCAGCGCCGGTTCGAACAGGAGCAGGCGCGTGAGGCCGCGCACAGGGAGGCGGAAGAGGAGAGCAGAAGGCCGGCGATAGCAGCGGCCCCGCCGCCCGGGGCCGCTGTGCCGGCGGCCGAGAATTTCGAAACCGATCCCTGCAAAACGCCCGCCGCCCGTTTCATGTCGACCTGCCGCAACCGCTAGGGAAACGCTGATTCAGTCGTCATGCCCGCGAAGCCTGTCCTCGATCAACGGGGGCGGGAGCGATGAAGCGGAATTCATCAGCGTTTCCCTGCTAGCTGTGCCCGTATTTCTCATCAAAGGGTGCGGCACGAGGATGCCGAGGTGCCGACGTGCGGCGGGCGCGCAAGCATTACATCTTGGCGAGGTCCCGCGTCACCTCACCCCCGAACTTGATCCAGCCGGTGATGCCGTCCTTGACGTTGAACACCCCCGTATACCCCGCTTCATTGGCCAGAGCATTGGCGAGAATGGAGGTGCGGTTTCCGGTGCGGCAGATCAGCATGATGCGGTCATCGTGCTGGAACAGTTCGGTAAACTTCTCGGGAAAGGTCGGTTCCAGGCGTCCCCGCTGATCGAAGGCGGTCAGCAGGATGCTTCCCTCGATCACCCCGGTTTGCTTCCACTCTTCCGGCCGTCGGATGTCGATGAGCTTGACCCCCTCGGCCAATTTGGCTTTCAACTCTTCATTGCCGATGGTCTTGAAGGGGGGAGGCGCGACCCCGAGCAACTCCACTTCGAACCGGAGGGTGGCATTGGGCGGGATCGTATCGCCGGCGCCGTTGGGGCCGTAGGCCAGTTGCGGTGGAATGGTCAACTCCCGCTTGCCTCCGACCTTCATCCCCCCCACACCGATGTCCCACCCCCGAATAACCCGCCCGGCGCCGAGGGTGAATTCAAACGGAGTGCCCCGATCGCGGCTCGAGTCGAACTTGGTGCCGTCCATCAGCCAGCCGGTGTAGTGCACCCGTACCGTCGAGTATGGGACGGCCGGATCGCCGCTGCCGATTTCCAGATCCTTGCTCTGGACCGTAGGGCCGCTTTCGGCGCCGTGGACCGGGCCGAACAGCATCAACAGGCTCAGCCCCATGGCCCGCCACCACTGCTGCGTTGAAATCATTCAGTCTCCCCCTTTTCGATTATGAATTAGTGATCCAGTCTCTCCCACTTCGCGGCGGGATGGTCGTGAGGATAATTCAGAACGCCACCGTCGCACCACCGGCCCCGGCCTTGTGCCAGGGTGATATCGGCCGTGGGAAGACGCCGCGAGCGTATAACGAATGTACTTCTAGCGCGCCGCTTTCGAGGGCTTACGCGCCTTTGGGCAAGGTATCCGTTCTGTTCCCCCCTATCTACCGGTGGGGTTTACGGTGTTTGCTGGGCGACCAGGGTAAACGCATACTTACGTCAAGGCCGTGCTGCGAGCGATGTAAGTCCTTGAAAGCAGGTGCGCTGTAAATACATCCGTGTACGCTCGACGGCCGCGTCCATGCGGCCGACGACCTGCTTTCAAGGACTTACATCGCTCTTGGGTAAGTATGCGTTTACCCTGGCTGGGCGACATGCATCACGGTTTTGCGCTCTCTTTGCGGTACACTGGGCGCCTGCGCCTAACCACACCCGGATCTTGCCTTCGTGTGGCGGCCTACGGAATTTACGGATTCATGCAGGAGGGAACTCATGGGATTGGGATTTTTCGGCCTCGGACGTTTGTTCAAGCGCAACGGGAAGGGCGGCACTGAACGCCACCAGGCCAAAGCCACGGGGTCGCAAGGGGGGCGGCTGAAGCCAAATCCCGGGACTGCGGTACTCATCGTTGACGATTCCAGGACGGCACAGATCTCCCTGGCCAAGGTCCTGGCCCGGCACGGGTACGAGACCCTTGCGGCCTACGACGGTGAAAGCGGCATCGAGCTTGCGGCCAGCTGCAAGCCCGCAATCATCATGATGGACGTGGTGATGCCCGGCATGACGGGATTTCAGGCCACCCGGAGGTTGCGCAAGCACTCCGATCCGGCCGTGGCGGAGATCCCCATCATCATCATGAGCGGCAATCAGCAGGCGACCGAACAGTTCTGGAGCGTGAAGATCGGGGCCAATGATTTCATGTCCAAGCCCTTCACCCCGGACGAGGTGATGGACCGCATCGAACGGCTGCTCTATCCAGGCGCATTGTCCGAGGAGCAGCAGGCAGTTTGAAGTTCAGGGGCGAAGGGACCGGCGCCGCCGCGGAGCGACGACGCCCACTACAACCATTCCGGGTCGCGCTGAAGTTGGAGCCCCACGTGCTCAAGTGCCGGAGACAGGCCTTCTCTTCATCCGGACCCTCAACGCCATCTCCGCGCAACTGAGCCGTCGCTGCCCCCGATCCCTTGAGGCGAGTACACGCCTCCTCTCCCTACCCGTCGTCCAGTGGATCTCCCCCGCCCGTTGAGTGCTCACTCAGTAACGCGACCCATACGCCCCGGGGGCGTTGCCCCACGGGTGCGGAACCGCAGCGTTGCCGGGCAGTGGCACCGCCGAAGGGTATCCTCCCGGACCGTAGCCCGCGGGTGCGGAATAGCGGTCGGGCTGTCTCTGCCGATCCGTCATGGGATGGCCGTAAGGACGCCCACCCTGGCCGGCTTGAGCGAGATTGCCGTCGGCATGCATTTTATTCCCCGTCGGTGTGGATGCGTCGAGAGGGCGTCTGCCTTCAGTGCCGCCCGTTGCGGGAGCCCTGTGAAGGCGCATGCCATGGCCGGTCGGCGCGGGGTAGCCGTAAGGGTGCATGCCATGACCGGTCGGCGCGGGATAGCCGTAAGGGTGCATGCCATTGCCGCTCTGCACGGGGTAGCCGTAAGGGCGCATGCCATTGCCGCTCGGCATTGGATAACCGTAAGGACGCATGCCATAGCCGCTCGGCGCGGGGTAGCCGTAAGAGGGCATGCCATTGCCGGTTGGTGCGGGATAGCCGTAAGGGTGCATGCCATCGCCGGCTGGCGTGCCATAACCGTAAGGGCGCATGCCATGGCCGCCCGGCCCCGGATAGCCGTACGGAGGCATGCCGTAGCCGCCCACCCCGGGATAGCCGTAAGGGGGCACCGCATAGCCGCCCGGCGTGGGGTAACCGTGTTGGCGCATGCCGGGTCCGGGAGGGGCACTGTAGGGGCGATCGCCATGACCCGCCGGGATGTGAGCCGGGGTCGGGCGCACGCCATCGGCTCCCGGTGCGGGTTGGCCGTACTGCGACGCGGGGGGGTAGCCGTAGGGGCGGGCATCGCCGTAGGCCGGTGCAGGTTGGCCGTAACGACCCACTCCGTAACCGCCCGGCGCGGGGTAACCGTACGGGTAGCCCGCATGGGGGTTGTACGCCCCTCGGCTGTTGCCCCGGCCTTCCATGTCGAGATCGACGTTGACCGCGCCCATGGAGCGGGCCAGCCCCATGGGGCTGCCGGTTCCGGATCCCCAGTTCCACGGAGCCCACCGGCCCGCGTTCGGGCCACCCCAAGGCATCGCGTTCCAGGGAGCACTCCCCCAGCCAGGGGCGTTCATCGGTCCCGGGCCAGGGGTGCCCCACCAGGCGTTGGCAGGGGCTACAACGGCGCCTGCTGCGGTGGCTGCCAAGGCGAACTTAACAAGTTTGTTCATCATCAATCCGTTTCCTGATGTGTCTGCCGTACGCGCTTTCGATGGCGCTGTGCTCGGGAGTCGCCTGCCGGCGACGGCGTCCACGGCACTGAGTTCACGGCCGTGCTCCATTTAAGCGTAGTCCAATATTTCTTGTTAGACAGGCGGTCCCCAGTGTTCCCCCATTCGGTGGCAGGGTGAACGCATACTTACGTCCCGGCCCTGCTGTAAGCGATGTAAGTATGCGTTTAAGCCATTGGGTGGACGATTGGTCCCCCTCGGGCCGCGCGTACGGTAAGATCCCGCCATCGCAACCTCGGCGGATCCGTTCCGTCGTTTCCACTGGAAACACCCATGCCTATTTCCCACGTAATCGCTCACCATCTGCGGGCCGATGGCCAATCCGAGGCAAACCTTTCGCTGCGGGAGGAGGGATTGCCCATCGAAGGCCATAGCGAGGTTCTTCTGTCCCAGCTGAAGAGCAGCTTTCTGGGGCGGATCAGTCGGGAACACGGTGCGTTCCGCACCGAGGGCTCCCCCCCGCTCCTGGCCAGGGAACTGGACGCCTTTCTCGATGGCCAACGAAGCTGGCCTGAGGTCAGTGTCACGCTCATGAAGCAGCTCAAACACTTGGCCGACGAGAGGCGGCTTGAGATCGATGCACACTCCCTCTTCTTCGTGGAGCAGTCGTTCGATCACCACGTGTTCTATTGGTTCGTGGCCAACCTGAGCGAGGCGCTCACCATCAGTGAGACGCTCGATGTCGTTCCAAGCCACTCCATCGACACGGGGTCCTCGCTGTTCGGGATCAAGGTCGACCTGGAGGAGTGGCGGGGGCGCGGTCACTACGCCTACCTCTCGCTGCTGCGCCCCCGGGGCCAACAGCCACTCGCCGACGCCTTCGTGGAAGTGACCGGCTTCAGCAATGGCCTGGACAAGGAGAAGGCGACTCTGGCCTTTCTCGAAGGGGTGGAAGCCTTCTCCGAACAGGTCCCCCAGGAGCAGGTCAACGACTACCGCATCAAGGTCGTCGAACACTGCCTGGAGAGGGACGAAATGGACGCTCCCGTGGAACTGCAGGGGTTGGCCAAGGCGTTGGATGGCGTGGACTCGGAGGCGTTTGTCCGAGTGATGTCCGGCCACATACCGGAGGGGGAGCAGGAGGTGATGATGGACCGCCGCTGCCTGCGCCGCTATGTGAAATTTGCCGGTCGGGAAAAGGACTTGGCCATCAGCTTCTCCTCCCATCAGCTCAATGAGCGCATTCACTACGATCCCGAAACGGACACGCTCAGCATTCACGGCATCCCGAGGGCCCTGAGGGATCAACTGCTCGGTCACTTGAAGGCTACGTGAACCTGCAAGGGGGGGCGGCCCCCTTGCAGGCAGATCTTTACTCATTCAATCGGCAGGAGTTCCGAGAGATCCGGGGTGCGCGGGAAGATCTGCGCCCGCAACTCGCCGGGGGGGTTCGCCTCGGTGTGGACGTTCACGTAGATTGCATCATCGCGAATGGCCGCCAGGAGGGACGCGAGATTGTTGATGACGCGCCCACAGGTGGTCTCTTCAGGGCCGGGCGGGATGATGTCCGCATTGGTGATGGTACCGGTCACTCCGGCCTCGGTGGGCAGAGTCAGCTCCACTACAATCGGCCCGTTCTCCCCCGCCCCGGCGCAGTGCAGGTGCGCTCCCACGAAGGCGGTCGTGGTGCCGGCGGCCTGAAGGCGGTACTGCGCCTGGGAGAGGTCGTCGGAGAACTCAAGGGCGAATTGCCCCGTTCCCGCCGACTCCACCGGGGGGACCTCCTGAGCACCGCTCAGGCTCTCCTCGAACAGGGGAGCGGCAAGCGCTCCCGTGGAGAAGCCGAACAGCGCGGTCGCAAAGAGATGGAGAAGTGTGCGGTTCATCCTGAACCTCCTTCGGTTGGCATCCATGGGGGCTGCACGTTTTCATGCTCAACCCTTAGTGGCGATTCTAGTCCGGATTATTTCCTGCCGGCTGCCTGGGTGAGGTCGCGCGCCGAGGCTGGACCGCCTCGCGGCAGATTACCCGGGCAGAGATGTCAGTTTGCAATCGCCTTGGCCGGCGTTGCCGCGCGGGGTTCTTGCTCCCGCACCAGGGCGTAATCCGCATCGCGCGCCTCGGTGAGAAGGGCATCCACATTGTTGCCTGCCATGCCCACCGATTCGAGCACCTCGGCGGCGAGGCGCAGGCTCGCTTCGAGCGCTTCAGGATGGGCGACGGTTGCGCCGGCCTCGGTAAGGGCGGCACAGGCTTGGAGGTCCCTGGCGCGTGCAATGATGGTGATTGCCGGGTAGCTGGCCCGGATGAGGGAGACGGCCCGCAACAGGGTGGGGGGGTGGTCGATGGTGAGCACGACCGACTTCGCCGTTTCCAAACCGGCGGCTGCGAGCAGTTCGGGCTCGCCGATGTCGCCGAAGTAGACCGGACGGCCATCGGCCTGGCCTTCGGCCACGTGGGCGGAATTGGTATCGAAGGCGACGTAGGGGATGTTGCTTGCCTGCAGCATCGTTGCAACGGTGTGGCCTACGCGGCCGTAGCCGGCGACCACCACCTGCACGGGCGCCTCGGTCCCGGCGAAGGGGAAGCGGGAGACCGCGGCGGTGGGGGGCGGTCCCATACGGGTGGCAAGGGTATTGCCAACCCGCGCCAGCAGGGGCGTCAGCAACATGGAGGTGGAGATCACGCCAACGGTCAACACGAAGGTGGCATCATCAATGACCCCCAGCGCTTTGGCGGCACCGAACAGAACGAACCCGAACTCGCCGCTCTGAGCGAGCAGAAAGGCCACCCGGGTGGCCGTGCGTCGTCCGAGTCCAAAGGCGAGGCAGAGCGCAAACAGGAGGACGATCTTCAGCCCCAGGACCACCCCCACGTGCTGGGCGAACAGAAACGGCTGCTCGGCGAGGGCGTGGATGTCGATGGACATGCCGACCGCCACGAAGAACAGGCTCATGAGCAGCCCCTTGTACGGCTCCACATGGGCCTGGATCTGGAAGCTGTAGCGCGAGCCCGACAGCAGCATCCCCATGATGAAGGCCCCCAGGGCCATGGAGAGTCCGGCAGCGTGCATTGCCGAAGCGGCCAGAAATACGGCCAGCATGACCACCAGGAAGAAGGCATCCCGGTGGCTGTGGCGGATCAGCCGCTCCAGCGCTGCGGGCACCACCCAGCGGCCAAACACCCACAGGACCACGAACACTCCGCCCACCACGGCGATCTGGGTCCAAAGCGGAACCTCATCCGAGAGGGTACCCACGTCCGAAAGGATCGGCACCAGTGCAAGCAGCGGGACGATGGCCAGGTCCTGCATCAGCAGCACCGCAAAGGAGGTGCTGCCGTAGCGGCTCGACAGCTCACCCCGCTCCTGGAGCAGTTGCACCACGAATGCTGTGGACGAAAGCGCCAGCGTCAGCCCAATCAGCGCCGCCTTCTGCCAGGAGTCCTGATAGAGTGAAGCGTAGGCCCCGATGGCCGCGCCGGAGAGGAGGATCTGCAGGGAGCCGAGACCAAACACCTCCCGGCGCATGGCCCACAGCCGGGACGGCTTCATTTCGAGGCCGATGAGAAAGAGCAGCAGCACCACCCCCAGCTCTGTGAAGTGACGCACGTCCTCCACATTCGACGTGATATATGGTCCGGCCGAGTGGGGGCCCACCGCGATGCCGGCCACTAACAGACCGAGAATTGAGCCGAGACCGAGGTGTTTGAACAGGGCCACCGAAACTGCGGCCACGGCCAGCAGCAGGGTGGCGGATAGAACGAAACTGTCGAGTTCCATGAATGGCGTGCGAGATCTTCAACGGCGCGCCGTGAGCGTGGCGCATGTGTGTGCAAGCAGAATACCACATGCAAACTCTATGGCGCTGCTCTCGCTTGCGAACAGCTCGCCCGGCGCCTCGTCGCCAACGGCGGTGGGAAATGCGGCTAAATTTACTGAAAGCAGATGACCCGAGGTGTCAATGACCTTGAAAAAAGCGCGAGAATTAATCGAGGTCCAGTGTGCCCTTGGGGGTGGGTACAACCGCAATGGGGTGCGATTGATCCTCAAGGAAGTTCATCGGGAGCATGGCCAGCAGGCGGTAGATCGCTTCATCGAGGAGTTCGCCCTGGAGTCGATCTTCCGCATCGCCCCCGGGACGGATCTCTCAACCTTCGGTAACTGAGGGGCTAGCCCCCGGTCATGGACATGAAGCGGACCACCTTCTCCGGGTGCTCGCCAAACTCGTGGCGGTGGGGTTTCAAGGCCATCGCCTGCACGATGGCGGCCTCGAGATCCGCGTCGCTGATCCCTTCCCGCAGCAACGGTCGCAGGGCGAAGTTGTGCTCTTGGCCGAGGCACATGTAGAGGGTGCCGTCCACTGAGAGCCGGACCCGATTGCAGGTCTCACAGAAGTGCTGGGAAATGGGGGTGATGAAGCCGATTTTCAGATCGGTGCCGGCCACCTGGACGTAGCGGGCCGGGCCTCCGCCGGGCATCATCGCCGGCAACAGCTCGAAATGGCGGCTGAGGCGCTCACGCACCACATCGAGGCTCAGGAACCGGTCCGTGGCCGCGCGGCCGGTCTCTCCCATGGGCATGGTCTCGATGAAGCGCAGGGTGAAGCCGTGTTCGAGGCAGAATTGGACCATCGCCTCGACCTCCTGGTCGTTCACCCCCTTCATCACCACCATATTGATCTTGATAGGTGAAAAGCCGGCATCCTTCGCGGCCAGCAATCCGTCGATCACCTTCTGCAGCTTGCCGCCGGTGATCTCGTGGAAGCGTTCGGGGTCCACACTGTCCAGACTGACGTTCAGCCGCGAGACGCCGCCCCGCCGCAGGGTCTGGGCGTGCCGGGCCAGCTGCACGCCGTTGGTGCTCAGGGACAGATCATCGATGCCGTCGAGGTTCGAGAGCCGTGCGGCCAGTTGGGGAAGTCCCCTGCGGACCAACGGCTCGCCCCCGGTCAGCCGAATTCGGTGCACCCCGAGACGCCCGAAGGCCGCCACCACGCGTTCGAGCTCATCGAAGGTGAGCCAGTGCTCGGGGATCTCGAAATCGTCGAATCCCTTGGGCATGCAGTAGAAGCAGCGCAGGTCGCAGCGGTCGGTCACCGATAACCGCAGGTAATCGATGCTCCTGCCGAAGGGATCAACCAGTCTGTTGTTCATAGCGATTGATCTTAGTGGCCCACGGCCTTGGGAACAAGCGAGGAATTTGCTATAACCTTATGTCTGGGCGGGATTTTTGACAAAAGCCAAGCCGGGCGCACCGAACGCCCGGCCCGAGGGGGCGGGGATCAGAGCCGATGGACACGACGATTGCAGAGGAACTTCGCAGGACCATTCTCTTTTCGCCGCTCCGAGAGCAGGAGCTCGCCAGTGTGGCACAGATGGCCCGTCCCCTTTCCCTTGGCCGGGGCGAGCAGCTGTTTGCCATGGGGGAGCCGGCCCGCCACTTCTTCTATCTTGCCCAGGGGCAGATCAAGCTCTTCCGGCTCTCGCCCGACGGTGATGAAAAGGTGCTGGAACTCATCCGTCCCGGGCAGACCTTTGCCGAGGCCATGGCCTTCATGCAGCGCGGCTCGGCCTACCCGGTCTTTGCCGAGGCGGTGGAGGAGAGCCGGCTCTACGGCTTCGACAACGAGGCGTTTGCCGGCTTGCTGCGCGGCTCCGTGGAAAGCTGCTTTGCGATCATGGCTGCCCTGGCCCGACGCCTTCACGGTTGCATCAACGAGATCGAGGCGCTGTCCCTGCACAACGCACGCTATCGTCTGGTGCATTTCCTGTTGCAGAACCTCCCCGCCGACAGTCGGGCCTGCCCCCGCATTTCCCTGCCGACCACCAAGCATGTGATTGCGGCGCGCCTTTCCATTCAACCGGAGACCTTTTCCCGCCTCCTCAAGGCCTTGGTCAACGAGGGGCTGTTACGGGTGGAGGGCACCGAGATCGAGCTGATGGATGTCGCAGCCCTGCGTGCCCTGGCGGAGTGATGCCCCGGCCGGCGGCCTGCCCCATAAAAAAAGGGCGCCTGAACCGAAGGCGCCCTTTTGACCACCCGGGAGGGCGGTTAGATGGTCTGGTAGTAGAGGTTCTGCGGATGGTTCGCCTGGGCGAAAAAGAACCACCGCTCGAACAGCAGCCCCACATACTGCACCAGGAAGGCGAGGCTGAGCAGGGTGGCGCTGCCTGAGGCAACCCCCATCAGGATCACCGGCGCCAGGAACGCCAGTACCAGGAAGATCCACTTCACGGACTTGAGAAACGCCGCGGTCTTGCCGTGGAAGTACTCCCGGGTATTATAGGAGCCGCCCATCATGCCCATGGCCTTCTGCTGGATCTGGTTGTGGCGCACCCCGATGGCGGTCTGGATGGTGGATCGGTGCTTGAGCCGTGCGTTGCGGAACAGCGCCGCCCCGCGGGTCACCAGAGCCGTGAGGGTGATGATGATCGCCCATCCGGTGTAGAAGGCCGCCAGTTCCGGCGCCTGGTAGGCGGCAAAGGCCGCCGCCAGGGTGAAGCCGGAGGCCCCGCCCAACAGAATGTAGTTGACCACCGTGAGGGGGCTGGCCCACTCCTGCAGGAATTTCACCGCGGCGTAGATCATGCCGGTGGCGAGGAACAGGCCAAACACGGTCAGGGTGGTCACCGCGCCCACCACCAGGGTGAGCTGGCCGGTGACCTCTTCGGTGCCGAACAGGTTGGCGTCCCAGCCGAAGTAGTGGAACACCCCGTAGAGAAACACCATGAACATGGTCACCGGCATGGCGATGAGCTCACGGGAGAGCCAGGAGGTGCGCCACTGGCTCATGCCGCGCCAGGCGCGGGTGATCATGTAGCTGGGCTTGCCCAGGTGGAACACCGCCGCGCCCAGGCCGGCCAGCAGCAAGGCGAGGGAGAGGATGCTGCCGGTCACATAGAAGCTGCTGTCCTGGCGAGGCAGGAGCTCCACCGCAGCGTAGCTCTCGCCGGTGAACAGCGCCAGAAACAGACCCTGCCCCGCCCCGATGAGGGTCGTCAGGAAGATCACGGAAAACGTCGGATGCATGTGAGTCTCCAGGTACTAGATTCGAGATTCGCGATACGAGAGGGACGGTTGGAAAGATTCGACTCTCGCAACCATCCCTCGTATCTGGGCGAAAGCGCCTACATAAGCCAGTCGTCGAGGGTCGGTGTCTTCGAGGTCTCGTGGCGGATGTCTTCCTTCTTGAGCGGGTTGTCGGCCCGCAGCAGCTCATCCTCATGGATGTGCATGCGGGTCTTGCGCCGCGGCAGGTAGTGGTTGGCCGGCTTGGTGCCCCACTCGGGCATCAGCTGGTAACCGCCCTGCTCACGAATCGCCCTGGAGACTTCCGAATCCGGGTTGTGCACATCGCCGAACAGCCGGGCCGAGGTGGGACAGGCCAGCACGCAGGCGGGCTTGCGCTCGGACTCCGGCAGGGAGTGGTCGTAGATGCGGTCGACGCAGAGGGTGCACTTGCGCATCACCTTCTCGTACTCGTCGAACTCGCGGGCGCCGTAGGGGCAGGACCAGGAGCAGTACTTGCAGCCGATGCACTTGTCGTAGTCCACCAGCACGATGCCGTCCTCGGCCCGCTTGTGGCTGGCGCCGGTGGGACAGACGGGGACGCAGGGGGCGTCTTCGCAGTGCAGGCAGCTCTTCGGGAAGTGCAGCGTCTCGGTGTTGGGGAAGGTCCCAATCTCATAGGTCTGCACCCGGTTGAAGAAGGTGCCGGTGGGGTCCTTGTCAAACGGGTTGTCGTCAAACAGCGGACCTGATTTGAACGAGGAGGTATTCCACTGCTTGCAACTGGTCACGCAGGCATGGCAGCCCACGCAGACGTTCAAGTCGATTACTAGTGCCAATTGAGTCATGGTGAAGATAACCCTGTAATTCGTTGCCGCGTCGTCTCAGGGGCGTGTACTTCGGTCGCGGGGCCCGTGGCCGGACCCCGTTACCTCCGCCCTCGCCGTTTAGCCGTGTGTCTTGCGGAACTTGCCGGCGAAGTAGTTCTGCCAGCGACGGCGCTTCGGCGTTCCCGGAACCGGCTCCATGGGCTTGAATTGTGGGAAGGAGGCCTTCTCCTCCTCCGGCCCCGCGGGGTAGATGCGCACCCGCACGTCGAACCAGGCGGCCTGGCCGGTGACCGGGTCGGAGTTGGAGAGGTGGTCGCCTGCATCGTGGGCCGGCAACTCCTCGGCAATCACGTGATTCAGCAGGAAGCCTTGCTGCGACTCGTTGGCCCGTGCCGTGAGGTTCCACGCCCCCGCCGACTTGCCGATGGCGTTCCAGGTCCACACCGTGCCGGGCTCCACCGCCTCGGAGTAGCGCGCCATGCAGCGCACCTTGCCATGCATGGACTCGGCCCACATCCAGCCGCCGTCGTCGACCCCGGCCGCCTGGGCGGTCTTGGGGTGCACGTACATGTAGTTGTAGGTGTGGATCTGACGCAGCCACGCGTTCTGGCTGTCCCAGGAGTGGTACATGGCCATGGGCCGCTGGGTCAGCGCGTTCAGCGGGAACTTGTGCTTGTCGGTCAGCTGCGACTCGATGGGCTCGTAGTAGAACGGCAGCGGATCGAAGTAGGTTTCCACGCGCTTGCGCAGGCGATCCGGCGGCTGCTTGCCCTGGGTCTTGCCCTGGGCGGCCAGGCGGAACTTCTGCAACACCTCGGAGTAGATGTGGCAGTTGATGGGCTCGGCATAGCGGGTGAGCGAGTGCTCCTGGGCCCACTGCAGGTAACCCTGGTTCCAGTTGCGCATGTATTGGTACGACTTGGGCAGCTCGTAGTGGTACACGCAGTTGTTCTGCTCGTACATCTTCCACTGGTTGGGGTTGGGCTCGCCCTTCATGAACTTCTCGCCGCCCTTGCCGCGCCAGCCGCCGAGGAAGCCGATGCCGGAGCCCGGGGCGGTCTCGAAGTTGATGATGAAGTCGGGGTAGTCGCGGTACTTGCGGCTGCCGTCCGGCTTGACGAAGGGGGGCAGCTTGAGCCGCGAGCCGAGCTCGATGAGCACCTCCTGGAACGGCTTGGAGTCACCGAGCGGCGGGAGGATCGGCACGCGGCAGGAGTCCACCGGACCGTCGAACTCGGAGATGGGGCGGTCCAGCATCGACAGGGTATCGTGGCGCTCCAGGTAGGTGGTATCCGGCAGCACCAGATCGGCGAAGGCCACCGTCTCCGACATGAAGGCGTCGGCGACGATGAGGAAGGGGATCTTGTACTCCCCGTTCTCGTCCTTGTCGTTGAGCATCTTGCGCACTTCGTCCGTGTTCATGGAGGAGTTCCACGCCATGTTGGCCATGAACAGGAAGAGGGTGTCGATCTTGTAGGGGTCGCCGCGCCAGGCGTTGGTGATGGCGTTGTGCATCAGGCCGTGCACCGACAGCGGATGCTCCCAGGAGAAGCCCTTGTCGAGGCGGATCGGCTCACCCTTGTCGTCCACGAACAGGTCGTCCGGGTCGGCCGGCCAGCCGAGCGGCATGCCGTTCAGGGGGGTGTTGGGCTGCACGTCCTTCCAGCTTGTTCCGGTCTTGGGGCAGGGCGGGATGGGACGCGGGAACGGGGCGCGGTGGCGGAAGCCGCCGGGGCGGTCGATGGTGCCCAGGATGGACATCAGGATGCCCAGGGCACGGATGGTCTGGAAGCCGTTGGAGTGGGCGGCCAGGCCGCGCATGGAGTGGAAGGCCACCGGGTTGCCGGTGACGGTCCTGTGCTCCTTGCCCCACACGTCGGTCCAGGCGATGGGCAGCTCGATCTTCTCGTCGCGGGCGGTGATCCCCATCTCATGGGCCAGGCGGCGGATGGTCTCGGCCGGGATCCCGGTGATGTTGGCGGCCCACTCGGGGGTGTAGTTCACGACCCGATCGGCCAGCAACTGGAAGGCGGGCTTCACCGGGGTGCCGTCGTCCAGCTTGAACTCGCCGAGTAGGAACGGATCGGCCCCTTCGGTACGGGCGATCACCGGCTTGTTGGTCAGGCGGTCCCACCACAGCTTGTTCTGGGGATCGAAGCAGCCTTCCTCTTCCGGGACTTCGGCGCGCACGAACATGCCGTTCTCGGAGCTGGCTTCGTCCAGGTTCACCAGTTCGGCCGAGTTGGTGTACTGCACCAGGAAGTCGCGGTCGTAGAGGCCGGTCTTGATGATCTCGTGGACCAGGGCCAGCAGCAGGGCGCCATCCGTACCGGGCTTGATGGGGACCCACTCGTCCGCCACGGCGGAGTAGCCGGTGCGCACCGGGTTCACGGAGATGAAGCGGCCGCCGTTACGCTTGAACTTGGAGATGGCGATCTTCAGCGGGTTGGAGTGGTGGTCCTCGGCGGTGCCGATCATGACGAACAGCTTGGCGCGGTCCAGATCGGGGCCGCCGAACTCCCAGAAGGAGCCGCCGATGGTGTAGATGAGGCCCGCGGCCATGTTGACCGAGCAAAAACCACCGTGTGCCGCGTAGTTGGGGGTGCCGAAGTTCTTGGCGAACAGGCCGGTCAGCGCCTGCATCTGGTCACGGCCGGTGAACAGCGCGAACTTACTGGGGTCGGTGGCGCGCAAGTGGGCGAGGCGCTCCTCCATGATGTCGAAGGCCTCGTCCCAGGAGATCTCCTCGAACTGCGCGTCCCCGCGATCAGCGCCGGGCTTGCGGCGCAGGGGCTTGGTCAGGCGGGCCGGTGAGTACTGCTTCATGATCCCGGAGGAGCCCTTGGCGCAGATGACGCCGTGGTTGAGCGGATGCTCGGGGTTCCCCTGGATGTAGCGCACCTCGCCGTCACGCAGCGTCACCCGGATACCGCACCGGCAGGCGCACATATAGCAGGTGGTGGTCTTTACCTCTATCCGACCTTCGGTCGCTGTGTTGGCACTGTGGTTCATACGTGTTCTCTTGGCTTGCTGAAACGAGAAAGCCGAGGAAAAATAGCGTCACCCTCGTGAGGCCACTCCCTTTCCTCGGCCCAACTTCGCCCATCTTAACTATATGAATATTCTAATATAACAATACCATCCGGATGGGTTCTATATTCCTTACTGGATAGGCGTATCGATTTCACTTATCCCCTCCGACCGAATTCCACCCCAATATCCAACCCCCCGACACATAAAGCGCGCTTATGCCCCAGCAGAATTGTTCTGTTTGGCGCGCCCCATTTGGTGGACTAATGTAGTTTCTCCGAGAAGTGACCGGGCCTAACGCCCCGGGCAGGAAGCGGTGCAACCAACAAAGGGGAGTGCAATGTCGAAGCTAGTCGGACCTCACGGTGGGGGGGAACTGAAACCCCTGTTGCTCGAAGGCGAAGCGTTGCAGGAGGAGCAGAAACGCGCCGCAACTCTTCCCAGAGTGAACGTCAGCTCGCGCGAGGCGGGCGACATCATCATGATGGGCATCGGCGGTTTCACCCCGCTGGATGGCTTCATGACCCGCGGTGACTGGGAAGGTGTCTGCGACGGCATGAAGATGGCCAATGGCCTGTTCTGGCCCATTCCCATCACCCTCTCCACGGATCAGGCCACGGCCGATTCGCTCAAGGAGGGGCAGGATATCGCGCTTTACGACCCGGAGCGAGACGAAATTCTGGCGACCATGCGGGTCACCGAGAAGTACGCCATCGACAAGGCCCATGAATGCATGATGGTGTACAAGACCACGGATGTTGACCATCCGGGTGTGAAAATGGTGACGGAGCAGGGCGATGTGAACATCGCCGGCCCCATCAAGGTGTTGTCTTTGGGTGAGTTCCCGGAGAAGTACGGCGATCAGTTCATGACGCCGGCCCAGACCCGTGCTGAATTCGAGCACCGCGGCTGGAGCACCGTTGCGGCATTCCAGACCCGCAACCCCATGCACCGCTCCCACGAGTACCTCGCCAAGATCGCCATCGAAATCTGCGACGGCGTGTTGATCCACTCCCTGCTCGGCAAACTGAAGCCCGGTGATATCCCGGCCGAGGTGCGCAGCGACGCCATCGGCACGCTCATTGAGAACTACTTCGTCACCAACACCGTGATGCAGGCCGGCTATCCGCTCGACATGCGCTATGCCGGCCCCCGCGAGGCGCTGCTGCACGCCCTGTTCCGCCAGAACTACGGCTGCTCCCATCTCATCGTGGGGCGCGATCATGCGGGCGTGGGCGATTACTACGGACCCTTCGACGCCCATTACATTTTCGACGAGATCCCGAAAGACGCACTGGAGACCAAGCCGCTCAAGATCGACTGGACCTTCTGGTGCGACAAGTGCGGCGGCATGGCTTCCATGAAGACTTGCCCCCACTCGGCCGAAGACCGCCTGCTCCTCTCCGGGACGAAACTGCGCAAGGCCCTCTCCGAAGGCGATGAGGTCCCCGCGAACTTCAGCCGCCCGGAGGTGCTGGAGATCCTGCGCGCCTACTACGCCGGTCTGGCCGATGACGAGCGGGTGGAAGTGAAACTTTCCGGCCACTCCGCCAAATAGGCTTTCATACCGACCGCCTTGGCGGTCAATAAGTAAGTTAGATAAAGGAGCCATAACAATGCCAACATTTGTACGTACCGACAAATGCGATGGCTGCAAGGGTCAGGACAAGACCGCTTGCATGTACATTTGCCCGCATGACCTGATGAAGCTCGACAAGGACGGTTCCGAGACCGGCCACGCCATGCGTGCCTTCAATCAGGAGCCCGAGCAGTGCTGGGAGTGCTACTCCTGCGTGAAGATTTGCCCCCAGCAGGCCATTGAAGCCCGCCACTACGCCGATATCGTCCCGCTGGGCGGTTCGGTGCAGCCGCTGCGCGGTACCGACTCCATCATGTGGACCATCAAGTTCCGCAACGGTACCCTCAAGCGTTTCAAGTTCCCCATCCGCACCACCCCCGAAGGCTCCATCGAGCCCTACGCCGGCAAGCCGGAAGCCGACTTCGCCAAGATCACCGATGCAGGCTTCTTCAATCAGGAGAACGGCTTCCGCGCCGGGGACCCCAGCGAGCTTATCCGCAAGTAATCAGTGATACGCGGACGAAGACTGAACAAATTTAAAGGGGACTAAGAACAATGTCTGAAGTAGGAACATTCGGAAATCCTGAGGTCATCGAAGAAGAAGTCGATATCCTCCTCATCGGTGGTGGCATGGCTTGCTGCGGTGCCGCCTACGAAATCATGCGCTGGGCCGATGCTGCCAAGGCCGCTACCGGCGTTGATCTTAAGATCAAGCTGGTCGATAAGGCCGCCATGGACCGCTCCGGTGCCGTGGCGCAGGGTCTGTCCGCCATCAACACCTACATCGGTACCGAGCAGGACCCGGCCGACTACGCCCGCATGGTCTCCAACGACCTGATGGGCATCACCCGCGACGACCTGGCCTATGACCTGGGCCGCCACGTGGACGAGTCCGTGCATCTGTTCGAAGAGTGGGGCCTGCCCATCTGGAAGACCGACGAGAACGGCGAGCGCCACGACGGTTCCAAGGGCCTGCCCGCGCTGAAGGACGGCGGCAAGCCGGTGCGCTCCGGCAAGTGGCAGATCATGATCAACGGCGAATCCTACAAGTGGATCGTGGCCGAGGCCGCCAAGAAGGCCCTGGGCATGGACCGCATCCAGGAGCGCATCTTCATCGTGAAGCTGGTGAACGACAAGAACGACCCCAACCGCGTTGCCGGGGCGGTCGGTTTCTCCGTTCGCGAGCACAAGGTATATGTCTACAAGTTCAAGGCCTGCCTGCTCGCCGCCGGCGGCTGCGTGAACATCTTCCGTCCCCGCTCCGTGGGTGAAGGCACCGGCCGTGCCTGGTACCCGGTGTGGAATGCCGGCTCCACCTACGCCATGGCCGCCGAGGCCGGCGCCGAGCTGACTATGATGGAAAACCGCTTCGTGCCGACCCGTTTCAAAGACGGTTACGGCCCGGTCGGCGCCTGGTTCCTGCTGTTCAAATCCAAGGCCATCAATGCCCTGGGCGAGAACTACCTGGCCAAGAACGCGGAGATGCTGGACCAGTATCCTCCCTATGGCCAGGCCGCCGTCCCCGCCTCCTGCCTGCGTAACCACGTCATGCTGAAGGAGATGAAGGAAGGCCGCGGTCCCATCTACATGGACACCGTCACCGCTCTGGCGAACCTGCGCGAGACCCTGAGCCCCCGCGAAGTGAAGCATCTCGAGGCCGAGGCGTGGGAGGACTTCCTCGACATGTGTGTGGGCCAGTGCGGGATCTGGGTGGGTGAGAACATCGAGCCGGAGAAGAAGAACTCCGAGCTGATGCCCACCGAGCCCTATCTGCTGGGTTCCCACTCCGGCTGCTGCGGCATCTGGGTGTCCGGTCCCGAAGATTTGGGCGCGCCCACCGACGAGGCTCAGGACAACGTGCCCGAGCATCTGCCGAAGGGCTGGAACTGGGGTTATCGCTCCATGACCACCATCAAGGGCCTGTTCACCGCCGGTGACGGCGTCGGCGCTTCCGGCCACAAGTTCTCCTCCGGTTCCCACGCCGAAGGCCGTATGGCTGCCAAGTCCATGGTGAAGTTCGCCATCGACAACAAGGATTACACCCCGGAACTCGACGGCGACGTCAACACGCTGGTGGAAGAAATCTACAAGCCGGTGCGTAACTACCTGGAGCACAAGGACTACTCCACTGCCATCGACGTGAACCCGAAGTACATCACGCCGAAGATGCTGCAGTTCCGCCTGCAGAAGATCATGGACGAGTACGTGGCCGGTGTGGCGACCTACTACATCACCAACGAGCACATGCTCGCGGTGGCCGAAGAGAAGCTGGAAATGCTGAAAGAAGATGCCGAGAAGATGCGTGCGAAGGACCTGCACGAGCTGCTCCGCGCGTGGGAGAACTACCACCGCATCCTCACGGCCGAAGCCCACATGAAACACATCCAGTTCCGCGAAGAGTCCCGTTACCCGGGCTTCTACTACCGCGCCGACAAGAACTTTGTCGACGAGGAGAACTGGAAATGCTTCGTCAACTCCATCTATGACAAGACCTCGAAGAAGTGGACCGTGTTCAAGCGCGCCCACGTCGACCTGGTCGACAAGTCCAAGCTGTTCAAGCCCGCCAGCCACTAAGGCGGAACTGCAGTGAGGTAAAAAGGCCGGGCGGCCGCAAGGCGCCCGGCTTTTTTTGTCACGGGTCGCGACTCCAAAGTGGCTGTTCCGAACCGTGCAACAAAGATCTCGCCAAGACGCCAAGACGCCAAGACGCTAAGAACGCCAAGACGCCAAGACGCCAAGACGCCAAGACGCCAAGACGCCAAGACGCCAAGACGCCAAGACGCCAAGACGCCAAGACGCCAAGACGCCAAGACGCCAAGAACGCCAAGAACGCCAAGAACGCCAAGACGCCAAGAACGCCAAGAAAGAGACAAGTGAAGCCATCTGACAACCCGTTTTTTCGTCTTTTCTTGGCGTTCTTGGCGTCTTGAGAGGAGTCCAGTACCTTTATTTTTTCAGACTCTCGCCGATACCTGCCTCGAATGCCTCGGGAGCGACGAAAGCGGAATTGATCAGCGTTTGCTAGAGTACCGAACAGATAAATCCGACGCGCCCAAGATGTAGGGTGGATAAGCGCAGCGCATCCACCGTGCGGCGTCGCATTGGTGGATGCGCTGCGCTTATCCACCCTACCTCGGTTCGCTGCCCCCGCCACCTGCGGCGCAACTTGGCTGCGATTGGCGATCTTTCGGTTTATCTGTTCGGTGCTCTAGGGCCGTTTGCTTGACCATCGACGAACGAGCAAAGAGAGGTGGCACCTAACTGCGCCAGACGATATTCTTGGGTGATGTGAGGAGGAAAACTACAATGGCAGTGAACAACGATTCCCTTATTTCCGAATTTCCTTTCCCGTTGAGCCCTGTTGTCCCATCCTTGCTGGATGGTGACAAGAAGATCCGCTTCCAGTGCCACAAGGGCATTGGCTGTTTTAACGCCTGCTGCAGCAACATCGATATCGCGCTGACCCCCTACGATATCATCCGCCTCAAGAGACGGCTGGGCATGTCCTCGGGTCAGTTCCTTCGGGAGTACACCGTCCCGTACGAAATGGAGAAGGACGGTATTGCGGGGGTGAAGTTTCGGCCGGTGGACAACGGCACGGCCTGCCGCTTCATGACCGAGGAGGGGTGCAGCGTCTACGAAGACCGCCCCACCGCATGCCGCTACTACCCCGTGGCGCTCGTCTCCATGCGCAAACAGGACGAGTACACCGACACCAGCCAGTATGCGCTGGTTCAGGAAGAGCATTGCCTCGGGCACAATGAGTCGCGGGAGCTCACCATTGATGAGTACCGCAAGGAGCAGGGCGTCGTCGAGTACGAGGAGCTGGACCGCGGCTGGCGCCAGCTGGTGCTGAAGAAGAAATCGTCGGGGCCGGCTATTGGCAAACCCTCTCCGCGCAGTCTGCGGCTCTTCTTTATGGCCTGTTACAACGTCGATGATTTCCGGGCCTTTGTGACCAGCGAGGGTTTTCTCAGTGGATTCGACATCGATGCCGAAAGCCAGAAGATCCTGGCCGAAGATGATGTCGAGCTGATGCAGTTCGGCTTTCGCCTGTTGAAACAGGTGTTGTTCGGCGAGATGAGCATCCCGATTCGGGATGATGCCCGTGTGGCCTGGGAGGCGCGGCGCAGGGAGATGCAGGCAGAGAATCCCGCCACCTCCGAGACCCCCGACTCCTTCTGTGTGCAGACGGACAACTGATAGTGGGCGCTGAGCGCAGTGCCTAAGCATCCCAACAGCTAAGCGCGAGGCGCAAGTAGGATGGGTTGAGTGCAACGAAACCCACCATCCAAACACGGGCCCATTGCCCCGGGTCTGGTGGGTTTCGGGTTCCTCATCTACGAGAAAATGACACGATGGTCCTGAGCGCCCATTTAGCCGCTGCGTTGTAGTTCACGACAATGACCAGGCCCGGGCGAAGTCGCTCGGGCTGCTTCTGGCAGGGGCTTTGGGGGCCCTGTAGCAGTTGCGGCTAAGTGTTGCGGCCGGCTCGCTCTTCGCGTCGGCAGGTATTGATGCCCAGTATGGCGTTGGCCGGACAGTACCGCACTATTGCGGTGATCAGTGCGATCGCCGCCACCACAAAGACGACGATCTGCCACCCGGTCGTCAGTGGTGCGAGAAAGCCGATAATGAGCAAAACCGCACCCACAATGAAGCGGCCCATGCGGTCGACTCCACCCACATTGCAAACCATGCTCATCTCCCTCCCGTCGGACTGATTCAAATATAGGCGAGTCTCCGTAAAGCTGCCTCGCCGCAGGGCCGAGACCGACAGGTCTGATTGACCGTTCGCTAAGTAAGGCCGGACCGGACGTTGTGCCAGGGCTGGGCGTTGAAGTGAATAGTCCTCTCGCCAAGGCGCCAAGGACGCCAAGAAAAGACCCTTTGCGCATGGGAACAGACACGGTTGGACCTTTTTCAAAGGGTGTTCTTTGCCGGAGTGCCGTCGATTTTCCTTGGCGTTCTTGGCGCCTTGGCGAGAGTAATCAGCAGTTGCGTCCCTGAAAGCATGCCACCCGCGCAGCGCAGAGAAGCTCTGCCAGCTGGGGGCCTTCACCAACAAAAACGCCCCCGAAGGGGCGTTCAGAGGTAACTGAAGATGAGCGAGTTTACTTCGCCAGGTCTTCCAGCTTCTTGGCGCGAATGACCTGCCCGTCCAGGGCGGCGTCCTTCGCACTGCGCCCGAAGGCCACCGACATCAGGGTGGAGTAGTAGACCACCGGGATGTTGAACTTGGTGCCGTAGGTCTTGTTGATGTGCCCCTGGTAGACCTCCACGTTCATCTGGCAGACCGGACAGGGGGTGACGATCATGTCGGCGCCGCCGTCGTAGGCAGCTTCGATGATGTCCTTGACCAGCGCCTGGGATTTCTCCGGCTCGGAGAACATCAGGGCCCCGCCACAGCAGGAAACCTTCTTGTCGTATTTCTCCACCGGCGTGGCGCCGAGGGTCTCCACCATCTTGTCCAGATAGCGGGGATTCTCGAAAGACTCCCCATCGATCCCAAAGGGGCGGTTGGTCTGACAGCCCACGTAGCCGGCGATTTTCAAGCCATCGAGAGGGCGCTTCACTTTGCTGCCGATTGCTTCATAGCCGATGTCCTCGATGAGGACCTCCACCATATGGCGGGTCTTGGGGATATCGCTCTCGACCTTGATGCCGATCTCCCCCAGGGCCTGGTTGGCGCCATCCAATATGCTGGCGTCGTGCTCCAGGCGCTCTTTGGTTTCGCGCGTCGCCAGCCAGCAGGCGGCGCACGTGGCCACAATGTCCTGGCCGGCATTATGTTTCTGCGAAAGGGCGATGTTGCGGGCGCTCAGCGTCATGCGCGGCAACTCGCCACCGCCCGCGTACCCAATGGAGGCTGCGCAGCAGTTCCAGTCCGGGATCTCGTTGAGCTGGATGTCGAGCTCTTCGCAGATGGTCTTGGTGGACTTCAGGTAGTTGGCCGAGGACGCCTTGGACTGCGACGAGCACCCCGGGTAAAAGGAATATTCTCTCTTCGCCATTTCGTTCCTCCTCAGCCCATCTTGTTCTCGGCGATCTTGCCTTCTTCGATCTCGAAGGCCTTCTTGAGCATCTTCTGGATGCCCGCCTTGTCCTTGCAACTGTGGCCGCCAAGGATCTCCATGGGATTCATGCGTCCGGTCTTCACCATGCCCATGCCCACGTCCTTCATCTTCAGGGCGGTCTTGATCCCTTCACCGAAGCCGTTCATGAAGTAGAGGGAGAGGCCGAGCTTCAGCTCATTGACCCGGCCGGTCTTGGAGAGATTGTCCCAAAACCGCTGCGCGAACTTGGCGGTGGGCTGCTCCTGGGGGACGAGGCCCAGCCGCTTGGCGTAGGTGGCCAGGCCGTGCATGATGTGGGTGATGGGCAGGCCGCGGGGGCAGCGGGCGATGCAGTTGTAGCAGGAGGTGCACATCCACATGGAGTCGGACGAGAGCACTTCGTCGCGCTTGCCCGCGCGGATCATCATGAATATCTCCTGCGGCGGATGCGCCCAGTGCGGCCCCATGGGACAGGAGCCGGAACACACCCCGCACTGCATGCACATCTTCACCCACTCGCCTTCCTCGACGTTGGCCTCGACCTCCGTGAGGAAGTTGCTGCGATACTTCTCCAGCATCGTCTGATTCAGGTTGCTCATGTGACGACTCCTAGAACTTGAAGGGGCTCATACCGATCTCGCCGATCAGCGTTTCCATATCGTTGATGATCTTCGGGATGCGCTGGATGTCGGTAATGGAGACCTCGAAGGTCTGCACCCGCTCCTTTTCCAGATTGAGCTGCGACAGGGTGTCGTCGATCTTGCTCATCCGGTAGTGCGCCATCTCCGAACCCTTCACGAAGTGGCATTGGTAGTTGTCGCCCTTCTGGCAACCCATGAGCACCACGCCGTCATAGCCGCTGTTCAGGGCATCGGTCACCCAAATGGTGTTGACCGAACCGAGACAGCGCACGGGGATGATGCGGGCAAAGGCGCTGATCTCCTGGTGGGTCATGCCAGCCATGTCCAGGGCGGGGTAGGCGTCGTTCTCGCAGGCGAGGATCAGCAGACGCGGCTTCTCGGAGAACTCATCGGGGATGTCGACCGCCTTGAGCTGCTGGCCGACCGTGTCCACCGAGTAGTTGTCGAAGGAGATGACGCGCACCGGGCAGGCGCCCATGCAGGTGCCGCAGCGGCGGCAACGCGACTCGTTGAACTGCGGATAGCGCTGCTCGTCCTCGTTGATGGCCCCGAACGGACACTCCACCGTGCAGCGTTTGCACTGGGTGCAGCCTTCCTTGCGGAACTTGGGGAAGCTCAGGTCGCCGGAGCGGGGGTGCGCGGCCCGGCCCAGGGCGGCGTTTTCGCAGGCCTGAATGGCCTTGAGCGCCGCGCCGACCGCATCCTCGGTGGCCTGCCCGATGTCCATCGGACGGCGCACCGGACCGGCGGTGTAGATCCCGGTGCGGCGGGTCTCGTAGGGGAAGCAGATGAAGTGTGAGTCGGTGAAGCCGTGCTTCAGGTGCGGTACGTCCGTCCCCTGGCGGTAGTCCAGGTTGAGGATGGAGGCCGGCGCATCGGCAAGGCTTGCCTCGAGTGTCGCGACCCGGTCGGTATTGCCATCGGCCTTGGCCTGCTCCAGCTCTAGCTGAGCGTACGGATCGGGGCCGCTGTTGGGTACCATGCCAGTGGCGAGCACCACCATGTCGGCCTCGGCAGCGGTCTCCTCGCCGAGGATGAGGTCGGTGAAGTTGACCTTCAGGCTGCCGTTGGCCTGCACTTCGGAGACCTTTCCCTTGCTGAAGGTGACGCCCCTCTCCTGTCCGGCACGGTAGAAGTCCTCGCCCACGGCTCCGGGGGTGCGCAGGTCATCGAACAGCACGGTGGCGTCGCCGCCGGCTTCCTTCACATACATGGCCTGCTTGATGGAGGTGGTGCAGCAGTGGCCCGAACAGTAGGGGAGGTGCCCCTTCTGGTCGCTGCGCTGGCCCGCGCACTGGATGAAGACCACACTCTTCACCTCCTTGCCGTCGGAGGGACGCTTGATTGCCCCGCCCGCGGCGCCCTTGGCCAGTGCCTCGAAGGCGAGCTGATCGACCACGTCGGGGGATTTGCCGCCCCCGAGTTCGGGCAGTTTGCTGATGTCGTAAGGGGTGAACCCGGTGGCCTGGATGATCGCCCCGACCGTGACCTCGCTGGTGCTGCCGCTTTCGGTGGCCAGTTCCACGGCGAAGCGCCCGGGGGCCCCTTCGGTCTTGGCCACCGTGGTGTTGAGGTGAACGGTGATGCTGGAGAGGGCCTCCACCGTGTGGATTAGCTGCTCCACGCTGGTATCCACGGGACCCTGCAGTCCGTTCTTGGCCGGCACGCGTTTATAGAGCTGTCCCAGCACACCGCCCAGCTGGCCACTCTTCTCCACCAGATCGACCTTGTAGCCGGCCTTGGCCGACTCGATGGCTGCGGTCATGCCGGACACCCCGCCGCCGACCACGAGGATGTGGCGATTGAGGCTCTGTTCGCCGCTGGCGTCGGGGATCTTCATGTATTTGGCTTCGGCGCAGCCCATGCGCACGTAGTCGTCGGCCATCTCCTGGGTGGTCTCCTGCGCCTCGTCGGTGTCGGGCCGCACCCAGATGACCCCTTCGCGGATATTGGCGCGGGTGATGGCCACCCCTTCAAAGCTGAACGCCTCGGTCTTGGCCCGGCGCGAACAGCCGACGATCACCACCCGGTTGACGCCTTCGTTGTCGATGTCGTTCTGGATCATCGCAACGCCGTCGGCATTGCAGAGGAACTCGTGTTCCTTCGCGATGGCGGCCTTGCCGTCACGCTTGGCGACGCTGGCCAGCTGTACGGTATCCAGGCGCTCCTCGATGCCACAGCCTTTGCAAACGTAAGCTCCGATCTTCATTTCAGACACTGCTTAACCCTCCAACCCAGCAACTCGATTCACCACCTGGATGGCGCGCAGGGCGCTGGCCGTGGCGTTTTGCGCGGCGCGGTTGACATCCAGGGCATCCGAGGAGCAACCGGCGCCGAAGATGGCGCCGTTGGCCTCGTCGAGTTCGATGAAATTGTGTTCGTTGATCACCGTGCCCTCGGGGAGGACCCCGGCAGGGACGTTGGACTCCATGCCCACAGCAAGCACGACCAGATCGTGTTCGTTGGCGTAGCGGTTGTAGCCTTCGGTGTCGACGCCGTTGAGAACGAGATTGCCATTGGCTTTGTTCTCGACGATGTTGGCCACCTTGGATTTGACGAAGGTGACGTTGGGGTCCTGCTTTACCTTCTGGTGGAAGTCGTCGATGCGATCGATGGCGCGGATGTCGATGTAGTAGACGGTCGACTTCGCCTCATCGCCGAACTGCTCGCGCAGGTAGGTGGTCTGCTTGAGACTGGCCATGCAGCAGATACGCGAACAGTGCTTGAGGTGATTGTGATCACGCGAACCGGCGCACTGGATGAAGGCGACGTTCTTCGGGGCCTGCCCGTCGGAGGGGCGCACGACCCGGCCGCCGGTGGGGCCGAAGGGGTCGAGCATCCGCTCGAATTCCACATTGGTGATCACGTTGTCGAAGCGGTCGTAGCCGTAGGGCTGGATCTTAGCCGCATCGTACGGGGTCCAGCCGGTGGCCCACACCACGGCCCCCACCTGCAGCTTCAGGTTTTGCTCCTGCATTTCGGTGTCCACCGCGCCGACCTTGCAGGCCTCCCTGGCCTTGTCCGCATCGGGCGTGCCGATGATGCGCGGGTCGATCACGTAGCGCTGGGGATAGGCCATGTGGGAGACCAGGTAGGCCCCCTTGCGCTTTTTCATGCCGTAGTTGTGTTCGTCATCGAACTCCGCCTCCACGGCCTCGGCGCAGGCGCCGCAGGCGGTACAGTTTTCGTTGACGTAGCGGGGGGAGAGCTTGATGTCCACGTTGTAGTTGCCCGACTCGCCGGTGACGGACGTCACCTCGGCCATGGTCAGGAGGCGGATGTTCTTGTTGGCCTTGAGGCGGCGATACTGGATCTCGAGGCCGCAGGTGGGGAAACAGAGCTTGGGAAAGTATTTGTACAGTTGGCCAACGCGACCGCCGACGGTCGGTGACTTCTCCACCAGGATGACCTGTTTGCCGCATTCGGCCGCTTCAATGGCCGCGGTCAGGCCGCTGATGCCGCCACCCACGACCAAGATGGTCTGGTTGGTTGCAATTACGTCAGACATCGATATTCCTCCGCTCGGAAAGATGCTCTTCTTCTAAATCCGTTCTGCGCCGGAAAACTGAGGAGGGCGACTATGGAGTGTGCTTTCCTGCATCACGTATTTTCATAGCATCAACGATACCGCCTCCCGGCGGTAAAGCCTATAAAATCGGTATCGAATTTTCCGATATGCTAATAGATTGCTTGTATGTTCGCGGGGTGGGAGAGAGTTGCTATCTTCAGTGGTGAACTTGTGCAGTAGTGCATGGGTGTTCACGCCGACCACCGTGAAAGGTGAGGAGTTGAAGTGTGCAGGCACGCTCACTGAAGCCGGAGGAGTACCGCATCCTCGATGAGCCTTACTACCGTCCAGTAGGCGACGAGGTGCAGATTTTCGAGGCGGCCTATCGCAATCAGTTGCCGGTGCTGTTGAAAGGGCCCACTGGGTGTGGCAAGACCCGCTTCATGGAGTACATGGCCTGGCGCCTGGAGCGGCCGTTGATCACCGTCTCCTGCCACGATGACCTCACCGCCGCCGATCTGGTGGGGCGGTTCATCATCACCGGCGGGGAGACTGTGTGGGTCGATGGCCCCCTGGCACGCGCGGTGCGCCACGGCGGGATCTGTTATCTGGACGAGGTGGTGGAGGCGCGCAAGGACACCACCGTGGTCATTCACCCCCTGGCCGATGACCGTCGGGTCCTGCCCATGGAGAAGCGGGGCGAGGTGCTGGAGGCGGCCGAGGATTTCGGCTTGACCATCTCATTCAATCCCGGCTACCAGAGTGTCCTCAAGGACTTGAAACCGAGCACCCGGCAGCGGTTCGTTGCCCTCGAATTCGACTATCCCTCGGCGGAGGTGGAGGGGGAGATCGTCATGGCGGAGACCGGCGTCGAGCGAGAGGTGGCCGACAACCTCGTGAAGTTCGCTGCGATGACGCGTAACCTGAAAGGCAACGGCCTGGAGGAGGGGGCCAGCACCCGACTGCTGGTGCACACGGCCAAACTGATCGCCGCCGGTATCGCTCCGTTGGCCGCCTGCCGCAGCGCGGTTGCCCAGGCCCTCAGCGACGATCCCGAGATGCTGATGGCGGTAAATGAGCTCTCCGCCTCGCTGTTCTGAACGGGCGAGGCAAACCGCAGGGCCGATGGCGGAGCCCGGGAGCGGAAACGGCCATTGAGCTTCCCCAATTTTGAACCGCGCAGCCATGGAAAAGCCGCCACTCACCTCCGCCACCGTTCGGCAACTGCTCGACGAAATCCTCGAGGTGGAGTTCAGCTTCATCAACACTGCACCCGTGGCCGAGGCCATGGGGCAGCTGTCGCACGGCGAGCAGCATTTCCTGCTCGAGTGGGTGCGGCGTATCGCGCCGACCAACATCGAGCTGGCCCACCAGTTCGCCCGCATCAGCCTTGCCCGACTCCCCAGCCTGGATCACGACCTCCTCGAGTCGTGGGCGCTGCACGCCATGGACACCTACGATCGCTCCGGACTGCTGCCGGCCATGCGGGTGATGAAGAACCTTGACGGCTACATGGAGTTGGCCCGCCGCCGCACCTCGGGGGCTACATTCGAGCAGGTGGCGCGCGTGCTGCTGCCCTTTCTGCATGGGCTCGCGGGGCGCAGGCTCAAACTGGAGCAGGCGGAGGAGGCCTTTACCGACACCGAGACCATCTACCTGCCCCCGGTGATCGCGCTTCTCCCCACCGTCGAAGAAAATTTTGTGCTGTACAAGGGGATGACGGTCGTCCTGTGGGCCCAAACCCGTTTCGGGACCTTTCTGGTGCCCCTCAGTGAATCCCTGGAGTTGTTCCCCGATCCCGCCAAGGCCCTGCGCCTGTTCCACATGCTCGAGACCTTGCGCCTTCAGGCCTGCCTCGCCCGTGAGCTTCCGGGGCTTTTTCGTGCGCTCACTCGGTTGAAGAAGGGGCTGGGCGAGGCGGATGTCCCCCCGGGATGGGAGGCGGTGGCGAACCGGCTGACAGCGAAGGAGGTGAGCTCGTCGGACAGCCTCGACCTCATTCAGGAGGTCTACCACCTGCCCGAACCGGACCCCTTCCGCTTCCAGGGGCGGTTGTATCCGGCCAAGGCCGAGGCGCGCATGGCCGAGCGGATCACCCGCGAGAAGGCGCTCTTTCGCATGGCGCTCGCCCAGACCCTCGATGAGGTGCGTGAGGCGCGCGCCAAGAGAGAAGCGCCTCCCCAGCGGTTCGACCTGCGCAAGGTGCCCGACGAGACACAGCCGGGCGGCTGGCGGCTGGAGATGGAGTTGGATGGCCAGCCCGTCTCCCCCCCGGAGGAGGTCCGGGGGCTGATGGGCTCCATCCTGCTGGACCTGGGGGAGATCCCCGACGAGTACCTGGTGCCGGCCGGCCCCGGGGAGTACCCGCCCCGCCTGTTTCGGGAAGAGCGGCCGGACCCCGATGAGGTGTGGCAAGGCACTTACCATGAGGAGGGGGCTCACATCTACAACGAGTGGGACTTTCGCCGCCAGCACTACCACAAGAAGTGGTGCGTGGTGCGTGAGAAGGAGGTGACGCCGGTCTACGACGACTTCGTTAAGGGGGTGCTGGAGAAGCATCACGGCCAGGTCCGCCACCTGCGCAAGACCTTCGAGGCGATGCGTGAGGAGGAGCGGATCCTGCGTCGTCAGCCCCACGGTGACGACGTGGACATTGACGCCCTGGTGGAGGCATTGGCCGATGCGAAAAGCGGCTGCGAAATGTCGGCCCGCCTTTTCACCCGCATGCACCGCAACGATCGGGACATGGCTGTGGCCTTCATGGTGGACATGAGCGGCTCCACCCGCGGCTGGATCAACGATGCGGAGCGGGAGTCTTTGGTGCTGCTGGGCAAGGCCCTCGACATCCTTGGCGACCGCTACGCCATTTACGGCTTCTCCGGCATGACCCGCAAGCGCTGCGAACTCTACCGGGTGAAGGCCTTCGACGAGCCCAATGACGAGACGGTGCAGGCGCGGATCAGCGGCATCCGACCCAAGGACTACACCCGCATGGGCTTTGCCATTCGCCACCTAAGCTTCCTGCTCAACCAGGTGGAGGCGCGCACCCGACTGCTCATTACCCTCTCCGACGGCAAGCCCGACGACTACAACGACTACCACGGCGAATACGGCATCGAGGACACCCGCCGCGCCCTTCTGGAGGCCCGCCGCACCGGCATTCACCCCTTCTGCATCACCATCGACGAGCAGGGGCCGGAGTACCTGCCCCGTATGTATGGCCCGGCGAGCTACGCCGTGGTCGACGACGTGCGAAGCCTGCCCCTCAAGGTGGCGGACATCTACCGGCGGCTGACGACTTGAAGGCAGTGTCGAGTGGCGAGGTAAGAAAAACGGCGCCCGAAGGCGCCGAACGTGGGTGACATCAGGAGAACACTGAGGGCGGTCAGGCCGTGGCGTACATGGCCTTGGCCTGTTGGGCGGCGCGGGCCTCGTCGCCGGAGTAGGCCGCACCGGACCACAACATTTCGTAGGCGATCTCTTCATTCCCGTTTTCACACAGCTCCAGCACCTCTTTGAAGAGCGGTTGGAAGGTCTCCGAGCGGTGTGATCGCTCGTGGTTCACGAAACTGTTCCAGAAGGTGATGATCAGCGCCTCCTTCCCCTTCAGCGGGCTCTGCACCGCCTGGCCCACGGTGGAGCCTTCATTGGAAATGGCGCCGCTGTTGAGGGCCACGAACCCACCCACGAAACCTGTCTCCGAGTGGTAGGTCTTCACGTTCTCGCACAGGAGGGCGACGCGCTCCTGGAGGTCGTCGATGGTGTATTCGGGCCTCAGGATCACGCGGTTGATGGTCACCACGCCGTCGTGGGGGAAGTTGTTGATCAGACTGCCAGCCATATGGACCTCCTCAGGTGGCTCACGGACAAATTGAGGTAGGTAGCATTTAATAACCTACTTATTCTCTAATGTATGTGCCTGATAAAAATTATCAAGTATTACATCAGGAGGGATTATCACTCCTGATGGAAGCGGGGGAAGGCATTAGGGAAACGCTGATTCATTCGTCATGCCCGCGAAGCCTGCCCCCGAATGCCTTAACGGGGGGCGGGGCGATGAACGCGGAATCAATCAGCGGTTCCCTAGAGCACCGAACAGGTAAACGGAAAGATCGCCAATCGCAGCCAAATTGCGCCGCAGGGCGCGGGGGAGCGAACCGAGGGTGGATAAGCGCAGCGCATCCACCGTGCGGCGTCGAATTGGTGGATGCGCTGCGCTTATCCACCACATGTTGGGCGCGTCGGGTTTATATCTGTTCGGTGATCTAGGGATGGCCAGGGCTGACCAGCCCCGAAAAGACGCGGTTAGTTGATCTCCCTCAAGATCTCTCGTTGCGTCCAGTAGTAGCGCCTAATACCCTGATTAACTGATGAGTCAAGGCGCGCGTGTCGTCGGAAACTGCGGATCCAAGGAGGTGCAAGGTGTGCATCAAGGCGGGAGAGGATGAGCTGGAATCGGTGAAGAACCTGATGAGCATGTCTTTGCGGGCCTGTGTGGCCGAGGCACTGCATGCCGACCTGGAGTCCGTCATCGATGAGGCGAGGCTGGTGGAGGACCTGCACATGGGGGGGAGGGAGTCGGCGCAGCTGCGTGAACTCATCGCTGACGTGTTCGACGGGGTGGAAGTGGACCCCGATCGGATCCCGACGGTGGCGGCACTGCTCGACCGGGTGGTCCTGAGCGAGTTCCGGGGGTTGCCGGTGTGATGCGAAAGGCCGGGTGCGCGAAGGTTGCACACCCGGCCCGAGGCCCCTGGCCGGCCAGGGGCGGAGCGCTTAGACGTAGCGCGCTTCGCGCACGACGGGCAAGCCGCTCTGCTCCCACTGGGTGAAACCGCCGGCCAGGCTGTAGACCTTGTGGAAGCCCATCATCTGCAGCACCGCGGCAGCCATGGCGGAACGGCCACCGGTGGCGCAGTAGAGCACGACCGTGCGGTCGCGGCCCGCGGAGAGCTCGGGCACATGCTTGGGATAAGTCGGATCGGCGGCGGCCTCGAGAATGCCGCGAGGCACCAGTAGCGCGCCTTTGGCGTGACCCTGTTCGTGCTCGGAGGACTCGCGCACATCCACCAGCAGCAGTTCCGGCTGCTGCCCCATCATCTCCTTCAACTGCTCCGGCGCCACCTCCTGGATGCAGGCTTTGGCCGCTTTCACGAAATCCATCAACCCAACGGGCTGCTCGGGCTTGAACTGCTCGTACATGTGCGCAATGTCCTCAAGATGGTGTGTCAATCGGAACATTCTAATATACCAGCCCCGGCTAGCCGCCGGAACCGGGAAGGGCGCTCAGGCGGGGTAAACGCATACTTACCCAAGAGCGATGTAAGTCCTTGAAAGCAGGTCGTCGGCCGCATGGACGCGGCCGTCGAGCGTACAGGGATGGAAGATGATTGCTCCCTGCATAATCTTCACTCCCGACATCCATGTCGGTCGTATTGGCAGCGTACCTGCTTTCAAGGACTTACGTCGCTCACAGCACGGCCGTGACGTAAGTATATGTTCACCCTGGGCGCTCAGGCGGGGCGAGCGCCTGTTGGCCCGAGTGGCGGGCCGCGTGGTGAATTCGTCCATGCCCGCTCGACGGCTGAGCTATAGATCCACGGAACGGAGCTGAGCGGGGAGGGACCTGAGATGAAGAGCTGGATAGCGATCCTGGATCGCTTCGGTTTCGGTTGGCTCACCCTTGTGGGGGTGTTGGTGGTGGCGGCGTTGCTGGGGGTCTGGCTCATGGAGGGGCTGGGGGGGCTCGCGGCGGCGCTGAGTCCTTTCAACCTGCTCACCTGGGCGGCGCTAATTGTCCTCATCGCCCCCGGGGTGGGTGCCCTGGCCTGGGCCCGTCACCTTCGCCACGGCCGTCGCTGAGTCTCCGCCGGTCGAAACGGGTCGGCTCATCTGCTCGGTACTCCAGGTGCAGGGTAAACGCCTACTTCCCCAAGGACTTACATCGCTCACAGCACGGCCGCGACGTGAGTATGCGTTTACCCTGCTCCAGGTGTATGCCGCTTGCCGAACCCGGTCCCGTTGTTCAGTATTGGTGGAGGTGCCGCAATAAAATCAGACCAACGCACCGCCCATCGAAAGGAGGAGAATAACCATGAGCGCAAAGCGCCTGTTTCTGGCCGTGATCCTGGCAGCCGTTCCACTGCTTGCCCCTGCCGCGGAGGGTTCGCTCGACGGCGGCGTCAATCCGGGCTATCACCCCCCGCCGGGCTGGTTCAAGGAATCATTCCTCGACATCGCCGAAGATGTGGCGGAGGCGGCGGGGCAGGAGAAGGGGTTGCTGCTCTACTTCTATCAGGACGGTTGTCCCTACTGCGCGAAGCTGCTGGAGGACAACTTCGGCCAGAGCAGCATTGTCGAGAAGACTCGCGGGTTGTACGACGTAGTGGCGATCAACATCTGGGGGGACCGGGAGGTCATCCACACCGACGGGCGTGCCATGAAAGAGAAGGAGTTTGCCGCGGAGCTGAACGTCATGTTCACCCCCACCATGCTGTTTCTGGATGGCCAGGGGCAGACGGTGCTTCGCCTCAACGGCTACTATCCACCCCACAAGTTTTCGGTCGCCCTCGACTATGGCGCGGGGCGGGGCAAAGAGGGGGTGAGCTTTGCCGAATTCCTCGACGCCGTGGCGCCGGTGGCGGCGACGGGGTTTCTCCACGACGAGCCGTTCTTCCTGGCCCCGCCCCATAACCTCTCCCGTCAGGGGGTGAGGGCCCAGCGGCCGCTCCTGGTGTTGTTCGAGCAGAAAGAGTGTGTGGCCTGTGATGAGTTTCATGCCGACGTGCTGCAGCGGGACTCCGCGCGTGAGCTGATGGCCCAATTCGATGTGGTCCAGCTGGATCGGTTGGGCAAGACACCGGTGGTTACGCCGGGGGGGCAGCGCCTTGGGGCCGCTGAATGGGCGCGCGAGCTGAAGGTGCAGTACGCCCCCACCATGGTGTTCTTCGATGAGCAGGGGGATGAAGTCTTCCGGGCCGAGGCCTACCTCAAGAGCTTCCACGTGCAATCGGTGCTCGAGTACATCGCCTCGGGGGCCTACCGCGAACAACCGAATTTCCAGCGCTTCGTTCAGGCCCGTGCCGACCGGCTGCGCGAGGAGGGCGGCGAGGTGGACCTCTGGCAATAGTCGTACCGGGTGGGGCGGAGCGGACTGCGGGGCCAAACGCCGAACCTGTCGCGCCAATCAGAGCGGAGCCGGGGGCTCTGGGGCATTCCCGGATCGCGCTTCGTTTCATCCAGGCTGCGCGGGACCGGATGGCGCTTCCTCGAGGTTGCAGTGGGCCTGGGCCCCCTTCAGGCGGTAGTATCCACTTACCCCTCCTCTAAAGGGGGGCAAGATCGGTCAAGCTCTCTTCCCGCAGGAAGGCGGCCACCGCTGCCGCTGCGCTGAGCCGCCCCTCCAGCACGGCCGGGTGATACCGGCGCATCCAGGGGCCGACCAACGGCCGGGCCTCGCGCATCTCCCCCAACATGAGGTGGGCCAGGGGGCCCCCGGCGTGCAGAAAACCGCTCTCGACGAAGTCCCGCAAGGCCCGCTCCCGGTCGTAGCTCACACGGCGTATGGCGACCTCCCACCGCCCCGCCCGAAGGCTGAAGCGTCCATAGGTGGCGCGAGGGTCGCCGTCCAGGGGTGAACCCACCGATCCGACGTTGATCACCAGGGTCTCGTCAAGGCGGCGGATCAGCGGCTTGTGGGTGTGGCTGGTAATGAACAGCTCCGTCGGCTCCCCCACCTTGGCCCACAGTTCGTCGTCGCTGGTATGGGGATGGATCCCGTCGCGGTTGCCCAGCCGACTGCCGTGCGTGATGTGGAGTCTGCCCCCGCCGGGATCTTCCAGATCGAGGTGACCTGGCCAGCCTGCGAGGCGCTGTACTGCGGGGCCCAGCTGGTCGGCGGTCCAGACGGCGAAGCGGCGCAGATCCCAGGTCGGGTCGCCCGGCTCCTCCCGGGCCCCTGCACAGGCAACCACAAAGGCCTCGTGGTTCCCCTCCAGGAACACGGCATGGGGCCATCTGCACTCCAGAAGTTGCAGGCAGTGCAGGCTGTAGGCCCCCCGGTTGACCAAATCGCCATTGACCACCACCTGATCGGGCCCCCAGGCCTCGATATCGTCGAGCACTGCCTCGAGCGCCGGGAGGTTGCCGTGAATGTCGGAGAGGACGGCTATCTTCATGAGTTCACAAAAAAGCGGGTGTTCCCCAAAGTCTATCCCATCGCGGGGACCCAATGCCCCCAGAGTCGGAGCCGTTTTTTCCACCGGGCGAAAGCCGTAAGATCGCGCCCCTTTATCTCACCCGTGATAACTCTGGAGGCTCAACATGCAATTCTCCCCCTGCCGCGGCGGCAACAACTGCACTCAGGACGGCACCCATTGCCAGGGCTGTGGCCGCAGCCACGAGGAGATCGCCGAGACGCGGCAGTTGGTCGATGCCATGGCGCAGTTCGCCCTCAAGATGGGCTACGAGAATGTCGAGGAGTTCGCCCGCTTCGTGGCCATGAAGGCCGCCTTCAAGGCGACCATGATGAAGGCGCAGGGCTGACCGAAGGCCCGGCCGGATGAGGGTGGCCCCCCCCGGGGGTCACTTTCGGTCCGGCGAACCGCGCCGGGTGCTTGCCCAGGCACCCGGTGAACACAAGCGGAGGCGGATGGATGCCGGGGTAAGTATGCGTTCACCCTGGGGCTGCACTGACATGGAGCAGGAGATGGAGAAGATTGATTACAAGCGGGTCTACAAGGAGGTCTATTCCCCCGCGCCGAAGGGCGGGCCGGTGATGGTGGATGTGCCGCCCTCGCACTACCTGATGCTGGACGGGCAGGGCGATCCGGAGGGCTCGGAACTTTTCGCCGCCAGTGTGGAGGCCCTGTTTGCCCTTGCCTATCAGATCAAGTTCGCCATCAAGCGGGGGCCCATGGCGCTCGACTTCACGGTGATGCCTCTGGAGGGGGATTGGTGGGCCGACGACATGAGCCGGTTCATGGAGGACCGCGCGGCCTGGCGCTGGACATTGATGATCATGCAGCCCCCGGTGGTGAGCATCGAGATGGTGGAGGCCGCGCGGCACGAGGTCGCCGGAAAGAAGTCACTGGGTCGCCTGCATGAGGTCCGCTTCGAGCTTCGCGAGGCGCACAAGGCAGCGGAGGTTCTGCACGTGGGGCCCTTCAGTGCGGAGGGGCCGAGTGTTGCAGCACTGCACCGATTCATCGCGGAGCAGGGTTACCGCTGTGTGGGCAGACACCACGAGATCTATCTCAGCGACATGCGCAGGACGGCGCCCGGGAAGTGGAAGAGCGTGCTGCGTCAGGAAGTGGCACGCTGAGCCCGATCAGCGGCCAGGTGCCCGGGCGTGATCCTGGTGGGCGCGCGCCGGAGGTCCAGCGTCCGGTCAGCCGAGCACGCCCATGAGCTTGTCCACAAAGCCCATCTTTTCGCGATCGTCCTGGTCCACCAGGGCGATCGTGATGTTCACGAACTCTGTCTCACGCCGCTCTTCCCGCGCCTCGAGCAGGCAGACAAAGCCGTTGAGGCGCGCCACCTCGCCATTGAGCTCCAGATCGAGCACCACCGAATCCAGGATGGGCGGCAGCTGGCTTTCCCGCCGGATCACCCCCTGGACCCGCTCCCGGCCGATCGCCTTCAGCAGGCAGGGAATGGCCGTGCCCGCAAACCGGAGTTGCGCGAGCAACTTCTCCTTCACCTGAACCGTGACGGGCGCCTGTTCTGGAGCGGGGGCGGCGGCGCTGGTCAGGGTCGCCGCAATGGGCACGGCACCGGACAGTCCGACCCCACCGGGCATCCTCGCGCCGTCGGTACCGAGCGCGCGCAATTGCTGCATGCTCAGCCCCTTGGCCTTGCCCACCACCTTGCCGACCACGCCAATCAGTTTTTCGGCCGTATAGGGCTTGACCACATAGTTGTCGGCCTTCAGTTCGATGGCCTGCATGACGTGGGACTTGTCGCCGCGGCTGGTGACCATGATGAAGGGCGTCTCGGCCAGGGAGGGCTCCGCGCGCAGCCAGCCGAGCAGCTCCGCACCGTTCAACTCGGGCATTTCCCAGTCGCAGAGGACCAGGTCATAGCGGGTCTTCTGCAGCATCTGCTGCGCCTGACGCCCATGGGAGGCCTCTTCCAGGCGGAAGCCGGGAAATCCGGCCCTCAGCGTCTTTCTCATCATGTCACGCATGAAGGATGCATCGTCGACCACCAACACGCGTATGGGCTCCACGATCGTTCTCCTCCGGGACTTTGGCCCATCATACGCCTGCCGCCGGGGAAAGTCGGCCTTCCGGCGGATCCGGTCAGGGTGAACGCATACTCACCCAAGAGCGATGTAAGTCCTTGAAAGCAGGTCGTCGGCCGCATGGATGGGTGCAAGGAGGCACTTATGCCGCGGGAGGGCAGGATGCCCGAAGCGGCCGCGGCCGTCGAGCGTACAGGGATGGAAGATGATTGCTCCTGCATAATCTTCACTCCCGACGTCCATGTCGGTCGTATTCACAGCGGACCTGCTTTCAAGGACTTACGTCGCTCACAGCACGGCCGTGACGTAAGTATGCGTTTACCCTGAGGCAGACGTGCCGCCACTCGCTGCACCGTTTCGGCCTGGGGGCTTGATCGCGGTCGATGTGTAAAGCACACCGGAGACCCGGACCCGCGGCAACGCCGGCGCGCTGGGCGGCGGCAAGAGCCTGCCGTACATTGCGTAGCTCAACCATCGCCCGGTCCTGTACTTGGGCCTGCTCTCCGATGGAGAGTCGATCATCGGCGATGCCCACGCCCGCCACCAAGGGAACGTCGCGCCCCTGGGGTGGGGGAATGTCCGTGCCGTAGACGTCCAGGCCGGGGAGGCCCTCCTGCGGGAAGGCTGGCTCTTCTCTCGGCGGCTCAGCGCCTGTTCAAGCCGCTCCTGTTCGAGAAGGGCGAAGCGGAGCGCCAGCCGCCCCAGGAGAAGGGTGGGGTTCGTCCTGGTGAAGGCGCGTGGACGTGTTTGTGGCAGCGGGCGAACCGGCAGCCGCGAGGACAAACGACTGCCCACAGTGGCGACAATCCACCGTTCGACCGAGATAGCGCTCAGGAACCGCATAGCGGGCCGAGCAACCGGGACAGCAGGCACACACGTCTGGCATGGCGAGCCCCTTGCACTGCTTCGTGTTTATATCCGCCAGTGGGTCAAGGGTCAATCACTGAGCGGGCTGCGTCTCCTGCAGTGTTCCCCGGCTGCCGCCTCATGCCGCGTCTCGACGCGCGGGCGGTGCCTATCGCGGATGCTGCTTTATGCAGTCATCGACCCGGCGCTCCATCTTTTTTTGGTGCACCTTCGCGAAGGAGGGATCTTTCTGGTAGTGAGCCGCAGCCCGCTCGAGCGCCGAGATCTCGAACTTCTCCAGGCCGAGGGCGCGCGCCTTCTCCTGCATCTTGGCGAGCGCCTCCTCCTCCGAGATGGTCGGATGGGTGCTCAGGCACATGAGCTCGCTGGTGAGCACCGCGAACTGCTCGGCGGTATAGGGCGGTGTGGTCGCGGCAATGCCGCTGGTGCTGCCGAGCAGAAGGAAGGAAGAGAGCAACGCGCGACGCATATCGACTCCTTGATGGTTGGATGTCCCTGGCGGGGCGGCTCGGCCCCAGTGTGTCCGCGATTCTACGGAGTTTCCTCCGCTGGCGCAGCAGGATTCTGTCGCCTGCTTGAACCGGTTACGGCGCCAAGCAACCCGCCGAAACAGGGGCCAAAGGCATCACGACACTGCCGTGGTGTGGCGACCGCGGCCTGGCAAAAAGCACGGGATTATTATGGCGATCCCCTGTTACACAATTTCGACCGGCCACGACCCACCTCGACAGAAGTGGGAGGCCTTTCACGGTTTCGGCAAGAGGCCGTGTCAATCCAGAAAAACTCTGACCGATAATGCCGGGCCGTTCCTCGCAACGGATCCGCAACTGAAGATCTTGGGAGAGAAGAATGAAGAAGAAGGAAATGCTTTGGCTCACCGCCCTGCTGTTGATGGCGCAGGGCGCCTTTGCCGTCGATGCCGCCTCCGTTTCGGAGAAAAAGCGCACGCCCCAGGGGCTTTACCTCAGCGCCCCGGAGGCTCATCAGATGGTCACCGGGGACCCCGCGACGGTGCTGTTCGTGGACGTGCGTACCCGTCCCGAGGTGGAGTTCGTCGGGATGACCGATCTGGTGGACGCCAACATCCCCTACATGTTCAACAACGTTGCCGAGTGGGATGAGAAGAAGAAGAACTTCGGCAAGGCGGTCAACAGCGGGTTCCTGCTCGCGATCGAAGCGCAGCTGAAGAAGAAGGGGCTGTCCAAAGAGAGCCCCATCGTGCTCATGTGCCGCTCCGGGTCGCGCAGCGCCAAGGCCGCCAACCTGCTGGCCCAATCCGGGTACAAGAACGTCTACAGCGTGGTGGACGGCTTCGAGGGCGACAAGGCGAAGGACGGCCCTGAAAAAGGCCACCGCATGGTAAACGGCTGGAAGAATGCCGGCCTGCCTTGGGGCTACTCCCTGGACAGGCAGAAGATGTACATGGAGTTCTAAACTAAAACCTTGAAGTTGCCCACCCGGTCCGCCTCCGCGTGAAGGCGGACCGGGGAGGACGCTGACCTGCGCCTGCAGGCGGACCTGGCCGCCCGGCATCCGCTGCGCTACAGAGGGGGGGCCTCTCAGCCCCGGGTGCGGGCGATGCGCACCACCTGCTCGATGGTGCGCAGGTGGCGGATAATGCGGGCGAGGTGCTGACGGTTGCGCACCGACACCGTGAGGTTGATGGCGGTGTGCACCCCGTCGCGATCCTCGAGGCTGACGTTGTCGATGTTGGCGTTGGTCTCGGCGATGGCGGCAGCGACGGTGGCCAACACCCCTCGCTGATTGGCAACCTCCACCCGTAGATCCACCGGGAACTCCCCCTGGACCCCCTCTTCCCACTCCACATTGATCCAGCGCTCCGGCCGTTTACGGAACTCAGAGACGTTCTTGCAGTTGTGGTTGTGCACCACGATCCCTCGCCCGGCGCTGAGAAAACCGAGGATGGGGTCCCCGGGAATGGGGCGGCAGCACTTGGCGAAACTCACCACGTTGCCCTCGGTGCCCTTGATGAACAGCGGCACGGCGAGGTTACCCTCCTCCCGGCCCGGCTCCGCCGAGGGGTGGTCTTCACGGGAGAGGGCGCCGGCTACCAGCGTGGCCATGCGGTTGCCGAGGCCGATCTCCTCCAGGAGGTCTTCCTGATCGGCCAACTTGTAGCGGTCCAGCAGGGCTTGGAGCCGCTCCGGCGGCAGGCTGCTCAGGGTCATGGAGTGCTCCAGCAGCGCCTTCTCCAGCATGCGCCGACCCAGGTTGACCGACTCGTCCCGCTTCAGGTTCTTGAGGAAATGGCGGATGTTGGAGCGCGCCTTGCCGGTCACCACGAAGTTGAGCCAGGCCGGATTCGGGCGGGCGCCCGGGGCGGTGATGATCTGGACGGTCTGGCCGTTGTGCAGCGGCGTGTGCAGTGGCACCAGGCGCCGCTCCACCTTGGTGGCGACGCAGGCATTGCCCACGTCGGTATGCACTGCGTAGGCGAAGTCCACCGGGGTGGCGCCGCGGGGCAGGGCCATGATCTCCCCCCGGGGGGTGAAGACATAGACCTCGTCGGGGAACAGGTCCACCTTCACGTGTTCGAGAAACTCCAAGGAGTCGCCGGCGTTCTTCTGCATCTCCAGCAGGTTGCGCAGCCACTCCCGCGCCCTTGTGTGGGCAATGCTCGCCCCCCCTTCCTTGTTCTTGTAGAGCCAGTGGGCGGCGATCCCCGCCTCGGCCACCTTGTCCATGTCCTCGGTGCGGATCTGTACCTCGATGGGGAAGCCGTAGGGGCTCAGCAGGGCGGTGTGCAGGGACTGATAACCATTGGCCTTGGGAATGGCGATGTAGTCCTTGAAGCGGCCCGGCATGGGCTTGTAGAGGTTGTGCACCGCCCCGAGCACTCGGTAGCAGCTGTCCACGTTGTCCACGACGATGCGAAAGCCGAACACGTCCATGACTTCACTGAACGGCACTCGCTTGGAGCGCATCTTCCGGTAGATGCTGTAGAGGTGTTTCTCGCGCCCGTAGACCTGCCCCCCCATCGCCTCCTGGCGCAGACGCTCCTGCATCGCATTCTGCATCTTCTCAACCACTTCCTTGCGGTTGCCTCGGACCTTCTTCAGCGCCGCCTCAAGCACCCGGTAGCGCATGGGATAGTAGGCGGCGAAGCCGAGGTCCTCCAGCTCCAGGCGGACGCTGTTGATGCCCAGGCGGCTGGCGATGGGGGCGTAGGTCTCGAGGGTTTCCCGGGCGATGCGGCGGCGCTTGTCCGGGCGCATGACGCCCAAGGTGCGCATGTTGTGCAGCCGGTCGGCCAGCTTGATGAGAATGACCCGGATGTCCCGCACCATGGCGAGCATCATCTTGCGGAAGTTCTCCGCCTGGGCCTCGGCCTTGGTTTCGAATTCGATGTGGGTGAGCTTGCTGACCCCGTCCACCAGGTCCGCCACCTCTTCGCCGAACTCCGCGGCGAGAGTCTCCTTGGCAGTGGCGGTGTCTTCGATGACGTCGTGGAGGATGGCCGCGGCCAGGCTCTTGTGGTCCATCCGCATCTCGGCCAGGATGCGGGCGACGGCCAGGGGGTGATAGATGTAGGGCTCGCCGCTCAGGCGGCGCTGGCCCTCATGGGCCTCGGCCCCGAACAGATAGGCCCGGTATACCTCCGCGACCTGGTCGGGCTCGAGGTACTTCTCGAGGATCGCACAGAGATCGCTGATGAGGAACACCGGGCCTACTGTCCCAGAACGGCCGATCAGCTGGTCTCTTCGCGGGCCTCGTCTTCGCTGACGAGCGACTCTTCGGCCGGGTGTTGGGCCGCCGCGCTGTCCATGATGGTGCGGGTGACCTTGCCTTCGGCGATCTCCCGCAGGGCGACCACGGTGGGTTTGTCGTTCTCCCAGGGAACCATGGGTTCCTTGCCATTGGCGATCTGACGCGCCCGCTTGGTCGCGACCAGCACCAGCTGGAAACGGTTGTCCACGTTATCCAGGCAGTCTTCGACGGTGATCCGCGCCATCCGTTAATCTCCCGACAAATGCAGATGAAAAGGTTTCAAATAGTAAGCGAAACCGCCTCAGGATGCCAATAGCTCGTCGATGGCGGCGCGGTGGCAGGCAGCCTGGACGCTCTGGCGCAGGCGTCGGGCGGTCACGATGGCCTTCAACTCCCCCAGGGCGATTTGGAAATCGTCGTTGATCACCAGATAGTCGAATTCACCGTAGTGGGTCATCTCGGCGACGGCATCACGCATGCGCCGGGCGATCACCTCGTCGCTGTCCTGCCCGCGCGCCCGTAGCCGCGCCTCCAGGGCGGCGCGGGAGGGGGGGAGGATGAAGATGCTGACCGCCTCGGGGATCTGCGCCCGCACCTGTCGGGCCCCCTGCCAGTCAATCTCCAGGATGACATCGGTGCTGCCGCGCACCTGATCGAGGATTCCCGAACGGGAGGTGCCGTAGAAGTTGTCGAACACCTGGGCATGCTCCAGGAACTCCCCCTCGGCGATCATCGCCTGGAAGCGCGGCACGTCCACGAAGTGGTAGTGCTGTCCGTTTACCTCTCCCGGGCGCGGGGCGCGGGTGGTGTGGGAGGTGGAGACCTCGATGCCGTCGGTGGCCTCCAGGAGCGCCTTGACCAGGCTGGTCTTGCCCGCCCCGGAGGGGGCGGAGATGATGTAAAGGGTGCCGGGGGGGGCTTCGGTGTGGTTCGTGTCCATGGTGCTCTTCATAGGGTTGGATGCTTTGCTGATGCAGTCGCTGGTCGCTAGCTACTAGAGCACCGAACAGATAAATCCGACGCCCAACATGTAGGGTGGATAAGCGCAGCGCATCCACCAAATCGACGCCGGTGGATGCGCTGCGCTTATCCACCCTACCTCGGTGCGCTACCCCCGCCACCTGCGGCGCAACTTGGCTGCGATTGGCGATCTTTCGGTTTACCTGTTCGGTGCTCTAGCAACTGTTTTATTCGATGTTCTGGATCTGCTCCCGCATCTGCTCGATGAGCACCTTCAGGTCCACCGAGGCGCGGGTGGTCTCGGCGTCCATGGATTTGGAGCCGAGGGTGTTGGCCTCCCGATTGAGCTCCTGCATCAAAAAGTCAAGCCGCCGGCCGACCGGCTCGTCGCGCTCGAGCACGTTGCGCACTTCCCCCAGGTGGGCCCCCAGGCGGTCCATCTCCTCATCCACATCCATGCGTTGGGCGAGCAGCACCATCTCCTGTTCCACCCGTCCCTCGTCCAGTTCGCCCGCGACCTCGGCGAGGCGGTGGCGCAGCCGCTCGCGGTAGCGCTCCACCACCTCCGGCACCCGAGTGCGCACCTGGGCGACGATCGCTGCGACGCCGTCGCAGCGCTGCAGGATGAGGGTCTTGAGCTTCTCCCCTTCCCGCTCCCGATTGGCCCGCATGTCCTCCAGAGCAGTGTCGAGCGCCGCCTGCGTTTCGCGCTTCAGCTGCTCGGGATCGGGGCTGGGGACCTGCAGGACGCCGGGCCACTTGAGCACGTCCAGGGAGTTCACCGGGGCGGGGTTGTAGAGCAGGGCGTCGACCTCCCGGCTGACGTGGGCCAGGCGGCTGGCCAGCTCCCGATTGACCTCCAGCGCCTCGGGAAAGGCGGATGCGGACTGGTAGCGGACGTTGCAGTCCACCTTGCCGCGGCTCAAGGCCCGGCCGATCCGCTCCCGGATCATGGGTTCGAACGCACGCAGCTCCTCGGGCAGGCGCACCGACAGCTCCAAAAAGCGGTGGTTCACCGCGCGCAATTCCAGGGTGAGATTGCCCCAGGGGCCCTGGCTCTCACGGCGGGCGAACGCCGTCATGCTGCGTATCATGTCGCCTCTCCAAGGTGGTAGACTAACACTTATGTTAAACGAACTGGGCTCACACGGAAAACCGACCGAACGGCCGGCTCGGCAGTGCAGCCCGCGGTTTGCGTATGAGCGAGATTAACAACGAGCCGTGCCTGCCGGTGGGTTGGCAGGTGGACAACTATGTCATCGATCGCCGTCTCGGTGGGGGCGGCTTCAGCATCGTCTATTTGGCCCACGTGGTCGACAGCCCCATTCAGGTCATTCTGAAAGAGTATATGCCTCGCAAGCTGGCCATCCGCGGGGAGGATGGGCGTACCGTCATCCCGCGCGAGGAGAAGGACCGGGAGCACTTCGCCCATGGTCGGCGCCTCTTCTTCCAGGAAGCCAGTACCCTCGCGACCCTGAAGCACCCCAACATCGTCAACGTGATCAACTTCTTCAAGGCGCACGGGACGGTGTACATGGTCATGGAGTACGAGAAGGGGATCAATCTCCAGGATTACATCCGCCGCCACAAGGGGAGCCTCTCCGAGAAGCTCATCCTCACGGTCTTCCGGCGGCTGCTTGCGGGACTCAAATTCCTCCATTCCAAGGGGCTGCTCCACCTGGACATCAAGCCGGGCAACATCTATCTGCGTGCCGGGGGCAACCCCCTGTTGCTGGATTTCGGGGCGGTGCACGAGATGCAGCAGACCCGCCGCTACCAGCCCGGGCAGGTCCTGACCCTGGGCTTCTGCCCCATCGAGCAGTCGATGTCCGGCGGGTATGTAGGGCCCTGGACGGATATCTACGCCATCGGCGCCACCATGCGGACCTGCATCGAGGGGGTTCCGCCGCCCCCGGCGGAGGCGCGGCGCATGCAGGACACCATGCGCCCGGCGGTGGAGGCGTTTCGCAAGGGGTATTCGCGCGACTTGCTCGCCGCCATCGACTGGTGCATGGAAGTCGACCCGCTGCTGCGGCCCCAGAACGTGGAGCAGCTGCTTCTGGCGCTGGAGTTCAAGTCATCCCCGGAGAGCGAACCGCCTGTGGGTGAGTCGGTGCTCGAGCGGCTGGCCAACAGCCTGCCTTGGAACAGGGGGTGAGGGGCATTGCGCTACGAGATTGCACAGGTCAACCGGCTCGGTAACCGCTCCGCCAATCAGGATCGCTTCGCGGTCGTGGAGACGGAAGAGGGCGTGCTGCTCATCCTGGCGGACGGCATGGGGGGCCGTGTGGGGGGCGAGCTCGCGGCGGAGACCCTGGTCGACGTCGCCGAGGCGGAGTATGCCGCGGCCGAGCGGCCCATCGCCGACCCGGGGGCGTGGCTGCGCGAGATCATCCACAAGGCGCACGACCAGGTGATCGCCCTGGGACGCCGGCGCGGCACGAGCATCTTTCCCGGGACCACCGGCGTGCTCTGCCTGCTCCAGCAGGGGCGAATCAGCTGGGCCCACGTGGGGGACAGCCGCCTGTATGTCTTCCACGAGGGGTTGGCGGTCTATCGCACCACCGACCACTCCTACGTGGAAGAGCTCTATCAAAAGGGCCGGATCAGTCGGGCCGAACAGGAGAGCCATCCCCGGCGCAATCAGATCACCCAGTGCATTGGTTGCCAGCCGCTCCGCCCCCAGGTCACCGTGAACGACCATGCGACCCTCCACGGCGGCGATATCGTGCTCCTCTGCTCGGACGGCTTCTGGTCGCCGCTGGACGACGCCCAGATGGGCGCGATGCTCGGGCAGGGGGAGTTGGAGGAGTCCGTGAACTACATGGCGGAGATCGCCGAGCGCAATAGCTATCCGCGCAGCGACAACATCAGCGTGGTGGCCCTGCGCTTCATTTCGACCGAGGGATACCAGCCCATCGTCTACCCGCCCCGCCTGAAGGCCGAGCCCGAACCGGCGGAGCTTTCGGATCCCTCGCCCAGGCCGAAGCGCAAGGGCACCGACCCTCATCAGCTTCAGAGCGCCATCGAGCAGATCGAGCAGGTGCTGGAGGAGTACCGGGACGAGTTCGAGAAGGATGGCTGACGGCGAAGGAAACGCTCCCGCCCCCGATTAAGACATTCGAGGGCAGGCTTCGCGGGCATGATGAATTAATCCGCGTTCCCTAAACGGAAAAACAAATCACCGCACTAGCCAGATTGCCCCGGCGGGGGCAACGAACCGGCGTAGGGTGGATCGGATTGATCTGTTCGGTACTCCAGGTGGGCAGGCCGGGTTCCTCGGCCCGGCTTCAGTTCACCTCCGGCGGCTGCTCCCGTGCCGCAGTCAAGGTCTCCAGATTGGCCCAGGCGGCCGGCAGCTGACGGGAGGGATCCAGCCGTTGCAAATGAGCCGTTGCCTCCCCACAGAGTGCCTCCAGCTCCTCGGGGCCGAATAGCCAGAGGGCCGCCTCCAGCGCCGCGGGGCTCTCCCCGAGCAGAACGGCTGCCAACTCCTCCCGATCGATGGGGCTGTCGGGGCGCATCAGGTCGGCCACCAGCGGCTGCTCGAGCAGTCGATAGTTTGTGGCCCGAGCCACCGCCTCCTGCTCAAGCTCCATGAGCGCGACCGCATCCCCTTCGGTGTTGCTGCGCACTGCACGCATCACCACGTCCGTGAGTTGCGACAGGGCGGCTCTTTGCGCTTGGCGTTCGCCCCCCAGGCTGGTTGCCTGGACATAGGCGCGATCCAGCCTGGCCTTCAACGCCAGAATCACCTCGCTCTCCTCCTGGGGTTTGAGGGCGATCGCCTCTTGGAGCAGCTGGTGCAACTCCGATTCGAATGCCTCGGCCTCCTGCCGGTCGCGGTGCTGCGAGGCCTCGAGCCTGGCCTCGATCTCGGCGTCCCCGTGGCCCTGGAGAAACGCAGGAAACAGGGGGTTGCCCAGGCGCCGGCGCAGGTGGCGCTCATGGGCCCCCGGTTGTTCACTGAAGTGCAGCATGTTTGATTGATCTCTCAGGGCAGATAGAGTGAGAACCGGCCGCCGCCGAGCTCCCCCCCATTTGTCAGTTCAATGTGGCCGCGGTGCTCGCCGTTGCGGTGGAAGCCCGCAACGAGACTACTGAAGTAAAGCCCAAGCCCGGTGCGCCCTGCGCCGAAGTCGATGGCACTGCCCGAACCGCTGACGAGCATGGCCTGCGGAAAGCCGCTGCCATTGTCCTCGACCGAGAAGCGCAGCCCCCCTTGCGCCTCGGTCACACTCAGCCGCAACCGGTCCCGCGTGTAGCGCAGCGCGTTATTGATGGCGTTGTTCAACACCCCGGCGACCAGATCCCGATCGAAATAGCCGTGCAGCTCCTGGGGACAACGCAGCTCCAGCCCGACGTTCCGGAACTCCAGCAGGGGACCATGAAGCGCCACGGTGTCCGCCATGAAGTCGCTGATCGCCCACTCGCGAATGTCAGGGCTGTAATGGTGCTTTTCCAGCCGGTAGATAGTGAGGAGCTGGATCAGGTTGTCGTTGAGCCGCCTGGCTTCGTATTGGAGCTGGCCCACCTTTTCCGCGGGGCAGCGACACTCGCCGTCCGGCCCCGCTTGCTCGAGAAGCTCGTCCAGGGAGTTCAGCACCATCCCCAGTGAATTCTTGGTGTCGTGAATGCTCGATGCGAGCAGGGTGGAGAGGTCGACCTTCGTGTCAGCCATCCGGCATCTCCCGGGCGAGCTTCTCGTGGAGCGCGGCTAGCCGCAGCAGTGAGGGGTTGGTCGGCTCCAGGGTCCGGACCCGATCGAGGCACGCCCTCACCTGCTCCAGGCGCACGCTCGTGGCGCCCTTCTCCTGCATGTGCGCCAACATCACCTGGGCGGTATTGAGGTTGATGGCGCGGTTCTCCGGCATCGCCAGCAGCGCCTCCTCGAACAGCTGCATGGCCGCCTCGAGTTGTCCCCGTCGCGCCAACTCCACCCCTTGGTTGTTCAGCCGCACCACTTCGTTGCGGGTGGCGGCAATGATCTCCCGCCCCTCCTCTTCCAGACCCGCCTCCGAAAACGCCTCCTGCACCTCGGCCAGCAACTGCTCATCCTCGTGATTGTTGCGCACCAGGGAGCGCATGATGGCCAGTCCCTTCTCCTTCTCGCCAGTGAGCAACAGGCCGTTCGCCATTTCGAGCGTCACTGCCCGGGGGACCTCGCCACCGAGCGCTTCGAAGCGCTTGCCCGCCTCGTCGAAGGCCGAGGCCGCCTCCGTGTCGAGCCCCAGCGCCCGGTAGGCGCCAACCTCGCCGAGGGAGGCCTGCAGCAGCGCGGTCGGTTCGCTCCGGAATTCCTTGCGCAGATTCTGCAGCACCTTGAGGGCCTCGCGCCCCGCGGCGTTGCTGCTCAGCGCCTTGGCCAGCCGGGTGTAGTTGCCGGCCTCGTGATGGAGCGACTGCCGACCGAAGGTGAGTACCGCGCGATAGGCCCCCTCGGCCACGGCAAAATCTTTGTTCTTCGCAGCTACATCGCCGAGGGCGCGCTGGCGGGGCACCGCCATGGGGGAGAGCTTGACCGCATCGCTGAGCACGTCCTGCGCCCGGGCAAGGTCTCCTTGTCGCTGCAGGGCCTTGGCCAGCCAATCGTAGGCCTCCATGAACGAGCGGTTCTCGGCGATCACCTCTTCGCACAGTTGAATGGCGCGGGCGCAGTCCCCTCTCAAGTAGGCCACCTTGGCCTGACCCAGGACCGCCCAGCCCAGCCGGCGTGCGGCCAACACCTGCTCATAGGTGGCTTCTGCCGCATCGTGATCGCCGAGCTGCAGGCAAAACTCCCCTTTCAGGCGCAGAAACTCCGAGGCGTGTCCCTTGCCCGCATTGATGCGCTCATCACACAGGCAGATGGCTTGGCGCAGGTCGCCCTGGCGAACGGCTTTGTCGATGTCGGCCATGTCGCTCTTTTTTTCCAGGAGCCGTGTCAGCCGACTGTGTAACAGGCCCTTGTTGAACGGCTTGGCCAGGTAATCGTCCGGGCGGTACTCCATGGCCCCGATGACCATCTCCGAGGTGTTCTCGGCGGTGATCATCACGAACACCGTGGTCCCGTCGATGAGACCCTTGTGCTTTGCCTCCTCGAGCACCTGTTGTCCGTTCTTCCCCGGCCCCAGGTTGTAGTCGCAGAGCACGACGTCGGGGTGGCCGCGCTCGATGAGTTGAAGGGCCTCGTCGCCGTTGGCGGCCACGTCGATCTCGGTGACGCCGTAGGCGCTCAGCATGTTCCGGAGCGTGCTGCGCATCTGTGCGAAGTCATCCACCACCAAAAACCGCTTGCGACTCAAGTTCACCGCCACCTGTGTGCCACCTCCGTCGAAAAGGGCCACCCGACTATACCAACTTGCCCCCGCGCTGGGGAAGCGCCTGCGGCCTTGCCAATGCCGCGGCGTGTGTTAGCTTTTCCTAAGGCGTGCAATGCGACCGAGAAGGACGATGAACGTCGACCACATCCTCAGGCAGAAAGGGACGACCGCCTTCGGCATTGCCCCGGAACGGCCCCTTACGGACGCCGTGCGCGAGATGATGCACCACCAGATCGGGGCGTTGCTGGTGATGGACGGCACCACCCCGGTCAGTATCGTCACAGAGCGGGACATCCTCTGGGCGGTGGATCGGTTCGGTCCCGACCTCGATGGGATCCGGGTTCGCGATGCCATGGCCCCGCGTCTGGTGACTTGTGGGTCGGGCGAGAGTATCGACGCGGTCATGCAGATGATGCTGGACAATCCCACCGGGCGGCGCATCAGGCATTTGCCCGTGGTGGACGGCGCTGAGCTGAAGGGGATCATTTCCATCGGCGATGTGGTTCAGGCGCTGCTGACCGAGACCCGGTTTGAAAACCGGTTGCTGAAAAATTACATCCGTAACTGGCCCGAGTTCGAAAGCTGAACGGGTGTCCTTCGGTGCCGCTGCCGCCCTTGGGGGCTTCGGCCCCCTTGACGTGACCATCCGCATCGGCCCAACGGTCCCTTCGCACCAGTGCGGGCGACTCTCAGTGCGCCCACTCAAGCTCACCCCGTTTCCAACCGATTGTCCCGCGCGAAATTCAGCAGAAACTCGAACAGCAGCGGATCCTCCTCTGCCAGTCGTGAGTCGATTACCACACAGTCATACCCGTCGATGATCGCCATGCTCACGCGCGGGTGAAAGCGGATGCGCCGATCCGGTCCCTGGGTGGCCACGGCGGTGCTGAGCCGTTGGGCCCAGTCGCTCGGGCGGAATGTCTTCCCATCCCGTGTCACCCCTTTGATCACAATGCGGTCGGTGGCGTTTTCCATTCGGTCGCGGCCGGGTTGCCCATTTGGAAGGATAGCAAGGACCACTCGAGCATCGTCGCGTCCGAACTTTCCAGGTACGGTGGGGGAGAGACCCCGACCCGATGGTGGGGGGGCGGACCCGACTCCAAAGGGGAAACCCTAAGAATGGCTGTACTCGCACGACGGGCCGTCCATCACCATCTACTTTTAGACTCGCGCCTACGGGCAGGGTTCAAGCAGTTACTCGATGATCAAACCGGCGAATGGAGACGGCGAATGAACAAGAAGGTACTGGCAGTGGCGGTGGGGGCGGTGTGCTGGAGTGCTCTGGTCTTTGCCGCAGGTGAGATGGGTATGGGCGAATCGGGCATGACGAGCAGTCCGGGATTCACTGCGCTCGATGCCGACAACAGTGGATACATCAGCCAGGAAGAGGCAATGGCGAGCGACGAGTTGGTGCAGAACTGGAGTGACGTCGACGCCAACAGTGATGGGGTGATCGACAGTTCGGAATTTGCGGCATTCGAAATGCAGCAGCAGGAGGGAGGCATGCCCATGGAGGAGGCGCCAATGGGACAACCTCCCATGGGTGAACCCGAAGGGGCCCCCGGCGCGGGCTACTGAGCCGGGGTGGCCAAGGCGTCCCGTGCCACCTCGGCGAGGGCCCGGGGTGCGCGGGAGGCCCCGGGCATGACCGTCCGGGGGGCTGGGGATTCCGGAACCGCGCAATTGCTCAGCACCAGCCGCGGGGGCTCAACGGAAAAGATGAAGGGCGAGACCCTGTTCAGCGCGCTGAGCCCGAGAATGAAACGGGTATTGCCCGGAAGGACCGCCGCCTCGACGTTATCGATGCGGCACTCCCCGCCGATATTGATGCTCTTCAGACGGTACACCGGTGCGATCGTACGCCGCCCGTCCGCAAGAATGCAGCGCAGGTCACGCACATACTCCACCTTGGACGTCTTGCTGAGAATGGCAAGGCTCTGCTCGTTGATGGCGAGATAACCGGAACCGGTATCGACCATCATGTCGACATCGCCAAGCCCCTCGATGTGGCCGTTGACGTAAAAGGTGTCGGCCCCTTTCTCGCGCATGGAGACGGTGGTGTCGAAGTGCTCCTCGTCCATGGCAATCGCGTTGCCCCAGAGGAGTGTTGCAGCCGCGAAGAGTGCAAATGATCTGTTCATGGGTCCGCACTTTATGAGCCAAAGATCGGAAACGCAACAGATAAGAAACAGCGATAAAAAAGGTGTTTTTAGAAAAAATCCGCTTATGCATCCGCATCTGCCGGGACACCGGGGCGCCAGCAGGAAGATGCAAGCGAACGACTGTTATCGCCCGCTGCGAATCGGCACGCCCCTGGGAAAACTTGAGCGATGAAAGTCGCTCTGGCAGTGCAGCGTTGGACCCCATGCTTTCACAGGCGAATACCTTCTAAGCTTGATTCAAGGGGCAGGGGAACCATCTCCTGTCCTTTGACCGACTCGGCACGTGACTATCCGCAGGCAGCAGTAGCCTCCCTTTGGCGGGCGGGGTATCGAGATGCCCACGCTCCAGGCTCGAGGTGCAAGCCATGGACATCGCAGGTGCAAGAGAGTTTCAACAGGCCGAGTCGCTTTTCATGAGCGGCTGGTTCGCCGATGCCCAACCGCACTACCAGGCGCTGCTCTCGCACGCTCACTGGCGCCCACTTGCCCATCGCCGCCTTGGACACATCGCCCTGCTGGACAATCGTCTGGCCGATGCGGGCAGCGATCTGACCATCGCCTATCGAGCCGCACCGGAGGAGGCGACGGCCAGGCTGTTGGCCGATCTCTATTTGCGCAGTGGCGATTATGATCAGGCCGCACGTTTCTTCGCAGTGCTGGGGCGGCGTTCTTTCGCCGCCCTTCTGCGCGGTCTGGCGCGGCGCCGACCCTACGCCATCGAGTGGGATGGCCGCCCCGTCCGCTTGCCCTTCGCGGCGGACTCGATGCCCCTGGCCCGGGTGAGGGTGAACGGCAGGGAGGCACACGTGCTCATCGATACCGCCGCGCAGGAGACGGTGTTGGATGCCGCGTTTGCCAGACGGGTCGGCGTTCAGGTCGGCCGAGCGGCCGAATCGGCAGTATTTGCCGGCGGCAGCCAGGGCGCGGTGCGGTATGCACCGCTGGACGAACTGGCCCTGGGGGGGATCACGCTTCGGGATCTGCCGGCTCAGGTCCAGCCTCTGACTCGGCATTTTCGGCTGTATGGCGAGGTGCCCGTGGAGGGGATCGTCGGCACCGGGTTGCTGTCCAACTTCACCTCCTCCTTCGATTTCGCCGCCGGCGCGTTGGTACTGGAGCGCGGCGATACCGAGGAGCTTCGGGAGGGGGTGCCGTTTTACCTGGCGGCCAGTTTCCTGCCCGTCACCCGGACCCGGGTGGGCGAGCGCCTCTCCGTGCTGCAGCTGCTGGACACCGGGCTGAGCGGGGCGGACCTTGCCCTGGCTCCCGCCACTGCCCAGGCGGTGGGCACCGTGACGGGGACGACCGTTTCTCAGTCGGCGGAGAGCGGGGGAGGGCAAGTGCCCGTGACGACCTTGCCTCCCTTGTCCATTGGCGTGGGGGCGCTGCGGCGCACCGCCACCGCACTGGGCCTGATGCACTTCCCCCTGGAGTACCGTTTCGGCTTCCGCCTGGGTGGGGTCCTGGGTCACACCCTCTTTTCCGGGAATACCCTGACCCTGAATTTTCGCCACATGCGGCTGCTCACCTCATGAGCGCCTGCCCGCTTCGCGGGTCGAAACGGCGGGGCGCCCCCGCCGCTCTGGGCTGTTCCGGCGCCGGCCGGGGCCTTACAATGCCGGTGTAAGCCGTGCAATGGCCCCGCAGGGTGTCGGCAGGAGCGCAGTTCTATGGTGATCTTCAAATGGGATGACTCGTACAGCGTCGGGATCGCCCAGGTGGACGAGCAGCACAAGGTGCTGGTGGATCTGGTCAATCGCCTCGACCAGGCGGTCTCCACGGGCCACGACGAAGCGGCGCTCCGAAAGATCTTGGGTGAATTGCTGGACTACACCCGCTATCACTTCTCCACCGAAGAAAATCTGATGTTGTCCAGCGGCCAGAATCCGCTGCACTACCGTAAGCACAAAAGCGAGCACGATGACTTCATCCAGCGGGTGAAAGAGTTCAGTGGGCAGCTGCGGGGCAGTTCGACCGGACTGAGCGAGCCCTTGCTGGATTTCCTGATCAAGTGGCTGGTGGATCACATTCTCGGCTCCGACAAGGAGATGGGTCGCTTCCTGGTGGGGGCGCAGCACAGCCGGCCGCGTTTCGGGGCACCGGCGGCGGATCTCGATGAGAGCCGCCGCCGCGCCGCCGATCTGGAGGCCGCCGAGCGCAAGCTGCTCGGAGCGCTGCGCGAGAGCGAACTGCGCTTTCGGGTGCTGGCGGACAGCGTCCCGGTGCTTATCTGGATGTCGGGGCCGGACGGACGGCGCAGCTTCTTCAACAGACCCTGGCTGGATTTCACGGGACACGCCCTGCAGGCGCTGGAAGGGCGTGGCTGGCTGAGCTGTATGCACCCCGATGATCGGCAAGGCTACCTCGATGCCTGTGAGAGCGCCCGGGGCGAGGACCACTACACGGTAGAGTTTCGCCTGCGCCGCAAGGATGGGCAGGATTGCTGGTTTCTCGAGACGGCGGTCCCGCGCTACCTGCAGCAGAAGTTCGTGGGTTATGTGGGCTCCTGTGTGGACATCACCGCGCGCAAGCTGGCCGAGCGTGTCCTGGAGGACGCACGGGATCGCCTGGAGCAGGAGGTGGCCGAGCGCACGGCCGAATTGTTGCAGGCCAATCGCAACCTGGAGAAGGAGAAGGAGGAGCAGCGACTCCTCATTCGGAAACTGGAGGAGGCGCAGACGCAGCTCTTGCAGTCGGAGAAGATGGCGTCCATCGGCCAGCTGGCCGCCGGCGTCGCGCACGAGATCAACAATCCGGTCGGCTACGTCAAATCAAACCTCAACACCCTCACCGATTACATCTCCGACCTGCTCCAGCTCATCGCGCTGTACGAGCAGCACCAGAGCGAACTCGGCGGCGCGGCTGTTTCGGCCATCGAGCAGACGAAACAGGCCATCGATTTCGCCTTCCTGAAGGAGGACATGACCACCCTGCTGGAGGAGTCCCAGGAGGGGGTGAACCGGGTCCAGCACATCGTCCAGGACCTGAAGGAGTTTTCCCACGTGGACGAGGCGGAGTGGCAGTGTGTCGATCTGCACAAGGGGCTCGATAGCACCTTGAACCTGGTCTACAACGAGCTCAAGTACAAGGCCCAGGTGGTGAAGGAGTACGGGGAGATTCCGGAGATCCGCTGCCTGCCGCAGCAGTTGAATCAGGTCTTCATGAACCTGCTGGTCAATGCGGCCCAGGCCCTTGAAGAGCACGGCACCATCACCCTGCGCACCTATGCCGACGGGCAGACGGTGACCGTGGAGGTCGAGGACACCGGTCCGGGGATTCCCCCCGAAAAGCTTAACCGCATCTTCGAGCCGTTCTTCACCACCAAGCCGGTGGGCAAGGGGACCGGGCTCGGGCTGTCGATTGCCTATGGCATCGTCTCCAAGCACGGCGGCAGCATCGAGGTGGAGAGTGAACCCGGTCGGGGGACCGTCTTCAAGGTGCGGTTGCCGATCGCCAGTGACGAGCTCATCGCAGCTGAAGCGTAAAGACGCCCGCCAGGATCCGACGGACATCTCTCACGGTGAGGTCGCGCGCCTCCCGGACCTCCACCCAATGGCGGCAGGTGAGACGGTAGACGTCTCTTTGCTGTCGAGAATCCAGGTAGAGTGACACGGCTCGCACCTCACGCAGCGGCATCCCGCTGTAGAGTGCGGGCATCTCCAGCGCGGCAAGGGGTTGCGAGGCGGGGAGCGCCATGTGCGCAAACTCGAGATTGCGTGCCACATCATGGATGGCGAAGCGATCCGGGTTCACGATCTGTGGGTGGTCGTCCACGGTCCAGAGCTCCAGCCGGCAGTGGGGATAATGTTGGTTGACCTCGATGTAGTCGACCGCACGCCCCCCCTGGAAGTAGATGCTGGATTGATACGCGGGGACGGTCAGGGGTCCGAGGAGGATCAGACTGCCCCCTTGCCCGATGGTGTGCGCGGCAAAAGACTCCGGGTCCCTCGGTGGCGCACTCTGACATCCCGTAACCACCACCACCAACCAAACGAGCAGGGCTGATCGCATTGGCGTCTCTCCGTTCCTGGGTGAGCTGCTGAGGGCACGGACAAGTATAGACGCCGCTGTCGGAACCACGGTCCGGAGCGGAACGCGCGCGTGCGGTCGTGCCAGGGCGCTGGCAGGAGTGCGGTGAGCGCATCCCTGTACGGCTCGGCGGCCGCAGCCGCTTCGGGCATAAGAACGTCCTTGCACCCATCCATGGGGCAGACGCGATGCGGTCAGGACTCTCCATCTACCCCTCTGCCCCGGGGTGGATGGGGCTGGCTGGCGCCGGGAGGGGTCCGGAACGCGGTTGCTCTCCTATCCTTAGGAGCAAATGGATCCGCAAGGAGGTGGAGTATGCCTGTGCGCAATGCGTCGGCGGTGTGGGAGGGCAGCCTTCTCGATGGCCATGGCCGCATGCGTCTTGGCAGCGGCGCAATGGATGCTGCCTATTCGTTCGCCACCCGCTTTGCCGAGGAGCCGGGGAGCAACCCCGATGAACTCGTGGGGGCTGCGTTGGCAGGATGTTTTTCCATGGCGCTGTCCTTGGAGCTGGAGAAGGCGGGCTACAAAATGGAGCGGGTGGAGACCCGCGCCAGGGTCCATGTCGACAAGGTGGATGATGGCTTTCGGATCACCTGCATCGAACTGTTGGCGGAGGTGCAGATCCCCAGCATTTCCCATGAGACCCTGCTGCGGGTGGCGGAGGTGGCCAAGAGCGGGTGCCCTGTGTCGCAGGCCCTGAAGGGGACGGAGATCACCCTGGACGCCCGGCTGGCCTGAGGGGGCGCCACCGGCCGTGCCTGTTTGGCACGAAGGGGGCTAGAGCAGCGAACGGACAAACGGAAAATCGCCGATCGCAGTCAGATTGCCCCGCAAGGGGCGGGGAACGGCGCAGGGTGGATAAGCGCAGCGCATCCACCAAGTCCCCGTCGTGAATGGTGGATGCGCTGCGCTTATCCACCCTACGTACTTCGGATTTGGCGGATCGGATCTCTCTGTTCGGTGCTCTAGACTTTGGTTAACGATGGATTCGTCGTTGCAGGCAATGCCGGGGAGGTGTTCCATGCCGCATCCGCAATCCAAAGCGAGCACCAAGGACGAGCGTGTGATGCAGGTGTTCCTGACAGCCCTCGACGCCTGCGGCGGGCCACGGAGCCTGGTGGAACGGCACCGCGCCAGTTGGCTCCCGCACCTGATGGAGTCGTCCTATATCGTCGTGTTGCAGGAGGATGATCACAAAAATCCCGAAGAGATCGCCAACATCCTGGACATCAGTGTCGCCGACGTGGAGAACGTCCTTGGCGGCCCGGTGGAGGGGGCGATGCAGCGGGTCAAGGAAGCGCCGCCCGAGAGCATGGATGAGTGCGAGGACATCGCCGGCGGGGTGGCGCGCTACGCCTACGGCGTCGTCCATCACAATGAAATGAGACCGTTGTGACGGGTCCGCCGCCCCGGGTGGTGCGCTACGGCCCGGGGCGGTGAGAACTCAAGTGGATGAAAGACGGGTATCGTCGCGATCCCGGCTGCTGAACAGAGTGAGCTCCCACCGGTCGGTCGGTTCATCGTGGCGCAGGATGTAGACGCCGCCGTCGTCGCCGAGGACCTTGAAGTAACGGTGGTCGGGGGCGAGCCAACGGTCGACCACCTCTTCCACTTCGATGGTGCGTTCGCCCAGCTGAAATCGGCGCGGGGTCTCGGCGCCGCGATAGCCTGCATGGCACTCGACCCGGATCTGCAGCGGCGCATCCATGGTTCATCTCCCCATGACCTTCTGCCTAAACCATGGCTGAAAGCCGCTCGAATTCCAGGGCCGAGCGTTCGACGCAGTCCTCGATGGAGAGCCCCTTGAAGTAATTGCCGGTCATGAACAGGCGGTGGCCGGCGAGCTGGGCGTCGATGTTCGCGATCACCTCCTCGTGGTTCGGAGGGGGGGCGGGAACGGTGTTGATCTTCTCCACCACCCCGGCCGGTTCGCCCGTCCCCAGAAGCGCGGTGGCCCGGGCCAACTTTTCGCGGCTGTCCAGGCGCCCCGGGCGGAAGTGCAAGGCAAACCCGCGCAGTGTCGGGTGGGGGAGCGTATCGCGGGAGACCACCGAGAGCAGCGCATCGTCCCGGGGAATGAGTCCGGCCAGCGGTTTCAGTCGAACACTGTCCGCGGGCACCGCGACGGCCAGGGACTCCACCTGCCGCTGGCCGATCCGCATCAGTTCGTGGGAGAGCGTCGGGAACTCGCTGCGCAGCAACTCGGCGCTGACCCCGACGGGCGTGGCCAGGATCAGGAACTCGGACCGAAGCCGCAGCCCATCGCGGATCTCGACCAGGTAACCGGGCTGAAACTGAGTCACTGCTTGCACGGGGGTGTTGCCCCGGAACTCGAACCCGGCGCGGGAGACGAGGGCATCGGTCACCGTCTGGAGCCCCCGGTGAAAGGTGAAGCTGCGCATGACCCCATGGCGACGGGGCTTGGGCCGGAACAGGAGGCTGGCGGGCAGCCCCGCTGCCTCCTGGCAGGCGACCGCATTGAAGGCCGGGCCGATCACCTCGGCGAAGTTGCGCCGCCCCACAATGCGGCCGTAATACTCCGCCACGCTCCGGTGCCCCTTGCGCTCGAACAGCGCCCGAGGGGCCGAGCGCAGCAGTTCGGGCCAGTGTAGCTGGCTGGGGATGGAGTGGACGCCTCCATTGACCAGCATGCGAAAGGGCATCCTGCGCCGGGCCACCATCTCCCCGCGCACTCCAACCTGATCCAGGATGTCGATGAGGTGACCGTAAGAGTTGTAACAGGTGTGGCAGCCCAGCTCGACCCAGAAATCGTCCATGCCGGGCCAGTGGTGCGAATGAAAGGTGCCGCCCGCGCGCGGATTTGCCTCCAGCACCACGGTGCGCAGGCCAAGTCCGGCGCAGTAGTGGGCCATACTCAGTCCGCTGATCCCGCCGCCCACCACCACCGCATCGTAGCTTTCCATCCCGTGCTCCGCGAATGTGCACCCACGCCGACCAGGGTGAACGCATGCTTACATCGCTCTTGGGTAAGTACGCGTTTACCCTGGCACCCCGGGGGCTCAGTAGCGGTATTGCGCCCCAAGGGAGAAGAATCGGAAGTCGCTGCCGAACAGGGTATATTCGGCCATCAGCTCGATCCGGTCCCGAACAGGATGGGTGAGCCCGGCCCCGGCGCTGATGCCGAAGTCCCAGTCGGTGGTGGCGACCACGTGCTCCCCCACGAACGCCTGGCGCTCGAAGTCCTGATAGTGCACCCCCAACTTGCCCTTGAGCTCCGTGCCGCCGTCCAAACGGCGGGTCAGTACACCGTAACCGCCGAGGGTGAAGTAGGCGATGCCCAGGGTCTGTCCCGGGGGGCTTTCGTCCTTTTCCGCTTCGGTGGCGGTGGCGGTGAATTCCCCCTCGAGAAAGAAGTGCCGGCCCAGATCCGGTCGCGCGGTGCCGTAGGCGAGGGCCAGGGCACGCCCGCCACTGGCGTCTTTGATCTCCGGCAGCACCAGTCGCATATTCACGTAGTGGCGCTCCTGCGCTGCCGCGGGCAGCGCCGCGGCCGCCAGAGCGGCGACAACGAGAACCTCTGCGATGCGCATCATCTCGCTCCTTGGGCCATCTTGGTTCAGATAAGCGAAGCCGCTCGGCTCCCGCCCTGCAAGGCCGCTGGCGTTCGCGGCGCCACGGTCCTATCATCCAGGCATTCGAGTTGGTCGGATTCACCGCGGAGTACGGAGTACGTCATGGCACGAGTGGTTGTAGCAGCCTCGCTGGTCTTTCTGTTGGTCGCCTGTGCGACCTCGCCCTTGGGGCGCAAGCAGCTGCATCTCTTCCCTGAGGAGCAGATGTCCCAAATGGGGGGGCAGGCATTCCAGGAGATCAAGCGGGAGACCCCGCCGGTGGAGGCGCCGCAGGTGAGTGGCTACGTCCGCTGCGTGGCCGATGCCATCACCGCCGAACTCGACGATAGGCAGGAGTGGGACGTGGCGGTGTTCGCGCAGGAGGAACCCAACGCCTTCGCCCTGCCCGGCGCCAAGATCGGTGTGAACACCGGTATCCTCAAGGTGGCCAAGAACCAGGACCAACTCGCCACCGTCCTCAGCCATGAGGTGGCCCACGTCATTGCCGAGCACGCCAACGAACGGGTCTCCACCAGTTTCGCCACCCAGACGGCCCTCGACATCGCTGAGGCACTTGCGGGTGGCCAGAGCGCGCAACGCCAACAGCTGTTCGGCTTGCTCGGCGTCGGCGCGCAGCTTGGCATCATCCTGCCCTTCAGCCGCACCCAGGAGCGGGAGGCCGACCTGGTTGGCCTCGACTTGATGGCCCGGGCGGGCTTCGACCCGCGGGCGTCGGTGGAGTTTTGGCGCAACATGATGGCCCAGGGGGGGGCCAGCCCCCCCGAGTTTCTCTCCACCCATCCAGCAGGCGAAAACCGCATGGAGGAGCTGCGTGCGCGGTTACCACAGGCCATGGAGCTGTACCACCAGGCGCGGAGTGCCGGCAAGCGGCCCCAATGCGGGCCGCCGCCGGGCATCTAGCCCCCGCTTCGCGCCGGTCACTTACGGCGATCGCGCTGCCGACATCCGTGGGCCGTGCCCGCCCCGGGCGCCTCGACAGGGTGTCGAAACTCGCCCCCAAACCATCCGCACCCCGACGCCCCCGCCACGGCACCCGGTGAGAGGGCGGGCCGGTCGGCCGTGGGTCGCCACCGGTTGGGGGGTTGTGCTGCTGGTGCTCGTCGGCTGTGAGCCTGGGCCCCCCGAACCGCAGATCGAGCCCGCTCCCGCTCCCGCCCCCGAGGAGTCTTTGCCCCGCGCTCGGTGATGGCCGCCCCCAGTGAACCGAGAGATCACGACTGGCGGGTGGGGGCCGAGAGCAGCGCCCAGCCGGCCAATCTCGCTATGCTGGTTGTAGGGGGGCGGAGAAATCGCTGCACCGGTCAAGGAGGGCGGTATGGCTCAGGCGATCTGGAAAGGGAGCATCAGTTTCGGTCTGGTCCACGTGCCGGTTGCCGTCTACAGTGGCGAACAGCGCAATGAACTCAGCTTCACCATGCTGGACAAGCGCAACCTCTCCCCCGTGGGCTACAAGCGTATCAACAAGGCCAGTGGCGACGAGGTGAGCTGGGATGACATCGTGAAGGGGTACGAGTACCGCAAGGGCGAATACGTGGTGCTGGATGAGGAGGACTTCCGCAAGGCCAATGTGGAAGCCACCCAGACGGTGGAGATCGTCGATTTCGTTGAAGCGGGGGCCATTCCCCTCTCCTATTACGACAAGCCCTATTATCTGGTCCCCATTCAGAAGGGCGAGAAAGCCTACGCGCTGCTCCGCGAGACCCTGAAGCGCACCCACAAGGTGGGCGTGGCCAAGGTGGTGTTGCGCAATCGGCAGCATCTGGCCGCGCTGGTGGCGCAGGGCGACATGCTGGTGCTGGAGCTGTTGCGCTTTCCCTCGGAGTTGCGCGACACGGCCGAGTACAAAGTGCCGGGGGAAGATCTTGCGGCCCTCGGGATCACCCAAAAGGAGCTGGATATGGCCCAGCGCCTGGTGGAAGGGATGGTCGAACAGTGGGATCCCCGGAAGTACAAGGACAGCTATCGGGAAGACCTCATGAGGGCCATCGAGGAGAAGGCGCGTACCGGGCAGGTGGCCGCGGTGGAGGCCGTCCCCGAGGCTGAAGCGCCTCGCGCCGAGGTGATCGATCTGATGGCTCAGCTCAAGCGAAGCGTGGAGGAAGCGCAGAAGCAACGGGGCAAAAAGGTCGCCGCCCGCCGCGCCCCTGCGGAAAGGCGCGCCTGAGCTCTCGGGCTTCGGCCAACGGAAAACGCAACGGTGACAGGTCGCAGGGCGGTGCCTGGGGGCGCGAGGCCTTTACACCCAGGGTGAACGCATACTGACAGCACGGGCCGTGACGTTAGTATGCGTTCACCCTGCCTTTACACCTGTCTGAATTTCTTCTCATGGCAGTTGGGGCACTCGGGCAGATGGCCCGCCTCGCTCAGTTCAAATCGCTCACCGCAGTTGAGGCACTCAAACTGCCCCCCGGAGGTGAGCTCCCCGGTGTAGTAGGTGGTTTCGGTCTTGCCGCGCAGCTGTCGCAACCACTCCCCGGAGGCCTTTCCCGCGGCACCGATGAACTCGCTGCCGCGATCCCGCCACACCTCGAACAGCCCGGCGGTCTTGTCCGAGAGTGAGTCCCAGGAGGGCCCCAATCGCTCGGCCGTGGAGGCCAGATCCTTGCGTACCGCCGCGCCAACGCGGTTGATGGTCTCCATGCTGTGTTCACCCACATCCTTCAGGTTGCGACTCGCGCGATCCACCGCCTGGCGAATGGCATTGGCGCTCACCCGCTCCTTGATCTCGCCGAGCCGTGCCTCCACCTCCTCCCGCATCTTCCGGTACGCAGTGAGCTCCTCCTCCCTCTGGCGGTCCGAACGCCGCAACTGTTCATCCACCTGCGCCTCGGCAGCGATCCAGTCCGCCATCGGATCACCCCCTTGAAACCCCCGATGTGCGGCCCGAAAGTAGGCGGCCTCCTCGATCATGTGGCGGCGGTGTTGTTCGTTGACCTGGGGCGGAATTGTCTTGGCCATGATCCACTCCTGTACAAGCTTCCGGTTCAGCCCACCCACGAAAACGGGTAACGCAGTGAACCCTCTTCCAGGGCGTCGAGCAGGTGGGGCAAATATAGCCCACAGCGGGCCCACTCCCAGCGCGCACGCCCTGGGGTCCCTCAAAATTCGAAGTCGTGACGCCAGGAGACGGCGACCCGGGGGTTGTGGGATTGGAGTGCGTCCTCATTATCGGTCAGATCGGTTACCGCGAGCGTGAACGGGCCTTTGGTGAGACTGATCCTGTAGTCGCCGAGGCGGTTCTGCGTATCGTCGATGGCCCCACTCTTCATGTAGCCCCAATGCAGCCCAAGAGCGAGGTCGCGCTGCAATGGGATGTCTGCCTCCAGTGCCACATAGCGGCTGATCTCGCCGGTGTTGCGGTAGTTGTCGGAGTAGTAGACGTTGGCTCGAACGAGCTTGTAACTCGCCCCGAGGTAGACTTCCTGGAAGTCTTCACTGTTGTCGGTGTTCGGCTTCGTTCGACCGGTGTCCAGGTCGACCACGTCGCCCCGCGGGTAGATGTAGGCGATGTAACCGGCCTCGATGGCCACCGGGCGCAACGCCCACCGATACCCCGCGTAGAGGTCCAGTTCGTACTCCCCGTTGGCCTCCTCCGGCGGCGGCTCGCCGTTGCCCACACTGCCTGAGACCGTCGGCTTTCCGGAAATGCTGGAGGTCCACAGTCCGGCGAAGAGCCCGCCGGGGTGGGCGTAGTCGATGCCGGCGCTGACGGCGGGCGAATCGTCGCTTTGGGTGATGCCGCGCCAGATGTAGTTGGAGGTGATCGCCACATTGGCCCGCAGTTCCGCTGAACCTTCCCCGGGCCCCAGGAAAAGAACGGCTCCCGCAGCGAACGCAAGCCCAATGCGCATTTCACCTCCGGGACATGGCCCCACTCGCGCGGGGCGAGTGGGGCGCTCAGGTCAGGCCGGCACCCGGCGGGCTCGCCGCACCCCGTAGCCCAGGTAGAGGGCGATGATGGCGACGATCAGGTGGAACCAGACGTCACCCCAGTTGTGGGCCATGACGCCGAGCAGCGGCGAGGCCCCATAGAAAAAACCGAGGATGGCGATGATCCCGTAGATCCAGCCGAAGATCTGGAAGAACAGCTGGGAGCCCCTCTCGCTGGTAAAGCCGGCGTAGAGGGCGATGGCGCCGGTGATCAGGTGGAAGTAATTGTGCACCGCATCCACCAGCAGGAAACCGAACAGGTAACCGTTCGGCGCGAAGGCCGGGATGAATCCCAGCAGACCGGCCAGGATGAACACGATACCGAATGTGATGGCGTATTTCTTCAGCATGGCAGCACCTCCTTTTGCACCAAACCGAGGCCCCGTGAGATTGCCATTCCTGCATCGCTTGATCCGATCTTAGTCGACGCCCCGCCCGCCCACGAACTTTCCGGCCCTCGGGGAAGGAGCTGTGCCCCAGCTCAGGAGGCGAGGGCCAGGGGGAGAAAAATGATCCCGGTGGCGTTCTGGAGAAAGTGCAACACCATGGGTGCGATCAAGCTGCCGCGCCAGAGATAAATCAATGCGTAGATCAGCCCGAGGAGTCCCACCGCGACCACCCCGGCGGTGCCCTGGTAACCATGGCCCACCGAAAAGATCACCGCGGACAGCACCACGGCTGCGCCGGGATTGCCCGTGAGTGTTCCGAGGCGCAGCAGGAGGTAGCCGCGAAAGATGGTTTCCTCGGTGACCGCAACCACGATGAGAAAGATGAAGGCGAGCAGGTATTCGCCCGTCCCCCGGGGGATCAGGTAGGTGGGCGGCTCGTCCATGCCGGAGAGCCCGCCCTGTTGCAGCAGCGCCCCGATCAGCGCGACACCAAGGTAAAGCGGGATGAAGATCCAAAGCCCCACAAGGACCTCGCGCCAGACGCCCTGAAAACGCCAGCCCAGAGCGCTGAAGGATTCCCCGTTGCTCCAGACGAAGTACAGCACCAGAGCGAGTAACGCCAGGTCGCGCAGAATGTTGGCCAGCGCCACCGTGCGGAAGGTCACCCCGTCGGGGGCCAGGCCGAAGAAGGAGAAGATCATGGAGGGAACGATGAGTGCAAGGAAGACCATCAGCTCGACAAACTGCTGCCCTCGCCCCGGATGTGCCTTTTCCGAAAGCCCGTCCCAATTCCACGCCATGGCATTCCCTCTCGTTTGGTTCATTGTAGTCCCACGCTCTCCCGCAGCGTCTTCTTGCCGACGCGGGCAAGGTCCTCTCCTTTGCTATGATCTGGCCAAATCGTCTCGGGTCTTGCTTCTGGGGCTGACACCGGTGAGGAGGAAGAGCCATGCACAGGACACTGGAAGACTTCAAGAACGATTTCCCGGAGGCGTGGAGCGCCTACGAAAATCTGCGCAACGTCTGCGATCATGAAGGGCCGTTGGACAAGAAAACGGTGGAGCTGATCAAGATCGGTATTGCCGCCGCCATGGAGCACGAGGGAAGTCTGGTCGCGCACGTGGCCCAGGCGCAGAAGGTTGGGGCAAGGCCCCAGGAGATCTATCACGCCATTCTTCAGGCCACCGGGCTCGCGGGTTTTTCGGTGACCCTCAACAGCATCGGGATGGCAAAAAGCTACATGGAACACTGATCCCTTGTGTCACTGCGCCCGAGACAACCCGGGTGTACTCGGCACCCGATCCGATACTCCGCAGTCACCACTCCGGTCGACGGTCGCCGCCGTGCGGCCGTCGGTCTCGGAGGCAAATGCTTCTGCCGCTCCCGATCCAAAAGGCAAGAGGGATCTGCTTCGCAGGGATTTCGTGTAAGGCCGGAGCGCCCCTGCGGGGCCTCGGCGCAGCTTCGTTGAATCTCGGCCTTCGAGGGCTAACCTCATTGTCAGAGGCGTCCTGGAAGCCGATGCAAAGGAGTGCGGCCATGCAATTTCATGACTTTCTCGGACAGGTGCAGAATCGCGCCCAAATGCCCTCCATCGAGGATGCGCTGAAGGCGACACGGGCCACGTTGAGCACGCTGGCCGAGCGTTTGGGCGGGGAGGAGCCGCGGCACCTGGCGGCGCAGCTTCCTGTGGAGTTGAAAAACTTTCTGGAGGGGCCGAGCAGCGGCATGGGCGAGCGATTCGATTCGGACGAGTTTCTGCATCGGATCAGTGAAAAGGAGGGCATCGATCTGCCGGTGGCCGTCTACCATACCCGAGTCGTCCTCGAGGTGCTGGGCGAGGCGGTGAGCCCGGGCGAGATGAGCGATGTGAAGTCGCAGCTGCCCAAGGATTACCAGCGTCTGTTCGAGGGCAGCCGAGGACGCATGCCCAACGCCTGATGCGGCACCTGAACGGCCGCTGTCGCGAAGGGCAGCGGCTGTTCCTTGCGAGGCCAAAATAGCGGTTCCTAACCTGAGCCCGTGGGGGGGGTGGGGGGGGGGGGGGGCGGGCCGGGGGAACTGGTGATCGTGATGGCCCCGACCGGCGAGCGGTTTACGCAGCAGATGGCCGAGGAGTTATCGGGCTACGAGCACCTGATCT
>JAWLHA010000016.1:0-72011 GCA_041690535.1 Gammaproteobacteria bacterium | reverse complement strand
GGCCAGCCCACAACACGGCGCACGGCGGCAAGCCGCCCCTCGGGAAAGCGGGGGCAAGCCCCCGCACTCCAGAGCCGCCGACATGGGGTGAGTCGTTACATCCTACTTTGCATAAGCGGGAGGCAGTCGGGGCGAGTGGTTACCGCATGAAAGGGACAAGGAGGGGAGAGGTGCGACGCTGAGCTTCAGATTCAGCGGTTCGCACAGCGACGCATCCCCTCGCCCCTTGGATCGCGTCCCTCGTAACTGAAGTCCTACCAGCGGTCCGCCGAATCCTGCGTGATTCCGGCGATGAGCCAGTCCCCATCGGGGCGGTCCCAGGCGTGGACCACGTGCCAGACCTCGGCGAACTCCTCGGCCGGGCCGTCCTGCGTCTCACGGATGCGGCCGGAGAAGCGCACGCTGGCCACGACCTTGTCACCGTCCCGCTGCACGCCCGTCAGCTCCGCAAAAAGGCTGGCCACTTCCGTGAAGTGCCGCTCTTCACTGCGCTCCAGCCGCCCCGCCTGCAACTCGGCGAACAGCTCCGGCGTGGTGTACTCCGCAATGTCCTTCATGTCGCCCTTGTCCCAGGCGGCCTGCAGGCGAATGAAGTGCATCTTGGCCCCCTCGGCAAACCGCTCCCCTTCGAACCAGCCGGGGGCGCTCGATGAGCCCTCGCTGGGCCTCGCCGTCCCGGGGGCGGCATCGGCCGCGCCGAAATCGGCGCCGGGCATCTGGGCACCGCCCAGGGGCGGGCCGCCTGCGGGGTGGGGTACCGGGGCGCGACTGCGCATGGCCCGGAACAGCATGACCGCGCCAAAGACCAGGGCGGCAATCAGCAGAAAGTCCATGATCTGGAAGCCCTCGAAGGCATCACCGAAGAAGAGCGAGGCCAGCAGCCCCCCCGCGGCCAACCCGGCCAGAGGGCCCAGCCAGCGGCTCGCGCCCGACTGACGCGGCGCCGCGGCGGGTTGATTGGCCGCCTGATTGGGGGCACTCGCGGGCGGGGGGCTTTTCTTGGCGGGGACGCTGTACTGGCTTCCCAGGCTCTTTCCGGACCCCATGCGCTTGGCCTCGGCCTCCTGTACCGGCAGGGCGACCAGGGTCAGCGTGGCAAACAGTAGAGATAATGTGGCAAACACTTTTGGCATTCGAATTCCTTCCATCGGGTCGGGCGTGTTGGACTGCGCAAGGCAGATTGCAGGATGTGGGGGCATTATGACCCAATTTCCACCCCAGGGCACAGGGCGAGCGAGCGCATAAGACGGTGCGGTGAGCGATGTAAGGCCTTGAAATCGGATACGCTGTAATACGATCGACAGGAACGTCGGGAGTGCAGATTATGCCGACGCGATCATCTTTCATCCGGACGTTCGACGGCCGCAGCCGCCTCGGGCATCCTGCCCTCCCGCGGCATCAGTGCGTCCTTGCACCAATCCTGCGGCCGTCGAGCGGCTTTCAAGGACTTACATCGCGTCTGGGTGAGTGTGCATTCGCCCTGCCCCTGCCCGGAGGCAACCGTGCACCCGGCCTCAGGGCGGGGACGCACACGGACGTTACAGCTCCCCCTTGGCCCCCGCCTGCATGATGTCCATCAGCCCTTCTCTCACCTTGACCGCCTTCGCCTTCAGTTCCGGATGCAACTCCTTGCCCCCGTGGATGAGCAGATCCATGTTCATGGTGGAGAGCCAATACTTGCCCTCACGATCGCTGAACAGCGCGATGCGGCAGGGCATGAAGGCCACATAGTCGGGGTTATACTCCAGCATCTCCTTGGCGGTGGCGGCATCGCAGAACTCGAAGATCCCGGTGTAGCGGTAAGGGGTCCCGTCGATGGCCTCGATCTGCTGGTGCAGCGGTTTTTCCCCGACCAGCTTGATGTTGCGCATGTTGGCCCGCAGCTTCATGGAGTCGACCACATCGTCGGGGCTCAACCCGTCGTCCACCGGGATGCGGACCACGGCGGCGGTGGCCAGATCGGTCGTTGCGTAGCGTTCGGCAAAGGACGTCAGTACTTCGCCGGCCTTCGGATCCCAGCCACGGGTGATGTCCGCCCCCATGGCGAACGCGGCGGCCACGGCGGCCACGGACAGGACGCCCACGGCGGCAAAGGTATTCTTGAAAAAACTCATGCTGTTTCCCTCCCTTGGATTGATAGTCATATCGGGTCGGTTGCTGACCGACTTCGATTTTTTCAAAAAAACGTAAGTATAGACAGTGATCGCTTCGGCGAGGGGCGCGAGAGGACATGGATGTGGCTAGGACATCTTCTATCCTGCCCCGAAGGTGAAGAAGAAGGCGGCCCCTTCGCCCTCGCGTCCTTCCGCCCAGATCCTGCCCCGGTGGGCATGGACGATGCGCGCCACGGTGGCCAGGCCGATCCCCGTGCCGGGGAATTCACTCGGCGCGTGAAGCCGCTGGAAGGCGCCGAACAGTTTGTCGGAATAGGCCATATCGAACCCCGCGCCGTTGTCGCGCACGTAGTAAGCCCCCTCATCGGGAAGACGGCCGAATTCGATGCGTGCCCTCTCTCTGCGGGAGGTGAACTTCCAGGCGTTCTCCAGCAGGTTGCTCAACAGGATACGTGCGAGGTGGGGGTCGGCGTTGACCACCAGGTCGGGCGTGACGGAGAACTCGACCACGCGTTGCGGCTGCGCCTGGCGCAACTCATCGCCGATCTCGGTGGCCATGGCGGAGAGGTTCACAGCTTGGGGGTGAAGCTCGGTGCGGGCGATGCGGGAGAGGTTCAGCAGACCGTCGATGAGCCGGTCCATGCGGTCGCTCGCATCCTTGATGCGGCGCAGGCAGTCGAACGCCTCCTCATCCAGCCGATCGCGGTGCTCTTCCATTAGAACGCTCGAGAACCCGTTGATGGTGCGCAGCGGGCCACGCAGATCGTGGGAGACCGAGTAGGAGAAGGACTCCAGCTGGCGGTTCATGGACTCCAGTTCGGCGGTGCGCTGATGAACCCGCTCCTCCAGCTCATCATGGGCGCGGTGCAGGGCGCGCACGGCATATTCACGTTCGGTGACGTCAATGAGGGTGAGCACCACCCCTTCGACGCGCGCGCCCTCCTTGATCGGGGCGAGCGTCCAGTCCCAATAGGAGAGTTGACCTTCGCGCACGGCCGGGTGCTGAAACGGCCGCGCCACCACGCTGCAGGCTTCCCCGCTCTCCACCACGTGGCGAAACAGGCGCTGGTTGTCCTCATGGGGGTAGAGTTCGAAGTGATTGCGCCCCTTGAAGTCGTCGGGCGTGCCGCCGGCCGCGGTGGCGTAGGCCGTGTTGACCCGCACAAAATTGAACTCCGGGTCCATCACGGCGATGAGCACCCGAATGCTGCCGAACACTGCCTCCAACTCCTCGTTGCTGCGGCGTAGCGCCTGTTCGGTCTGCTTCTGCGCGGAGATGTCCACGGAGACGCCCAGGGCAGCCACCATCTCCCCCTGTGGGTCGAGCAGCGGGTAGGAGGTGAACAGGGCCGGAAAACGCTCCCCGCCCCGGCGGATAAGCAGCGCCTCGCCGCTGAAGCCGTGGCGCTGCTCGGCCATGGCCCTGAACACCTCCGGAAAACGGGCCACATCGTCCGGGGGATGCAGCAGGGCCACCGGCCTGCCAATCATCTCCTCGCGGGAGTAGCCGAACAGCTGTTCGGCCCCGGGACTGAACTCCAGCACCCTTGCCTCGGTGCCGTCGAGGTCGGTCATGATGAACGAGACGTTGTGCGCGGCCTCGTAGATGGCGGCAATGCGGGCCTCGCGTTCGCGAAGGGCATGTTCGGTATTCTGCTGCTCGGTGACGTCCTCCAGGATGTGCAGCGAGTGGCTGTAACGCCCATCTTCGGTGCGGATCACGAAGGCGCGGGAATTGAACACCCGCCCGTCGCCCACCTCCACGGTCTCGCCCCCGTGATCTCCCCCACTCTCCATGAGGTGGCGGCATCCCGGCAGCAGTCCGTCGCCGCGGGGGAAGACCTCCCAGTAGTAGCGGCCCCGCAATTCACTCAGCGTCAGCCCCGCGTGTTCGGCATACGCCCGGTTGGCCCCAAGGACCCGCCCCTCCCGGTCGTGGAGAAAAATGAGGTCACGCACCGCATCCAGGGCGTCCAGCCACTCCCGGTGACTCTCCTCCACCCGCCGGTGTCGCTGCGCCAATAGCTGGTGGCGGGCCGCCCCCTCGCGGGCAGCGGCCACGGCACGCATTCGGGTGTCGAACAGCCGATTACCGGCCAGGCCGAGCGCCAGCAGCAGCAGCACCGCAGAGAGGCGATGGAACAGGTCGATGGCAGGGATGAGGCCGGCGAGGGAGAGCAGAATATTCTCTACGCGGCCGTGAAAGACCAGAACAATGCTGTCAGCCAGCCAGTAGCAGACGGCTGTGACAACGGAGAGACCGAAGATGCGACAACGTCCCGAGATCATGTTTTCCCCTTCCGCGGCCCGCGTCTTTCGGCCGCCCTCCGCCTTTCTACTTCTGTTGCCAAGCTAGCCCATCCGCGGCGGTGCCTATGGGCAAAACCCGGGGTAAAAAAGTCGATTATTCACTTTTTGAGGGGAGGTCGCCAGCGGCCTGGCTGCTGTGGCAGGGTGAACGCATGCTAACGTCACGGCCGTGCTGTGAGCGACGTAAGTCCTTGAAAGCAGGTCGTCGGCCGCATGGACGCGGCCGTCGAGCGTACATGGATGTATTTACAGCGTACCTGCTTTCAAGGACTTACGTCGCTCTTGGGTGAGTATGCGTTCACCCTGGCCGCTGTTGGCGGTAGCCTGGGGCGAGGAGGGAAAACGGGGGCAACAGGCCGGCTGACCGGAGCCGGCCGTCGGGGACTCACCCGTGCGGAATGCGGGTGAGTCCCTTGGGGATGATCGTTCAGGCGACGCGCGAGGCGCGCTTGCGATCGTTCTCGGAGAGGAGCTTCTTGCGCAGGCGGATGTGATTCGGGGTCACCTCCACCAGCTCATCATCGTCGATGAACTCCAGCGCCTGCTCCAGGGTCATGCGGATGGGCGGGGTGAGAATGAGGTTCTCATCGGTGCCCGCGGCGCGGATGTTGGTGAGCTGCTTGGCCTTGAGGGGGTTGACCACCAGGTCGTTGTCCCGCGAGTGGATACCGATGAGCATCCCCTCGTAGACCTCCTCGCCATGGCCGATGAACAGCCGACCGCGCTCCTGCAGGTTGAACAGCGCGTAGGCCAGCGCCTTGCCCGGTCCGTTGGCGATCAGCACGCCGTTGATGCGGTTGCCGTACTCGCCCTTCTTCATGGGACCGTAGTGGTCGAAGATGCTGTACAGCAGCCCGGTGCCCTGGGTGGCGGTGAGGAACTCGGTGCGGAAACCGATCAGCCCGCGCGAGGGCATGATGTAGTCCAGGCGCACCCGCCCCTTGCCGTCCGGAATCATGTTCTTGAGCTCGCCGCCGCGGATGCCCAGCTTCTCCATCACGCCGCCCTGATGCTGCTCTTCCACATCCACGGTGAGCTGCTCGAACGGCTCGTGCTTCTCGCCGTCCACCTCGCGCAGAATGACCTCGGGGCGGGAGACCCCCAGCTCATAGCCCTCGCGGCGCATGTTCTCGATGAGCACCGACAGGTGAAGCTCGCCGCGGCCGGAGACGCGGAACCGATCAGGATCGTCGGTGTCTTCGACCCGCAGGGCCACGTTATGGATGAGCTCGCGCTGCAGCCGCTCGCGGATCTGGCGGGAGGTGACGAACTTGCCATCCTTGCCGGCAAACGGCGAGGTATTGACCTGGAAAGTCATGCTCACCGTGGGCTCGTCGACACTCAAGGGAGCCAGGGCCTCCACGGCCGCCGGGTCGCAGAGGGTGTCGGAGATGTTCAGCGCCTCGATGCCGGTGAAGGCGATGATGTCGCCGGCACTCGCCTCGGGCACCTCGATGCGCTCCAGCCCAAGGAAGCCCAGCACCTGCAGGATGCGGCCGTTGCGGCGCTTGCCCTTGGCGTCGACGATGGTGACGGGGGTGTTGGTCCTTACCTTGCCGCGGGTGATGCGGCCGATGCCGATGACCCCGACGTAGCTGTTGTAGTCGAGTTGGGAGACTTGCAGCTGGAACGGATCTTCGGGCTCCACCTGGGGGGGGTGGACCCGCTCGATGACGGTCTCGAACAGCGCCGTCATGTCCCCGTCGCGTACGCTCGAGTCGAGGCTGGCGTAGCCGTTGAGCGCCGAGGCGTAGACCACCGGGAAGTCCAGCTGCTCGTCGGTGGCGCCGAGACGGTCGAACAGGTCGAAGGTCTGGTCGAGCACCCAGTCGGGGCGGGCGCCGGGGCGGTCGATCTTGTTGATGACCACGATGGGCTTGAGGCCGCGGGAGAGGGCCTTCTGGGTGACGAAGCGGGTCTGGGGCATGGGGCCGTCCACCGCATCGACCAGCAGCAGCACGCTGTCGACCATGGAGAGCACCCGCTCCACCTCGCCGCCGAAGTCGGCATGGCCGGGGGTGTCGACGATGTTGATGCGGTAGTCCCGCCACTTGATGGCGGTGTTCTTGGCGAGGATGGTGATGCCGCGCTCGCGCTCCAGGTCGTTGGAGTCCATGACCCGCTCGCCCAGGTTGGCACGGGCGTCCAGGGTGCCGGACTGCTGCAGGAGCTTGTCGACCAGGGTGGTCTTGCCGTGGTCGACGTGGGCAATGATGGCGATGTTACGGAGGTTTTCGATCACAGGAGTTTCGATCCGGGGGTGGAAGTTTGCGCGCATTATACACGGGGGCGCATTTCCACGGATCGAAAAGTGTGATAGTGCCTTTCGGCTGGTTGCGTGCGCAGGGGCGGGGGCGCGGCTGCTTTGCGGGTCCCGCCTTTGGCGCAGTTTTTCCTTGGACGTCCTCAGCGTCGTTTCGACTAGACTGACCGTGAGAGTCCAACCAGGGAGGCGCGGGTGTGAAGACAATCGCACGGACGGCATTGTTGCTGGTCACGCTGGGAGGCGCCTCCAGCCTCTTTGCGGAACCTCAGATCTACGGCATCGGCGTGAAATCCTGCGGCGATTACGTCGATACCAGCGCGGCGCTGCGCGACGGAAAGCAGGAGCAGATGCTGGAGATGCACAACTTCATCAGCTGGTTCATCGGTTTCGCCTCCGCCATCAGCGTCGGCACCGGAGAGGACGTGCTTCACGACACCAGTGCCGAGGCGATGACCGTGTGGTTCGAGGAATACTGCGCGGCCAATCCTGCCGAACCGTTTGCCATCGCCGGGGTGGAATTGCTGAACAGCCTGCGGCAGCCCTGACAGGGTTCCAGGCGCGGCACCGCCGGGAGCGTCCGCCTGGCCGCCTTTCTCACCACCGTTCGTCGCGAGGGCCTCGGGACGCCTCTCTGATACGGGCGGATTGGCTCCGTGGTCGATGGGGGTGAGAAAGGCGGGAGGCGTCGCCTAGCCCAGCGTCACGCCAAACAGTGTTCCCACCAGGTAGGTCACCGCCCCTGCCCCTGCTCCGATCCCCACCATGCGCACGCCGCTGGCGATGGCCCCCCGCCCGGTGAACAGGCTGAGCAGGGCACCCACCCCGAACAGCGCGAGCGCCGCCATCATGGCGGCGGCAGGTACGGAGGCGGCACCGAGTCCGAGCAGGAAGGGGAGCAGCGGGACAAGGGCGCCGGTGGTGAAGGCGGCGAAGGACGAAAGGGCCGCTCCCCAGGGGCGCCCAGCTCGTCCGGCTCCACCTCCACCATCACCCGATAGAGCCAGGCAGACTGCTTCTCCTCGAACCAACTTTCCTGCGGTGACACATCACTTCTCCGTGTGGCTCCGCAGGTAACTATACGATCGCGGCCCCGTGGAGGCCCGCGATGGCAGGCGCGCTTCGCGATCAGTCCCCCGAGGAGGAGTGGCTCAATCGGTCCCCATGGCGGCCAGCGACTCCGCCGCATCGGCGTGCCCCTGGGCCGCGGCACGGGCAAGAAACTGCCGGGCCCGGTCCCGGTCCGCGGCGACCCCAAGGCCCTCGGCATACATGATGCCGACCAGGTACTCGGCATCGGCCAGGCCCTGCTCGGCGGCGCGTCCCAGCCAATGGTGTGCCGCTGCAAAATCCTGGGGCACCCCCTCCCCGCTGGCATACAGGTGGCCGACATTGAATTGCGCCTCGGCGATGTCTGCCTCCGCCGCCTTCCGATACCACACCAGCGCCAGTTCGGGATTGCGGGGTACTCCCAGCCCGTTGTCGTAGGCCGCGCCGAGATTCAGCTGCGCGTACGCCACGCCCGCTTCGGCCTGGTGCCTCAAGGACTGCAGCCACAGGGGGTCCGCGGCCCACCCCCGGTTGCACAGCAGCAGGAGCAGCACCACCGCGACGGCCTGGGGCCCGGCCCTGCTCATCTCGTTATACGAACAAATACCCATTGCACGTCCCGTGGTGACCTGATTTAGTAGCGCCATTCTAAATGACGCATCCGAGGGTAGTGCATGACACTTGTGCGGGCGGAAGGGCTGCGGAAGACCTACATGGCCGGCGACGTGCCGGTCGAGGCCATCAAGGGGGTGGATTTTCAGATCGAACCGGCCTCCTTCGTCGCCTTCGTCGGCCCCTCCGGCAGTGGCAAGAGCACCCTGCTCAACATGATCGGCTGCCTCGATCGCCCCAGCGGGGGGCGCCTGCAGGTGCTGGAGACGGATGTCGCCACCTTGGGCCGGCAGGCGGCAGCGGCATTTCGCGGCCGGCACATCGGCTTCGTGTTTCAGGACTTCAATCTCGTGCCGGTACTGTCGGTGTTCGAGAACGTGGAATACCCCCTGCTGATGGTTCAATCCCGCCCCCCCGCCGAGCGCAAGGCGCGGGTTGAGGCCCTGTTGGAGGCGGTGGGGATGGCGGACCAGGCGCGCAAGCGCCCGGACCAGCTCTCCGGCGGCCAGAAACAGCGGGTGGCCATCGCCCGGGCGCTGGTGACCAACGCGCCGCTGGTGCTGGCCGACGAGCCCACCGCCAACCTCGACCACGCCACCGCCCACCGCATCATCAATCTCATGAAGAGCATGCGCGACGAATTCGGCACCACCTTTGTCTTCTCCACCCACGACCCGAAGATCATGGCGGAGGCGGAGCTGACCTTTACCCTCGAGGACGGGCACCTCCACACCAGCCGCAAGGCGGAGGTCGCCTGATGCGCCAGGTCCTGAAGATCGCCAGCCGCAACCTGATGCGCTATCGCCGTCGCACCTTTCTCACCGCCGGGCTCATCGCCCTGGGCACCCTGGCGGTGCTGCTGTTCATCGGCCTGTCGGGGGCGTTCAAGGCGATGATGGTGGGGCAGATCACCGATTCGATGCTCGGCCACCTGCAGATCCACCGCAAGGGGTATGTGGCCTCCATGGACAACTTGCCGCTGAACCTGATGATGAAACCCGCTGCGGCGGCCCAGGTGGAGCAGACGCTCGGTGCCATGCCGGCGGTGGAGGCCTCCTCGCCGCGCATCAAGTTTGGCGCCATGTTCAGCAACTTTGACGAGACCACCGCCGTGCGCCTCAACGCGGTGGAGCCGGCGCGGGAGGTGGCGACCGCCCCGCAGCTGCCGGGGCGGGTGATCGAACGCCTCGAAGGCAAACCGCTGCTCGAGAAGGGGACCCTCCTTGTGCCCGAGCTGGTGGCCCGGGGGATGAAGGTGAAGCCCGGCGACACCGTGGTGATCGTCGCCACCAACCAGGATGGCGCGGTCAACGGCCAGACCTTCGTGGTCCAGGGCATCGTGGAGGGAATCTCCGGCCCCGGGGGGCGGGATGGTTACATGCACATCGAGGACGCGCGGGCGCTGCTGCGCCTCGCCGATGCCTCGGTGAGCGAGTACGCGGTGCGGTTGAAAGACCCCGCCAGCCTGCCCAAGGTCGTGAGTCACTTGGAGGGGACCCTGGGGCAAAGCCTCAATCAGCAGGGCAAGCCCGCCTTCGAGATCCACGACTGGAAAAAGCTCAGCCCCTTTGCCAGCATCGCCGGGATGATCGACCTGATGGCGCTGTTCATCCAGGTCATGCTGGTCGCCATCGTCCTCATCAGCGTGATGAACGTAATGGTCATGGCAGTGTACGAGCGGTTGCGGGAGATCGGCACCCTCTCGGCCATCGGCACCCCGCCCCGGCGGATCCTGGGGCTGTTCGTCGCCGAGGGGCTCATGCTGGGGCTGGTCGGCTCGGCGGTAGGCACCACCGTGAGTCTGTTGGTGATCGCCCTGCTCCGTGCGTTCCCCATTGGCTTCGCCTTCGGCCGTCAGGAGAATCTGTTGCTGAAGCCCGAGGTGGCCGCAGGGGATGTGGCCTTCATCAGCCTGCTCGTACTCGCCGTGGGGGTCCTGGCCGCCCTGCAGCCGGCCTGGAAGGCCTCGCGCATGGACCCCATCGCCGCGCTGCGCGCGGTGTGAGCGGAGGGTAAGCCTGCCGGGGATCGAACGGGCTTAACAGGACTCCTCAGGGTTGCTTGCCCGGATTCCCCTGGCTTGCCCAACCCGGAGGAGTCCTGTTAAGCCCGTTGAATGCCCCGAAGGCACCCACTCGTGATTTGATAGTGCTTCCAAAGGAACCCCATGAAACGCATCGCCCTTCTGTTCGGACTTCTCCTCAGTGCCCCCGGCGTTTTGGCCCTGGATGCGGCTGAACTGCTGGCGGAGGTGGATCGCAATCTCCAGCCCGAGAGCTATGAGATGTACCGCAAGCTCATCAACATCGAGCCTGACGGGTCCAAAAAGGAGTTCGTGCTCTACACGGTGAAGAAGGGGCGGGATCAAATGGCGGCCCTGTTCCTGGCGCCTCCCAGCGAAAACGGGCGCGCGACCCTGCGCCTGGGCGACAACATGTGGCTCTACATCCCGAACGTGGGCAAGCCGCTGCGCATCACCAGCCTGCAGTCGGTGGTGGGCGGGGTGTTCAACAACTCCGACATCCTGCGGGTGGATTACGCTGTGGAGTACGATGCCGAAGCGCTGGAAGAGGGGGGGAGCACCTACGTCCTCAAACTGAAGGCCAAGGGACCCAACGTCGCCTACGACCGCCTGGTGATGCAGGTGGACAAGACCCACCGCGTGCCGGTGACCATCGAGGCCTATGCCGCCAGCGGGATGCTCATCAAGACGCTCCATTACCGGGACATCAAGGATTTCGGGGACGGGGTGATGCGTCCGGCGGTGCTGGAGACCGACAGCCCCCTCTACAAGGGGTACAAGTCAGTGATGGTGTACGCCAGGATCGCCAAGCGCGAGTTCGCCGATGAGGTGTTCACCCTCAATGCCCTGCCGCGACTGGATGATCTGCGCTGATCCCCGCCTCCACCGCCCCGCAGCGAGGGGCGGCCGGGCAAGATCGTTGCGTGGCGCCGTTGGGCTGGCGTCGCTGTGCTTCGCGGCGACCTTGGCGGCCGCCGAGGACTACAGCTTCGATCTGGAGGCGTTCGAAAAGCGCCCGCTGGAGTGGCGTGGCTATTTCGAGCTCAGGCAGGAGCACCTGGGGCTGCGGGAGGGGAGTGCCGGCTACCGTCTCAACTTCGGCGAGGGACCGCAGCGGACGGTGGAGCGCACCGCCGCCTCCACGGAGCTCTCGGCCGACTACCGCGCCGGCCCGACCCGGCTGAGCGCCACTGCCCGCGCCCTCTATCTCCACGAGGGGTCGGTCGATCGTGGCCAGACCCGGCTGTACGAAGGCTACTTCGCCCATCAGGCCGCACCCCGGACCCTGCTCGAGGCGGGCAAGCGGACCCTCAAGTGGGGCAAGGGGTATGCCTTCAACCCGGTGGCCTTCTTCGAGCGTCCCAAGGACCCGCTGGAGCCGGAACTCTCCCGGGAGGGGTTCGTCCTGGCACTGGCGGATGTCATCCACACGCCGGGGGGGGGCCTTCACACCCTCGCTTTCACCCCGCTGCTGCTCCCCACCGGCGATGCGCTGAACGAGGAGTTCGGAAGTGGCGAGCATCTGAATCCCGGGGCCAAGCTTTACCTGCTTTACCGCAACGTGGACATCGATCTTCTCTACCGCAGCAACGGCAGTCGCCCCGCCGCGGTGGGGGCGGACTTCTCGGCCAACCTGGCCAGCCACTGGGAGATCCATGGTGAGTGGGCCTATACCGGGGCTCACCGCCAGACGCTGCTGACCGATGCGGGGCTGGAGGTGCAGGAGAGGGCGGCCCACAGCGTGCTGCTCGGGACCCGCTATCTTACCGAGGCGGAGACGACGTGGATCGTCGAGTACCTGCACGACGGTCGCGGCTACAGCGCGGCGCAGATGGAGGCCTTCTTTGGCCGCATCGATGCGGCCTCCCCCACCGAATTGTCGCTGCTGCGACAGGCCGCCCAGCAGGGCTACCTGCGGCCCAACGCCATGCAGGACTATCTCTATGTCCGGGCGAGCCAGAAGGATGCCTTCGATGTGCTCTATTTCACCCCCGCGGTGACGGCCATCCTCAACCTGGAGGACGGCAGTTACTCGCTGTCGCCCGAGCTGCTCTTTGCCGGCCAGCAGGATCTGGAGCTGCGTCTGCGGGCCTCCTGGCTTGGTGGCGGGGCACACACGGAGTTCGGCGAGAAGCCCAATCGTTACAAGGTGGAGGCACGGGTGCGCTGGTACTTCTAGCCCATTTCCCACCGGGCAGCCCACCCACGATCGCTCGCGCGCGCCGGCACGCCTTGCCACTCAGGGGGTGAGGAGAAAGCCGGCGGCGAGCAGATTCACGTTGTGGTCGCGCAGGTTCAGGTAGCGGGTGAGCGAAAGGCGCAGGGCCACGTGCCGTGTGAGCCGATAGTCCAGCCCCGTGCCGTACATCCAGGAGGCCCCTTCTTTCCCCCCCCGGTCCACGCCGCCTTCGACGATCTCCGCATCCCAGGCAAACGGCCCCACCCGCCCCAGCAGGTCCAGCGTCGGCGTCAGTTCCAGCCGTTTGACCAGGGCGATCTCGTTGCCATCGAGCTTGTCCACGTTCCCCGGGTCGGCCCGATCCTTCAGCAGCGCGAAGTCCACAAAGGCGAGCTCCACGGAGAACCCGGGGGTGACGCAATTGCCCCAGAAAAAGGTGGACACCTCATGGTTGTCCGTACCGGGGGAAAAACCCTCCCCCATGGCGAATCCGCCGTAATTGCCCAAGCAACGGGCCTGGCTCCAGCCCACAACGGACAGAAGCAGCACACAGAGCAGCGCACGCATGGGTCACTCCAGCCAATAGCCGAGGCCGGCCGCGTAGGTGGTGACCGAGAGGCGCTCCTTGCGCAGGTCCTCCAGGCCCGCGTAGTGGTCGGCCCGCAGATGCATCGACCACCTGGGACTGAGACGGATCATGGCCCCGAGCCCCACCGTGGGGATGATGCCCCGGTCCTCGGGGATCTCCTCCCCTGCGAGCACGCCGTCCCGATCCCAGAAAAATGCCCCCACGCGGCCCATCACGCTGGAGGAGGGGCCCAAGGGGAGGAAGCCCACGGCGTTGAGCGCGTTGCCGTCAAGACGCATCTCCGCCTCGGGCCCGGAGTTGGCGTGGAAGATCCCCAGGGCGGTGAAATCCGCCTCCAGGGCGAACCGGCGGGTGATCCGGTAACCGCCGCTGATGCGCCAGGCCCGCTCCGTCTCGAAGCCGGAGAGTCGGGCGATGCCGCCGTCCAGGGTGATGAAGGGCTGATAGGCCGCGGCCGAAGCGGAATGTGTGGAGATTGCGAAGAGAAGAAGGAGGAGTGAAACCCTCAGTTCAGTCATGCCGTTTTCCCTACGGACCAAACGAAAACAAAAAGGATAGTGTCAAAACCCGGGAACTCCGGACGATTTCTGTCAATCGGGCCCCGTTGCTATGCTTTGGTCAACCACTGCAGTCGAAAAAACGATGCCTTCCTTTATCCGTCCCGACTATCAGCAGGGCTGCATTGTCAACATAATGAGCAGCATTGGGCAAGCCCTCGGGGCCGAGCCCGGGATCTATCCCCCCCTTCCGGGTCTCGATGGGCGGCTGGCCTCCCGCCGCATCGTGTTGGTGGTCATCGACGGCCTCGGCTACGACTTCCTCAAGACCCAGCCCGATACGCTCCTGGCGCGCCACCTGGCGGGCCGCATCACCACCGTCTTTCCCTCCACCACCGCCACCGCGATCACCACCTACCACACGGGGATGGCCCCGCAGCAGCATGCCATCACCGGCTGGTTCACCTGGTTCCGGGAACTGGGCAGCGTCGCCGCGGTGCTGCCCTTTCGTCCCCGCCTCGGCGGGGGCTCCTACGGGGAGGTGGGCGTCTCACCCGGTCAGCTTCTGGGCGCCGGGCCGTTCGCCGAGCGCATCAAGGTCCCCTCTCATGCCGTGAGCCCTGCCGCCGTGGTTCATTCGGAATACAGCCGCCTCAGTGTCGGGCCTTCCGAGCGCCACGGGTTCCACACCATGGGGGAGTTTTTCGGGACGATACAAACCCTGCTTCAGCAGGAGGGGCCTCTCTACCTGTTTGCCTATTGGAGCGAGCTGGACCGCCTGGCCCATGAGCACGGGATCGGAAGCCGCGCCGCCGCGGCCCATCTCCATGCCCTCGATGCGGCCTTCGCCGGCTTCCTCGAGCAGAGTGCAGGCGCCGACGCCACCGTGATCATCACCGCCGACCACGGGTTCGTAGATAACCACCGTCACATCATCCGCGTGGAGGAGCACCTTGCGCTGGCCCAGACCCTGGCCATTCCGTTGTGCGGTGAACCGCGCGCGGCCTTCTGCTTCGTCCGGGCCACCCGTCGTGAGCAGTTCCTGAGCTATGTGCGCAGCGAGCTGTCCGCGTGTTGCGAGCTGTTCGAGTGCGACCAGCTCATCGACGAGGGGTGGTTCGGCCTGGGCCCCCCGGACCCGCGCCTTGCCCAACGCATCGGTGACTACGTGCTGATGATGAAGGGCAGCTGGGTGATCCGTGACAGGCTCATCAACGAAAGGCCCTTCTCGCAGGTGGGCGTCCACGGGGGGGGCAGTGCGCAGGAGATGTATGTGCCGCTGGCGGTCCTGTCGCTGTGAGGCAGATTTGAGGCGCGTGGTGCCTCCGGGCCGGGACTCTCTAGAGCACCGAACAGATAAATCCGACGTGCCCAACATGTAGGGTGGATAAGCGCAGCGCATCCACCAATTCGACGCCGCACGGTGGATGCGCTGCGCTTATCCACCCTACCTCGGTTCGCTGCCCCCGCCACCTGCGGCGCAATTTGGCTGCGATTGGCGATCTTTCCGTTTACCTGTTCGGTGCTCTAGGTCGTTTGTCGCAGGTGTGCCTCCAGGGCCTCTTCCGTGATGGGATAGGGCAGCGGCTGGATGAACCCGAAACGGGTCCGGAGCCGCTCCAGCGGCTCCTCCGCTTCGCGATGATAGAAAATCACCACCTTCACCCCGGTGGCCCCATGGACCATGGCCAACACCGATTCGAGGGCACTGGTGCGATCGCGAAAGTCCCGCTGATAGTTGAACTCACCCACCAGCACCGCGGGCACCTCCTTCTTGATGGAGGCAATGGCCTTGCGACCGGAGGTGAGCACTTCCACCCGGTAGCCCAGACGCCGGTACAGGGGGGAGAAGTCGGGGTAACCGCCCAACTCGACGAAGGCCAGCAGTTTGCCCCGTTCGCTCACCGCGCCACCCCCCTTTGGTGAAAGGTGGTCTCCTGGATCTCACCGTCGCTGCCGACGCGGACGGTATCGACTTCCGGCATGCGGGAGAGAATGTAACCGGCCATCATCATCGCCAGCGGACGCTCCTGGGCCTCCACCGCGGTCATCAGCTTTTCGGCGGCGATCTGGCAGCGTTGAAGCGTCGTGGGATGCTCGACCCATTCGCGGCTCATCTGCCACCCCTGATCCAGGTCGCGATCCATCCTGGCGAAGAACTCCTCCGCCTCGCGCAAGAACTCCGCGGTTACAGCCACGCCGTGATGCTGTTCGTCGATGATGATGTTGAGTATCAATGTCCTCTCCTCCGGCGAATGTTGGCAGTATACAAGTCCTGGCGCACCGAACGAATCGACCCGCTGCCGTGCATAGGGTAAACGCATACTTACCAGAGAGTGATGCAAGTCCTTGAAAGCAGGTCGTCGGCCGCATGGATGGGTGCAAGGACGCACTTATGCCGCGAGAGGGCAGGATGCCCGAAGCGGCCGCGGCCGTCGAGCGTACATGGATGGAAGATGATTGCTCCTGCATAATCTTCACTCCCGACATCCATGTCGGTCGTATTTACAGCGTACCTGCTTTCAAGGACTTACGTCGCTCACAGCACGGCCGCGACGTTAGTATGCGTGTACCCTGCTGCCGTGCAGAGGGCGCGAGCGGCCGATAAAATGGTGCGTCAGAGAGGTCGGGCCCTGGCTGCGAACACGATATACTCCTCCTAACCGGGCTCACGCTCTTCGGCTAATCTCCCCTTGTGGAGCCGGGTTCGTGCGCAGCCGGACGTCTGTCACTCCAACACATCGCGTCTGTCTTTTTGGACTCCTCACTCGCCTTGACGCTCATAAATAGAAAAGGGTGTACTACATGAAGCACAATCTCTCTCCGACCCAATCCGCGCTTCTCGTTCTGATCATCAGCATTCTCCTGGCCGCTATCGCCTACTTCACCATGCCCGCGTCGGCCCTCGCCGGAATGAGCCATCCCGCAGCGTTCGCCCTCGGTCTTCTTGTCGGCGGCCTGGTGGTCGGCCTGGCCACGGTGGCACTGGGCGGGGCGTCGACGCCCGCCTCGACGCTTCCCGCTGCAGCGGCCCCGGCAATCACCCCAGCGGGTGGGACGAAAACGGTATTCATCGGCAATCTCGCCTTCAAGGCCAGTCCGGCGCAGCTGCGCGAGCTGTTCGCGCGCTTTGGGGAGGTTCACTCCGTGCGGATCATGACCGATCGCGCCACCCGCCGCCCGCGCGGATTTGGATTCGTGGAGATGGATGCCGCCGGTGCCGATCGGGCTATCGCCGAACTGGACGGCGCCGAGTTCCTCGGCCGCAAGCTGCGGGTCAACGAGGGGAACGAGCGCAAGGGGCAAGAGGGGTAATCTGTCCAGGCGGAGGCCTCCTCCGGCAGGGTGAACGCATACTCACGTCACGGCCGTGCTGTGAGCGACGTAAGTCCTTGAAAGCAGGTACGCTGTAAATACGACCGACATGGATGTCGGGAGTGAAGATTATGCAGGAGCAATCATCTTCCATCCATGTACGCTCGACGGCCGCGGCCGCTTCGGGCATCCTGCCCTCTCGCGGCATAAGTGCGTCCTTGCACCCATCCATGCGGCCGACGACCTGCTTTCAAGGACTTACATCGCTCTTGGGTAAGTATGCGTTCACCCTGAAATACATCCATGTACGCTCGACGGCCGCGGCCGCTTCGGGCATCCTGCCCTCTCGCGGCATAAGTGCGTCCTTGCACCCATCCATGCGGCCGAAGACCTGCTTTCAAGGACTTACGTCGCCCTTGGGTGAGTATGCGTTCACCCTGCAGAACAGCTATTCAGGGTGAATTTCTTTCCGGCGCTTATCGACCCCCACTTCCGTTCGCCTCGGCGCGTCGGGCCAGGGCCCGATGCGCCTGCTCGGCGTCGTTGAAGTGGCGTCGCTCGCTGCCAATCTGCTGATATGTTTCGTGCCCCTTGCCCGCCACCAGCACCACGTCTCCCGCTCTTGCCTCCCAGACGGCTGCCTCGATTGCCGCGGCGCGGTCTCGCTCAACGCTGACTCTGACGCCCGCGGGGATCCCGGCACGAATATCAGCGATGATGCGATCCCCCACCTCGCTGCGGGGATTGTCATCGGTGAGCCACACATGGTCGGCCACTGCTGCCGCCACCGCTCCCATTTGGGGACGCTTGCCATGGTCGCGCTCACCGCCACAACCGAAAACCACAATCAGGTTGCCGCGGCAGTGAGGACGTAATGCGCTCAGGGCGTTCTCCAGCGCGTCCGGCGTGTGGGCGTAGTCCACCACCACCGTTGGGAGTTGCGCTTGCCCGACGGGTGCCTCGTGGTTGACGCGCGCCATTCGCCCGGGCACCGCCGGGGCCGCGGCGAGGCAGCGGCAGGCCTCATCGAGGCTCAACCCCGCGCACTCCAATACGGCCAGGGCCGCAAGAAGGTTGGAGGCGTTGAAGCGCCCGAGGTAAGGGCTTTCGATCCGTCCTTCCCCCTGGGGCGTGATCACCTCCAGGACGAGTCCATCGGCGCTCGATTCCAGGCACCGGGCCCGCACTCGGCGAATCCCGGCGTTCGTGGTCAGCTCCGGAATTTCGGTTCCAAGGGTGTAGCACCAGGCCTGCACGGAGGCGGGGAGCCCTGCCAGGATGCGCCGGCCCCAGGGATCGTCGGCGTTGATCACCGCTGCGCGCAAATGGGGGTGGTGAAAAAGCCGCTCCTTCGCCTGACCATACGCCTCCATGTCGCCGTGGTAGTCCAGGTGGTCCCGCGTGAGGTTGGTGAACACTGCGACGTCCAAATCGAGCCGGTTGAGCCTGCCCTGGTGGATACCGTGGGAGGAGGCCTCCATCACCATCGCCCGGGCCCCTTGTTGACGGAACTCCGCCAACAGATTGTGGATCTCGCAGGCATGGGGGGTAGTGTGATTGCCGGGGGTGAGATTGTCCGCCAGGCCGTTGCCCAAGGTACCGATCAACCCTGCATGTCGTCCGCTTGCGTGCAGCGCGTGGGCAACGAGCCAGCTCACCGTGGTCTTGCCATTGGTCCCGGTCACCGCCGCTGTAAAGAGACGTCGAGTCATGTGCTGATGAAAACGATCGGCGACGGTGCCGAGATGATGGGTGAGCTGGGTGACAGCCAGCAGCGGAACGCTGCGCGCTGTGTCAGGCGGCAGGGGCACCGCGCCGTCGGGGTCGTAGAGCACTGCCGCGGCGCCGCGCGCCAAGGCGTCGGCGATGAAGCGGGTGCCGTGGTCGTGACGGCCGCGGCGGGCCAGAAAGAGAGCTCCAGGTCGAACTTCGCGGCTATCGCAGGCAAGGGCGGTGATCACAACCGACTGTAGGCGTTGCTGATGCAGTGCACCTTCGGGGACCACCCCCTCAAGCAGCTCAGCCAGTCGCCAGCCGCCGGACCGCTGCTCGGGGCTCATGCGGCACCTCCGTTTCTTGGCACCGCGGTCCGGCGTGGGGCCATCCCACCCCGGGAAACCTCAGGCGGGCTCGATACAGGCGGCGATTCAGCAATCGGCGGCGCGCATGAGGCCGCGCCGACAGAATCGAGGTCCCGGTGAAACGCCAACAGCTCCGACTCGCCGGGAGCACGCTTGGTGGAGGTAACGAAATGCCGCACACGCTCCAGCACAAGAGCCGCCTGTGGGCGCTCGAGGACGATCCCCAACTCGGCGTAGGCCCGCATCACGCCGCGGGTCCCTGAGTGCTTGCCGAGCACCAGATGGTGCGCGCGGCCTAACTCGGCAGGGTCCACCCCTTGATAGTTGAGGGGGTCTTTGAGCAGCCCATCCACATGGATGCCGGCCTCGTGGGTGAAAACCCCCTCCCCCACCAGACTCTTCTGCCACCCCACGGGTCGGCCGGAGGCCAGGGCCACTTCTCGGGAGAGGGCGGGAAGGCCGCGCAAATCCACCGCCAGATCAAGACCGTACAGGCGCTTCAACCCCAGCACCACCTCCTCCAGGGGGGCGTTGCCGGCGCGTTCACCGAGGCCGTTCACGGTGGTGTTCACATGCGTTGCCCCGCCGAGGACCGCGGCCAGCGTGTTGGCGGTGGCCAACCCGAAGTCGTCATGGGCGTGCATTTCAATCTCCAGATCCACGGCCGCACGGAGCCGGCCGATGCGCTCGCGGGTGCTGAAGGGCTCGAGGATTCCCACCGTATCCGCGAAGCGGAACCGCTGCGCTCCGGCTTGCTGGGCAGCCTCTGCCACTCTTGTGACGAAATCGGGGTCCGCGCGGGAAGCGTCCTCGCCCCCTACGCTGACGGCGAACCCCAAGTCCCGGGCTGCTGCCACTTGGCGGGAAACGGTCTGAAGCACCCAGGTGCGACTCTTGCCGAGCTTGCGATGGATCTGCTGGTCCGAAACGGCGATCGAGAGGTTCACCATCCCCACCCCCAGTCCACCGCAATGGGCCAGGTCGTCTCCCCGCATTCTGCACCAGACCAACAGCCGCGACTTCAATCCCAAGCTGGCGATGGCTTCGATATCGGCCCGCTCCTGCGCCCCCATGGCCGGGATGCCCACCTCCAGTTCCGGGATCCCCAGGCCCTCAAGCCGCCGGGCAATTGCCAACTTTTCCTCGGTGCGGAACGCGACACCTGCCGACTGTTCACCGTCGCGCAGGGTCGTATCGTTGATGACTATGGCAGGGATTGCAGGGGTAAAAGGCATGACGGCTCCGTCGACGTTGTGATTTCTTGTGCAATCACCCCGCCGATTTCGGCGACTGGTGGGGTAGTCCGGCACAGCGGCGCACGACGTAGTCTTGAGCGCTCGACCACGGAAAGGGTATTTGCTGCAGGGATCTCTGGACGACCGCAAAAAAGGTGAAAGGAAGTGATGCAGAGGGCTGATCGACGAGCTTCCTTCTCGGTGGGGTCATATTTGGGCCATCCCTTGCCAAGCTGGCGACGGAACTTACTGGACAGGAGCAGGAACTGTCAACAATCCTATCGGCCAGTTGCCATGGTAACGAGAGGTGCATTCGACCGCCATTCCGGTTCGAAATGGTAATCCATTCCTGTTCCGGCGACGGCGGACGACACGCATTCCTGTGACGAGTTCGGCTCGGTGGTGGCCGGGCTAACCCCGGCTGTCCGCTGTCCTCGTGTTTCGCTGCAGCTTTTTTGAGAGCGAGGCAAGGCGGTCTTGGAGCGGCAGGATCCAGTGTTCCATCTGGTCGGGTAGAAACTCCCCGTTGTACAGCGCCAGGATTTCACGGGGAGAGCGGGCTCGCTCCTTCCCGTTCAGATAGGCGCAAGCCTGTTGTTGGAACGCAAGGGCGTCCACCCAGCAGAGAAGGTTGTGTACCTGGAGGGCGTGCGGTGCGGACGCACGCCCCCTCTTCGGGGGCAGCACGGCGTGATGGCCAGGGGAGGACCATCGGTGTTATGGGCCAGGGAGAGCCGCCACGCTGTTCGCCTTGCACTTGGTGCCTCATGCGTTTTCCTTGCTCCGCTGCCACCGGGGTGAACGCATACTCACATTACGCGCCGTGCTGTGAGCGATGCAAGTCTTTGAAAGCAGGTGCGCTGTGAATATGACCGACATGGATGTCGGGAGTGAAGATTATGCAGGAGCAATCATCTTCCATCCTGTACGCTCGACGGCCGCGGCCGCTTCGGGGATCCCGGCCCTCCCGCGGCGTAAGTGCGTCCTTGCACCCATCCATGCGGCCAACGAGCTGCTTTCAAGGACTTACATCGCTCTTTGGGTAAGTATGCGTTTACCCTGCCGCTGCCATATGCCTCCTTGCATTTCCTCTGCTTCTTTGTTAGGCGGACCCCGGTTCCTGACGAAGTGTGACAAATTCTGTCAGTTGTAGGCAATATCTGACAGACACTAGGGCAAACCCCTAGTACCCTCTGCCGTGACCTGTTTCACAGAATTGACTAACGAGGTAACAAATGGCCGGTGGATTCATCACGTCTTCATTGGGACGCAAGTCATTATTGGCTGCCGCTGTTGCGGCGGTGCTTGCTGCCGCGGGTTGCGGCGGCGGAGGCGGCGGCAGCGAGGCCCCGGCCCAGGTTCCCCAGACCACAAAACTCTCAGGGGTCGTGGCGAAAGGTCTCATTTCGAACGGCACCGTCACCGCGCTTGAACTGGACAGCCGCGGCAAGGAGCTGAGAACCGTAGGCCAGGCGCAGACCGGGCAGGACGGTCGCTATGAGCTGTCGCTCGGTTCGGACTACACGGGCGGCCCGATCCTGCTTCGCCTGGCCGCCAAGGGCGACGGCAGCACCCGAATGGTGTGTGACATTCATCCCGCTTGCGGCGCCGCCAGCTTTGGCGAGTGGGTCGATCTCCCCGCAGCGTTCGTGCTCGAGTCGGTGATCCCGGTGGCAGAGTCAGGGCAAACCGTGAAAGCCCAGGTCACCCCGTTCACGCACATGGCTGCGGCACGCCTCAAGGCGATGGCGGCTGAAGGCACCATTGATGCCGCGGCGGCGACTGCGGCGATTTCGGAAGTCAGTCAGATCGTGGGCGTGGACATTCAGACCACCGAGCCTGTCAACCTGACGGACAGCGCTTCGGCCGTCACTCCACAAGGCGTGACCTATGCCCTCTTCAACGCCGGTGTGGGCCGTCTTGTCTTCGCCGCCGGAACGGAAGGGTTGGTGGAGAACCTGAGCGCCTTGGCCGCCTCCTTCGAAGACGGCCTCCTCGAAGCCCATGAGATTGCCGCGCCCTCGGCGCTTCTCGATGCGGTCACCGCCGAGATCGTCGCGACGGATCCCGCCATCGATACGACGCTTGCCGCCTCGGTGGTGGCCGCTGCGGAGGCGGAGGTTGAGCCGGATGGCAGCTACGACCCGGAGCCCTCCGAAAGCGCCGGATCCAGTGCGGTGGAGCAGGCCAAGGCATTGGTCGCCGACGCGCGCACCATCGTCACGATTGCCGCAGGGATGGAAAGTCCTGCGCAGCTGTTCGCCGGAGACATCGAGCTTGCCGGGCAGATCTTCGACAGTGCCGCCATGTCGCTCGGACAGGTTTTTGGCGCGGTGGTAGCCAGCGCGATGAATGACGCGGCGAGCAAGTGGGCGGCCGGCACGCTCCAGCCGGGCAGCTGGCCAGTGGACGTCATGACCGAAGCCGGTGAGATCGTCGGTGAGGCGACGGTGACCATTGATGAGGATGCCAGTGGTCACGCGTACTTCGATATCCAGAGCACCATCAGCGGGGTGAGCGTCGCCGCCCGGCAGACGGCGACCTTCTCGCTGCAGGAGATGGCTGAGGGGTTCACCATCGCTGCGGGCACCACGAAGAGCTTCATCATGACCGCTTCGGTGTCCGACGGCACCGGGCATGCGATGACGCTCGACAACATGCAGGCCGATTTCACGTTCGACGAGGTGATCGCCTACGACCCCGCCACCGGCCTGAGCACCCCGAACGGCAGCGTGCAACTGGTGGAGGCGGCCCTGGTCGGTGGTATGACCGTGCAGTCGGGCGATTACAGTTTCATCGGAGAGTCAGGCTTGACCTTCGTGGGCTTGGAGGCTTCGGCCGTACGCGGAGACATCCCGCTCTCCATCCGCCGGATCTCCGCGAAGGGTCGTTTTGAGGCTGCGGACGGGCGCTATTTCGAGGGCTCAGCGGCGCTGACCGTTGACAATGGCAGCACCTTCGACGCAATCGCCTTCCTCCGGCACCAGCCCGAGGCATCGGTGGCCGTCTGGGAGAGGGAGGACCTGCTGGGCGCCCAAGCGAAGGCGCAGGAGTACGGGATCGCGCACCTCTGGGGCGCGGATTTCTGGGGTGTGGACACCTGCTTCTGGGGGGACGATGGGCTGGGGAATTCGCTGAACCCCTGTGTGGAGGGTGACGTGTTGGGGGTCAACGCCTATCTGCTCCAGAACACCCAGGGCGCGCAGGAGGTGCTGGGCTCCGGGTACAACTTCTACCGCGAACACTACACCCAGGACCCGGTCACCTACCTGGACGGATACATCGCCTTCGGGGAGTTCGAAAGCGCCACTTACTTCGCCAAGGGCGCTCTGACGCTCGGCTCGGTTGCCGACCTGAAGGCGGCCGGATTTGCCAGCGTCGGGATCACGGTGAACCGCGCCACCTACGACTCCGGCAATGCCACCATGGTGCTGCGGGGAGGCGATACGACCCTCAGCATGCAGACCAGCTTCAGCGCGGACGGCGTGGGTGGGCTCACCATCAGCAACAGCAACGGAGTCTCGATGGTGGTCAGCCTGACCACCAGTTCAGATGGCTCTGTCAGTGGCACCATCGCCGTCGATGATGAGGTCGCGGGCAGCATCTCCCAAGCCGAAAACGGCCTGCCCTTGATCCGCTATGCGGATGGCACCTTTGAGTCTCTCAACTAGAGCTCGGCCTGGAAGAACGAAGGGGCGGCTTTTGCCGCCCCTTCTCTTTTTCCCGCTCCTCTGGCTCGCGCTTCCGGCCTCTGCCGCAGGCGTCTATATGGACCTCTCCAGTTTCACCTATACCGAGCCGGTCACCATCAAGGGTGCCTTCGATCAGTGGTCGGGGGCGTTCCGCGGCGGCCACCGTCAATGGACGGCAAACTGGGCTGAGATTGGGATCACCGGCGGCGGCTTTTCGCTCGGATACCTCTATCGGCGCGACTATGACATCCGCTTCAGCACCGACACAGCCTCGGTGTACTACAGGAGCGAGAACAAGCTGCCGATGGATGGGCAGCGGGACTATGACCTCGAACTGCGCGCCCATAGCTTCGAGGCCAAGGGACTGCGCCTTCGGCGATGCGGGCAGGACGTTTTCGGTGGCGGATCGAAGGGGTGCCTGGGGCTGTCGTTCTTCACCACACGCGCGCTGCTCGACGGTGAGCTGCGAGGAACCGCCCGCGCCAGCGACGACGGAACCGGTGTTGCTTACACTGCCGAGGTCGACTACTTCTACACGGAAGACCACCTGTTCGATCGGCGGGTCAACGCGCCCATGGGGCAGGGCTATGCCGTGGACGTTTCACTTTCCGGGACGGTAGCGAAGCTGCGTTATACCCTGGACGTGCGTGATCTCCTGGCTCGGCTCCACTGGGATGAGGCGCCGTTTACCACCGCCGTAGCCCGCTCCTCGCAGGACACTTACGACGAGCAGGGGCGATGGCGGATCGCCCCGGCAGTGAGCGGGGTCGAGGGCTATCGCGATCACGTGCAGAGACTCTCGCCGCGCGTCCACGTGCGGACCTTTGTGCCCCTGGTCTCGAAGACCGAGGTTGCCCTTGGCTACCGGCGTATCTTCGACTTCGAATTTTCGGAACTTGGTCTCACTCGCAAGTTTGGGACGACCACCCTTTCTGCATTCTACTGGTCACGGCTGGAGGCGTTTGGATTCGAGATCGAAGGGCCGGTGGGGGTATTTCGGTTGATGGGAGACGGCTACTCATCCGAGAACCACACGTTGGCCCTCGACTTCACTGTCCGGGTGGCGTTCTGATAGCGGGGGCGGGACTCGAACCGGCATCCACCTAATCGGCAGTGTTTGGTGGATGCGCTGCGCTTATCCACCAAACACCGGGGCCGCTGTCGCCCGTCACGCACAGGGCAATTTGGCGGCGATTGGCGATCGATCCGTTCTCTGTTCGGTGCGCCAGCAGGTCTTTCTCCCCGGGAGCGCCCGCCTGCGAGAGTGCCGCCGTGGTGGGCCGAAGAGGCGGCGGCTTATGCCGAGGATGACTTCGGGGTGCAGCCGTTACCGGACTATCTCTTCGAACAGACGGTGAGCTGGTAGTCTTCCGCAGAGACGACGGCCGTGGGAACGGCTGCGCCCACGGCGCGGGAGGGGGAACATGGGTTGCCCAGGACCGTTGCGTTGGCCGAGAACACCTCGTCAACAGCGGGGACATCCACTTGAAGTCGCGCTCAATATAGGCTGTTCGGGCGAGCGCGGACGCCTAACCAGGGGGAATAGCCCCCCTCGCTCACCCGACCATCGGAGTGACCACATCCAGGCCGGGGCATCATCGGATGCACTCGTGCAGGTGAAGCGTCGACACCTGCTGGGCGAGGTCCGGCCATGCCGGGGCGGAGGCATTTTCGCCAGGTTCGCCACCGAGTCTCGCCCGCAATGCAGGGATATCGAGCAGGACCACATTCTGGCCGCAGACCGCGATCAATCCCTGCCGCTCCAGTCTCTTCAGTGTGCGCGACAACGTCTCCGGCATGATGGAGAGGCGGGAGGCGATGATGTACTTTGGGGTGGTCAGATAGATGGTTGCAGAGTGGTTGATGTCTTTCGGGAGTTGGTCGAGAAGGAAAAATACCAGACGATGCGTGGCGTCATGCAGGGTAAGGTGGTCGATTTCTTCGATGTGCCGTTGGAGGCGCCGGTTCATTGAATTCATGAGGCGAAAGCAGGTGCTGAGCGACTCTGCCAGGATCGACATGAAGGCGCGCTGCTCGATGCAGATGAGTTCGCTGGGGTCGACGGCATCAGCGTGGGTCGGGTAGACGGGCGTATTCTCATCGAACATCAGATTCTCAGCGAACGTCTGACCCGGATGCACCAGCTCCATGACCTTCTCCTCTCCCTCTCTGGAGATTCGATAAAGCTTGATTTGGCCGTGGCGCAAAAGGTAGAAGAACTTGGCCGGTTGACCTTGCTCGAAAAGTCGCTCGCATTTGTCAAGGCAGCGTATGGATGTGCTCGCCTGAAGCCTGCTCAGCTGCTGATCGTCCAGATCGGCGAAAATCTCGTACTGTTTCAGGACAGGGTCGCTTTCATCCCGAGATGTCGTTTGCGTCATCGTTCCCCCTTTGTTGTTATTATGTCAACTATCAATCCGACTCCCTGTGTGATCACTGGCGGTTGCTCCGTTCGGACATGAACACCGGAACAGGCGATACCTCATGAAACGGTCCGCCGCAATGCTGCGAGTGTGACTGTCGTGAGACTCTTGGTGTCCGGTGTCGAGCCCACCCGTAAGCGGGCGACAATCGCCGTGGTGGCCATGAAAAGAGTAAGGGGGTCTAATAAAAGCTAGTCGAAAGAAGGGACTTGTCAAGGCAGAGACCACTGCTCGTGGCTAGAGCACCGACCAGGTAAACCGAAAGATCGGCAATCGCAGCCAAGTTGCGCCGCAGGTGGCGGGGGCAGCGAACCGAGGTAGGGTGGATAAGCGCAGCGCATCCACCAATTGTAGGGGATAGGCACGGCGCATCCACCCATTCGACGCCGCACGGTGGATGCGCTGCGCTTATCCACCCTACCTGTTGGGCGCGTCGGATTTATCTGTTCGGTGCTCTAGCCCGGATTTCTCCGCGGTCGCCGATCCGCTCGCTGTGATGGGGTGTGCTCCCTCAGGCGAGGAGACGTGTTACAGTCCCGTTTCCCCCTTGGATTATCGGGAGGCGGTCATCGCATGGATGCGGTCAGCAACACCCATCCCCCCTCTGTGGTATCGGTGCGATAGGTCTGGGAGCGCCCGCGCCACGGCTCAGACCTTGAACCAGGCGGCGGTGCTGTCGAGATCGGCCGCCGAGGCTGCGAGGCTGCTGGAGATGCGCTTGATCTCGGCCACGGAGTGGTTGAGCTCCCGGGTCACCTCGGCCACCACTTCCGTGGTCTGGGAGACGTGCTCCGCGGTGGAGGACTGTTCCTCGGTGGCCACGGCAATGCGTTGCACCATGTCGGCGACCTTCTCCACGTAGGCCACGATCTCGTCGATGGCGCCCAGGGTACTGTTGACCTGCTCCAGGACCCGCTCGACCGACGCGCGCTCCTCCTTCATGTAGTCCACCGAGGTGGAGACCTCCCCCTGCATGGCCTGCACCGTGCCGGCGATCTCCTCGGTGGCCGTGGCGGTGCGCTCGGCCAGCTGTTTCACATTGTCGGCCACCACCGCGAAGCCCCGCCCCTGCTCACCCGCCCGGGCCGCCTCGATGGCGGCGTTGAGGGCCAGCAGGTTGGTCTGGTGGGCGATGTCCATGATCATGGTGACCACATCGTTGATCTCCTCGGATTTCCGGCCGAGGGATTCCACTTTCTCGGCGGCCTGACGCACGGTCTCCGCAAACCCTTCCAGCTCCTGCATGGTGGTGCGCATGGTCTCCTTGCCATGGAGGGCGAGTGTCTTCATGCTCTGCGCGGCCTCGGAGGTCTCCGAGGTGTTGCGGGCCACCTCCAGGGTGACCTGGGACATCTCGGTCATGGCGGTGGCGGACTGCTCGATCTGGGCCGTCTGCTCGTTGGAACCGTTTTCCACCAGCGTCGCCATGGAGGAGAGGTCCCGGGAGCTGGCGGCGAGGGTGCCGGTGGTCGCCTTCATTCGCCCGACGATGTCGCCGAGGTTGTCGATCATCTTGCACATGGACTTCTGGACGGCGCCGATCTCGTCCTGGCTGTAGTGTCCCTGCTCCTTCTTGCAGGTGAGGTTGCCCTGGGCGATCTGATCGGCCCCCCACATGAGCTCTTCGAGCGGCTTCGAGATGGAACGATAGACCCAGGCGCCGAAGCCCATGCCGATCACCACCGCGCCGATGCCGATGGCTGCGATGAGCACGGTGCTGAACCGGACCATTCCATTGACGGCCGCAATGGCGGTCTCCTGTTCGCTGTAGGCGGCAGTCACGGTCTCGCGGCCTTTCTCCGCCTGGCGCAGCACGATGGCGCGCAGTCGCTCCGAGGCCGATTTGGCCTGCTGCTCCATGGCGATTCGGTGGCCCATGGTGACGATGACCCCACCCTTGGCGAACAGCAGCTCGCCGATGGCGGCCAACGAACCGTCCACCTCCTCGACGATGGCCAGCTCGTCGCGCGCCTTGAGCAGCGTGAGCGCCTGTCCGAGGGCAGCGCTCGCCCCCTTGATGCTCTCGTAGATCCCCTGCAGCTCCCCCTCGATGGTGGCCACCGCCTCCGCCGCCTCCACGGTGAACAGCCGGGTGGAGAGCCCCTCGACGGAGAGACCGTGGGAGACGAGTGTCGAGTCGAGCGCCAGGACCTCGGTGGCGGTGTTGGCCTGAGCGAAAGCCTCTTCCTGTTTGGCCGATTCGGTGGCGAGGCGATTGCCGGAGGCCACCACCTCCTCCTCGATGGCGAGCAGCAGGGCGGAGAGCCGCTCGCCGATCGCGGGGTCGAGTTTCATCTCGGCGCCTTTGCCGCCGGTGCCGCCGAGCGCCGCCCCCTTGCTCGCCACGAACTCGCCAAGGGCGGTCCGGATCCATTCGATCTCCTGACGCAAATGGCCCGACTGGCGCTGGAGATGGTCGCTTTGCAGGGCCCTGCCGATGGCGGTGTTGACCTTGCCGCGGGCGATGATCAGGGCGCGGCGTTCCGCGGCGTGCTCAACCCCCTGGATCCCGATCTGCAGGTCCTTGAAGATGGTCCGCAGCAGCTCCAGCCCCCGCAGGTGGTCCGAGATCTCCTGTGTCTCGGCAAGCGCCGTCACAAATGCGGAGGAGCGGTCGAGGTGGAGGCGCTTGACCCGCGTGTCCAGCTCCGCCAAGCGCTCGGTGGCGGCCTTGGAGCGGGTGGTGATGGTGGTGTAGGCCGCGGCGGCTTCCTCCTCGGCCCGGAGGCGCCGTTCGGTGGCGTCGAGAAGTTCCTGGGCGATACGGTGCAACTCCCCGTGGGTCCCGCCCTCTCCTGAGCCGGACAGTGCCGTCAGGGCATTTTGCGCCTCCTTCACCTCGCCGAGCGATCGCTGCGCCTCCGCCCGGTAGAGCCTGTACTCCTCCATGCTCTTGGCCGCCCCCACCTTCACCAGATCGGCGATGGAGCCCTGGAGCGCCCGCTGGAGCTCCAGGGTCCGCATTTGGAAGGGGGTGCTCCTCTCGGTGAGGTCGAACAGCTTGCTCCGCACGAAGCCCATGGCCACGAAGCTTGCGGCGGCCACCGCCACAGCAATGACCAGGACGATCAGCACATTCAAGGTCAGTTTGGTCTTGATGGTCATGAACGGCTCCAGTGCGCACGACGCCCCACGAGGGAAGAGGCGGTCACTATTTGAGGTACTGCTGGCCCTCGCCCTTGATGAAGTCGAGGAGCTTCTGCACGTGGGGCGCGGGGGCGCCCTGGGTCAGAAGGGTGATGGGCCGGGAGACCTCCGGGATCTTGGGCGCCTTCACCGTGGCGTCCACCACCGCCAGCGGCCCGATGCCGACCGCCTCCGGATTGGCGGCGACGTTCTGGCGCACATCCGCGGCGGTGGTGGCCTCCAGTACCTCGGGGGTGGGAGCGCTGCCGTCGAGGATGTGACGGGTGAACAGGGTATTGGTGCCCGGAATGAGCTTGCCCCAGACCACGAGGATGGGCAGGTCCTTGCCGTCGACTTCCTTCCAGTTGACGATCTTCCCGGTGAAGATGCCCTTCAGCTGCTCCTTGGAGAGGGTGGCGACCGGGTTGTCCTTGTGCACCAGCACGACAATGGTGTCCTTGCCGATGGTCACCTGCTGGAGCGATGCCGGGTCCTTCACTTCGGCCCCCTCCTTCTTCATCAGGGCCATCCAGTCATCGAAGGTGAGGCCGGCCGCGGCGGCATCGACGCTGCCCTTTTGCAGGTCCTGCAGGGCGATCTTCGGACCGGAGGAGATGATGTGGAGCCGCATTCCGCTGGATGCCTCGAAGGCCTCCTTGACCGGCTTCAGGACGTTTTCGGTGGGCGCCGCGCCGGCGCCCACCTTGACCTCTGTTGCGTGCGCAGTGGCGAGCCACAGCGTCGGGACCAGTGCCACCAGCCCCACCATCGTTTTCAACCGCATTGTCATGTCACCTGTTCCTCGTTGCCAAAGTAGGGCACACATCGTGTGTTGCGGATGGACCGCAATGTCCTCGGGAACGACTTGGCCATTGGCACCTTCGGCTCACGTGCGGCACATTGCGGACTCGCTGCTTAGACCCTGCGTGTGTGCCGGGGGTTCGCACGAGGTAGAGAGGTCAGAAGACGCTTGGGTCCACCCAAGCCCTGGGGAGCGCGGGGGCGCTACACAACGGATGGATGTAGCCCCGATGAAGCGAAGCGGGTTCCGGGGGCGTGTTGGCGGCGCCGGTACCCCCTGATGCCGCTGTGCTGCATCCGGGCTACAGGGATGTTGGGGGGAGGATTGGCGGTTCCCCCCAAATACGCCTGATGAGCCGCGATCGGGTAAGATTGGTCTCCACTAGCCAGTACCGAGGGCAGGCATGCGGCGAAGTAGCGCGCCTGCAGGTGACCTGGAGAAGACCAACGAGACTTGGGCAGGGTTCCAACACACCAGATGAATCGTCAAGCCTCCATGCTCCACGCCCGCTGCCTGGGAGTCCCATGATGGTATCCGCGAGCCCGCCCCCCTGCGCGAGCATCCTGGTGGTCGAGGACGAGCCCGACCTGCGCGATGCCATGGTCTCATTCCTCCAGCTGGAGGGATTTGCCGCTGCTGGTGTGGGAAGTACTGCGGCGGCGGATGCCTGGATGGCGGGGCATGAGGTCGACATCATCATTCTCGATCTCGGGCTTCCCGACCGCGATGGTATCGCCTGGATCACCGAGCTGGACGGGGTGAAGGAGAAGGGCGTCGTCATGGCAACCGCGCGCGGGAAACTGGATGACCGCATCACCGGATTGAACGCCGGGGCCGATGCGTACCTCGTCAAGCCGGTCGAGCTGGGGGAGATGGTGGCCGTCGTGCGCAACATGGCCGGCAAGATCGCCGACCGGAGACGGGCGGAGCAGGCCGGTCGGGCCAAAGACGAGTTTCTCGCCACGATTTCGCATGAGTTGCGCACGCCGCTCACGGCCATGCTCGGCACTGCCGAATTGCTCACCAACGCAGCCCTGACCCCTTCGCACCGGCAGATGCTGGAGCGGCTGAGAAGCTCGGGAGAGCTGCTGCTGGGCATCGCCAATGACATGCTGGACCTCTCCCGCATCGAGGCGGGCCAGCTCCCGCTGGAGCCCCAGCCGATCGCCGTGGGCGAGAGGGTACGTGAGGCGGTGGGGCTGCTGGCGGCTACCGCCTCGGCGAAGGGGATCGGACTGGTCTGCAACATCCCGCCCCTTCCTCCACTGCTCTGGTGTGATCCCCAGCGCCTCCAGCAGGTGGTCTTGAACCTGGTGATCAATGCGATCAAGTTCACCCATCAGGGCGGGATCACCGTGGACGTGGATATCCTCGAGGCGGACGGCGATACCGTTCGGCTCTGCGTCTGCGTCAGCGACACCGGGATCGGGATTGCCCCCGAGGCGCTGCCGAGGCTGTTCGAACCCTTCAGTCAGCTCGGCGCCTCCCCGCAAGGGCGTGCGGAAGGCAGTGGGCTGGGTCTGGCGATCGCCAGACGCCTGGTGGAGGCCATGGGGGGCGGAATCGACGTCGAGAGCACCCCGGGGGAGGGCAGCACCTTCTGGTTCACCCTGCCGCTACGCACCGCCCACGCGGCTTCTCCCGGGGCGCGGACGGTGGGGCTGCGCCCCAGGCCGCTGTCGATGCTGCTGGTGGAGGATGTGGTGGAGAGTGCCATGGTCATCGAGGCATTGCTGCGCCATGAGGGGCACACGGTCACGGTGGTCGAGAGCGGGCTGGGGGCGCTGGCGGCCCTGGAGCGGGCGTCGTTCGATCTGGTGCTGATGGACCTCCACATGCCGGGGCTCGATGGCTTCGAGACGACCCGCCGCTTGCGTCAGCTGCCCGACCCGGGGAAGGCGCAGACCCCCGTATTCGCCCTCACCGCCAGCCTGTTGCGCCAGGCCGAATCCGCCTGTTTTGCCGCAGGGATGGAAGAGGTGGTCGGCAAGCCGCTGCGCATGGAGGAGCTCAATGCCAAGCTGGTGGCGCGCTTCGGTCGCGCGGAGCCGACCCCCATCCACCCCGGGGGGGAGGCCGCCGGGCCGCCGGGAGGGGACGCGCCTGTGGAGGTCGAGGTGCTGCTGCGCCACCGCGCCGCCGTGGGCCAGAAAGCCTTCTCGGTGGTGCTGGAACTGTACCGCACCAACAGTCAGGAGTCTGTGGAGGCCCTCGGAAACGCCATTGCGCGCGGGGATCTGGCCGAGGTCGCCGCCCAGGCCCACAAACTGGCCGGCTCCTCCGGCCTGCTGGGGGTCCGGGGCATCGAGCAGCTGGCGCGGCAGATGGAGCAAGCCGCCCTGGAGGGGGATGCGGCCGCGGCGGTGTCACTCCACCGCGACCTCGCGCGGCAGCTTCCCCCGGTGCTCGAGGCGCTGGAGCTGTGGTGATCCGAAGGAGTTTTCCCGCTACTGTCCAGGGCGAACGCACTGACAGCACGGCCGTGACGTGAGCATGCGTTCGCCCCGCCGCTATTGCAGCACGGCGCCCCAGACAGTATAAATACCGCCGCTTTTTGGGGAGATTGGCTTCGGTGGACTCAGCCGTGGCGCTCGCTTCAGACTAACGACGGAGGATTGTGCGCCGAAGCCTGGTTACCCGGGGCCGGCGCCTGGCGAATCGGCTCGCGCGTCCCTCCGAGACAATAACAAAAGGGAACCACGCATGCATGCACGCTTCAGGGCGACATGGCCCCTGCTGGCCATGGTGACCGCCGCCATCACTTCCGAAACCCACGCCGCCGGCTTCGCGCTGGTCGAGCAGTCCGCTTCCGGGATGGGGACCGCCTTTGCCGGAGCTGCATCGTCGGCCCAGGACGCCTCCACAATCTTCTTCAATCCCGCCGGGATGACGCAGCTCGAAGGCGGGCACTACGCCATCGCCGCGCACCATATCGCCCCCAGGGCCGATTTCCAGAACCGCGGTTCCACCGCCATGCTCGGCACCCCCTTGACCGGTCCGGAGGAGGATGGCGGCCAGAGCGCGGTGGTGCCCAACGCCTATTGGGTCACCAACCTGAGCGACGGGTGGAAGTTTGGTCTGGGGGTGAGTGTGCCTTTTGGCATGAGCACCGAATACAGCCCGGAGTGGATCGGCCGCTATCACGCCATCGAGTCCAATGTCGCCACCGTCAATATCAATCCGTCCCTGGCCTTCCGCGCCAGCGAGCGCCTCTCCCTTGGCTTCGGTCTTAACGCCCAGTACCTGGAGGTGACGCTGAGCAGTGCCGTCGATTTCGGCACCTTGTGCACGCTCCAGGAGATGAACAACACGCTCCCGCCCGGCACCTGCGGTGCCGCCGGCCTCTCCCCCCAATCGGCGGATGGCTTCGCCGAGATCACGGGCGACAACTGGGGTTACGGCTGGAATGCCGGGCTGCTTTATGCGCTCTCGCCGGATACCCGGTTGGGGGTGGCCTACCGCTCCAGCGTGCGCCACGACATCACCGGGGAGGCCGACTTCACGGTCCCCGCCGCGGCCTCGTTCATGACCACAAGCGGTCTGTTCACCGACCAGGCGGCCCAAGCCAGTGTCAGCCTGCCGGACACGTACTCCGTCAGTGCCCATCACCGGGTCAGCGACCGTCTGAACGTCATGGCCGACGTCTCCCTCACCAAGTGGTCGCGCTTCGAGGAACTGCGTATCCAGTACCCCGACTCGGCGCAGCCGGATTCGGTCACCACGGAAAACTGGAACGACACCTGGCGCATCGCCCTCGGCGGCGATTACCGCTACAGCGATACCCTCACCCTGCGGGCGGGGTTGGCCTATGACCAGGGCCCGGTGCCCGATGACGAGCACCGCACCGCGCGGATCCCGGACGGCCAGCGTACCTGGCTGGCCCTCGGCTTAGGCTACCACCTCACCCCCTCCACTGTGGTGGACTTCGGCTACGCCCACCTGTTCGTTCCCGAGCAGGGGATCAACAACACCACCGAGGGCACGCTGAAGCACACGCTGACCGGCAGCTACAACGCCTCCGTGGACATTATCAGCCTGCAGCTGAGCGGCAAATTCTGACCTTGCGTAGCCCTGTGCGGCACGGCAGTGCCACTCGAAGGAACCGAACCATGAGAAAAAACATCTGCTCCCTCCTCGTGTGCCTCGGCAGTTTCGCCGGGGCACTGACCCTGACCGGCTGCGAAAGTGAAAACGACAAGCTGCCGTCCCAGGCGAGCGTCGACGACAAGACCGCCTACGCCCGCTTCAATCCGGTCGCGGGCGTCATCCCCTTTCCCAACAACCTGCTGTTCAGCGGCAGCGAAGATGGCACGCTGAACATTCCGGTGAGCGGCGACGACAACTACGCAAACCCACAGGTGGCGTTGAACGTCCTGGACGGCTTCTCCACCCTGGCTCCCATCACCGCGCAGACCTCCACCGCCCTGGACCCGGACTCCGTGATCGCCGGGCAGACGGTGCGGGTGTTCGAGGTGCAGCTGGCGGGCATCGCCGGCCCGGTGGCAGGCGTGACCCGGGAACTCGTTCCCAACCAGGACTACGTGGCGGGACTCTCGCCCCTCGATCTCCAAACCCTGGTGATTACGCCGTTGACGCCCCTGGCCGGCTCCACCAGCTACGTGGTCACCCTCAACGGTGGCCTGAAGACCCGGCAGGGCTCACCCCTGGGGGCGGAGCTCTACTATGCGCTGGTGAAGGGGGATGCACCGCTGGTCAAGGAGGGAGCGAGCCAGTTCAGCGCCCTGACCGATGAGCAGGCCCAACAGATGGAGCAGCTTCGCCAGCTCACCTTCGCCGCGGAGACAGCGGTGGAAAAGTTCACGATTGGAGATGATAGTGCCGCGGCGGTGGTCGATCAGCCCCGCGCCGGGATCATCCTCAGCTGGACCTTTACCACCCAGTCCATCGGCGCCTCCCTCAAGGCACTGGCCGGGCAGGTCGTCACCCCCCAGACCCTGGTCACTGTCCCGACCGGGATGGCCACCGATGTGGTTTTGACGGGGAGTCCCGGGCTCGCCGACATCCACATCGGTACGCTGGAGGTCCCCTACTATTTGAGCGCCCCCAGTGAGGACGAACCCCATGCACCGCTGACCCGCTTCTGGCGCGGCGCCAACGGGGGCTTCCTCACCGCTTACAACCCCTTGCCCCAGGAGAGCGGCATTCAGACCATCCCGCTCCTGCTCACCCTGCCCAACAAGGGGGAGAAGCCGGCGGACGGCTGGCCGGTGGTGATCTTCCAGCACGGCATCACCCAGAACCGCACCAACCTGCTGGCCATCGCCGATGCCCTGGCCTCTGCCGGCTTTGCCGGGATCGCCATCGACCTGCCGCTGCACGGCATCACGGATGAGGGAAATGCCCTCCATGCGAAGAAAACGCCCTTCAGCGAAACCGAGCGCACCTTCGACCTCGACGTGGTGGACGCCTACGGCCAGCCGGGCCAGGATGGCGTCGTCGACCCCTCCGGCACCCACTTCATCAACCTGCGCAGCCTGCTGACCACCCGCGACAACGTCCGCCAGGCGGTGGCCGATCTGCTGACCCTGCGCGCCAGCCTCGTCAATGTCTCCGATCTGGATGCCAGCGAGGTCTACTTCGTGGGTCACTCCCTGGGGGCGATGGTCGGCACCACCTTCCTTGCCCTCGCCCCTCAGGTGGGGCCCGCGGTGCTGGGCATGCCCGGCGGCGGGATCGCCAAGCTGCTCGACGGCTCGGCCGAATTCGGACCCAAAATCGCGGCCGGCCTGGCCGCCAGCGGCGTGGTCAAGGGGAGCGCAGAGTACGAGGCGTTCCTGATGGCGGCCCAGACGGTGGTCGACACGGTCGATCCGCTCAACCACGCCGCCGCTGCGGCCCAGGGGCGGGGGGTGCTGCTGTTGGAGGTGGTGGGCGGCAACAGCGCGCCCCCTGATCAGGTGATGCCCAACAACGTGATGGCCGCGGCTCCCCCCGGCACCACTCCGTCACCCACCGCCGGCACCGATCCGCTGGCGCGGGTCATGGGGCTTACCCGCTACAGTGAAACAACCGCTGCCGACGAGGCCCTCAAGGCGTGGGTCCGGTTCAATGCGGGGCACCATGGGTCCCTGCTCTCGCCGTTCCCTGCCGGCTACCCCGATCCGCTCTCGGGCCAGGTGTTCACGGAGATGCAGACCCAAACGGCCACCTATCTGGGCAGCCGCGGCACACGCTTGCCTATCAGCGAAGACCCCAAGGTGGTCGAGACGGCTGCCCCCTGAGGGCCCGAAGGGGGTTCTGTGCAGGTGCGGGTGGTCGGGTTGCCGCCACCCGCGTCGGGGAGGGGTGGCTAATCCGGCTCTCCCTCAAGGGCCGGCTCAGCCACGGACCTCTTGCCGGTGGCCGGCCGTTCCAAGTGGCTCAACTCTGCAACCAGTGCCTCTTTCAGTTGGTGCAATTCAGGCAATCGGGCAGCCGCCCTCGCGTGCCCTCCCTGGGACTGCAGGTGCACCAGCTCCGCAGCCAGCCCATGCAGTTGGGCATGCAGTGTTTCGAGTGTCCGATGGGTGGGGGTGTGGAGATTGGCCGCTGCCTCGCTGTGGAGCCAGCGGGCGAAACGGCACTGGTGGAGGGGCGGCGGAACCGTCTGTTTGCCCTCCAGATGCTCCTCCAGTCTTCGAACCCAGGCGCGAAGCTCCACGGCGGCGAACAGCAGCGGCAGATCGTCGTGCTCTGCGGTGGGGCGATCGATCCAGGAGTCGTACGGTTTCCAGCCGGCGGCCCACTCGCCGATCCGATCCGCCGGCATCGGCCGCGCCACGCCATACCCCTGAGCCAACTCGCAACCCAGTTGCAGCAGCATGTCGCCCTGGGCCTGCGACTCGACGCCTTCGGCAATGACCTCCCGTCGGAACACGGTCGCCAGGCTCAATACCCCCTCCAGGATCGCCAGGTCCTCGGGGTCGTCAAGCATGTCCCGGACAAAGGTCCGGTCGATCTTGAGCTGGTTGGCGGGCAGCCGTTTGAGATAGGTGAGGGACGAGTAGCCGGTGCCGAAATCATCCAGGGCGAAACTGATACCGATGCGTTCGCAGGCAGCGATCACCTGGGAGACGTGATCGATATCGTTCAGGGCGCTGGTCTCCAGCACTTCCAGTTTCAGATCGCCCGGCTGGACCGTCGGATGGGCGGCCAATAGCTCACGCAGGCGTTCGATGAAGTCGGGCTGCTGCAGCTGGCGAGCGCCCACGTTTACGCTGACGGTGATGGCCAGCCCCTGCGCATGCCAGAGCTCCAGCTGCCCCAGCGCCGTATCCAGCACCCACTCCCCGAGCTCGACCGAGAGCGGGTGATCCTCGACCACCGGAAGGAATGCGCCAGGGGGCATCAGACCCCGCTCGGGGTGTTGCCAGCGAATCAGCGCCTCGACGCCGACGAACGCGCCGGTGCGCATGTTTACCTGGGGTTGGTAGTGCAGCACGAACTCGGAGGCCTCCAGGGCGCGGCGGATGTTCTCGATGCTCTCGTGCTGGCCCCTGACACTGCGGTCCTGTTCGGTATCGAAGAAGGAGTAGCGGTTCTTTCCCGACAGCTTGGCCTGATACATGGCCTGATCGGCCTGGCGCAGCAGCTGATCGGCATCCACCTCTTCGCTCTGCGGGTAGAAGGTCACGCCCAGACTGGCATTGACCTGCAGCACCACCCCACCGATGTTCACAGGCTGCGCCACGGCCACAAGCAGGCGCTTCAGCAGCGGTGTGATGGCGTCGCTGTCGGCCAGATCGATAAGAACGGCCACGAACTCGTCGCCTCCGAGCCGGGCAATGGTGTCGCCCTTGCGCAAAGCGTCTTTTACCCGCTGTGCAATGGTGACCAACAGGCGGTCGCCGATTTCATGGCCGTGGTTGTCGTTGACCGCCTTGAAGCCGTCCAGGTCCAGATAGACAACCCCAATCAACTGGTTGCGCCGTTCGGCCTGGACCATCGACTGCTGCAGGCGATCGGCCAGCAGGACCCGGTTGGGCAGGTGGGTCAGGGCATCGTAGTGAGCCATGTATTCCAGCTGCCGTTGTTGCTCCTTCTGCAGCGTGATGTCGAAGAAGAGCCCAACATAGTGCTGGGTCTCACCCCGGGTGTCCCTGACGGCACTGATGGTCAGCATCTCGGGGTAGAGCTCGCCGCTCTTGCGCCGGTTCCAGATCTCCCCCATCCAGTAGCCCTGTTCAACCAGGTCACGCCACAGGGCGCGGTAGAATTCCTCGCCCTGGCGATCGGACTTGAGGAGGCGTGGGTTCTGTCCGATGACCTCACCATGGCTGTAGCCGGTGATCTCCGTGAATGCGTGGTTGATGTTGACAATGGCCCCGTCGGCATCGGTGATGACGATGCCCTCCCGCGCATGGGTGAAGACGCTGGCGGCCAGGCGCAGCTGGTCCTCGGCGGCCTGGCGCTCGGTGGTGTCCCGCAGCACCAGCACGGCACCGGAGGTGGCACCGTCCACACCCCTGACCGGTCCCCAGCCCATGTCCAGGGTCCGCATTTGGCCATCGGGGCCGGGAAGCTGAAAGCGGAAGCTGTCCACACCCTTGCCCCCCGCCAGCGCAGGGGCCCACGGCGGCTCTGCATCCTTGGCGAGTTCGGGCAGATAGTCCCTCAGGGGCCGATACTTGGCCACCGGATCTCGGCCCCCGAGCAGTCGCTGGGCGTTCCCGTTGAAGCGCACGATGCGCCCGTCCAGGTCGATGGCGATGAGCCCCTCGCTGATGGACTCGAGAATGGCACTGAGTTCCTCCTCGTTGCGGCGGTGGCGGGTGAGCAGCCTGGCGATGTTGTCGATCATCGAGTTGATGCCCCGCTGCAGTTGCCCCACCTCGTCGGGTGAGGCGACGGGAATGCGCTTGTCCAGGGCGCCTCTTTCGACCTGTCCGAGGACTTCAAGTGTCGCCTCGACCCGGCGGCTGATGAAGCGGTCGACGAGCAGGATGATCCCGACCGAACTGAGCAGGATGAACAGCAGGGAGGCGGACCAACCCCAAATCGCGATGTCGCGCTTCTGGGCATCGATGGCCGTGGTGTCGATGGTGATCACAGTGTGGTAGAGGACGCTGCCCTGGGCGCCGCTGATGCGCATGACGCAGGTTAAGGCGTTCTCAGCGGGGATGAATTGCAGGTCGGGCGCGGTCTCGGCGAACCAGTGGGGATCAACCTCCGGGACCTCCTGCACGGCGCGGCCAAGGTAGGCCGCGTCGGTGGAGACGATGACCCGCGCGTTGCCCCCAACGACCAATCCCCTCAGGTAGTCTGCGCCGAGCAGCTCGCCCATCAGGGTGGCGCGGGAGATGGCATTGATCTGCAATTCGTTTTCCGAAATGAGCTGACCCACCAGCTGCATGCGCGAGCGGCTCTGTCGGTCCGCGGCACTACTGAAGCGGTCGATATAGAACGCGCCGAGCACCCCGAAGGCGATCATCTCCACGCACACGATCAGCAGCGCGATCTTGGTGATGAGGCTGGATCGAAAATGCTTCATGGCATGAAGTGCGGAGTCGCCTCCCAAGGCTCCAGTCGAGTGGTTTGCTCATGGGGATCCTGCGCCTGCTCGGGTGAGATTCGCCCCAGGATCTCGAGACCCAGCTCGGGCCGCTCCGCTCGCGGATTCCAACGGCCGATGTAGATGCTCTGCTGGACATGGTGGCTGATGGGGTCCATGTAGGCGGGGTCGTGTTGCATACGCTCCGCCGCGCTCCAGTGGAAGCGTTCCAACTGTTCGATGACGGCGTGGTTGTCGGTGCTCCCGGCGCGCTCAATCGCGGTCAGCAGCGCCTTGGTGGCCAGATAGGCCGCGTGCACCACATCGCCGGGGTAGTCGAGCCGGGTGTGGCCGTAGCGGGCCCGGTAGCGGGCGACGAACTCCGCTGTGCCGGGCGTATCCAGGTGCCAGGCCCAGGTGGTGCCGAACAGAGGGCGCATGGTCCCGGGGGCCAGGTAGAGTTCGGGCCAGTCCACTTCATTGAGCAGCCATAGTTGCCGCTCGAGCAGGCTCGGGTCGACCTGGGCGAACAGCTTGATCTGGTTGTCGCCGGTCACACCGACCACCACCACATCGGCCTCCGAGGCCGCGACCCGCTCGACGATGCCCGCCGGGTCACCCATCGCCTCGGGGACGATGATCTCATCGACCACCGTGCCGCCGGCCTGGGCGACGAACTGCCGGGTGGCTGCGGCGCTGCTGTGGCCGAAGACATAGTCTTCGGTCAGCAGCAGGACCCGTTTGCCCTTCCGCTGCGCAAGGGCGAACTCGATGAGGGCGCGGCCGAAGTTGGCCGCGGTGGCATCGAAGACGAACTTGGTGCGGTGCGCGTCTTCCAGCACCTCGCTCGGCGAGGAGGAGTTGGTGTTGATGAAGAGGACCCCGTGTTTCTGACACACCTCGGAGACGCTCGCGGCGATCCCGGAGTGGATGGCGCCCACCACGAAGGCGCCTTGGTTTGGGTGATGAGCTCGGTGGCGACCTGGGACGCCTTCTCGCCATCCAGGGTCGGGTCACGCAGCACCAGGACCGCCTCCCGCCCCAGGACGCCGCCTCGGGCATTGAACTCGTCGATGGCCATTTGGACGCCCCGGCGATCGGCCTCCGCATGGGGGGCAAAGCGGCCGCTGGCCGGGGTAACGTGGGCAATCAGCAGTGGCTCGCCCGCCTGGGTGGGGAGGGCCACAGGGGCTGCGGTCGACGGCTCATCCGTCGGGCGCAGGTAAGCGATCAGCGATAGCGCGCCGCCCAAGACCACCGCGAGTGTCGCCAACGTCGCCTTCCTCATCTCACTCCTCGCCGATCTCATCCCAACGTCCCACGGAACTGCTGCCATGGTACCGCGGCGGGCCATTCAAAGGAATGCAGCGGCAATTCGCTACCAAGTGGGCCGGAGGGCGCGTGCCAGGGCCGTGAAGCTGCAGGGGAGGCGGAATCGGGGAGCGTTCGGAGGCGGCAGGGGGAGGGTAGATTGGGTATTTGGGTTGTGCGCAGCGCTGCTGAGGCCACTGCCTGGTGGACAGTCCCCCTCCGTGGGGGAGAGGGACTGCAACGGACAGGCCGCCTCAGTCGGCGTAGGCGCCCTGGGCAGAGTAGGAGTAGGGCAGGCCGTCATTGGCCCAGCCGTTGATGCTGCGATACCCGTACATATCGGAGCTGCCCTGGAAGCCGGTGACCATGTTCTTCACCCGATAGCCTGCGGCTTCGAGCGCGTTGGCTGCTGCCACGGAGCGCTGTCCGCTGCGGCACATGGTGATCAGGACAACCTCCTCGGCGGCATTGCCGAAGATCTCGTTCACATCAGAGAGGAAGCTGGGATTGACGATAGTGGTGCCCTTGCGCTCGATGCTGTAGGAGACGTTGAGCACCTTGCCTGCGAGTGCTGCGCCTTCGCCCAGCTTGTTGGCACCCGGGTGGCCGACCCACTTCCATTCGGCGTCGGTGCGCACATCCAGGATGTAGGTGTTGGCGTCGGTGCCAGCCAGGTAATAGGCATCGACGGGGGTGATGTCATCAAACGCCAGTGCCGAGGCGGAGCCACAGGTCAGCACGAGTGCTCCAACCAGGGTATGAGCTTTTTTCATCTTCTTCTCCGTTGTTATCATGGATTCCACAAAGGGGGGGTAAAAACCCGGCGCGAAAACTAACACCGACTGGGTCTGGATACTGTGACGGGGTGCAAAAAGGGGGAAGGCGAAGCGTGAAGAGGACAACTCCCGAGACGGCCATGGGGGCCATCACCTTTCCGGCCCACCGGCGCAACGGCATTACTGCGCTGTTTTCACCGCATCACGCCACGATCACGTTGGCCAGATACGGCGCAAAGATCGCCCGGGCCGCCTCCACCTGTTCGGCGGTGGGCGGTTTCACCCCGAACAGGGCGTAGGGGCGGCCCAGGGCCTCGTACTTGTAGACCCCCAGGGTGTGGTAGGGGAGGATCTCCACCCGCTCGATGCTCCTGTAACCGGCGAAGTGCCTTGCCCACCCCTCCAGGTGCTCCGGCTGGTCGGTCCAGCCGGGCACCAGCACATAGCGCAGCCACATCGGGCGGCCGCTCTGTTCACGGTAGGCTGCGTTCTTCAGCACGTTTTCGTTGCCGCTGCCGGTGATCCGGCGATGCCAGGCGTCGTCGATGTGCTTGACGTCCAGGATCACCAGATCGGTCCCGTCGTAGAGCCGATTCACCAAGGCCGACCAGATCACCCCATTGGTGTCCAGGGCCGTGTGAAAGCCCCGCTCGCGCGCCAGCGCAAACAGCTCCATCACCCCCTCGGCCTGCAGGGTCGGCTCACCCCCCGAGGCGGTCAGGCCGCCATTACGATAGAACGGCCTCTGCCGCTCCAGGATCTCCAGGATCTGCCCGCTCGTGTAGTCGGCGGCCACCCCCCCCTCCACCGGCTGGGTGTCGGGGTTGTGGCAGTAGACGCAGCGCAGCGGGCAGCCCTGGAGGAACAGGACCAGGCGGATCCCGGGACCCTCGTGGGTGCCGAAGGTCTCGATGGAGTGGACCCGGAGCACTGGCTTAAAGCGCCTCGTGGAAGGTGCGGGCCAACACCTCCTGCTGGTGCTCGCGGCTCAGGCGGGTGAAATTCACCGCGTAACCCGAGACCCGGATGGTCAGCTGCGGGTACTTCTCCGGGTGCTGCATCGCCTTCAGCAGCGTCTCGCGGTTGAGTACGTTCACGTTGAGGTGGTGGGCCCCCTTCTCAAAGTAGCCGTCCAGCAGCGCGGTGAGATTGCGCTCGCGCTCCTCCTGGGTGCTCCCCAGGGATTGGGGCACCAGGGAGAAGGTGTTGGAGATCCCGTCGCGGGCGTCCATGTAGCTGAGCTTGGCCACCGAGCTTAAAGAGGCCACCGCCCCCGAGGTATCACGCCCGTGCATGGGGTTGGCCCCCGGGGCAAAGGGTTCGCCGGCCTTGCGCCCGTCCGGCGTGGCCCCGGTCTTCTTGCCGTAGACCACATTGGAGGTGATGGTCAGCACCGAGAGGGTAGGGGTGGCGTCGCGGTAGATGGGGTGCCTGCCCAGCTCCTCGTTGAAGCGGCGCACCAGATCCACGGCGAGGGAATCCACCCGATCGTCGTCGTTGCCGAACTTGGGAAACTCGCCCTCGATGCGGAAGTCGACCGTCAGCCCCTGCTCGTTGCGCTGGGGGAAGACGCGGGCGTGACGGACGGCCGAGAGCGAATCGGCGGTGACGCTCAATCCCGCGATGCCGAAGGCCATGTTGCGCTTCGGCACACTGTCCATGAAGGCCATCATGCCCCGTTCGTAGTAATACTTGTCATGCATGAAGTGGATGATGTTCATGGTGTTGACGTAGGACTGCGCCACGAACGCCATGGCCTGCTCGAAGCGGCGGCGCACCTCCTCGTATTCCAGCGGTCCCTCGGGAAGAGGGGCGATACCGGGGACGATCTGCACCCCCGAGACCTCATCGCGCCCTTCATTGAGCGCCAGCAGCAGGGTCTTGGCCAGGTTGCAGCGGGCGCCGAAGAACTGCATCTCCTTGCCGGTCTCCATCATGGAGACGCAGCAGGCCACACAGTAGTCGTCGCAGGCCCCCGCCTCGCTCATCAGCGCATCGTTCTCGTACTGCACCGAGGAGGTGTCGATGGAGACCCGGGCGCAGTAGCGCTTGAACCCCTCCGGCAGGTCGGGGCTCCACAGCACCGTGAGGTTGGGCTCCGGACCCGGGCCGAGATTGTAGAGGGTCTGGAGCATGCGAAAGGCGGTCTTGGTGATCTTGTGCTGCCCGTCGCGGAAGATCCCGCCGATGGACTCGGTGACCCAGGTGGGGTCGCCGGCGAAGAGCTGGTTGTACTCGCCCGTGCGCAGGTGGCGGATCAGGCGCAGCTTCATCACGAAGTGGTCGATGAGCTCCTGCGCCTCCTCCTCCGACAACACCCCCGCCTGCAGATCCCGCTCGATGTAGATGTCGAAGAAGGTATTGACGTTGCCCAGGCTCATGGCCGCCCCATCCTGCTCCTTGATGGAGGCGAGGTAGGCGAAGTAGGTCCACTGGATCGCCTCGCGGGCGTTCTGCGCCGGCCGGCCCACATCGAATCCGTAGGCGGCGGCCATCTCCTTCACCATCTCCAGGGCGCGGATCTGCTCCGAGATCTCCTCGCGCAGGCGGATGCGCTCCTCGGTCATGGTCCCCGTCAGCGCCTTCTTGTCCTCCTCTTTGGCCTCCATCAGTGCGTCGGCGCCGTAGAGGGCGAGGCGCCGGTAGTCGCCGATGATCCGGCCGCGGCCGTAGTTGTCCGGCAGGCCGGTGATGATGCCGCTCTTGCGCAGGAGCTTGTTTTCCTCGGCGTAGGCGTCGAACACCCCGTCGTTGTGGGTCTTGCGGTAGTTTTTGCACAAATCGATGACCGCCGGATCCAGTTCGTAGCCTGCCTCCTGGCAGGCCTTCTGCACCACGCGCCAGCCGCCGAAGGGTTTGATGGCGCGCTTCAGCGGCGCATCGGTCTGCAGCCCCACGATGCGCTCCAGCCCCCGGTCGATGTAGCCGGGCGGGTGGCTGGTGATGGTGGCGATGGTGTGGGGGTCCACCGCCAGCACGCCCCCCCTCTCCCGCTCCTGCTCGAGCAGCTCCCGACAGCGGTCCCACAGCGCCTCGGTGGCGCCGGTGGGCCCGGCCATGAACGAGGCGTCGCCCTCGTAGGGGGTGAGGTTGGTGTAGATGAAGTCACGAACATCCACCCGCTCCTGCCACCGGCCGGTGGCGAAGCCGGCACCGGGTTGCGCTGTTTTCCAATCCATGGCACGGCCTCCCTTTTTTCCTAAGGCTAGTCGGCTAGTCAGACCAACAGCCACCTGTAGGGCCGCCGAGACTCAGCGGCCTCGCATCAGCAGTCTCAGGCACTCCGGCTCCGGCAGCGGGGGGCTGAAGAGGTAGCCCTGCATCTCATCGCACCCTTGCTCGCGCAGGAACGCCTGCTGCTCGGGCGACTCCACCCCCTCGGCGATCACCTTGACGTGAAGACTGTGGCCAAGGGCGATGATCGCCTGGGTGATGGCGCTGTCACTGGCATCCTGCGGCAGGTGCTGAACAAAGGACTTGTCGGTCTTCAGTTTGTCCACGGCGAAACGCTTCAGGTACATCATCGATGAGTAGCCCGTCCCGAAGTCATCGATGGCCACGCTCACCCCGAGGGACTTCAGCGCCTTGACGGCCTCGACCGCCTCCTCGGCATTGCCCATGATGGCCGTCTCGGTGATCTCCAGCTGAAGCGCACCGGGCGAGAGCCCTGTCTCCTCAAGCACCGCGGCGACCTTTGCCACCAGGGAGGGGGCGGAGGCGAACTGCCGCGCCGAGACGTTCACCGCCAGGGTGACGGGTTTGGCCCCGGCGTCCACCCACCCCTTCACTTGCGTGCAGGCGGTTCTCAACACCCAGTCACCGATGGCGAGGATGAGCCCCGTCTGTTCTCCCAGCTCGATAAAAGCTGTGGGCAGGAGAAGACCGCGTTGCGGGTGCCTCCAGCGGATGAGTGCCTCAACCCCCACCACCTCACCGGTTTCGAGGGAGACCTGGGGCTGGTAGTGGAGGGTGAACTCACTGCGGCGCAATGCAGCGCGTAGCGCATTTTCCATGCTCATACGCTCCACCGCATGGGCCGTGAGCTCGGCCGTGTAGAACTGGAAGCTGGCCCGTCCGAGCTCCTTCGCCCGGTACATGGCCGCGTCGGCATTCTGAACCAGTCGGGTCACATCCCGCCCGTCCTGGGGAAACAGACTGATGCCGATGCTGGCCGTGACCACCGTCTCCTCCCCGTCCACGGCGTACGGCTGGGAGAGGCACTCCAAAGTCTTGCTGGCGACGTCGGCGAGGAACCGCGAGTCGCCCACGTCCTCCAGAATGACCACAAACTCGTCGCCCCCGAGCCGTGCGATGGTGTCCTGCCTGCGCAGACAGCCGCCCAGCCGATTGCCCACCTGCTGCAGGAGCCGGTCTCCCGCGGGGTGGCCCAACGTGTCATTGACGATCTTGAAATGGTCAAGGTCGATGAACATGACCGCCACACTGTTCTGCTCCCGCTCGGCCCGGCGAATGGCGTGGGCGAGGCGGGAGTTGAACAACAGCCGATTGGGCAGGCGGGTGAGGGCATCGTAGTGGGCCAGCTGATCGAGCTTCTCCTCCGACTCCTTGAGGTGACTCAGGTCGGACATGACGATCACGAAGTTGGCGGGCTGCTGGGCGGCATTCCAGATCGTGCTGAGGGCGGCCCAGGCCGGAAATGCCTCGCCGGACTTGCGCCGGTTCCACATCTCCCCATACCAGTGCCCGGTTGAGGTCACGGCGTTCCACACCTCCTCACGGAAGTGGGCCGGTTCGTCACCGGCGGCCAGGAAGTCCGGATTCATGCCCAGGACCTCGGGCTCGCCATAGCCGGTGATGTCCACGAACGAGCGGTTGACGGCCGCGATTCGCCGCTGCGGATCGGTGATGATGATGGCTTCCAGGGTGTTTTCGAACACCGCGGCGGCCTGGCGCAGGCGCGATTCCACCTGCAACCGTTCGGTGACATCGCGAGCCACCCCCACGATACCGTGCACCTGGCCCTCCTTGATGATGGCGCGTTCGCTGACTTCGGCGGAGAGGATTTCGCCATCCCGTTTTCTGAACTGCACGATGTTGGGGGGATACTCCCGTCCGGTGCGCAGGATGTCGAGGGTCTCCACGACCACACGGCGGGAGTGTTCGGAATCCACCATATGCTTGCGAAAATCCCCGATCCACTCTTCGGGCGGAATACCGGTCAGTTGCTCCACGGCGGGGGAGATGTAGTACACCATGCCATTGTGGTCGATGTAGTAGAGGACATCGCGGCTGTACTGGAGGATGAAGTCCCGCTCCTCCAGGAGCCGGGAGGCGCGGGCCTCGCTCTGGCGCAGGGCCTCCTGCGCCCGCTGCTGTTCGGTGACGTCCTGCACGGTCGCGACGAGGCGCCGTGGCCGCCCGTCGGGGGTGGTCTGAACGGCAAGGCGGTGATGCACCACCCGCTCCTCCCCGCCCGGCAGCGCGATGCGGTAGTCGGTGGCGTCGGAGGTGGCCTGCTCGCGGGCGTGGCGGACGAGGGTCTCGAGCCCCTCCCGATCGCTGCGGCGCACGCGGCTCCAGAGGGTGGCCAGGGAAGGACAGCCCGCGCCGGGGGGGAGATCATGGAGGCGCCGGCACTCGGAGGAGATCGCCAGCTCCCCCGTGACGAGGTCCTGGGTCCAGCTCCCAAGCTGTGCCAGTGCCTCCACCGCTGCGCTGTCGGCGAGTGCTTCGCGGTGCCGTCCGGCGGTTGCCTCCAGGTTCTGCCGAACGCGCTGAAGTTCGAGCGAGAGCTCGATGCTGGAGTGCAGGGCGTCGACCCCACCGGGTTTAAGGACGAAAATGGCGGTCCCGGGCAGGCCGCTCCTCGCCCGCTCCAGTTCACTCGCGCCGACCAGGTAAATGATGGGCAGCTGGAGTTGTGCGCGAAGGCGCTCGGCGAGCTCCAGGGCGTCCACCGGACCCCCAAGCGAGAACGCCACGAGCGCGAGATCGGGGCGCCGCTCGGTGGCAGCGCTGAGGGCTTGCTCGCCCGAGTGGAGCACGGCAGTGACCTCATGGCCCAGTGCCTCGATGCGTTGGGCGATCTCCGTCGCCACCACCGCATCCTCCTCTACGACCATGACCCGCGCAGGCGGTCTCTCCCTCTCCACCATCGGCGTCCTTGCCTTTGCAGACCCTCCGGTAATAATAGGCCCGGGCCTTGGGTGTGCTGCGCCCTTATTCACCTTGCCTTTTGGGCCGCAAGCCGCAACACTGGCGTCTCTACAGGAGGTTTCCCGAACATGACGTTTTTTCTTCGGCAAGTTTTCGAGCTCATACGCCTGCTCCACTCCGAGGCGGGCACCCACCAAATCGCCGCCGGCTTCGCCCTGGGGCTCATTCTCGGGTTCTCTCCCGCCTTTTCGTTGCAGACGGTTGTGGTCGTCCTGCTGCTGCTCATGTTCCGCATCCAGATTGGCGCGGCTCTGATGGGAGCGTTCTTCTTCGGTCTGGCGGCGTGGGCCCTCGATCCGCTGCACGATGTGGCCGGGCGTGCCATTCTCGAGGCCGAGGCGCTGGCCCCCCTGTTCACAACGCTGTACAACATGCCGCTCCTGCCGCTGACCCGCTTCTACAACAGCGTCACAATGGGGGCGATGGTGGTCAGCATGGCCCTTGCGCCGGCCGTGTACGTGATCGCCCGTTGGCTGGTGGACAAGTACCGCCTGACCGTGGTGGCGTGGCTGCGCAGCACGCGGCTCTACAAGGCGATGCGGACCACGTCCCTGGCCAAGTGGTACCTGAGGTACAAAGAGCTCTATGGATAGGGAACCGATGGATAAGGTCGTGACCACGCCCCCGGAAAAACCGAAGCGGGAGGGGCTGTTTCGCGTGGGGGCACTACTGCCCCTGGGGCTGCTGGCCGCAGTGCTGTACCTCTACTTCCTGCTCCTTTTCGATGCCCACGCCCGGTGGGCCCTCGAGAGCCTGGCCACCCGGGCGGTGGGGGCCGAGGTCAACATCGGTCGCCTGCGCACCAGCTTCTGGGGCGCGTCGCTGGAGATGGGCGACATCCAGGTGACCGACGCCGATGAGCCGGCGCGCAATCAACTGCAGATTGGCCGCGTGCGGGGACAGCTGCTGTGGGATGCGCTGCTGCGGGGCAAGGTGGTGGTGGAGGAGGCATCCATCGTGGACGTGGCGATAGACACCCCACGGGCCCGCCCCGGCCGGGTGTTGCCGCCCCCGCCCCCGGATGAGGGGGCGTCGGCGACTGACGCGCTGCTGGCCGAGGCGCGATCGCGCTACGGCGGCAATCTGCTCGGCGATTTGGCCGCCCTCGTGGCGGGGGGCGCTTCGGGGACCTCTTTCGACGACATCGGCGAGGCGCTTGCCTCGGCCCAGCGCCTGCGCGGGCTCGAGGCCGAGCTGGGGGTGAAGGAGCAGGCGTGGCGGGAGCGCCTCGCAGCCCTGCCCGGGGAGGAGCAGTTGAGCGGCTACGAGGCGCGGCTGCGGCAGCTCAAACGCAATGACTTCCGCAATGTGCAGGAGGTGCAGCGGGGGTTGAGGGAACTCGAGGCCATCGAGGTGGAGATCGAAGCCGCCGCACGGCAGGTGCAAGGCACGGGCAATGCCATCAGCGGTGATCTGCAGGGAGTCCAGAAGGGGCTTGGCGAGGTCGATGGGCTCGTGCAGCAGGACATCCGTGATCTGGGCGCCCGACTCAAGCTGCCCCGTCTGGATGCCGAGAGCCTCTCCGGGCTGCTGCTGGGCCCTGACTTCGCGGACCGCCTGGTCCAGGTCCGCGGCTACGCGGCGCGGGCTCGCGCATACTTGCCCGAGCGCGGCCCGGAGGAGAAGCCCGCGCAACGGCAGGAGCGGGAGCGCGGCACGGGCAAGGATTACGCCTTCGGGCGGCCCAACAGCTACCCCGCGTTCTGGCTGAAGCGGGCCGTGATCAGTTCCAGTGCGCTCGGCGCCGGCATTGCCGCCGATCTGGAGGGGAGCATCGTTGACCTGGCCAGCGACCCGGTGGCCATTGGCCGGCCCCTGCAGGTGCACCTCAAGGGGAGCTTTCCGATGCGGGGGGTCTACGACGCCGAGGCCCGGCTGGTCGTCGATCACACCACCCCTGTTCCCGCGGAGCGCTTCAGCCTTGCGCTCGGCCGCTACGCGGTGGGCGCCCGTGAGCTGCTGGCGAGCGGGCCGAACCGGCTGGGCCTTGCCGAGGCCCGCGGGCGTCTGCGGTTCGAGGCGCAGCTGCAGGGCGAGTCGGTGGATGTGCATCTGGAACAGACGTTGAGCGATGTGGCCTACCGGATCGAGGCCGAGAACGACCTGCTGCGGGAGGCCCTTGCCGGTGCGGCCGAGGAGGTCTCAACCGTGGAGATGCGCGCCCGCGCCCACGGCACCTGGAGCCAGCTGGAGTGGTCCGCGCGCAGCAACCTGGGGGCGGCGCTGCAGCGCAGCTTCTCCAGACAGTTCCAGCGGCAGCTGGATGAGGGCAGGGCACGGGTGGCCGCGGCGGTGAACGAGCGGATCGGCGCTGAGCGTCGGCGACTGGAGGCCCAATACGCGAGCCTTGAGCGTACCCTGCAGGGGGCCGTGGCTGAAAGGCAGGCGGAGATCAAGCGCCTCGAAGCGGAGCTGGAGCGCGGCAAGACACAGCTTCGGGAGGCCCGTCAGGCGCTGGAGGATCGCATCGCTGCCGAGGCCGAGCGCGCTCGCCAGGCGCAGGAGCGCCAGCTCAAGGAGGAGGCGGACAAGGCCAAACAGGAGCTGCGCAAGCGCATCGGCTTGTGATTGCCAGACCGTTGGTTGGCGGTGCAAGAGCACCCCAGGGCCGCGTGGGGGCGCATCCCGCCCCCTTGTCCGGCGTTTCACCGCGGCCGTGGCATGCTCAAGCGGCTTCCTGGCTGCGCAGGTAGTCCTCATAGGTGCCGCTGAAGTTGACGATCCCCTGAGGCGTCAGCTCGATGATGCGAGTGGCCAGGGAGGAGACGAATTCGCGGTCATGGCTGACGAAGATCAGCGTGCCGTCGTAGTTCTCCAGGGCCAGGTTGAGCGACTCGATGGACTCCATGTCCAGGTGGTTGGTGGGCTCGTCCATCACCATGATGTTGGGGCGTTGCAGCATCAGCTTGCCGAACAGCATGCGCCCCTGCTCGCCGCCCGAGATCACCTTTACCGACTTCTTGATCTCGTCTTGGGAGAAGAGCATGCGGCCGAGGGTGCCGCGAAACACCTGCTCGTCATCCCCCGGCTTGCCCCACTGGGCGATCCAGTCGAACAGCGGCATGTCATTGGCGAAGTCGACGGCGTGGTCCTGGGCGAAATAGCCGATGTGGGCATTCTCGGACCACTTCACCGCTCCGGCATCGCTCTCCAGGTCCCCCACCAGGCAGCGCAGCAGGGTGGTTTTGCCGATGCCGTTGGGGCCGATGACGGCGATGCGCTCGCCCACTTCCACCAATAGATCAAGTCCGCTGAACAGCGTCTCCCCCCCGAACCCCTTCGCCAGCCCTTTCACCTCCAGGGCGTTGCGGTGCAGCTTCTTCTCCTGATTGAAGCGAATGAAGGGGCTCTGACGGCTGGAAGGTTTGATGTCTTCCAGCTTGATCTTGTCGATCTGCCGGGCTCGGGAGGTGGCCTGCTTGGCCTTGGAGGCGTTGGCGGAGAAGCGGCTGACGAAGGCCTGAAGCTCGGCGATCTGCGCCTTCTTCTTGGCATTGTCGGCCAGCTGCCGCTCCCGTGCCTGGGTGGAGGCGGTCATGTACTCATCGTAGTTGCCCGGGTAGACGCGCAACTCCCCATAGTCGAGATCCGCCATGTGGGTGCAGACACTGTTCAGGAAGTGGCGGTCGTGGGAGATGATAATCATGGTGCTGTTGCGGGCGTTGAGGACCTCCTCCAGCCAGCGGATGGTGTTGATATCCAGGTTGTTGGTGGGCTCGTCCAGCAGCAGGATGTCCGGATCGGAAAACAGCGCCTGGGCGAGCAGCACCCGCAGCTTCCAGCCAGGGGCAATGGCGCTCATGGGCCCGGTGTGCTGCTCGATGGGGATCCCCACCCCGAGCAACAGCTCCCCGGCCCGCGCCTCGGCGGTGTAGCCGTCGTATTCGGCAAACTGCACCTCCAGCTCGGCCACCTTCATGCCGTCCTCTTCACTCATCTCCGGCAGCCCATAGATGCGATCGCGCTCGTGCTTCACCTGCCATAGTTCGGCGTGGCCCATGATCACCGTATCGAGCACGGTGTAGTTTTCAAAGCCGAACTGGTCCTGGCGCAACTTGCCGAGCCGCTCGTTGGGGGAGAGGCTGACGTTGCCGGCGGTGGGCTCCAGGTCGCCGCCGAGGATCTTCATCAGCGTCGACTTGCCGCAGCCGTTGGCCCCGATGAGGCCGTAGCGATTCCCGTCGCCGAACTTGACGGAGATGTTTTCGAACAGCGGCTTGGCGCCGAACTGCATGGTGATATTGGCGGTTGTGAGCACGAGTAGCTATCCAGGTAGGCGGTTACAAAAGTCGCGTGGGCAGTAGCCCAACGTGGGCAAAGAGAAACCGCATCGGCTTGAGCCAATGTGGGAAGCCAATGACGTTGGGAGAGACTGACCGGGTTCGCGGGGCTTGCGGGTATTGTCGCATAACAGACCGGGTGTTGACCAAACAGGGCGAGTCTCCAGGGCAGGGTGAGCGCATACTAACGCTATGGCCGTGCTGTGAGCGACGTAAGTCCTCCAAAGCAGCACCGTGAATACGACCGACATGGACGTCGGGAGTGGAGATGCTGCAGGAGCAATCATCTTCCATCCCCGTACGCTCGACGGCCGCGGCCGCTTCGGGCATCCTGCCCTCCCGCGGCATAAGTGCGTCCTTGCACCCATCCATGCGGCCGACGACCTGCTTTCAAGGGCTTACGTCGCTCTTGGGTGAGTCTGCGTCACCCTGTCTCCGGCCGGTGGGGGCGGGAAAAAGATGCTGTTTGGCCATATACTTCAGCAGTGAGCGCGTGTTATTACGCGTGGGAACGTTGCATCCGTAAGGGCAGCAAAGGGGGACTGGCGACCCCTGCGCATCACCTTGCCCTAGCCCGGAATTCTCATCAGACGCCGTAGCGAGGGCGCCGAGATGCGGTAGATCGGCGCCCGCAGTCGTGCCTGGGCGAGAAATCCGGTCAAGAGCACCGAACAGATAAATCCGAGGCGCCCAACATGTAGGGTGGATAAGCGCAGCGCATCCACCGTGCGGCGTCGAATGGGTGGATGCGCTGCGCTTATCCACCCTACCTCGGTTCGCTGCCCCCGCCACCTGCGGCGCAACTTGGCTGCGATTGGCGATCTTTCCGTTTACCTGGTCGGTGCTCTAGCCAGGTTTGAGGAGCGTGCATGCCAAGGGAAGGTGTTTGGGCTCGGTTAGGGGGCATCGTGCTCCTTGAGGTAATTTGCTTCGGTGCCGACCTTGTTCTTCAACAAGGGTGGGTGTGGGTGCTCTACCTCCTTCCCCTCCTGCTTGTTTCTCACACAGAGATCCGTGCGATTTATGCCGGCGTAGTCCTGGCCACGATCTTCTCCGTCGCTGCCCCGATTCTGACGACCTCCGCCCATGACCTGGAGAATCGGTTGGCCTCCCTGTTGCCGCTATGGGCGCTTTCGCTGCTTTCCGTTTCGCGTCTCCGCTCCGAAACGGCCTTGCATGCCGAGGTCCTACGGTATCGCAGGCAGGCCAGCATGTTGGATCAGGTCCATGATGCGGTGGTGACGACCGATAACCAGGGGCACATCCGTTACATGAACCAGGCCGCCTACCAGCGCTACGAGATCGACCCCAGGGAAGCGGTCCTTGGCAGCACGCTGGGCGAGTTTTTCCATTTCGAGTGGCAGGGCCCGGCTCAGATGGAAGAGTACAAACGGGATCTCGAAGCGCTGGGGGTCTGGAAAGGGAAGAAGATTCACGTCACCCACCGGGGCAACCGGTTCTGGGGGGAGTCGGTCATCTCCCTGATGAGGGAGGAGGGGGGAACGCCAACCGGCATTACCGCCGTGGTGCGCGATGTCACGGAGCGTGTCCAGGCGGAAGCGGCTCTGGAGGAGAGCAGGGAGCACCTTCGCCTCGCCAATGAGGCGGCGGGGATCGGCACCTGGTCCCTCGAGCCGGGTGGCGACCACCTTGGCTGCGACGCCACGACGCGGCGCCAACTTGGCTTCGCTCCCGAGGAGCGTGTCTCCCTGGAGGCGATCGCCGCGCGCACCCACCCGGAGGATTTACCGGCGCTTGAGCGAGGATTGGAGGCATTCAACGCCGGAGAACCGATCCTTGGCCTCGAGATTCGGCTTGCCCATCCGGGGGGTTCGACACACCACATCCGCGCCGTGGGTCGTTCGATGCTTGATCGGGAGGGGCGCCTCTACAAGGTCATTGGAACCAGCGTGGATATCACCGAGCAGCGGGTGAACGAGCAAGCACTGAAGGATTACGCATCCGGACTCTCGTTTCTCTCCAGCACCGCGCTGCAGATGCTGCAACCCCTGGAGTTGCCCGAGCTGTTTCACCTGCTGGCCCGGCGGGTCTACGATCTGGCGGACGGAAGCATCGTGTTGGTCAATGAGTTCCGTCCGGAGACGAATCAGACCATTCTGAGGGAGTTGTGCTGTACCGATGAAGAGCGGGAGACTGCGCAACACCTGTTTGGTCGAGACCTGCTGGGGATGGTCTTTGACTTCCCCGAAACCACCCGTGAACGGATGCGCCGCGGTGAAGTTGTCCTCGTCAAAGGCGGCCTGTGCGATCTGGCCTTCAATCAGTTCCCACAGGAGTTTTGCGATGCCGTGGAGCGGGCCCTCAATTTGGGAGACATCTACACAATGCCCTGTAGCACAGAGCAAGACCTCCTCGGCATGGTGATCGTGCTCACCCGTGGGCGTGGGCCGCTGCGCAACAAGCCGCTCATCGACTCCACGGTGAATCAGGCTGCATTGGCGCTGCGGCAAAAACGTACCGAACAGCAGCTTCGGGATGAACGCAACTTCGTGGAAGCCGTGTTCGAAATCGAAGGTGCGGTCGTCGCCATCCTTGCCTCCGACTGCACGATCTTGCGGCTCAATCGCACCTATTTCGACGTGACTGGAAGGACAACGGAGGAGATGGTGGGGCGGCCTTTCTGGGAGATCACCGGATCCACCGATGCGACCGAGACACGTCGTCGGCTTGAGGCGTTGTCCGGCCCACAGCAGGCAGTGGAGTACGAGAGTGTGGTTGCGCTGAAGAGTGGAGCGAGTCGGCATGTTCGCTGGCGCATCACCGCTCTGCGCAACGGCCACGGCGCGCTCGCGAACCTGGTGGCGACCGGCATCGACATCACGGATCGGATCGAGGCGGAAGAGCGCATCGGGAGGCTCAATGATGAGCTGAAGCAGCGGGCCCATGCGCTGGAGCAGGCCAACCGCACACTGGAGCACTTGAGCCTGGAGGACCCTCTCACGGGCATTGCGAACCGGCGCTATCTGTCGCGCTTTGTGGAGCGCGAGTGGTCGGTGGAGAGGCGGCATCAGCACCGGGTGTCGCTGCTCATGGTGGATATCGACTACTTCAAGGCCTTCAACGATCTGTACGGCCATGTTCACGGTGACGAGTGTTTACGAAAGGTGGCGCGCACGCTGGTCGAGCAGGTGGGGCGGCCTACGGACGTGGTGGCCCGGGTGGGGGGGGAGGAGTTTGCGGTCTTTCTCCCCGATACCGAGGAGAAGGGGGCTGTGACGCTGGCCGAGAGAATGCGCCGGTCAGTGGCCGAACTCAAGGTCCCTCACGCCGGCTCGGATGTCGCGCCCGTGGTGACGATCAGCGTCGGCGCGGCGACGGTGAATGCGCGCTCAGCGGAGTTCGAGACCCTCATGGAGGCTGCGGATGAGGCCCTCTACCGGGCCAAGTCCGACGGACGCAATCGCGTTGCACTGCGCGTGCTTCAGTAGCGCGCATTGGTCAGGAGGCACGGCGCCGAATCATAGGGGTGCGGGGATACCGCCTGTCGGGATCGGGGCCGGCGAGGGCCCCGATCCGCGGCACGCCTTAGTGGTGGGCGCGTTCCCAGCCTTTGTGGACGGCTGATTTGTAGAAGTCCCAACCACCGTACTTATGCTCCTCCCAATTCTTCTTCACCTTCGGCTCCACTTCCCTCCAGTCGGCCCCGCTGAAGAAGGGGTCTTGTCCGAGGTGGTAGCCGTAACGGTACGCCGGGAGCAGATCCTCATACTTGGCCCCGGTAGAGGAGTAAGTTTTGTCGTAGTCGGCGTGAAACTCCGACTCCGCGTCCATGAAACGCGACTCCTCCTCGGGGCTCAGCCGCTCCACCTCCACCTTGGTACCGCGGAGGGTCTCGTGAATGGTCTCCTTGCGCTCCACGGGCGTCTTGGTGACCTCCACCTCCTCCTTGACCCGGGTCTCCTTGCCGACCACCGGCTCTTCACCCTTGGCGCGCACCTCGAAGGACTCATCCTTGAAGGCTCCGGCCTCCCGTCCGCTCGCCGGGCGATCCACCGGCCGGCGTTCCACGTGGACCTCCTCCTCGCGCAGGGTCACCGGCTCCTCCACCTCGCGTTCGGTCGGCCGGGTGAAGATGCGTACGCCGCCGCGGGAGACCGGCCGAGTACCGACCTTCAATGCCTCTTCCCGCTCTTCGAGCTTCTCCGGCGCCTTGACGCCAGCCTTCTCCTCCCTGTATTCCGCACGCTCGGGTGCGCCCTCGCGCGCCTCCTTGTACCGGCTGGCCCGCTCATCGATGTCGAGGGCGCCGTGGCGGTTCAGGATGTCCGCGGCATGGTCCACCTGGGCCTCGTCCGCATCGAGCACCACCAGAAAGTCGCCCTTGTCCATGCCGGCGGGGCGCTCCTCGGTGCCGGTAAGGCCAAGGCCTTGCAGGAACGAGCGCCAGAATCCCTCTTCCTCACGCCCTTTGCCCCGAGCGAACTCGTCGTAGCCTTTCAACTGGATGTCGCCCGACGCAAACCCCTCATTCTTGAGGTCCTGAATCGCGCTTTCGGCCCGATCCCTGTTCTCGTAAAGGCCAATGACCGTTTTTCGTTCCATGGCGGTATCCTCCCTGTTTGCAGAAGGCGAGCCTCCAGCTCGCCCGACTACGCTCTGTCCTTATTCACCGTGACATCCTCGCGGTGCAGGGTCACCTTTTCGCGACGTCTTTTCTCCACCCGGCGCTTGCTGATCCTCAACTCCTCCCGGAGTACCAGCCGTTTCCGGGTCACTACCACCTCCTCGATCAGGGGGATCACGAAGGTGCCGTTTTCATAGTGTGCTTCGGGAGGGGTATCGACCTCCCGATTCACTGCCACCCGCTCGATCTTCACCTCCTCGTCGATGGTGGGCACCTCGACCCACTCGTCGCGGCTCGTGACCTGCTTCTTCACCCGCACGCGTTCATCGCGCGGATGTTTCTCTACCCGCAACTGCTCTTCCATCACGGGTATGGTCACCCCTTCCGGGGCGGTATCGAGGTCCCTGAAGCGGACCGGCACATAGTAGCCGCCACGCCACCTGCGTCGCCGTAATGCAGCGGCGGGGAGCGTGATCCGGCGTTCTCCTACGGCAATTGTGATCTGCCCCGTGGCGGCGGTCGGCCGCGCCTCTGTGAGAAGTCGTCCGTGAACGCCTTCCTTGTCTACGACACTCGTCTCCATAGGCACCATCCTCGGTTCTGGCGCTTGGGGTTCGCGCCCGCCCTCGCCCTGTCATCAGTCGTTACTCCGAGATTAGCCCACAGGCCCCGGAGTAGGGGATGGATTGCTCCGGGGTTAGTTCGTGGAAGTAGAGGACAGCGGCGATGCCTCCTTGCGCTCACAGCACGGCCGTGACGTAAGTATGCGTTCACCCTGGGAGCGGCGGGCCGAGGTTGACAGTGGCCGAAAAAAGAAGCAAAACTGCCGAGGCCTGGGAGGGCGGGTGCAACACCCTGGCATGGACTGAATGGGACATGGGAGAAAGAAGGACGTGGAAGAGACTTTCAAGATTGTGTTCAGCGGGAAGCTGATGGACGGTTTCGACCCGGAACAGGTCGTTCGCGCCTTCTCGCAGCTGTTCAAGGTGCCCGAATCGCAAGCCCAACAGGTGTTGGGCACCAGCCACCCCATCGCGCTGAAGAAGAACCTGGATCGGCCCACGGCGGAGAAGTTGCGGGTGGCCATGGCGAAGCTCGGGATGCAGGTGCACCTGGAAGCCGGCGACCCGGCTCAACACTCCCTGGGGTCGTTGCCGGGCCAGGGGGGGGCGGACCGCCCCGCCACGACGAGCCCCCTTGCCGCCTCGGGGCCGCGTTGTCCCAAATGCGGTTCCGATCGAGTGCAGGGCGACGACTGTCTTGCCTGCGGCATCATCATCTCCCGATACCGCGAGCGTCAGGCGCGGCTGACGGCGGAGGCGGAGCAAAACCCGTATGCCACCCCCCAGTCGGACCTGACCCCGGTGCACACGGGTGAAGAGGGGGAAATGACGGGCCCCCACACGGTCCCCGCCGCCCACGGCTGGCAATGGATCACCGGTGGTTGGGGCCATTTCAAGCAAAACCCTCTGCCTTGGATCGGTGCCATCGTCGTATGGTTCATCCTGATCATCATTGCCTCCCTCATCCCGCTGCTCGGCCCCTTGGCGGTGAACCTGCTCATGCCGGTCATCATCGCCGGTTTCCTGATCGGCGCCGAGGCGCAGCGAGAGGGGGAGAGTTTCGAGTTCAGGCACCTGTTTGCCGGATTCTCCACCAATCCCGGCAGGTTGATCCTGGTGGGGCTGCTTTATCTCGTGGGGACCTTCGTCGTCATGCTGGTGGTCGGCGTGGTGGTCGGCGGCTCTCTCTTCGCCACCATGGGGCAGATGCAGGGGGGGCAGGCCTCCCCGGAGATGGCGGCAGCAATGCTGGGGCCCATGGTGTTTGCATCGCTGCTCGCCATGGCGCTGATGGTCCCCTTGATCATGGCCTACTGGTTTGCCCCGGCACTGGTGGCCTTTGAGGATCTGGGGGCATTCGAGGCCATCGTCCTGAGCTTCAAGGCCTGCCTTAAAAACGTCCTGCCCTTTCTGGTCTACGGCATCGTGACGTTTGGGTTGGTGATCCTGGCGGCGCTACCGCTCGGGCTCGGCTTTTTGGTGCTCTCGCCCGTGATGATTGCGGCGATGTACGTCTCCTACCGGGACATCTTCTACACGCCCGCCTGAGGCCTGCAGACGTGGGAGGATGGGTGGCGCAGCCAACCCATCCGGCCCCCGATAGACCGCGCGCTCCGCCTCGCCCCCGAGAAAAGGCCCCCGGTAGAGGCGAAGCAGTTTTTCCGTGGTTGCAAGGGCCACGGCTTCACGGGCGCCCAGAGCCTTCACCAGCTCATCGTGGGCACGGCGCCGCACGCGCTCAAAGCACCACACGTCTACCCAGACCGAGGCCGGGTCCAGCCCCAGGCGACCGTCCACAGATACCACCGCGGCGTTGCTTCCGAGCAGCTTCCGGAGCCGGTGGAGGTTGACCTCGAGTCGGTTGGGACGGTCACCCGCCACCTCATCGGGCCACACGATCTCCGCAATGCGGCTGGCGCTTACTCCCCGTGCCCCTTCGGCGACCAGCGCCTTGAGCAGTGCGAGCGGGCGGCTTTGGCTCCTCGCCGCGGCGGCAAGGGGTTTGCCCTCCCTCACCACGCGAAAGCCCCCAAGGGCGTAGATCTTGATCGGGTACGGCCAGTGCTCGGCCGCTTCCGCGTGGCGAGACGGGGGCGGGAAGCGGTGGACGCGCACCAGGCGGCGGGCGTATTCGGGCTCAATGCCGTGGGCGAGGGCCAGGCCACACAGCGCCGCCATCATGTCGGGTCGCCACCAGGGATGCTGAAGGGTCCCGCTGGCTGCCCCCCAGGCGAAGGCGCGCCGCAGGGGATCGAGGGCACGCGGTGGTTCGTCGTCGAGCAACGCGAACCAGGCCTCCGTGCAGAGGCAGAAAAAGCCCACGAGCTTGTTGCCCATGGCCGCGACCAGCGCGTTTGCGCGCGCAAGATACCGCTGTGCATACCGCTGTGCCCCAAGGGGGTCGCCGCGGTCGCGAAGGAGCTGGGCAAGGACCACCTGAACAACCAGTTCGGGAAAGGGGGCATGCAGTTCCCTCACCCCCTCCGCGGCCAGGGCGTGCTGCCAGGCGGCCTCGGCGTCCCCCCGCAGCCAGGCCACCCAGCTCGCCAGAAAGTGATAGTGAGAGCGGTCGAGCCGCCGCGGCGTATCGACGGCCGCCATGGCCGCGAGATGCCCTTCGGCCTTCTCGAACTCGCCGGCGTAGGCGTGGACATAGACGAACTGGGCGGCGAGCAGACTGTCGAGGGCGTGCACGCCCGACTCGGTGGCCAGGGCGCGGGCCTGCTCCAGTTGCGCGAGGGCCACCTCAACGTTTCCGCCGAACCAGCGCAGGTGGCTTTCGTGGGTGAGCGCAATGATCCGAAGCAGTGGAGTGAAGGATCCCCCCGCGCTGCCGCGGGCCAGGGCGTCGGCCCGTGTGTCCTGGTAGTTGTCGAAAACGAGCACAAGCGGCCGCGGCAGAGCGGCGAACAGCCGATGGAAAAAGTTGCGCGAGAAGGTCTCGATACGCTGAGGTACTCGGGTGCCAGCAGGGGCAGGGTCTCGGACAGGGTGGGATCAAATTGCCCGGCCGCCAGCCGCAGGTGGTAGAACAGGCCTGCGGTATCCTCGTCGCCCGCATCGAGTTGATACCAGAAGGACGGCAGCTTTCGCGCCTGCAGGTAGCTGGCCACCAGCGTCGTCTTGCCGGAGCCCGCAGGGGCTGCGACCCAGGCCACGGGGCGGGATTTGGCCTGATCGAGGGTGCGGAACAGACGTTGACGCCGATAGATGCGCCCCAGATGTGTGGGGGCGTGAGTTTTCCGAGGGGCGCGCGTTGCATGCGTTAGACCTCCTGTCTGCGGTCGGCGTCGTGGACCCCGACTTCTTCGGTCCCGCGGCTTCGGTTAGTGCCGACAACGACATTGTAGTTCAGCACTTTAGAAAATCATGGCGCCCTAATGTGGGCCGGGGAAAGACCACCGGGGCCGAGCCCACTGAAACGGCTTCCCCCTCCAGAGGACCGGATGCGGCATAATAGGCGCCCCAAACTGGAGGCAGATCAATGAGTACTAAACAAGCATTGCATGCACGTAGTGGCTCCAAGTGCGAGCTTTGCGGCGCAACCGAAGGATTGGGCGTCTATGAAGTTCCGCCCGATTCCGATGGCAGCGCCGACCGGTGCGTGCTCATGTGTCAGACCTGCCGCGATCAGATCGAGGATCCGGAGAAGGTCGACGTCAATCACTGGCGCTGCCTGAATGACAGCATGTGGAGCCAGGTGCCGGCAGTGCAGGTGATGGCGTGGCGCATGCTGACGCGCCTCAGCTCCGAGGGCTGGCCCCAGGAGTTGCTGGACATGCTCTACCTGGATGACGAGACCCGGGCGTGGGCCCAGGCAACCGGGGAAGGACGGGCCCAAGAGGAGCTCCTCCGGCACGTCGACTGCCACGGCACCGTCCTCGAGGCGGGAGATACGGTGACCCTGATTAAGGACCTGAACGTGAAGGGGGCCAATTTCACCGCCAAGCGGGGTACGGCCGTGCGTGGGATCTCCCTGGTCCCGGACAACCCCGAGCACATCGAGGGGCGCGTCAATGGTCAGCAGATCGTGATCCTGACCAAGTTCGTCAAAAAGGCGAGCTGAACCGCACAAACCCGGGGGGGGGCGGACAGTGCGCCCCCCCGGACCCAAACCTGATGGGTGGCAACTCGGGCAGAACGCGCATCGGCATCGGTCCGCACGGTCCCGATCTGCCCCGGCCCATCAATCCGCTTCGCCATACCACCTCGATATTACTTACTGTCAGTAGCGGCCTCGCCGATCCCAACAAGATTGGGGAGGGCGAAGCGCGAAGAGCGGATGGAATCGGCCCGTCGGCACAGGCGTGTTGCCCGCGGGCGGCGCCGCCGGGTAAGGCCGATACCGATTCAGGCAGGAATAGACAGCAATGGCGAACAGCTCCATGACACAACGACAGCGGCAGGCGGTGTCCGCACCGCGCCGGGGCCTCTTCCTCGCCTTTGCCGCGGTCACCGCCGCCTTCCTCTCCTATGTGGGCTGGCTGGCCCACGCCAACCTGGAGCGGGAGAAGCTGGCCGCCCGGGAGAAGGTCGCCATCGGCGCCGTCGCCCTGGAGGAGCAGGCCTCGCGGGCCTTCGGCGAAATCGAGCTGCTGCTGGAGAGCTTCTCCGACCTGTGCGACGGCCGGCGCGGCGACACGCCGGAGGGCTGGCTGGCAGCACATGCCGCCCGCGCCGTCGGTACCGTTCCCCAGCTCGCCTTCGTCGCCCTCTACGGTCGTGACGGCCGGGCGCTGCTGCCGCCCGCGCATGCGCCCGCCCCCAGGGCCCGGCACGACGGCTTCGACCCCGAGCACTTCGAGCTGACCGACACCAACCGCAAGCGCAGCCACATCGGGCGCCCGTTCCGTGCCGGTGCGGGCGGGCCGCGCTTCATCCCGGTCAGCGTCCGCCTCATGGACGATGCTGGGGCCCTGTGCGCCGTGGCCATCGCGGGCGTGAGCGTGGATTACTTCGAGCAATTCTTCCGCTCCTTCCTCGGCACGCAGGATGGCGTGGTGCTGCTGCGCCGGGAGCAACGCGGTGTGCTGGTCCGCATCCCCGCCGCTGCGGGGCCAATAGATCTCGGGCCCCGCCCCGAGGAGCCGGGCCGTTTCGGTGTCCAGTGGGTGGTCTCCCCCATCGACGGGGTGGTCCGCGTCGGCGCCTACCGCAAGTCGGAGCGCTTCCCCCTCGTGGTGCGTTTCGCCCTCACGGAGCGGGCGATCACCGAGCGCTGGCTGCGCGCTACCCTGCAGACCACCCTGCCCGGCGTGGGTGTCCTGCTCCTGCTGCTCGGTTCGGCCCTGTGGATCGACCGCCTGCTGCAGCAGGGGCGGCAACGGGAGCAGGCGCTCGCGGCGGCGAATGAAGGCCTGCGCCAGGCCCGGCGCGAGGCGGAGGAGGCCAGCGAGGCCAAGAGCCGGTTTCTGGCCAACATGAGCCATGAGATCCGCACGCCGCTCAACACCCTGGTGGGGCTTGGCGAGCTGCTGCAGGGTACGGGTTTGGATGAGCGCCAGCGGGGCTACGTGCTCAAGCTGAAGACGGCATCGGTCGCCTTGTTGGGCCTGGTCGATACCATCCTCGACCTCTCCAAGGCGGAGACGGGCCACCTCGAGCTCGAGCAGACCGTGCTCGACCTCCCGGCCCTGCTGCGGGAGGTGACGGAGCTGGCGGCCTGCTCGGCGCAGCGCAAGGGCCTGGCCGTGCGCCTGATGGTGGACGACGCCCTGCCCGCCGCCCTGGTGGGGGACCCCATCCGGCTACGCCAGATCCTCACCAACCTGATCGCCAATGCGGTGAAGTTCACCGACGCCGGCGCGGTGACGGTCGCCGCCGACGTGGTGGCGGCCGACGAGTGGCAGGTCGCCGTGCGCCTGGCGGTGCGCGACACCGGCATCGGCATGACCGACGGGCAGATGGAGCGGGTGTTCGAGATGTTCGCCCAGGCCGATGCGAGCACCACCCGCCGCTTCGGTGGCACCGGGCTTGGGCTGGCCATCAGCCAGCGCATCGCCCAGGCCATGGGCACGCAGATCTCGGTCGAGAGCGCTGTAGGGGTGGGCTCGACCTTCGCGCTGACGCTGTCGCTGCCCCGCGGCCCCGGCCCGCACGAGCCGGGGCCGGCGTCTCTGCCGGCCGCCGATGCGCTGGCCGGCATGAGCGTACTGCTGGTGGATGACGACCTGCTCGGGCGGGAGATCGAAAAGGACCTGCTCGAGGCGATCGGCGCCGAAGTCAGGGTGGCCGCCACCGGGGCCGAGGCGGTGGTGCTCAGTCTGGCCGGGGAGCGTTTCGACGTCATTCTGATGGATGTGCAGACCCCGGAGATGGACGGCCTGGAGGCCACCCGCCGGATCCGCGGCGGACCCGGCGGCCGGGTGCCGATCATCGGCCTGTCGGCCAATGCGCTGGAGAGCGAGGCGCAGCGGGCCCGCACGGCCGGGATGGACGACTACCTGACCAAGCCGATCGACCTGGAGCGGCTGGTCGCCACGATACGTCATCATATTCAGCACCAGGAGAGGGTGATCCCATGACACCCATCGACCCGAGGCCCCCTGCCTGGCCGGGCCGTCGACGAGGCTCGGCTGGCGGTCTCAACCCCGTATAACGGCGATCGCCGCGCCGAGCTGTTCCGGCTGTTGGAGCAGCAGGCCGCGACCGAAATAAATGCGGGTGCGCCGGGGCGTTGCCGCCAAGGACGCTCTGGCCGTGCACCTCTCCCCGTTTGGAGGGCCCGCGGCCCTGGATGCAGGCCGAGAATCTGCGCGCCGCGGGCTACGATGTCACGGTCGTCACCACCGTCGAAGAGATGTTGCAGCGCCCGCCGACCAAACAGCTCGCTCAGCGCCTGGGGGCGAACAGCAGCTCGAGATAGTTCCGGTACTGGCCCAGTTGCTCGGTAAGGATGCCGGGGGCATCCAGCGTCCTGGCGACCACGAAGGCCCCCTCGATCAGGGTCGTGAACATGTCCGCGACGGCCTCTGCGTCCACCGCAACGGAGGGGGGATGTTGCTCTGCCGCCGCACGGATCTTGGTGGCGAGCGCTTGGCGCCAGGCCACCATCGTCTCTGCGGCGATGCCCTTCATCTCCTCCGGGAACAGTTCGCTTTGGTAGCAGAAGGAGGCGAACAGACACCCTTCGGGCGGATCCGCTTGCCCCTCCATCCACTCCTGAAAGAGGCCGATCACCAGCAACAGCTGCTGTAGCGGGTCCCGACTCAGTTTCTCGGCGCGGCCCACCAGTTCGGAGAGCATCTGCAGTTCCCCCTCGGCGTAGCGCTCCACCAGGGCACGTGCCAGGGCATTTTTGCTCTTGAAGTGGTGAAAAAACGCCCCCTTCGTAATGCCCGCTTCCGCCAGGATCCCCTCGATGGACGTGGCGGTAAAGCCCTGACGCAGGGTTTGCCTGTGGGCAATGTCCAGGATCCTTTGGCGGGTGTTCCTTCCGTCGCGTGGCATCTCATCGGTCCGGTACGGTACGGTGGGATTTTAGCAGACCGACCGGTCTGTCCCAAAACGCCCTTTTCCAGCAGGGTAAACGCCTACTTACGTCACGGCCGTGCTGTGAGCGATGTAAGTCCTTGAAAGCAGGTACCTATGAATACGACCGACAGGGACGTCGGGAGTGAAGATTATGCAGGAGCAATCATCTCCCCTCCCTGTACGCTCGACGGCCGCGGCCGCTCCAGGCGTCCTGCCCTCCGGCGGCATAAGTGCGTCCTTGCACCAATCCATGCGGCCGACGACCTTCCTTCAAGGACTTACATCGCTCTTGATGCGTTTACCCTGCCTTTTTCAGGACTTTCGCTCGCAAAGTGCGTCGGGACCCGAATCATGCGGTTCTCTCCTTGACAGCCCGACCGGTCGGGCTACGTTTTTGACCATACCAGTCGGTATGTTACGTCCACCAAGGAGAGACGCCATGTGCCTCAACCACCTGAGCAGTTCGTTCAGCCAGGAGCGCTCCGATGCCTTCGGCGAACGTGTCGTCGGGGCCTTCAATGAAGCGGCACTCTGCCTGATGACCTCCATCGGCCACCGCACGGGTCTGTTCGAAACCCTTGGTGACATGGAGTCGGGCACCAGCGGCGAGATCGCCGAGCGGGCCCACCTGAATGAGCGGTATGTCCGCGAGTGGCTGGCGGCGATGAGCACCGCGCGGGTGGTGGAGTATGACGCCAGCACCGCGACATTCCGTTTGCCGGCCGAGCACGCCCGCTATCTCACCCGCACCGGGGGCGCCGACAACCTTGCCCTCTATGCCCAATACATCGGCATGCTGGGGGAGGTGGAGAGCGCGATCGTGGCGTGCTTCAAGGCGGGCGGCGGTGTGCCGTACGAGCGGTATGGACGCTTTCACGAGGTGATGGCGGAAGACAGTGGCCAGACCGTGGTCGGGGCGTTGTTCGACCACATCCTGCCGCTGGTGCCGGGCCTGCCGCAGCGACTGGAGCGGGGCATCCGGGTGCTTGATGCGGGATGTGGAAGCGGACGGGCATTGGCGCTCATGGCGGAGCGCTACCCCCGGAGTCATTTCGTTGGGGTCGACCTCTCCGATGCGGCCATCCACACGGCCCGCCAAGCCGCATGGGCGAGGGGGTTGGGCAACGTCACGTTCGAATCCCGCGATTTGAGCGACTTTGATACCACTGCCAGGCCCGACGAGTTCGACCTGATTACCACCTTCGACGCCATCCACGATCAGGCCAAACCCCGAGCGGTGCTCAAGGGCATCCACCGCTCCCTGAAGGCCGATGGCATTTATCTGATGCAGGACATACGCAGCTCCAGCCACATTGAAAACAACCTCGACCACCCGCTCGGGACACTGTTCTACACCATCTCCTGTATGCATTGCATGTCCGTTTCTCTGGCACAGGGCGGTGAAGGACTCGGGACCATGTGGGGGCGGGAAAAAGCGCGGGAATTGCTGAGGGAGGCTGGTTTCACCGCAATCAACGTCCATGAGCTCCCCCATGACATTCAGAACGACTACTACATCGTCCAGAAGTGACACCGTCGTTGCGGGGCCTGTGGGGGGAGGTTCGGGAGACTGGGGCTGGCGTCGTATCAGCAGGGTAGCGACCGTGCATCCGCTATGTTTTGGGCAGGTGTGTTTCCCGCAGGTGGAGGTTGCGAATGGTGGGGATGCCGGGCTTGGCGCTGATCTGGGGCTTCTTTGCCACCTCTCCCTTACCCGGGGCGGTTGCCGCGTCCGCCCCGCTCCTCGCCCAGGCGGAATCGGACCCACTCCTCACGCCCTCGGAAACCGAGCATCCCGAGGGGGGCCCCGTCATCACCCCCGAAGATCGGGGGGAGCGGGGCGAACGCCCGCCGGGCGAGGAGCCCACGGGGCAGCCGGCGGTACCGGAGGAGGTGGTGCCCGACCCGCGGGCGACGCCCGAGACGGTGGTGCCGGATCCACGCGCCACGCCCGAGGAGGTGGTTCCGGACACTCGTGCGACCCCCGAGACGGTGGTGCCGGACCCGCGCGCCACGCCCGAAGAGGTGGTTCCCGATCAGCGGGCGACCCCGGAGGAGGTGGTGCCCGATCAGCGGGCGACCCCGGAGGATGCGACCCCGGGGGAGCCGATCGAACCGGAGTAGGGGAGAGGTGCGACAGGCCTACAGTAGCCCGGGGCGGCACGCTTCAGCAGCACCGGCGCCAGCTGCCGGTCGGAGCGGGCGCGGTTTGTCGGGTCACGGCCCCGCCGGGCTCGCCAGGCGCTCGGCCAGCACACGCTCGACGGTGTCCACAATGGCCTGGGTCTGGGGGTCGACCTCGATGTTGACGCGATCGCCGGGGCGGCGCCCGGCGATGTTGGTCCGGGAGAGCGTCTCAGGGATGAGATTCACGCTGAATTCGTCGCCCCGCACCTCGCCGATGGTGAGACTGATGCCATCGACGCCGACGTAGCCCTTCGCGAAGAAGTACTTGCGCAGGTCGGTGGGGAGACGGAACCACACCTGACGGTTGTTCTCGCTCTCGAACACCCGGCTGACCTCGGCGGTGGCCATGATGTGGCCTGACATGGCGTGCCCGCCGATTTCGTCACCGAAGCGGGCGGCGCGCTCCACGTTGACGCGGTCGCCCACCTGCAGCGCACCGAGATTGGTGACGCGCAGAGTCTCGCGCATCAGGTCGAAGGCGACCCGATAAGCGTCGATGCGTGTGACAGTGAGACAGCAGCCGTTGTGGGCCACGGAGGCGCCAGGCGCCAGGCCGGGAAGCAAATCGGGGGGTAGCCGCAGCGTGTGGGTACGAAAGTCACCCCGATCGATGATATCGACGATCTCGGCCGTGCCTTGGACTATGCCTGTGAACATTGGAATCTCCGGATTGGGGCCGGTGGAGGATGATAACACCGACGCCGGCCGAGGTTGGAACGGTCATCTCCCCGCAGGGTGAACGCATACTTACGTCACGGCCGTGCTGTGAGCGATGTAAGTGTGTGTTTACCCTGCGGGGGCGGGCTATTCCGCCAGCCGTGGCGAGGGGGGGCTATACTCATTGCGATTCATCCTGCGTTAGTTTCGCCCGGCCGGCGATTCTGCTGTTGAACACCTCGGAACGGAATACACCCATGTCACTCTTCACCCGGGAAAACGGCTTTGTCACGGAAAGCGGGCTTGGCTACGACCACGCGCAGTTGAACCGACTCAATGCCCGGTATCGCACTTTTCTTGCGCCAAACAGCGATCGGCTGAGGGGCCAGCGGGTGCTCGACCTCGCCTCCCACGACGGTCGCTGGAGCTACGCGGCGCTGGTCAACGGGGCGGATCGCGTCACCGGGATTGAAGCCCGGGGCGAACTCATCGGCAAGGCGGATTACATCCTCGATGCTGAGTTGCGGCGCCGGGTGCAGTTCATCGAGGGGGACATCTTCGATGTACTGCCGGGGCTGCTGAGCAGGGGCGAGCGATTCGATGTGATCCTCTGTCTGGGGATTTTCTATCACATCATGGATCACCACCGGCTGGTGAAATTGATGACGGCGTTTCGCCCTGAGCTCATCATTCTCGACACCGGACTCATCGACAGCGATGAGCCCTTCATCAAGCTGAAAACCGAGAGCACGGACCACTACCTCAACGCGGCGGAGAGCTACGCGGGGCAGCAGGAGGCGCTGGTGGGCATTGTATCGCGCGGCGGGATTGAGCTGCTTGCGAACTCGTTCGGTTACACGGTGCGCTATGAACACTGGCATGCGTCAGCGTTTCAAGACCGCTCCGGGCTGACCGACTACTTCATGACCAGCGCCTTCGGCGCAAGGCGCTATACGCTCTATCTCGAACCCCGGGGGGAGGGGAGCCGGATCTGATGGAGCACCGCTTCGCGCCGGTTGCCGTGGGCGGCATAGGGGGGAGCGGCACCCGGCTCATCGCCCAACTGTTGAGGGCGCTCGGCTTCTACATGGGCGGTGACCTGAACGAGGCCGGCGATAACCTCTGGTTCACCCTGCTGTTCAAGCGGAGCGAGATTCTTTCCGCTCCCGAAGCGGAGTTTGGCGAGGCGGTCAGAGCGTTCTGCCACGGCATGTCAGGCCGGAGACTTACGCCGAAGCAGCGGGCGCTGGTCAAGAGCTGTGTCGGCACAAGACGAACCGAGTTCCCGCCCGGCTGGTACAAGGCCAGGGCCGCTGCGCTGGTCGCCGCCGGAGAGAACCGGTCGGGGAGCCCGCGCCGTTGCTGGGGGTGGAAAGAGCCGAATACCCATGTCGTGATCGACCGCTTGCCGCGCTACCTGCCCGGGCTGAGGTACATTCACGTGGCCAGGAACGGGCTCGATATGGCCTACAGCGCCAACCAGACCCAGGCGAAACTCTGGGGCGAACACTTCACCGGCAGGGCCTACGATGCTTCCCCCGGCTACGCCCTGAGTTACTGGAAAGCGGTGCATGCCCGTGTTCTGGCGGTCTGTCGGCCCATGGGAGAGCGTTTTTGGCTGCTGAATTTTGACGCATTCTGTCGCCAGCCGGAGGAGGGTGTCAGCGCCCTGACCCGGTTCGTGGGGGGCGAGCTGCAAGAGACAGAGATCGTCCGTCTGTGCCGCCATATCCGTGTGCCGCCATCCGTTGGGCGGTACCGGATACAGGGGGGCGCCCCGTTTTCGCCTGAGGATGTCGCCTTCGTACGCAGTCTGGGGTTTGACACGAATTTCTGAGTGCGGGCTGGCGCCAGTGTACGCCAACCAGGGGCCACCGCCCCATTCCCGTGAGCGGCCCACTTTGTAACTATTCAGACCCAACAGCTCGAGTGCCTCACGTAGGAGCCCAACTCTCTGGGGAGAGGCGACAGGTCGGTGGAACGGCTGAATAGTTACCCCACTTTCACTGTTCCGGGTTTGCTGTGACGGCCATCAACAACCCGCTCCACAATGCTCCCAGCGGGGGCGGCTCCTGGGGTAAAGTATGGGTTCCGAGTGCGTAATCCCTAACCCTTCCCATGTCCCACCACGACGGCCCCATTGGTGTGTTCGATTCCGGCGTCGGCGGCCTTTCGGTGCTGCGGCGCATCCGCGCGCTGCTTCCCGCCGAGGATCTCCTGTATGTGGCGGACACCGCCTGGTGTCCGTACGGACCCCGATCGATGCTGGAGATTCGTGGGCGCGCGCGGCAGATCACCCAATGGCTGGTGGAGCAGGGGGCCAAGGCGGTGGTGGTCGCCTGCAACACCGCCACTGCCGCGGCGGTCACGGAGCTTCGGGAGAGGTTTTCCCTTCCCATCGTTGGGATGGAACCGGCGGTCAAGCCCGCCGCCGCGGCCACGCGAAACGGTATTGTGGGCGTGCTCGCCACTGCAGGCACACTGGCGAGTACCCGCTACGCGGCCCTGCTGGAGCGGTTCGGTGACAATGTCGAGGTCGTCAGCCGGCCCAGCCCGGAGTTGGTGGAGCTGGTGGAGCAGGGCGATCTCCGTTCGCCGGAGGCGGTCGACACGGTAACTCGTGCCCTTCAGCCGCTGTTGGCGGCCGGTGCCGACACCATCATCCTGGGGTGCACCCACTTTCCTGCGTTGCGGCCTCTCATCGAGGAGGCGTTGGGACCGGAAGTCGCCATCATCGATACCGGGGAAGCGGTTGCCCGTCAGCTCAGGCGGCGCCTGGGGGATGCCGGGGGGGGACGCGCGCCCGACGTCGCCGGCCGGGTGCGGATCGTCGTGACCGGGGACGCCGGCGCCCATCGGGGGGCCATCGCCGCGGTCTGGGGCAGCGAGGAGCCCCAGCCGGAATCGCTGCAGCTCCAGCTGTGATTTCTCTGCAGGGTGGATAAGCGCAGCGCATCCACCATTCCCAGCCGTGACCCGGTGGATGCGCTGCGCTTATCCACCCTACAGGTTGGGCGCAGCGGATTTCCCTGCTGGGTGGCCCTGGGCAGGGGTGAAAACTGCGCCCGCCGGGTCAGCATTCAAGCTTTGCTCCCCGGCGGATGCCTTCGGCGGGACTATACTTCAGGCACATATGCACAGGCCTAACGAGCGCCTTTCGGCACCCGGGCAGAACGCGAGTGGCAAAGAGCGCCACCAGCGCCGGCCCGCCGTGCGCTTTGGGTCTTTCGTGAATCAACGCCCGGAGTAACCATAAGGAAATGTCCATCTTTACCCCTGAAAACGGTTTCGTCGTCGAAAGCGGTATCGGTTACAACGACAAAGGATTGAACCGGCTCAACGCCCGCTACCGCACCTTTCTGCTTCCCAACGCCGAGCGACTGAAGGGCAAACGGGTGCTGGATCTGGCATCCCATGACGGCCGCTGGAGCTATGCCTGCCTCGTCAACGGCGCCGCCCACGTCACCGGCGTGGAGGTGCGGCAGGAGCTCATCGACAAGTCCAGCTACATCATTCGGGGGGAGATGCGGGAGAAGGTGCGCTTTCTGCAGGGCGATGTGTTCGATGTGGTGCCACGCCTTATCGCGGGGGGCGAAAAATTCGACCTCATTTTGTGTCTGGGGATCTTCTACCACATCATGGATCACCATCGACTGATGAAACTGATGGCGGCCTTCCATCCCGAGCTGATCATCCTGGACACGGGCCTGATCGACAGTGATGAGCCGGTGGTGAAGCTGAAGACCGAGCGTACGGGTGATTTTTTGAATTCGGGCGAGAACTTCGCCGGGCAGCATGAAGCGGTGGTGGGATTGGTCTCCCGCGGCGGGATGGAGCTGATGGCCAAATCGTTCGGCTACGCAACGTGCTACGAAACGTGGGAAGGCTCCTCCTTCACCGACCGATCCCTTCTGCACGACTATTTCCAGACCAGCGCTTTTGGCGCGCGCCGCTACACGCTTTACCTCGAACCTTCTGGTGCCTGATTGGTTGTCCTCGACCGTGAGACAACCCGCGAGGGGTAGCCGGGCATGATCACACGCCGTCACCCCCCATTTCGCTGCGCCCCCCCGGGCTACGCAGGGTAAACGCATCGTAACTATTCACCCTCCGGTCATTCCCGCGAAGGCGGGAATCCAGTGTGGTCAAGGCTGAAAAGGTATAAGACTGCTTGATCTTCCCTGCGCAAGTGGAGGACACC
>JAWLHA010000015.1:0-72559 GCA_041690535.1 Gammaproteobacteria bacterium | reverse complement strand
CCCTACAAACCAACCTGGGGCCTTACACACTGGCGCGCCGGGCCGCTCCCTTATCCGGGCTGCCCGACTGTCTGCAACGCCTCCAGTGCCTCCGCTCGCCTTTCGATCTCCTTCACCGCCCCCTTGAAGAAGGGGCGCAACGGCTTTCTCAAGTGGGGCAATACCTCGCGAGGGCGGATGTCCTTGAGGATGGAGAAGAGGGCCAAGGCGTAGGTGAGGTCGTACTGCGACAGAAAGCTGGCGCGTTGCGCCACCCCGACCGCGCAGGAACCGCAACCGCCCCGGGGTGCCTTGAAGGCGGTGTTGGCAAACATCAGGCCAAAGCCCATGAAGCCCCCCAGAAGCTCCGTCAGGTAAGGCCAGTTCTCATGCCCCCCGGGGGGCGCCTCGTCCACCTGGGTGGCGAGCAGATGCGCCAGCTGGTGGGCGAATTCGGCAATAAGCGCCTCCGGCTCGTTCACCAGCGCCGGGGTGTAGGCAAGGGATAGCCGGGCCGCCGGCTCGACAGCCTGCGCGGCATTTGCCGATCGCCCCCGGAGCGGCCCTTGCATCCTCAAGGAGGCCGCGTCCCCGAAGGTGGGCTGCCCCGGCTCGACCAGCTCCAGCGGCCAGTGGCCCATGCCTGCATGGGCCACCACCTGATCGAAGATCAACCTGGCCATCCCGTGCAGCGAGTCGGCCCGACCGGGAAAATCTTCGGAGGAAGGCAAGACCAAGCGGGTTTCCTCTTGGAAGACATCACTGCCCAGGTTTGTCAGTGCCCAGTGGTAGACGTCAAAAATCCACTGGGCCGACTCCTCGTCCAGCAAGGGTTTACTACGCAGCAGCCCAAACACTCCATCCCCCTCCTCACCTGAAAACCCGAGTATCGCACCGGCGGGCCTGCTCCGGTACCCGCCTATTCCGGCATGCCCTGCGTCATGCCCGGTGCGGGCGTCCCGACCGAAAGGGGCTCTCGCGGGGCTAAGGCGCGCACACCGCCGTGCTCCAGGGATGGGGCCGGCTCGGCCTGTTTCTCATGGTCGTGGTCGTGTTTCCCCCCGGAGAGGCGATCCATGAGGGCGAACAGAACCCCCGAAATGACGAAGGTCATGTGCAGACCCACCTTCCAGGCAAGCTCTTCATTGGTGTGGCTCCCCACGGCCATGAAGGCCTTGAGCAGCTCGATGCCCGAAATGGCCACGATGGAGCCGATGAGTTTCATTTTGAGGTCGGAAAACCCCACGTGCCCCATCCAGTTCGGCCGGTCCTCGTGGCCCGCCGTGTCGATCTTGGAGACGAAGTTCTCGTAACCGGCAAAGACAATGATGATCAGCAGGTTGGCGATCATCACCACATCGATGAGCGTCAGCACCCCCACGATCACCTCGCCTCCCTCCCCGTGGAACACCAGGGGCAGGAACTCCAGGAACTGCTTGACGAACTTGACCAGCAGCAGCGCCATGGCCAGGACCAGGCCAACGTAGAACGGGGCCAGAAGCCAGCGGCTGTTGAAGAGAAAGGACTCGAGTTTACTTTCGATTCTTTTCATGACTTTCCTCAAAACTGAGCGTTGATGGGATCGGCCCGAACAGCTCTCCAGCGTGGAAGGTACCCCGCCGCGGTGGGGCGGAGTTGTCCGCAGGCCCGCCGCGGCGCTTTATCCGCACCGCCCCGCTGCATCGGTGTCGGGGGTCAGCAGGAGCCTCCGCTCGCCCCTGTCGCCGAACCTTGATTCAATCACGCGTCGTCCTCACAGCCGTCCCCGTCGCATTCCGCGTCGATGATCTCATTCAAGAGTTCGTGGGCATCCCACAGTTCGGTCACCACCAGCTCAATGCTTTCGGCCGCCCGGTTGAGTTCGGTGTGATCCGGCTCCGCCCCCTCGGCAAACTGATCCTGCAGAACAAGCAAGGCGTGCTGCAGACCACGGATCGCGGCCTCGACCACGTCCAGGATGTCCGATTGGGGGTCGACCGGGTCGCCGTGTTCAGTAACCTCGAACCCGAGCTCCTCGGCAAGGTGTTGGAGAAGTTCACGCTTGGTCTCCTCACTGAGACCTTCGAGGATTGCTGCAGGAGTGTTTTCAGATACGCTGCTCATGGACTTTCCGGGGTGAATTGGTGGATGGCGCAGATCAAGGAACGGAGGGGTTGCGCCCCCTGCCTTTCCGTTTGCGGGCGGCGTATTTTAGCAGCGTTCGGCAGGGCGACCCAGAGGACGTATAATGCCCCCTTGATTTCTAATACTGTAACTACTCACCCCATGTCGGCGGCTCTGGAGTGCGGGGGCTTGCCCCCGCTTTCCCGAGGGGCGGCTTGCCGCCGTGCGCCGTGTGGTGGGCTGGCCCGGGAACGGCGGGAGCAAGCTCCCGTCCTGCAAAGCGGCGGCAAGCCGTCGCACTCCACAGCAAAGGTGCCGTAACCCGGAGCATCGAGACGCGGCTGACATGGGTGAGTCGTTACCTAATACTTACAACAGGGAGAAGAGAGATGGGCAATTTCTTGGCACGTTGGGCGGTGGCTGCATTGGCAGCAGGCCTCATCGGCGGATGCGGCGCCACGGCACCCGCCAAACAGGTGGAAAACGTGCCCGCTGCGGGTGAACCTATTTTCATTGATACCGTCACCAACTACAGCAAGTCGGCCATGGTGCCGGTGGCCGTTCGCAATGAGTGCGCGCTGCAGTCACAGCTGCCCGAGTTCGTGGAGAGTTACGCCAATCGGTCCGGGGTATCCGTAGTCCGCAAGGGCGCGGTCTCCTCCAAGTCCGAAGGGCGGGTCCTTGAGATGGAGATCGTCGATCTGATCGGCACCGGCGGCGGAGCCTGGAGCGGCACCAAATCCGTCACGGTGGAAGGCCGGCTGTATGAAGGTGGCAAGATGATCGGCAGCTTCAGGGGCCGACGCCTCTCCGGTGGCGGCGTTTTCGGCGGCTACAAAGGCACCTGCTCAATTCTCGGTCGTTGTGTCGAGGCCCTCGGCAAGGATATCAGCGTCTGGCTGAACAACCCGACCATGAACGCCCGTTTCGGCGACATCTGATCAGAAAGGGCCCAAAGGGGCCCTTCCCCCCTCTTGCCCCCGGGCAGTGGCAGGCATACCGAACGGATAAGCGGAAAATCGCGGATCAGCCATTCCCCCCCTTCTTCCTTGTCGGCTGCAATCAGGCGCATGTGTGCTATTACTTGCTCAGGGGTAACTACTCCACCCCATTCAGCCGCGTCTCGATGCTACGGGTTACGGCACCTTTGCTGTGGAGTGCGACGGCTTGCCGCCGCTTTGCAGGACGGGAGCTTGCTCCCGCCGTCCCCGGCCAGCCCACAACACGGCGCACGGCGGCAAGCCGCCCCTCGGGAAAGCGGGGGCAAGCCCCCGCACTCCAGCGCCGCCGACATGGGGTGAGTAGTTACGAGCAGGGTACGTTCAACGTACTAACGATGACTCATACCAGGTGACCGCGTGTGTACGCCACTCTCCATTTTCACGCCTTTCGCAGTTTCATCCCGCAGGTGGGCAGGCTCCTGAGGTCCTGTCGTCTCGCCACCTTCAGGTTCCGGAACGCGTAACACCAACTTGTGCACCCCTCATGGAGGTACCCAAAGGTTTCCACTACCCGAACGCGGGCAGTGCTGACTATGACGCGGAGCATGTGATGGAACGACAGAGCGGTTATGCAAATGCCGGCCCTATCGGCAGCTTTCAGGATGCCGACCTTCAGGAACTGTGGATTCAAACCTTCGCACCCGGCACAAAGGTCCGGCGCACCGGGCCCCCTGACGGGCCCATCCACCTGTTGTCCGAAGTGACGCCTTTCCTCGGGATTGGAGTGCGGCGACTCGCTGCCGCCACCAATCAACACATACCGGCTTACCACCTCCCGCAGGATGTGACAGCCCCGGCACTGGGGGAGATGCTCGGGCAGATGTCCCGACAGTCCCCCTGGGACATTGTAGAGTTTGATCTGGTGCCGGAGGGTTCAAGGACGCATCGCTGCCTGAAGGAGTTGGGGCGCTTGGGTTGGCGCACTGCCATCCGGGTCTGGCAGGTGTCACCGGTGGTGCGCCTCGATCTCACCCCCGAGGAATACCTGAAGAGCCGGGCCAAGAGCTTCCGCCGCAATCTCACTACCGCCAACAATCGGGCGGAGGCCACCTTGGGGAAGCTGGAGTTCCGGGAAGTCGCAGGCGATCCGCAGTGGGAGACGTGGCTCTCGCGGGCGCTCGCACTGGAGGCGGCCGGATGGAAAGGTCAAGCGGGCACGGCCATCGTTCAGTCGCGCGCGCTCGAGACCTTCTACCAAAGCGTACTGTGCCGTTTCCAGTCACGCGGGCAGCTGCGGTTCTACGTCCTCCGGCGGGACACCACCCTGTTGGCTTACGCGATGGTCGTGGTCTGCGGCAGCTCATGCGTGGGCTGGAAGACATCCTACGACCCCGAGTTCGCCTTCCTCAGCCCGGGGACACTGCTCCAGTGGCGGGTCATAGAAGCCCTCCTGAACGATCCTCACTTGACCCATATGGACATGATGTATGCCGTTACCGACTGGAAACGGCGCTGGGCGACCGGCACCGAGAACCGGCTGAAAGTAACCATCTATGGAAACACACTTCGGGGCAGGAGCCTCTACTTGGCACGGGAACTCAGAGGGCGGCTGCGGCAGCGAAAAGTGGTGCCGGAGCCCGCCACTCCCTGCGCCAACAACCCGTAGCCCCGGGGAACCCTCCACCGTCCGGAACCGGGGCGGGAAACCGCCCCTCACAACGGGACAGGAGCAACCATGCTCAGTGGGATTTCACGTTGGCCGAACCCAAGCGAACGCCGGCCTCCCGCCCCATGAACGCTCCAATGATACGGCGACCCCAGCACACGACGACAGACAGCGGTGCCAATCGGGCGGAACCCCAGGCGATGGTGGGAGCGAATGGAGTGCAGGTTGAGGGTACTCACGGCGGTGAGGTGACGCACGTGCTCGCCATAATGGCTGACTGCGAACGCGTAGAGCGGAGCAAAAAGACCACGGAGGCGGAATTCCGGGGCGATGTAGCCAACCCCGTAAAACACCACATCCGGTCCCAGGGTGAACGTCAGGGTGCGCTTGGGGTCGTTGTCGATGGCCAAGGGATAACGCTCCAGAAACACCCACAGGTAACCCACCGGCCGCCCGTCCTTTGCCACACCGAAACAGTGATGCCCATCCGCCAGGTAACCGGAAAACTCCTTGCGTACCGGGTCGCCCCCGTTGATGACGTCCGCCAGGGCGTCCACGTCCTGCGGGGAGGCCCTGAAAAACTCATAACCCTCGGGCCGACGCAACGTGGCCCGGATATTGAACCGCTCCAACTCGAGGAGTTCAAGTTCAAAGAAGTACAACAGCCATCGTGGCATGTAGCCGTTCTCGGACAGCAGGTGGGCCACATGGCGAACTCCACCCTCCCGGTAGCGGGCCATCAGTTGCAGCCATCTTCGTTTCAGATCCACATCGGCACCCCTATCTCGCCAAGCAGTTTCGGCCCACCTCCTCATTGCGGCTGGGTTGAACGTTCGGACAAGCGTCTGAACCAGTTCGGTCAGCCGGAAGGGTGTTAGTTACTATAGTCGACGTGGAGCCGTTCAATAGTGGGGCATGTACAGTGGATAGAGCGTCGACTCCTCCTGCTGGATGCGCTCAACCAGTACTTTGCCGATGGCGGCGAAATCACGACCAAAGGCCGGTGCCAGCTCTCGGTCCACACCGATGGTTTGGTACTTCTTCAGAAACTTGAGGACGTTCCTTCCGATACTGTCCATTTCCCGGCGAAACCCGTGAATGAGGTCGGAGTTCAACTCGTCACCGGCCATCTGCCGATTGAGATAGATGTACAACCGCACATTCTCGGTCAGGAGGTGAGCGTGGAGAGCCGCTCTGAAGTCATTCAGTTGGGCGGACACCAGTTCGAAGTCCTCGTCTTCGAAAGCGGCCTGGATCTCCCCGTAGGCCGTCAGTAACTGCTGATGGTCGCGTTTCAACGTATCCACCAACGTCGGGTCGTATCGAATTTCCGTCCCAGGCGCGGGCGCATACTGCTCCTGTGGCTGCGCAGATTCGACGGGCGGCTTGTTTTTCTTGAAAAAATTAAACATGACATCCCCCTCTTGGATAGTTAACCTGTGGCACCGCTGCTGAGTCCAAAGTGCTATCACTCCATTGCAACTGCAGTCCGCTCCTGTCTTCGGGACAGGAACAAACCTCAGTGAGGTGGATAAGCGCAGCGCATCCACCGTACGGTCTCGAGTTGGTGGATGCGCTGCGCTTATCCACCCTACCGTTTGCCATCGGGCACAGCCGAAACCGCGGAGAACAAAAGTCCGTGCCCTTTTCACCTCTGCCCTGCAACCTTCATCCAGGCTATTGCGACCGCCCATCAGCATGCAATGCGAGGGCTGGTTCGCCACCGCACGCGTCTTTGGACTTCACTTCGCCAGCGCCACCCCGGCTGCGCCGGCGGGGTCCATCTCGTACATCGCCGGAAGGGAGTGGGCGATCCCCTTGTGGCAGTCGATGCAGGTCTTGCCCGCCTCGAAACCCTCAATGTGCTGAGGGACCGAACGGCGGCTCTGCATGGTGAAATCCATCGAGTCGTAGTCGTGGCAATTGCGGCACTCCCGCGAGTCAGTGGCCTTCATGGACATCCATACGTTGCGTGCCAGCTGAAGGCGCTTGGCCTCGAATTTCTCCGGGGTGTCGATGCTGCCCAGCACTTTGTGCAGCAGTTCGTTGGATGCCCTTATCTTGCGCACGATCTTGTGCTCCCACTCACGGGGTACGTGGCAGTCGGGACAGGTCGCCCGTACGCCGGTGCGGTTGTTGTAATGAATGGAGTCCTTGTACTCCTGATACACGTGTTGCTCCATCTCGTGACAGGAGATGCAGAAAGACTCCGTATTGGTGGCCTCCATGGCGGTGTTGAAGCCACCCCAGAAGAGAATACCGATGGCGAAGCCTCCGCCGGCCAGTGCCCCCAGAGAGTAGCGGCTTGGGCGGTTCAGGGTCTGCCACCAACGTTTCATGAAACCGGTTTCGCTTGTTTCAGACATGGCTAGTCTCGCTTGTCATGGGCCATCGCCCGGTCCGCGCAGTTGCTGTGGACATTGCCGCAAGTGGTCAGCGTGAACCGATCACCGGCTCAAAAGTGTTCTCCACCAGCGGCTGGGCGTCCTTCTGCGGCACGTGGCACTGAGTGCAGAAGTAACGCCGGGCGGAGACGTCGGCCAGATCGTTGCCGTTGCGGTCGGCGAAATGAGTCTGACTGATCTTCGTCGCCTTGGCCCGCTGATAAGTAGCCCAGCTGTGACAGGTCATGCACTTGTTGAACTTCATGTTGACGGTATAGCCCTCGATGGAGTGGGGGATGAGCGGCGGCTGCTGGGTGTAGTCGCGCTGGATCGGGGCGCGATCCCGCTCCCATCGCGCCGTCGACGGCTGCAGCGAGTCGCTGTCGAGGGGGGCGGCCCCGCGCAAGGAGTGGACATCGGCGGCTTGCGCCGACGCGGACAGGATGAGCGCTGCAACCGACAGCGACACACCCCTGAGCAGTGGATTCTTCATGGCCTAACCTCCCTCTGATTGACTGTCGAGCCGGCAGGACCGTGGCCGAACCGGCTGCCGAAACGGAAAACCTGTTTGCTGCAAACGTCGATACAGCGCCCGCAGTTCGTGCAGGCGGATTGACTGATGAGGGCCGGGCCCGCCCCCTTTAGTGCCGGACGAATCACCTGCGGTTCGGGGCAGACCGCGAAGCAATCCATGCAGTCGTTGCACTGTTCCCGTTTGGGCGCCTGAACACGCAGCAGGCTGCCTCGGCCGATCAGGCTGTAGAACGCGCCCACCGGGCACAGGTGGCCGCACCAACCGCGCCGTGCGAGCAGCAGGTCGTAGAGAAAAACCGCAACCACCACGACCCAGGCCAGCCCCATTCCGAACACCAGCCCCCGGAACAGGATTGAGACCGGGTTCACCAACTCCCACACGAGCATGCCGGTCACCGCCGACAACGCCAGGGTGGCCGCGAGAACGAGGAAGCGTGTGTGGCGCGGCGTCTGAGTCCCCCCACGCAGCCCCAACCGATCCCGCAACCAGGCGGCGGCGTCGGTCACGACGTTGATCGGGCAGACCCACGAGCAGTAGGTGCGGCCTCCGACCAGGAGATAGAGACCGATCACCAGCAGTGCACCCACGATGGCCGCACTCTCCGGCAGGTGACCGGCAAGGATGCTCAGCAGCGCCAGGAGAGGATCGGTCAGGGGCAGTACATCCAGCGTCAGGCTGGCGGCGAGCGTACCCTTTACGATCCAGATGCCCGCCAGCGGGCCGGAGAGGAACAGCGCCAGAATGCCGAACTGGCTCAGGCGACGCAGAAGCAGCCAACGGTGGGCCCGCAGCCAGCCCAGGGTGCGCACTGCCTCGGTTCCGGGCCGGGCATTCATCGCATCCCCTCCAGTCCGCGGTTCAAGGTCGTCAACGGGTCATCGCCGAACGGGGTCGCCTCCGGCACCTTCCTCAGCCCCTCCCCGCCATGCTCATAGTCCATGCCGGGCGGCAGGTTGTATTCATGGGGGCGGTCGGGGGCGACCAGGCTCCCGCCCGCCTTGCTCTTCTCCTCCCAGCCAAGGCGGTAGTGGGCACCCAGCGCACCCCGGGCGAGAGTCAGTGGCAGCACCTTGATGGCTGCCTCCTCGAGAATGCACGCCTTCTCGCATTTGCCGCAGCCGGTGCAAGCATCGGCGTGGACCTCCGGGATGAACAGCGCGTGCTTGCCGGAACGCTCGTTGTGCCGATACTCGAGGGTGATGGCCCGGCCGCGTACCGGGCAGATGTTGAAGCAAACCTCGCAACGCAGGCCGCTGAAGGCGACGCAGTTTTCCTGATCGCTCAACACCGCCAGACCCATTCGGGCTTCATCGATGGCCGTCATGCGTGGATCCAGTGCTCCGGTGGGGCAGGCCTTCACACAGGGGATGTCCTCACACATCTCGCACGGGATCTCCCGCGCCACGAAGTAGGGTGTGCCCAGGGGTACCTCCTCCCCCACCCGGGCCAGACGCAGGGTGCCGAAGGGACAGTCACGCACGCACAACCCGCAGCGCACGCACGCCCCGCCGAAGTCCGTCTCCTGCAGGGCGCCGGGCGGGCGCAGGGCCGGCGCCGGCAGCGAGGAAGCGGACCGGGAGTGCAATCCCACACCCGCACCCAGCAACACAGCAACCCCCAGGCTCCTGAGTGAGTCACCCAGGAACCGGCGGCGTTCGGCACTGTGTTCGCTTCCTTCTCCCATCGGACTTTCCCCGGCTCTCAGGCCTTGACCACCTTGCAGGCGCACTTCTTGAAATCCGTCTCCTTCGAGAGCGGGTCTGTGGCATCCAGAGTCAGTTTGTTGATCAGTCGGCCGGCATCGAACCAGGGTACGAACACCAGCCCCCGCGGTGTGCGGTTGCGCCCGCGAGTCTCCACCTGAGCGACGATCTCGCCGCGGCGGGTGGCGATGGTGGCGTTCATGCCGCGGCGCAGGCCGCGCGCCTTGGCATCGTCTGGATGCATGAACAGCACCGCGTCGGGGAAGGCGCGGTAGAGCTCCGGCACGCGCCGCGTCATGGAGCCGGAGTGCCAGTGCTCCAACACGCGACCGGTGCATAGCCATAGGTCGTATTCCTTGTCTGGAATCTCGGCGGCCGGTTCATAGGGGCCGAAGATGATGTTGGCCCGCCCGTCGGGCCGACCGTAGAAGTTGACCGCCTCGGTGCCGCCCTGGACGTGGGGGTCGTAGCCACCGCGGAACCGCCACAGGGTCTCCTTGCCGTCGACCACCGGCCAGCGGATGCCGCGGGCCTGGTGATAGGCCTCGAACGGCGCCATTTCGTGCCCCTTCTTGATGATTTCGGGGCCGGAGTTGAACAGCCGATACTCTTCGAACAGCCCCTTCTGAACGTAATAGCCGAAGTGTTCCGACTCGTGATTGTTGTAGACGTTACCGGCACCATCGCGCACTGTGCCGGCCTTGTAGGGGTGGGCATTCACCTGCCCGTTGGCGAACAGCACGTCATACAGCGTCTTGCCCCGGTACCCGGGCGTCTTCGCCACCAGATCCGCCGGCCACACCTCCTCTACCTTGAAGCGCTTGGCAAACTCCATCAGCTGCCACAGGTCCGATTTTGCCTGCCCCGGTGCATTCACCTGCTCGCGCCAGAATTGGGTGCGACGCTCGGCGTTGCCGTAAGCGCCTTCCTTTTCGACCCACATGGCGGTGGGCAGAATCAGGTCGGCCGCCATGGCCGTGACGGTCGGATAGGGGTCGGAGACGACGATGAAGTTGTCTGGGTTGCGATAGCCCGGAAAGCCCTCCTCGTTCATGTTGGGGGCCGCCTGCATGTTGTTGTTGCACATCACCCAGTAGGCGTTGAGCTTGCCGTCCTTGAGCATGCGGTGCTGCAACACGGCGTGGTAGCCGACCTTGGCGGGAATGGTGCCCTCCGGCAGCTTCCAGATCTTCTCGGCGAACGCCCGGTGCTCTGGCTTCGCAACCACCAGATCCGCCGGCAGGCGGTGGGCAAAGGTGCCCACCTCGCGGGCGGTGCCGCAGGCGGAGGGCTGCCCGGTAAGGGAGAAGGGGCTGTTGCCCGGCTCGGAGATCTTCCCCGTCAAGAGGTGGAGGTTGTAAACCAGGCCGTTTTGCCAAACCCCGCGGGTGTGCTGGTTCATGCCCATGGTCCACAGGGACATCACCTTGCGCTTCGGATCGGCATAGGCCTTGGCCAGACGCTCCAACTGCTCCTTGGGGACCCCCGACAGTTCGGAGGCGTACTCGAGTGTGTACGGCTCGACCAGCTTCGCGTACTCCTCGAAGGTGATTTTGTCGAACTTGCCCTTGCCGGCGTTTTTCGCCGCCTTCTCCAGCGGGTGTTCCGGGCGCAGGCCATAGCCAATGTCGGTAACCGCGGTATTGAAGTTGACGTGCTTGTCGATGAATTTCTGATCGTAGGCCTTTTTCTTGATGATGTAGTTCGCAATGTAGTTGGCAATGGCCAAGTCGGTCTGTGGGTGAAACACCATGCCGTTGTCGGCCAGCTCGAATGAGCGGTGTTCGTAAGTGGAGAGGACGTGCACCTCGCAACCCGGTTTGGTGAGGCGAGTGTCGGTCAGGCGAGACCACAGGATGGGGTGCATCTCTGCCATGTTCGATCCCCACAGCACGAACACATCGGCATGCTCCAAATCGTCGTAGCAGCCCATGGGCTCGTCAATGCCGAACGCCCTGATAAAGGCAACCACAGCCGAGGCCATGCAGTGGCGGGCGTTGGGGTCGATGTTGTTGGAGCGGAATCCCGCCTTGAACAACTTGGAGGCGGCATATCCCTCCCACACAGTCCACTGGCCGGACCCGAACATCCCGACACTGGAGGTCAGCTCGTTCAACGGCTTGCCCTCGTTGGCCGCCATGTCCCTGCGCATGGCTTCCTTCCACTTCTCCGCCATGATGTCGAAGGCTTCGTCCCATGACACCGGCTCGAAATCACCGTCTTTGGCGTATTTGCCATTGCGCTTGCGCAGCAGCGGTGTGGTGAGGCGATCGCTGCCGTAGAGGATCTTCGGCAGGAAGTAGCCCTTGATGCAGTTCAAGCCGCGGTTGACCGGAGCGTCGGGGTCGCCCTGCGTCGCAACCACCCGGCCGTCCTTCACCCCCAGCAGCACGCTGCACCCGGTGCCGCAGAAGCGGCACGCGGCCTTGTCCCAGCGGATCTGCGCGCCGGGTCCGGCCAGTGCCGTCTCGATGCCGGGAAGAGTGACGCCGGCGGCTGCAGCCGTCGCCGCGATGGCGTTGTTCTTGATAAATTGCCGCCTGGTCAGTGTCATTGTGACGCCTCCTCGCAATAGTGATAAATCATGGCCGCCGACAGGACGCCCTCGATGGTGTGAAACTGCATGGCCGTGCGGCCGATTGCCTTAACGTCTTCCTCAACAGTGACGATGAACTTGCCCTCAAGCGTGGCTGCATGGACCTCGACACCGGGCATGTCGGCAAGCGCCTGGCGTACCGTTTCGATCCGCTCGGGCACTGCATGCACCAAAATGCCGCTGATATTCATTGCCGACCCTCCCCGGGTTCACAGACCACAATGGCATTGACCGGGCACGGGCCGACGCAGGCGCCGCAACCGGAGCACAAAGAGAGATTCAGTTCGGGGAGACTTGCCCCGCCCGCAACCAAACGGAATCGAAGCGCGCCGTTCTCACACTGCTCACTGCAGGTGCGGCAGACGGTCCCGCGGCGCGCAAGACAGGACGCGCCAAGGTCGGCGACGAGTGACCAGGGGCGTGAGAATTTCGGGCGGCGCTCAAGCGCAAGTGGGTGGCAAGCGTCGGCACAACGGCCGCAGAAAGTACATTCGCCGCGGGAAAAATCGACAACGGGAAACCCGCCCTGCCCTCGCTGCACAATTCCGCTCTCGCATGCAGCGACGCATTCGCCGCAACGAGTGCAGCGGTCGACAAACAGAGCCTCCGGCAGTGCCCAGGGGGGGCGGATCGGGCGACGCCGCCCCCTGAAATCGCCTCGAAGAAACTGCGCCCGTGATATGTTATTCTCCACCGCGGTCCCTCGAAATTAACCACACACAGCGTGCGTGTTGCAGACGCTAGTCCCAGCCTGGAATCCTTCGCCTTGACCTATGTCAAGACGGGTCAATAAAAGATCGATTTTTTTCTGCGTTTTTTGTGTGGATCGGCCCGGATTACAACCACACTCGGCTGCCAGCTGTAGGGTGGATAAGCGCAGCGCATCCACCGATTAACCACAGGAAGTGGTGGATGGGCGGCACTTACCACCCTACGCCGTGGTTACGACAGCCTCTCACCATTGGAAAATCCACTCGTTGTGAGCTCGCGTCTCGCGAACACATTGCTGTGGTTAGTCGAACTCCGACAGCCGCACAGCCAAAATAGCTGTTCCGAGCCTTGCTACGGTTTTGTGGACAGAGGGAGGTGGCCCTTCTGCCGAGATAATGATTCGCTTTAGGCTCGGCTTGCACCTGGGTTGCCGATGCCATCGCACGGGCTATAGTTGTTGTTATGAATCCGTTGAGCGATCCCTTCGGCCGTCGCATCGAATATCTCCGCCTGTCGGTGACGGACCGGTGTGACCTGCGCTGCGTCTACTGCATGCCGCAGGGTTTTACGGACTTCAAGACACCCGAACAGTGGTTGACGTTCAATGAAATCGAAACGGTGTTGGCCGCATTCGCCAACCTCGGCTTGAGACGGGTGCGGATCACCGGTGGCGAGCCGCTGGTCCGCAAGGGGTTACCGGAGCTGCTCCAGCGCATCGGCGCGCTGCCCGGCATTGAAGACCTGTCGCTCTCCACCAATGGCGTCCAACTGACGCGCCACGCCAAGGCGCTGCGCCGGGCCGGCGTGTCGCGGCTCAACGTCAGCCTCGACACGCTCGATTCTTCGTGCTTTCGCGCGATCACCGGCGGACGGTTGGAGAAGGTGTTGGCGGGACTCGATGCGGCGCGGGAGGCCGGCTTCGACCCCATCAAAATCAACACGGTGCTGATGCGCGGCATTAACGACGACGTCGGTGACATCGTGAGGATGGTGAACTACTGCGCTGAACATGGATTCACTCTGCGCTTCATCGAGACGATGCCGGTGGGCCACACCGGCCGTGAGTCCAGCGCCCGTTATGTCCACTTGGAGGAGGTGCGTCGGCATCTGGAGCAGCGCTTCGAGCTGGTGCCGGCGATAGTGCCTGGCGGCGGCCCCGCGCGCTATGTCGAAGTGGCGGGCACCAATCTGAAGATCGGTTTCATCACCCCGCTTTCACAGCACTTTTGCGACACCTGCAACCGCGTCCGACTTTCGGTTGACGGCACACTGTACCTTTGCCTGGGCCGAGACCACAGTTATCCGCTCAGGGAAGTTTTGCGTAACGGCGCAAGCGGCGAAGAGCTGGAACAACATATCCTCGTGGCCATCGCTCGCAAACCACAAGGCCACGAATTCCACGACAGTCAGTCGGCGGTGGTGGGCCGGTTCATGTCCATCACCGGGGGCTGAACAAGGCGGGAACGTCTCCCCCTTGCGAAACAGCTGATTCGATTGAGCATCCCTGCCCGGTGTCGAGCGTGCGCGTTGCCCCCGCCAGCTGGGGCGCGATCCGGCTGCGATTGGCGTTTGTTCCGATGACCTATTCGGTGCTCCAGGACGTTCAGTCGGCGACGAAGCAGTAGAACAACCCTGCTCCACCCGTGCCCTTCAGAGCTTCCTGGCTGCAACCTCGGGTCCCATGCGAGGAGTTCCAGGAAATCATGTGTCGGGAGTCCGTCAGCCCAACGCGATCATGGTGTCCGACGATGGCCGATCCCTCTCCGCTCTTGGTCCAGTTTCCACAGGTGGTGTCGCAGCCGGCCGTCGAATAGTATCCCGCCGGATCGGACCCGGTAAGAATGTCATGCATGTTTACGGCATCACCACGGCCCGGCACCACTTCACCCTTTTCGGTCAGAGCGGTCTGCTTGTCGATGTTGTTGGCGCGGGAGTGAAGATCCTCCACACTGGTGGCGATGACGACCCCCCTGGCATTCTGCCAAGGCCCCTTGCCGATCCGATCCCGGGCGTTAATCCCCGCTTCACCTCTCGGGGCGGTGGTGCTCAAGTACGCGCGCCAATTTGTGTGGGGCGACCCGACCGCCTTCGCCAGTGCGCGGCAGTGAGCATCGGCTCCCTCAAGCCCTCCCAGGTCGGCGCCATTGCCCTTTCCCACGCTGGTCACGAAGAAGGTCATGTCCGAACCCTGCGCCTGCGTTGGGAGACTCACGCAGCCCATGGCCACTGCAATAGCCAACGCACTGCACAGCCGTACATCCACTCGTTTCATCTGGTACTCCTCGCGTATCGCTCCATATTGGAAAATTCGGCGCCGCAAGTGCGGTATGCTCCCCTGCGCCGCAACCAACTTCAATAATGTTTCCTGTAACTACTTGCCCCCGACTGCATCCCGCTTGTGCAAATTAAAATGCGGTCGCACGCTCACCGCACTCGATCCTCGCTACTCGTACAGTTCGTCATTCCCGCGAAGGCGGGAATCCATAACGCACCCAGTTCAATACCCATGGCCCTCTGAAGTCCAGCACTGGATTCCCGCCTTCGCGGGAATGACGGATGGGGGTGAGTAGTTACTGTTTCCTGACAGAAAACACCCGAGGTGAAGCGGCTCCGATCCGGGGCATCGTTGCACCCGGTCCCCGGATTCCGCTGTCGCGCCATACCGGGTACTCACGCCCTCACCACTCTTCCCCCCAGTAAACCGTCATGGGTTCGGGCCAGCTATTTATAGCGTGAATTCTCACCTCGCTTCTACTTCAAAACACCAACACGCTCTTTGAGATCAAGTCAAGTGCGCAGGCCAGATGGGCAGGGTAAACGCATACTTACCAGAGAGCGATGTAAGTCCTTGAAAGCAGGTCGTCGGCCGCATGGACGCGGCCGTCGAGCGTACATGGATGTATTCACAGTGCACCTGCTTTCAAGGACTTACATCGCTCACAGCACGGCCGTGACGTTAGTATGCGTTTACCCTGGCCCAGATGGGGCAAAGCGCAGCAAACGCCATCGCAGTCGCGGCGGCCGAGTCCGCCGGTGCCACGCAGGCCCCGGCACTCCCCCCATGCTCGGAGTGAGTTACGGGTGTAGCGGAAGTCGCAGTCTACGAGCGCCTCACTGCCCGACGATGTAATGGTGCAAAGGACCAAGCCGCCTGAAGATGCCGCTTATGAGAGGGCCGAAAGGGCGTTGAGTTATGGGACAACAGCTTGATTTGTCATCGCATAACGCCTATTTTCCTTCTGGGCCTCTAACCAGCTTACATGATTGCCGCAATCCCATTGATAGGCAGGGTAAACGCATACTTACCCAAGAGCAATGTAAGTCCTTGAAAGCAGGTCGACGGCCGCATGGACGCGGCCGTCGAGCGTACATGGACGTATTGTCAGCGAACCTGCTTTCAAGGACTTACATCGCTCACAGCACGGCCGTAACGTAAGTATGCGTTCACCCTGCATTAAGAGGGGATGTCCGTTCGGGGGGGCCGATGATCGTGTATGGGCGATTGATGTGCGCCATCGGAGTCGTTGAATCAGCGGGGAGCAGCATAAAGCTCCCCGCGCTTGTTTTTATAACCTCCAACACATTCTTCCTGACCGTCGATTTTGGATAGGGAGGGCAAGAGTGGATGGCACCGCCTGAGGGCTTTCAAGCAAAGAGAGATGAGATGAAAAAAGCGCGAATCATTCCCGCAATTATGGCGGCCGCACTGGCTGGCAGTCCTGCATTGGCTCAGCCGACAATGCGCCCCGGTCTCTGGGAGCAAACAACCGTGGTCACATCGCAAAGCGGCGCGGTGGAACAGATGATGCGGGAAATGCAGCAGCGTTTGGCGGACATGCCGCCCGAACAACGCAAAATGATTGAACAAACCATGGCTGCGGAGGGGATTAGCTTCGATGCGAACACCCAAACCATGCGGGTCTGTATTACTCCCGAGCAGGCCGCTGCCCTCGACCTTGTGCAGGATGAAGACTGCACGCAAGAAGTGGTGCAGCGCACCGCCAAATCGGTGAAAGTGAAGTTCCAGTGCGCCGGCGATCCCCCCTCCAGCGGTGAAGGGGAAATCACCTTCAATGGCCCCACCATCTATAAGAGTCAGGCCACCGTAAACACCATGGTTGACGGACGCCCCGAACAGATGACCATGGAGCAGAGTGGCAAGTGGCTCTCCGGCGATTGCGGCGACATCCATCCCGATTAAAGTGACCCACACGGCAGGTGCGCACGTGGTGGAAAGTCGTCTTCTTCCGACGGCGGAAGTGGTGACAAAGGAAGCCCGAGGTGGTAGGGCTGCGTCCACGAAAACTTCAGGCCCCGGCCTCATTTGCCGCCGTAGACCAGCCCCCTGACGCCCACTCTACGGGGATTGCGGCCGTCCAAAGAAGAAAGGGCGCCGCGCGGCGCCCTTTCTAGCATGTTACGTCGCGGACCGATAGCCGTTTACTGGACGCATCGCCAGAAAACGGTGTAGTGAATCCGGCCTCCGAACTCGTCCGCTCCAGCATTGCCGATTCCGTCCCACGTGCGATTCAGGACCTTGCTTCCGTGCGAGGAGCAGGAGGTCGGTCCCTGGCAGTAGCCACACACGTTGCCGCAGGTGCCGTCCCACATGTCCACGGTGCGATAGCCCAAGCTCTTGCAGATCTCCTCCGGATGATAGGTCCCGCCGTTATTTGCAGAGATCCAGGCCTCACTGGCGTCCGCCTCACACACCACCCAGGGAGAGTTGGTGTGGGCATCGACGCCTTGGTCACACTGCTCGGGGTTCGATTTGTGATACCCCTCCAGCACGTCGACCCGGCCGGTAAGCGCGTCGACCCGCAGCTGCAGCCCTGCCACCTGCTCGGCGAGCTGTGCGGAGCCGGCGGTCAACTCGGCGAGTTGGTTGCCTTGGGCGTCGAGGCTGCTGCACGCCATTTTTTTCGGTAAAGGCGGGAATCTCAGGGTCGCCCTACAGATGGCGGGTGAGCAGCTTTGGCATCATCCGATTCCCCACCCGGGCTCACCCACTGCGCACAGATCGCGAGCCGTCGCTACCAATAAGTGTATTTCCTATCAAACACGCATCTGCCTCTGGCCAAGCGACATCTCGTGTCCTGCCGAAACCGCTATGCGAGTTACCACCGAATCACCTGCTTTTGTCACCGGTTCGCACCGCTTCCCCAAACCATGGCGAATAGCCGCGACGATGCCGACATTCGCTGCGTCTACGGAGATCTCCTACCTAAGCCAAAATTTCCCCAAAGGAGTTCGGTGATTAGGTGCACACCCTTATTACAGATTCTGGTTTTCCTAATCACGACAAATAATTATCTACCGCATCCGCTCCGCAGTACTGTCAGGGTGATTGCAATTCACCATTCAACAGGAGGGTGCCCATGAACAGGCTCGGACCGCGCACAACAAACCATCGATTGAAGCAAGCACAATCACTGTTCCGAGGGTGCCATCATGTTTGATATCACCACCGCAAGACAGGTCGACTACTCTGACGCAAGCGGAGAAACACTTCAGGTAACCATCTTCCAGGACAGGACCGACAAAGGCATATGGTACCTCGTTCCGGTCCCCCGCCTTCGCATCGATCAAGGCCAGCCCGCGTTCAGTTTGACCAAGTACCTTTCCAAGGGTGGCGGAATCTCCGGCTCGTGCGCCTTCGAGGTGGAACTGCATGCCCCTGACGAAGCCAAACGCGCCGCGGAACAACAGGTTCCGGGGATAACCGGTTGGGGACAATTCACCTGGGTCCGTGGCTTGACCTGCTTTGACTTCACCCTCCCTGATGATGACGGCGTGCCGAAAGCACAGGAAATCACAATCACTCCGTCATTGTTCGGCACGAATACGGCCCATTTTCATGTCGAACTGAAAACCGAAGCGCAACTGAATTCCTTCAAGGAGAGCTTCAGCGGAGAGGGGGGGCTCTCACCGTTTGCCATAAACTACGACATGGGCGTGCTGACCCAGCTCCTTGGGGCCGAGGCCACCATTCAGTATACAGCCTCTGCCGCGATCGAGTACGAGCGAAAATACGGCACGACAACCGACACTTGGGGAAAGAAGCACACCGTACTGACCGAAATCAAACAGAACCTGAAGCAATCCGGTGCCGGCGAAGTCACAGTCAAACGTGGGGCCGGCGGCACCGATGAGCTGGTGCAGATGGTCCGTGACTGGGCGTGGTCCACACTGGAGAACCAGATCGCCGATGCCGTGGAGACGGCCCGGCACCTCGCCGACGGAAACGAAAACCCGATTTCTGTCGTCAGTGACTTTAGTGCGACCTATTCGGAAGACACCATCGTCGAGTGGAGCACGCCAGTGTCCCGCTTCCTTCCGCGCTTCGACGCCGCGACCTGGAGCAAGCTCTACCACGAGGTCGACAACCGTCAACTGGTGGTGACCTTCGAATTAGTGGGCGATCCGACGGACGAAGACCACGTGCCTCAGTTCGAGGACGTAATCGTCACAGTCAACTATCCCACCCGTAAGACGGATAACACGTTCCACCTCAGCCTCAAGGACAATGCGACGAGCGTCACCTACGTTGCCCCAGGTGGTGGGGTGTTCGACCCCAATTACGAGTATAGGTACGAGGTGCGATTCGGAAACGGTGACCCTTCCTATACATCCGACTGGATCCCGAGCAGTTCTACTCGCGTGTCGTTCCGCCCAAGCCAGTTGGGTATTCGGAATGTCACTTTCATCGGCTCCGGGATACCCTTCAGCGATGGGTCCAAGAACTCGGTCAATAAGGTTTTCATCGACTTTTACGAAACTCCCCCGACTGGACAGAAGCCAAAATTACAGACGAAGGAGCTCACCGAGAACAACAGAGCTGTCGCCTTCTCTTCGACCTATCACGTTCCGGTCACCAACACTTACAACTACCGCCTCCGTTACCAGCTGACTTCGGGCGATATAGTGACTGTCCAGCCCAATCAGCAGTTTGGCTCTGATAACGCCGATCTCGTTTATGTGCTCACACCTCAGGAGCACCTTTCCAGTTTCAGCTTGCGTGCAATTGCATCCCGTACGGGCGACGGCTTCCTCGAAATCAACGCCAATGCCGCTTACTTCGACTATCAAAATCCCTCCCTGCCCCCTCCGCCCGATTACACCTGGGACAGCTGGGTGCCCGAGCCACAACCTGGCCTGTCAACATCGACTTCATGGACATTTATGGCCCAACCCGACGTTCAGACGGCCTACTTCCAACTCAATGGTCAGGTGATCTACGGCGACGGGTCGGTCTTCCCTCTGGTCAATATCAACGTGCCGTACAGCCGTGGCCCGCTGATAGTCAAGGATAGTGAAGAGATCTACAGCGTCGAAATCTTCACCAATCAAATCGACTGGACACAGGTGATGCAGGTCACCCTCAACATTTTCCAGAAGCGTGATATCGAAGGACGCGTTAGTTCCGAAGTGCACGATGTCGCTGAAGAATTCGTTCGCGCGGTTGGCAGCGCAGGCTCATCGGAAATTTCGCCCAGGCAGCTCATCCCTTACAACATTCTGCCCCCGGCGGATGACGCGCCCTTCAAATCCCTTCCACTCTATTACACCGTGAACAAATCCCGGTCCAGCGACTCTTTGGTTTTCTACTACAACGGTGACTATGTTATGCGGGATGGGACAGTAAGGAGCATCAGTGACGTAGAGGTCGACAACAAGTTGCAGATTCATCTGCCGCCTGTTGCCGATCAGCCTTTAGGGTTGGTGCATGCCTGCAAGGTCGCGCTGGGATCCTAATAGACTTCGATGAGTCTCACGGAAACCAAGCCTTCAGGCAGCCGTTGTGTTGACCCCGACCGCCTCGCAGTAGCCTGCGCGGCGGTCGGGGGTTCGGCCGATGCCGCTTTCGCCTGGGAGGCCGAAGTGAGGACGCTCTGTCCCGCTCCCGAGCTGGGTGGGAGCAATCTGGCTGCTGGAGGCGATCCTGTCGAGTTTCAGTTTGTCTGGTCGGTGGACAGCGGCGGGGTGGATACGCGAGTGACGGTCGATACCGACCCGGCGGGGACGCCCGGCTCCAGGCTTGCCCGCTGCATCGCCTTGGCCCCAACACTTTCTATACAACAGCAGGTGTGTTGCGCATCCATCGTCGAGCGGCGGCGGACAGAGGCCCACTATGGCGGCTGGATCAGTTCCAGGTGCCGCAATGGCGTTTTCAGCCGCAAGTTGTATCTGGAGATCCCGGCGGCGACCCCAACGGGTGACTGGTCCCCCATCGATCCACGGCAATTCACCCGACTGCCCGCAAGGGCATTCATTCCCCTCATGGCTGGTTTCGATCCGAGTACCGGTGGCATCGAGCTCTACGGCCCGATTGCGCCACTTCAGGCAGACGGGTTGGGCCTGTTATGTCGGCAACTCGAACTGCCCGCACTTTCAAGTGCCGCGATCCAACTCCTCCAGCAACTGATGCAACAGCGCATCACCACCAGGATGCCTACCCTCGACCAGGGGCTCAGCCTTGCGACGGACCACCAGGGACGAATCATCGCGCTCACCTGGTATGCACACTGCGACGCACTGCTGGGCCGTGCTCCCGGAGCGCGGAAAGCGCTGCTTGCCTTTGGCGACGCGCGAGGCTGGAACATGGGCCCTTACGAGCGGCTCACCGCTCCCGACACCAGCGGTGCAGTCCCTTGGCACGGGGTCATCGGGCTGACCATCGGCAAACACTCCGGTTTGCTGTTCTCAACGACCAGTTCAACCCGTCCGGCACATTAGATGGGCTCATTTCTCACAATGCAGCAGCAGAGTGGCGCGTTCCCGTCCGAGGTCTCGGGTCTGCAGGATGAGAACTGCTTTGTGACCGCCTCCGTCGCTCTCCTGCTTGATCCACACCGCCACACATGCGCACTTTCCGCGGCGCTTGATTTCGTGGAGACATGCGAATCCACCGACCAGCCGGGGGCTTTCGCCTTCTACCCGTCGTCGGGAACGACGCCACGGTTGGTCCACACGCTTCCGCCCGATGCTGATGATACTGCACTCGCCTGGCTTGCCATGCTTCGCGGTAGGCGGCGGGACGTCGCCGCGGCGAGAGGCGCCTTCAAACGGGTCATCGCGCCCGCTGCCCTGCTGCTCGTCCCGGGAAGCGAATCGCCGTGGGTCCGCCCGAATGCTGTGCGGACCTGGCTCGCCGACCTGGGGCGCGACAATCCTGTCGATCTGGCCGTACAGGCCAATGTGGTCGCACTGGCGTACCACATTGGCCTGCATGACCACCCTGCTTGCAAGGGGGCCTGCGACAGCTTGCTGACTGCGGCATCCGGCGCTTATCCCCCCAAGACCTTTGCCCGTCGGTTCACCCCCTATTACGCCGACATCACCGAACTCTGTTTCGCAGTGCGCCGCGCCATCGGTTTTGGTGCCCGCCGGCTTCGCCCGGTGCTCTCCTGGCTTGCACCCACAGTCGACATCGATGCGCTCAGAGAAGAGAAGCCACTTTACTGCAATGCGCATGGACAGCCGGTGTGGCGCGCTCCCGCGCTGCAACGGGCACGCAAGGCCCTGACCACTCATTTTTCATGAAGTAATATGCCAAGAGGAGATCCGACATGACACTGTTCTCAACCCATGCGCGTGCATCGGCTCCGGTCGGGGCTATACCCGCCCTGCGCGTCAGTACCAAGTACATGGAGAACTTCCTGCCACTGCGCCCGGTGTCCTCGGGTACAGAGATTCACACATTTCTTAACAACACCGGGGCGCTGGACATCTATAGCGTCGGCTCGGACGCGAAAGTTTACCGCCTGCGCCGCACCCAGGATCAGATCGCCCCGTATGACGAAACAGAACTCGGCATCAGCGCATGGCAGCTGTACCTCTATACGGCGGCTGGGGGCGACGCGGATCGGCCTTCCATCCTTGGCCTGGACAGCAAGGGCAAGTTGACGTTGGCTACTTGGAAGGATGGCGGGTACACGCAGCGAAGCACCGGTCCCAGTCAGGATGTCATCCGCTCCTTCCGCGGCGTCCGGGGGGTGACCGGACGAGTTTACGTGAACGTGCGCCTGGACGACGGGCGCTTGGGAACGAACTACTACGACCCGCAGACCGACCAATGGGGCGGTACGGTATGGGCGCCGGTCAAGGGTCCGGATGGGCAGGATGCGAAGGTGAAAGAGATCACTACAGCGGCCAACAACCCCGTCCAATCCGCACTGTTTGCTATTGGAGTGGATGACGAGGTTCTGTTTTCCGAAGACGGCTTCAGGACTTCACAGCTGAAGAAGTTGAACAAAAAGGCCACTCATATTGCCGCCATTGCGGATTCAGAGGATCTTCTCAACATATTCGCCGTCGAGCGCGACACCGGTCTTCTTTGGGTGAAAAAGCAGAGGAAATACTCCACCGGCGGTATTCAGTTCGAAGACTGGGTGCGGCTCGATCCTGGCCAGCGCGGCAAGCTGGGACGCATCCGGGCAAACCTGCGCCGGGACAACCTGATAGAAGTGTTCGTCGTGGATGAAAGCGGTGATCTGCGGTATACGCGCCAGACAGTGGACCGCCAAGGGAAGGTCGCGGGTTGGCAGGTACTCTTCCCCTTTGCCTCAGGCATGGAAAACACCATTTTCACGGTCGGACGAAATCAGAACGGCTATTCGGAGGCCTTCTCGGTCACCCCGGACAATGAACTTTACCGGTTCTGGCAGGCCCCTGAATCAGGTCAATGGTATTCCGAGCTTATCGAGGCGCCCAAGCCAGAAGATCAGCTCATTTCGGTCCCGACCCACGCGACAGAGATCTTCGTCGTGGATGAGAGTGGCGCCCCGATCCAGAACGCGAGCGTTACTATCAATTCGGCGTTTCTCACGACCCTCTGGGTGGATGGAAGGGCATACCGTTCCAGCATCGTCGATCCAGTGGTGCTGAAGACCGACCTGACCGGAAAAGTAGTGATCCTTCAGCGGGCAAACGCACTGTCGGGTGCAACTTTGCTGGTTTCCACCCCGAAGACCCCGGCCGGCCAACCCGTCAAGGTACAACCCAATTCCGAGCTTCAGTCGCGCTTGGCGCTCGTGAGCAAGGAGGACGTCCTTGCAGCCAAAGACCGGTATGGGAATCTGCTGCTGAAGGCCGACACCAAGGATCGCGACGCAGTTGCTGAAAGCATCGCCGAGCTCACCAAGAGCTCAATGGATATCGCTCAGGCTGATGAGAAGGCAACCCCAATCCAGTTCAAGTTTGCGTCGGTCTACGCTACGGGATTCCAAGTGCAGAGCAATTTCTCATCCCTCGGAGAGGTGGCCTGGGAAGTGGACTTCTCATCCGGGGTGCCCATCTACAAACGCACGACCCTTGCGGATACCGAGGCATTCCGCCTCGACCACAGCCACTTGATGGCGACCAATGGGGGGTTCCTCGGCATCGATTTGGGTACCATCTGGAATGGCATCAAGAGCGGCGTTTCTTGGGTCGTTGACGGCTTGGAGAAGTTCATCGTTACCGTTGTCGATGGCATTGCGACCGTGCTCATCAAGATCGGCGGGCAGGTCTTCGAGGCCGTCATCAAATTTGCGCAACAGGCATTCGACTTCATCGAGGGGGTCTGGAACTGGCTCAAGGTGAAGCTGGAACAGCTCTACGACTGGCTTGCTTTCCTGTTCGACTTCAAAGACTTTGCCCGCACCGCCAAGGGCATCAAGCACACCATTGGCGTGGTGCTGGACTTCTCCGCCGATGCGGTAGCGTGTATCCGGGGACAGATTGACCAGGGTTTTGAACGGGTAAAGGAAAACCTGGATAGCGTGGTCGACCAACTCGTATCCGACCTGAATAGAGAAGGCGACCCAACCATGGGCACCTACTTCAACCAGCACCCTGCTGATCCGGACCAGCAGCATGCTGCGGACCACAACATCTTTCTCAACGCCTATCAGCAGAACCAGTCAAGGATCGACGTCAAGCCGTCTGCAACGAGCCTCCAGTCAAGCGAATTCGATGAGAACCTCGATCAACTGTTGGAGAAGCTCAAGTCGCTCAGCGAGAACTTTCAGTTCAACGACGGCAAGCAGGCCTTCGATGAGGCGTTCAGCTATTTCGACAACATTGGCAAAGACCCCAACAAAGCGCTTCAGCTACTGCTCAGTGGCGTGGTCAAGGCCCTTGAAGGCGTTGCCCTCTTTGCACTCGACTTTGCCAAGGGGGTCGTCGACACCCTGCTGGATCTACTTGAGACCGTCATTCGGGCGTTCCGCAATGCACTCTTTCAGGAGTGGGAAATCCCGGTCTTGTCGCAGCTCTACCACCTTTTCACCGGAGACGGCCTGACCATCACCCCGGTCGACGTGTGCGCCTGGGTTGTGGCGATCCCCATGACGATCGGGGCGAAGGTCATACTGGGGCGTGCACCCTGGACGGACGGCGGACTGGAGCGATTCGAAGCGACCTTCACCGCCGAGACGCTAAGACAGAGGATCGGTCTGAGTGGCACACGCCCGCAGCAACTGGCAGCCGCCACTGCGTGGGATCCCGAGTGGCGCGAGAACTTCCTGACCGGTTACTGCTTCGCCATGGCCGTGCGCTCTCTCGTTGACCCGAGTGCCATTGGGGCGAACGCGACGGGCGAGGGGCTGGGCCCCGCCGGTATCGTGCCTGTCGTCCTGCGCTACATGACCACAGGCTTCACTGCACCCTGGGCTCTCTCGGCAAAGGCAGCTGCACCCAGCTGTTCACCCGGCGAGCCCGGGTTTGGGGTGACCATATGGATCTGCCAACTCATCTTCGGGCCGACACGCGGCGGGCTGATCCACTACTCGCCACTGCCGAAGGAGGCAAAAATCTACACGTCGGAGTTGACGGTGACGTTGTGGGGCGCAGCCCAGTTGATCATGGCGGCGTGGCACTTCGCCAAGCAGGAGAAGACCACCGAAAACAACCTGGCCTTTAGCCGGGGGGTGTTGAACTTCGTGCCAGGTCAAACCCTTCACTTCCTTGCCATCCCGGCGCTCAATCAGGGCACTTACTACATTCCGGCGAGGATTCTGGCGGCGCTGACATTTGTCGCCTATTGGGGCTCCTTGGGCGTCGCCATCGCTGAAATCAACACGACGGAACAGGCGGTGCCTGCGCTTTCCGTGGGCTGACGCGCAGCAGCGTGGCGCCGCTGCGCGCAGGTGGTAGTGGTCCACTGGCCGCAGGTCGCGCGCGCGCTTCAGGCGCCGACTCCAGGTGTTGAAGTCACCTTGGAAGGTGGGGTAATGTCTGTTTGCTCCGAGGTCCGGGAGGTTCGGGTGGCGAAGTGGCCGGTGGCCGACCGCTAGGAAATGCTGATTAAACCGTCATGCCCGCGAGAGCTTCAGTCGGGGGGCGGGCATCCAGTGCCTTGATCTTTCCGGGCTCTCGCCGAAGCCTGCCCTGGAGTGCCTTAACCGGGGGCGGGAACGACGAAAGCGAAATTCGTCAGTGTTCCCCTAAGGTAACTACTCGCCCCCCGAAACCGTCATTCCCGCGAAGGCGGGGATCCAGAAAAGTGACAAGTGAACGAGTGGTGTTCTCCACTTGCGCAGGGAGGATCAAGCCGTCTTACCTTCTCAGCCTTGACCAGACTGGATTCCCGCCTTCGCGGGAATGACAGGGGGCGAGTAGTTGCCCCTAAGAACATTGCAGGGAGGAATTTGTGAAGACAACCGCGACATACTGGAACCCCCTGGCTCCACTCAATCTGGAGAAGTGGGAAGAAGTCGAAGGTTCACATGGTAATCTGCGTCAACTAACGCTGGCCCTGGATGCGGGAAGCGGGGATTACACCCGATTGACATGGTTCCGCGACGGCTACTATTCGGGCGCGTTTGGCAGTAAGGCGCACCCGTACCCCGAAGAGATACTTGTCATTTCCGGGCGGTTGTACGATGAGGCGTTCGATATGTGGTTGGAGTGCGGCCATTACGCTTCCAGGCCGCCCGGAGAGGTTCATGGCCCGTTCAGGGCGAGCGGCGACGTTATCATTTACGAGAGTTCATTTCCCTCGCAGGGGGGTAGAGAAGAGTGATTGCTACTCTTGAGCGTCGATGACATTTTGCCCCCCACGGCGGGCGAATGCGATCCTGTTACATGGGGAAAGCACAGCCGCGATCCGGCCACGCCCTCCCCAGTCTCAGGTGTTTCATAAGGAACCTCAGGTGCGAACCACCGCGCAAACCTACTGCGGGGAGGGCAACCGCTCGCCCATGCCCGACACCACCTCACATCGCGGACAGGTCATCAAATGGTCGTTGACCATCCCCACCGCCTGCATGAAGGCGTAGCAAATGGTGCTGCCCACAAACCGAAACCCACGACGCTTCAACGCACGGCTCATCGCGTCGGAGGCCGGCGTGGCCGCCGGCACCTCCTCCAGGCGGCGCCAGTGATTCTGCACCGGCCTGCCGTCTACGAACGACCAGATCAGCGGCACGAAGCCTTCGTTCGCCTCCACCTCCAGATAGGCCCGGGCGTTGCCGATGGCGGCAGCCACCTTGAGCCGGTTTCGTACGATGCCCGGGTCGGCCAGCAATCGAGCCACGTCGTTCTCGCTGAATGCGGCAATGCGCGCTGCGTCGAAGTCGTGAAACGCTTGCCGGTAGCCTTCGCGTTTGCGCAGGATGGTTAGCCAGGAGAGGCCCGCCTGAGCCCCTTCCAACAGCAACATTTCGAAGAGGTGGCGAGCCTCAAACGAAGGAACGCCCCACTCCTCGTCGTGATAGCGGAGGTATTCCTCCACCCCCAGGCACCAGGGGCATCGCTCATCCGTCATTGCCGCCGTCCTTCGGTCCGATCCAGAACTGCGGAACGTGGGCTACCTCCCACAGGAAGTCGTCGGGATCGGCGAAGTAACCGGAATACCCACCCCAGAAGGTCTCTGCGGCCGGTTTCACGATCCGCGCGCCGGCCGCCACGGCGTCGGCCATGACGCCGTCCACCGCCTCCGGGCTCGCCACGTTGTGCGCCAGGGTGAAGCCGCGGAAGCCACTCCCCTCGGGAGACATGCCCACGTCGGCAGCAAGCTCCGCCCGCGGGAACAGGGCCAGCCAGCTGCCGTTCAGTTCGAAGAAGGCAATGGCGTCGCTTTCGAACGGGTAGCGCGGCAGGCCAAGTGCCTCGTAGAAGGCGGTGGCGCGGGGTAGATCGGCGACGCCGAGGGTGATCAGGTTGATCCTGGGTTGCATGTCAGGAAGCCTCCATTTCCACTTTGAATGCATCGATGAGCAGGTCGGAAACCAGCGCCTCGCCCGCATAGCAGAGCGCATCCAGGATATCGCTGTCTGCCCAACCGGCGGCACGCAGGGCGTCGATGGTGGCGGAAGAGACCACCCGGGGCTGCGCAACTGCGTCGCTGATGAAGTCGAGCATCACCTGTTCCCGCTCGGGCAGGGGCAGGGGCACCGTGGCGTCCTCAAGCGCCACGATCTGTTCGGGACGCCAACCATACTCACGCTGCAACAACATTTCGTTGACACCGATACAATAGCGACACTGGTGGCTCCGCGCGACACGCAGGCGCATCGCCGTCCGAAGCGCTCCGCCCAGCCGAGGGTGGGCCTCGTAGTAGCTCAGGTTCTGCCAACGCCGCTCCAGCTGCCACGGCGTGGCGCTCAGCAGAACCAGGGCATTGGGGACAATACCGAAGGCTTGGCGGATTGCCTGATAGGTCTCCGCCATGGGCCCGGAGGCATCGGACGGTGCAACAGTATTGATCAAACTCATGGTAGCTGCTCCTCGTTGGAAGTGAACGGAGGAGAGTCTAGGGAGGGGCTCCTGACAACGGGGTGTCAGGAGCCCTCGGCGCGCACCGCAGCGAGGAAATCCTGCAGCGTTCGTCCCGCCTGCGGGGTAAACCGCTCGCGGGTGATCTCCAGCGCCTCGATACGGTCGACACGAAAGTGGCGAAAATCTCCCCGCAGCTCGCACCAGGCACCGAACGTCCACTTCTGACCCCAGTAGAAAAGCCCGAGGGGCCACAGCGAGCGCTCCGAACGGGCGCCATCCTCCCGGGCGTAGGTGATTCGCACCTTGGTGCGGTCTCCGATAGCGGCGCGCAACACCCCAATGTGCTCGCCCAACGCCGGCGGCACATGGAAATCGGGGACCAGCAGATCTTCACTTGCAAGCGCGGGCCTGAGCCGCTCCGGCAGGGCCGCGTCGACCTTGCGCAGCGCCCGGGCCGCAGCAGCGGCGAGCCCCGGGTCCGACCACCCCTGCACCATACGGATACCCAGCAGGATGGCGGTCAACTCGTCAGGGTCGAACATCATCGGGGGCAGGCGGAACCCCCGACACAACCGATAACCCGCCCCCGCCATCGCTTCAATGGGAATGCCGGACCCCGAGAGGGTATCGATGTCGCGGTAGATGGTCCGCTCGGAGACCTCCAGCACCTCGGCAAGGAAACGGGCTGTGGTATAGCGCTCGGTATCCAGCTCCTGGGCAATGCGAAACAGTCGATCGGCTCGGCGCATGACGGGTCGGGAGTTGATGACGTTCAGCGATCCTATCACGCCACCGAAGCGTACACGTGGCGTTTCCAAAAGGGGATCATTGACGTCCACAGTAGATCTTTCGTAACTACTCGCTCCCCGACTGCTTCCCGCTTATGGAATTAGGATGCGGTCGCAGGTTCACCGCACTCAATCCTCGCTACTTGTACTGTTCGTCATTCCCGCGAAGGCGGGAATCCATAAGGCACCCAGCCCAATACCCTTGGCCCTCTGAAGTCCAGCACTGGATTCCCGCCTTCGCGGGAATGAAGGATGCGGATGAGTAGTTACGTATGCGTTTACCTGGATTCAACCGCGAGTCCCTGGCATCAGCTATGTCATTGTGCACAATGGCCTCGCATCGCTGCGACCTCCTCGAGCACCGGGATAAATCCGATGTGCCTGACAGGTAGGGTGGCCAAGCGAAGCTCATCCACCGGGTCGCGGCCTTGAATGGTGGATGCGCTTCGCCACCCCGCCACTTGCGAAAAAATTGAGCTGCAATTGCGACGTTCCGTTTAACTGTTCGGGCTCCAGAGGACTTGCACCTCCTCTCGCCGACTCCTCTCAATGCACTGACAGTTCTGGTTCCGTTATCTAACAAGCGCTAAACTCAACATTGGAGGAACGTAACTACTCACCCCCATCCGTCATTCCCGCGAAGGCGGGAATCCAGTGCTGGACTTCAGAGGGCCAAGGGTATTGGGCTGGGTGCCTTATGGATTCCCGCCTTCGCGGGAATGACGAACAGGACAAGTAGCGCGGATCGAGTGCATTGAGTCTGCTTCCGAATCTTACTATTTGCATAAGCGGGAGGCAGTCGAGAGGCGAATAGTTACAAGGGGACAATAATATTGGTGAGGCGCAGGGAGGTCTGCCTCTTTCTGGAGGGCGCCCGTGAGGGGGGTTATCTGCGACCGACGCTATTGGCTGCTGCCCATCATACTCTGGGGCGGCTTGGCCGGCGCGTCCTTGGGCTGGAATTGGGTTCAGGTCGACAAGCACCTCCACGAAATCGCCGCCGATCGCGCCCGGTTCATCTTCAAAATGATCGAGTCTGTTCGACTGTGGAATGCCCGTCACGGCGGACTCTACGCCCGTGTTGACGAAACCACCCAGCCAAACCCCCACTTGGAAATTCCGGAACGCGACATCACCGCCCCGTCCGGCAAGCCCCTCACGTTGATCAACCCGGCCTATATGACACGCCAGCTCGCCGGTGTGGTGGACGAACTGACCGATGTTCTCATCCACATCACCAGCCTCGACCCCATCAATCCTGGAAATGCGGCTGAGCCTTGGGAGCGAGAGGCCCTGGCGTCCTTTGTGCGTGACGCCGAACTCCGAGAGATCGCGGAATTCTTTAATGATGGTCAGAAGACGGGTTTCCGCTACATGGCGCCGTTGATCACTCAACAGGCCTGCCTGCAGTGCCACAAACAATACCAGGTGGGCGACATTCGGGGCGGGGTCAGCATCTCCTTTTCACCCGGTCCGTTGCTGGCTCCGCTGAACGCCCAATATCTCAATCTGGTGATGATTCATCTGGGCACCTGGCTGCTGCTCTCCGCCCTCACTTGGTTTTTTCTCCAACGCTTCCGCCACCAGATGCTGCAGTTGGATGCCGAACGGGAGCACCAGGAGACCCTGGTGAGGCAACGTACCGAACAGCTGCAGCTGGCCGCGAGCGTATTTACCCACGCCCGCGAGGGGATCATGATCACCGCGGCGGACGGGACGATCATCGAGGTCAACGATGCCTTCTCCCGCATCACCGGCTACGGGCGCGACGATGTGCTGGGGGTTAACCCGCGCATTCTCAACTCCGGCCGCCAGGATCCCACGTTCTACGCCGCCATGTGGCGTGCCCTGGTGGAAGATGGCCGCTGGGCCGGTGAGGTCTGGAACCGCCGCAAGGACGGCGAGGTGTATGCCGAGATGCTCACCATCAGCGCCGTGCACAATGCCGGCGGCAAGACTCAGCACTATGTGGCGCTGTTCTCGGATATTACGGCGCAGAAGGAACACCAAAAGCAGCTCGAACGCATCGCCCACTACGATGCGCTGACAGGCCTCCCCAATCGGGTGTTGCTGGGCGATCGCCTGCATCAGGCCATGACCCAGGCGCAACGGCGGGGACAGCTTCTGGCGGTCATTTATCTCGACCTCGATGGCTTCAAGGCCATTAATGACGGCCAGGGCCACGAGGTTGGAGATCAGCTTCTGGTCGCCGTGGCTGCACGCATGCAGGCTGCGTTGCGCGAGGGCGATACCATCGCCCGGCTAGGGGGTGATGAGTTCGTGGCCGTGCTGGTTGACCTTGCCGATATCCACGCCTGTGTCGCCGTACTCACACGACTGCTCGTGGCTGCCGCGCAGCCGCTGCATGCGGGTCCCCGGGTACTCAAGGTCTCCGCCAGTCTCGGCGTAACCTTCTACCCCCAAGACGAAGAGGTGGTGGCCGATCAGCTCCTGCGCCAGGCCGACCAGGCAATGTATCAGGCGAAGCTTTCCGGCAAGAATCGCTATCACATCTTCGATGCCGAACACGACCGCAGCGTGAGAGGGTACCACGAGAGCCTGGAGCGCATCCGGCTCGCCCTGACCCGGGGCGAACTCGTACTCCACTACCAACCCAAAGTGAACATGCGCACCGGCCAGGTCGTGGGTGCCGAAGCCCTGATTCGCTGGCAACACCCCAACCGTGGGCTACTGCCGCCGGCCGCATTCCTTCCGGTGCTGGTGGATCACCCATTGGCTATCGAGCTGGGCGAATGGGTGATTGACACCGTGTTGGGGCAGATTGAGAGGTGGCATGCCGCGAACTTCGACATTCCGGTGAGCGTGAATATCGGTGCCATCCAACTGCAGCAAAAAGACTTCATCGCGCGCTTGCGCGGGTTGTTGGCGGCCCATCCGGGGGTCAATCCCGCCGATGTTGAGCTGGAGGTGCTGGAAACCAGTGCACTCGAGGATGTGGACCACATCTCGGAGGTGATGCGCGCCTGCCTGGAACTGGGCGTCACCTTCGCCCTGGATGACTTCGGCACTGGGTACTCGTCGCTCACCTACCTCAAGCGCCTCCCCGCGAGGCAGCTCAAGATTGACAAGAGCTTCGTACGCGACATGCTTGAGGATCCGGAAGACCTGGCCATTTTGCAGGGTGTGCTTGGCCTTGCTGCCGCCTTTCGCCGCGAGGTCATCGCAGAAGGGGTGGAGAGTGTCCAGCACGGAGAAATGCTCCTGCAGTTCGGCTGCGACCTGGCGCAAGGCTATGCCATTGCACCGGCCATGCCCGCCGCCGAGCTGTCGCCGTGGTCCCAACAGTGGCAACCTCCCCCAAGCTGGGCCGAACAACCGGTGATCAGTCGCGACGATCTGCCGGTGCTTTTCGCTGGCGTCGAACACCGCGCCTGGATCCGGGCCGTCGAAGAGTTCCTGCGGGGCGAACGCACCTCCCCGCCGCCACTCCACCACCACCGCTGTCGTTTCGGCCAATGGCTGGATGGCGAGGGCTTGGCTCGCCATGGCAGTTCATCAACCTTTCAGGCCATAGAGGTCCTTCACCGCCGGGTTCACGCGCTGGCATCGGAGCTGCTCGCCCTGCGGGATCGCGGACTCGGCCCGGAAGCACTCGCCAGACTGGGCGAACTAGACGCCTTGCGGGACCGTCTGCTCGAGCAACTTGAAATGCTGACGCACGGCACGAACCGGCTATCGCGAGACGGGCGCATGGCTCAGGAGTCGAGGTCTTCAGCGGCAGGGTCGTGAACGCCTGCGGCGCATCTAGCATTCACGGCCGCGACCCGCTGGATGCGCTGCGCTTATCCACCCTGTACGCCACATGGTCTTGGAGGCTCGATACGCATTGGACCAATGCTCTCCGCACCGCGAGCCGGTACCTGACTAATCGCAACTGTGTGCCGCCTCATCCGCAGCAGGCGGTCGGCGCGGGAAAATCACCTCCACACGCAGGCCGCCGAGCGTGGAATGACCGAGGTCGAGACGGCCGCCGTAGTCGGCCACGATGGTCTGCACGATGCCAAGCCCGAGGCCGTGCCCCGGGGTCGCCTCGTCCAGGCGCAGGCCGCGCCGGGTGATCGCCGCGAGCTGGTGATCCGGGCAGCCCGGACCGTCGTCCTCGACCGTGAGATGCAGCGCCGTGGCGTCGGCGACCGTGACGCGGATGCGTTGCCGGGCCCACTTGGCGGCGTTGTCGAGCAGATTGCCGAGCAGCTCCAGAAAATCCTCCCGGTCCACCGGGAAGCTGCGGGACGGTACGGAACAGGAGAACGATAACTCCCGTTGCGCGTAGAGCCCCCTGATCACCTCGACGAGCGCGGGCACATCATCCGCGGGCCGGAAGTGCTGGCCGGGCCCGGGGGCGCCGGCCACCCGCGCCCGCGCCAGCTCCCGGTCCACCAGGGTGCGGATGCGCTCCGCCTCGGCCAGCAGGCGCCGGCGCGCTTCGTCACCCATGGGGCTCTCGCGCGCCTCGGCCGTCTGCAGGATGAGCGCAAGCGGCGTCTTCAGGGCATGGGCGAGGTCACCGAGCGCCGTGCGGGAGCGGGTAAGGCGCTGCGCGGTGAGGCGCAGCAGGCGGTTGAGGGCTTCCACCAGCGGAGCCACCTCGGCGGGAGCCCGGGCGGGGAGCGCCGTCGCCTCCCCCCGTTCGATACGGTCCACCTCGGCCCGCAATGCCTCCAGCGGGGCGAGGCCGCGGCGCACGCCGTAGCGGGTGCCGAGCAGCACCACCACGAAGGCACCGAGGAAGATCAGGCCGAGCAGCCGTTGGAAATGGACGAGGTGCTGCTCAAGGGGGGTAAGCTCCTCGGCCACTGCAATGAGTACCGGCTGCTCCTGACGCACATAGCGGCGCGTGTAGAGCAGCAGCGGCTGGTCGCGCGGGCCGACGATGCGCCGCACCTCCTGCCCGGCGCCGGCCGGGAGGGCGAGGGTCTCGTCCCAGAGCGAACGGGAGCGCAGGGCCGCGTCGCCCACCATGACCGTGTAGTAATGGCCGGAATAGGGACGGCGGTAGACGCTGCTGACCGCCTCGGGGTTGAGCATTGGGACGGGCGTCAGTATCAGAGCGCCAAGCAGGCTTTCCGCCTCATGAGAGAGCTGGGTGGCCACATAATCCTCGCTGAGGCGCCGCCCCGCCCACCCCACCGCCACCCACACCAGCACCAGCACCAGCGCAAGGCTCACACCGATGCCGATGCCGAGGCGCCGCTGCAGGGAGATCATGGCGCAGGCCTTCGGAACACGTAGCCCTGGCCGCGGCGGGTCTCGATCCAGTCGCGGCCGAGCTTCTGGCGCAAGCGGTTTACGTACACCTCGATGACGTTGCTGTCGCGGTCATCATCGTACTCGTACACATGTTCCGTCAGGCGCGACTTGGAGAGCAGTTTACCCGCGTTCAGCATGAAGTAGCGCAACAGTCGGAACTCGGTGCCGGTGAGCGCATGGGCGGTGCCGTCCGCGGTGGTCACGGTCTGGTGCTCCTCGTCGAGGGTCAGCCCGCCCAGGATGATGGCACCGCCGCCGTGCCCGCTGGCGCGGCGCAGGAGCGCGGCGAGGCGGGCGAGCAGCTCTTCCACATGGAAGGGCTTTGCCAGATAGTCATCGCATCCCGCCTTGAAACCGCTCACCTTCTCGTGCCAGGCATCGCGGGCCGTGAGAATGATCACCGGAACCGGATTGCCTGCAGCGCGCCAAGCCTGCAGCACCTCCAGCCCACCGCGGCGTGGCAGACCGAGATCGAGCACTACCGCATCGTAAGACTCCACCTGCCCGAGCGCTTCGGCATCGATGCCGTTGTCGGCGCAATCCACCACGTAACCGGCCGCCTTGAACGCCTGCTTGAGCCCCTCGCGCAGGGCGGTGTCGTCCTCCACCAACAGCAGGCGCATCAGTGCCTCTCCAGTTCTTCCTTCAGCAGCCGCCCGGTGCCGGCGTCGAAGCGCAGCTCCCACACCCGCCCTTCCCGGTCCAGGATCTCCACCTCGTAGATATACCGGCCGCGCTTGCGCTCCAGCTCCACCTCGAGGATATCGCCGGGGCGTAACCGCTGCGCCGCCGCCACCACCGCCTCCAGGGAGACGATGGCCCCCTCGCGGTGCAGGCGGCGGGCCAGGTCGTGGTCGCGTTCGTCGTGGGCGAGCACCTCGAGCGGCCAGGCGAGCGCGATCAACCCGGCAAGGAGCAGGGCCGCAGCCGCCCGCCGGACCCCATTAGAAGCGGGCGTGCGGAAAACCCGGGATTCCCACATCATGTTCGTCGAATTGCCCCTGCTCGGCGCCCCGGTGACAGGCCGCACAGTTGGCGAAGCTCTTCACCTCGGGGTTGCCACTCACCATGCGCCCGGGGATCTCGTCGTGCTTGCGCACGAAGTAGCGCGTCTCGCTGATGCGCAGGGGTGTGGTGATCCGCGGGATCCCGTCCAGGATCTTGGCCGAGATACGCGACTCCGCGCGCTCGGCCGCGTGGACCACCAAGTAGCGGGTGATCGCCTCCTGCGTCTCTCGGGACAATTCTGCATTCTCACCGAAGTGGTTGTCGAGGCCCGACATCAGCCTTTCCCAGGAGCGGGCCGGCAGCAAGCCGGGTGGATAGGCCATGTGGCAGGCGGCGCACTCGCTTTGATAAACCGGATCGGCGGCGGGCATGAGCCCGCGCGGCAGACGGCGCGCATCACGGCTCTCACCGCGCCACTCGTGGGCATCGTCGTCGCCCGCGGCCGCGGCGGAGTAGAATACGGTGACGCCCGTGCCGACGAGCGCCCCGGTGATGAGCAGTACGGTCAACCCTCTCTTCATGATCTTTCTCCCTTATTGCGTACTTATGTAGGACAAGAAATGGCCCTTCTCTTCCGGTGTGCAGGCCCGGCCGTAGGTCCACTTGCAGTTGCGGCCGAACCATTTCTCGATCTTCGCGGCCTCGGTGAGCCGACGCGCGTTCACCGATGGGGCGAGCGGCCGGATGGATCTGCCGGTTTCGGCATGGCGCCCCTCCTTCCGAAGGTCGGCGGTATGGCAGCTGGCGCAGCTGCGGGTCTCCTGCCCGCGGCTGATCTCCTGTGTCCAGAGCCGACGCCCGGCTTCAGAGCTCGGCATCGCTGCACCGGCTGCGCGGTACTCCTCCAGGAGCCGCTCCACCACGCCGCCTTCGGCCAACACCGGCGCCGCGAAGAGCGCGACGGTGATCATTACTGTTCTTTTCATGGTCATCTCCTTCAGTGCAGACGTTTGCGGCCGGTGATCATGGCGCGCACCAGGTTCTCGCGGTGCAGAAAGCTGCCCACGATTACACCGGTCACATGCACCCCCACCAGCAGCAAGGTAAGGTTGGCAAAAAACTCGTGGACCTCCTCGAAGGCCTCTTCGGCATCACCACCCACCACCCCCATGTAGGCGGCGAGCGGACCCGCGCCCTCTGCCCCGTAGGCCAGGAGTCCGGTTAAGGTGGTGAGCAGAAGGCTCGCGAGCAGCGCCACGATCATGGCGCCCCCGGCTGGGTTGTGGCCCAGATAGTGGGGTGGCCGGCCGCGCAGCATGGCCCGCAGGTAGGGACCTATCTCGGCGGGGGCCGGCACGAAGTCGGAAAAGCGCGCGTGGCGCGTCCCCACGAAGCCCCATAGCAGGCGACCCACCACCAGCGCGATCACGGTGTAGCCGGCATAGACGTGCACGCTCTGCCAGTGATCTTCGGTGAGGAAGGCGATGGTGAACGCGCCCACCAGGCTCCAGTGAAAGACCCGCACGAACGGATCCCAAACCTTCACTTCTTCTGACATGAAACGATCTCCCCTTCGGTCTCGGGGGAGAGATTAGTGGAGGAGGCTTAAATGAAGCTGAACGGAGGGGCTTTTCTCTTTCGTCCTGTCGTTCCGGTGTACTCACGAAAGCCCGCCGCAGGCTCGCGTCCGTTCAGGATTCCGGTTCGCGGTTTAGCACGCGTAGACTATTTCAAGGGAGGAAAAGGAAGGGGGAAAGGAACAGGAGTACTGCCCGCGCTCAAGCTCCGCCACCCTCGATCAAGAAAGATGGCAATCCTGCCTTGGTTGCGTTGCTACTTCACTCAGCCGGGGTGCTCGCATTCCGCCAGCGCACCTTCTGCGGCAGCCACACGCCCTTCAGCGGCACTCATGGCGGATTCCGCGCTGGCCAGATTCGCCGTCGCGGCGCCCACGTTGGCCGCCGCGCCGGCGATGAGCGCCGGGTTCTCGGCTATCGTTGCTGCCGCCAGTACAGCCATTGCCTTGGCAAGCAGACCTTCCGCCAAACGCACCCTCGACTCGGCCTGATAATAGGCAGCCTTCTCCCGCGCTACGGCTGCTCGCTTCATGCCGCAGTTTGCGCGCGCGACGCTTATCTCTCCCGCTTCGAGCCGCTCCGCTACCCGGATCAGCTCCCCGATGGCATCGTTCATCGAAAGCTGCTCCAGCTCCTCCAACGCATTCCTGATGTCCATACGTTCCCCCTTTTGTTGTGTGGTATTGCACTAAAACGAGTCAGGAAGGCAGTCTACCTGTCATGACATCGACTGACGTCGTGCGATGGTAATCAACCCCAAACCCAAGTAGCCGATCCAATGGACATAACGCGGGCACAGTGTGAACGAGAGCTAGAGGGTTTGTCCCGAACCTCTAGCTCTCGTTCACCTCCGCACGCTATGCCACTGCAGTCGACTCTCCCGCCGCCGGGATCGGCTGCCTTGCCAACTCCAGGAGTTTTTCGCGCGCCTCGCGAACGGGCGCCAATGCTCTCAGAGTTTCCGCTTTGTTCTTCTCGCGATAGACGCCCAGCTGCTCCGCCGCAATTCGCCAGTTAGTGCCCGCCCCCCCATCCGGTCTTGAGGAAATCTCTGCCGTCAGGTCCCACGCCATGGACCACCAGAACCCATTTCCGCTATCTTCAAAGCGCAGCGTGTGAGGTGCTGACGGTACCGTACCGCGCGGACTGACTGCGAAGCGGTCTCCGATGACCCACAGGGCGTGATGCCCTTCCGTAACGCCACCGATCGTACGGTATTGGCTCGCAAAGGTCAGTTTCCACGAGTAGAAGGGCTGGGAGTCGATTTTCGCCATCCTGAAATCCAAATAGCTGGTGTGGCGCTCCTGCAGGTCCTCCGCGTACTTCTCGGCGATCTCCCTGATATAGTCTTGTGATTTCTTCTTCGCGACCTCATCGCTGGTATTGATCCACTCCTCCTGCTCCAACATGACATCCATCATGTAAGCATCCTTGAGAAACATGATGTTCTCAATGGACGGCTCCTGCGCGTTGAACACCGACGCGGCGGACAAGAGTGACAGATTGTTCGACTTCGCCTCGCCAAGTTCCCGGGCGGCCTTCTCCTTTTCGGACGTCCCCCTGTAAACGTTGTACTTCCCCAGTGTCTTGTCGAACGAGATCGCATAGCCTCGCATTTTTGCCGAACGTTCGCGCTCGAAAGCGCGAATGACTATAGCCTCGATTCGCTCCAACACTTCGTCATAGTACTTGGGGATATCACTGAGCCCAAGTACGTTTTTCTTCACGTAGCTCCATGCGACGGTTCCGGCCATGGTGAGCATTGCCTTCCCAAGCTCCTTGGCCAAGTTCACGGCGACAACTGGCACCGCTCGCACGGCCCGGGTGTGAGGTGCGCTCACGCCAGTGGGCCTGGGCACGAGCTCTCCGCCCTCCACCTCGTAGCCAGTCAACGGAATGTGAATTCGTGCTTGGTTGGTTGTGATCGTCAGGAAGGGGTGTTGGTTGTTGCCGTCCCAGAGCCGCACAGTTTTGGAAAGCACCTCCTCTCCCTCGCGCAGGGGCGCCCTGATCAAATGACTGTTGAATGCTCGTACAATCAATTGACCAGGATCAGAGACCGGAACAGGATCGCCCAGTGGAACATCAACGTGAACGGACTCACGGATTGCGGCAGTGGCGGCCTGACGGTCAACCTGCTCGCCGATGAAGTCTCCGAAGCGCTGTTCGATGTACTCACTCTCCGCAACACTATCTGCCAGACGCCCGAGAATGAAGGCAAACGGCTGATTTCCTATGGCAATGGGACCTGCGCCATCGGTGTGCAGGAAGGTGTCCGAACCCACCTCAATTTGAATGACAGGTCCGCCCTCATAGCCCACCAATGCCGAATAGTGGCCCGATTCGATCAGGACCGCCCAGGACGTCTGCGGCACGAGGCCATAGCGCACATTGTTTCGGTAGTTTTTGCTCGGTTCGGAAAGTTTGATAGTGCCCGCCGCGGTGAAGATGGTGATGCCGCCCTGCGCATACGGGAGACGCTTAATCTCGCCAGGGGCAAGGGTCTGTTCGTTGGCGTAGATCGTCTGTTCGCTCTTGTTGACTACCTCTGTCGTCCACATTTGAGTATTCCTTGCATTATCGATTGCTTGTTACAACAAACAGGCTGTGCTGCAAAACGGTGATCACGCGAACGCGTCCATTCGACCACCAGCCACAAGCGCGCCCGGTCTTTCGCGGGCGTCCGCGGCCATAGGAGAATGCGGGCACTTCAGAATGCCTTAATGGTAACTGCTCGCCCGGGTACGCTCTCGATGTCCCGCGCGAAAAAGGACATTCGTCTTCCCCGCGAAGGCGGGGATCCATTGACCGTTCCTGGATTCCCGCCTGCGCGGGAATGACGGAGGGGGCGAGTAGTCACCCTTAATGAAGAGATCCGAAACCTTGCCGGGCCACGCAGGTGGTTAGAATCCAACGGCCGAATGGCCGGGTGTCTGGCTGCGCAAAAGATTTGGGGATGGATACCGAATCAAATCGCCGAACAAGCTACAACGTGTGGCACTGGAGGTGAAATTCTCAAAAGTGATTGGTCCAATCACGAGGGATGATTGATGATCAAGGAAAAGCCGAGCTTCCCCGTGATGTGGTGCGCAGTGATGACCCCTCGCCGAGAGCGCGCACCGTCGCGAAACGGTGCTTACAAAACCTGGAAGCGCACGGACCTCTATGGAGCGGCCCGCAGGCTGACGGGGACTCAGGGGGACGATCTCGCGGAAAATTCCGGACGCGACGCCGTGGTCGGCGCCAGCCCGGCTCCCGGGCCGGCGATCCGATGGAAGGTATGGCAGTCCTGGCAGCGACTCCCGATCTTGCCCGCCGCCTCGGCGCCGGCGTGGCATTCGCGGCATTTTTCGATTTGAGGAAACGCAACGTCCTCGCTCTTCTCCGATCCGGACTTGTCGTGGCACTCGACACAGGCCAGGGTTCCATGTTTGGAATGGCGGAAGAGTGCCTTCGGTTGCCAGTCATGGCGGGTACGCACCGGCGCGATGCTCCACGGGCTGTCCGGCGTCCCGGTCGCAGTGATCTCATGGCACAGGGCGCATTCGAGGTTCTTGCCCGTGGTCCGAAAGAGGCTGGAGCCGGCGTTTTCGTCGGCCAGCCGATGGATACAGTCGAGGGTTTGCCGCACGGGGTTGTCCGTTTCCGCCAGGGGGGCGCAGCGACGGAGCCGAGCTGCGGGTCCCCCGCCCAGCCATTGGGCATAGTCAAGGCGGAGGGTGTTCATCACCTCCTCCACAGGACCATGCCGAACCAAGGGACGGCTGGGGCTGGGAAGCCGGATCCGGTGGCAGCCGGACTGCTGGCAACTCCTTTCCATCTCCATGGGCGCGAAATGGTCGCCGGACCTCTCCAGCACGTGACAGTCCGGACAGGTCAGGACAGTATCGCCACTGGGCGTGCTCACCCCCTCCTTCATCAAGTGTACCTTGTGGGAAAACCTCAACCCCGATTGCTCGGACGGGCTCCCCCCGCTGTCCAGGGTGACTCGGATCGCCCCGTCGCCCAACGGGACGCTCAGCCCAAACGGGGGGTGATCGTGGCCGAAGTCGGCTGCGCGGGCGTCCGCAACCTCCCCGTTCCGGTGGCAGGAGAGGCAGACTGAGGCTCCCTTCATCAGCGTCTCCCTCTTCGCCGCGTGGGCTGGATGACAGTCGGCGCAGCGCACTCCCTCCAGCCGGTGTGCAGCCCGCGAATCGGCCGCCAGATGCCCGCCCACCTGTTCGTGGCACTGAGTACAGGCGGCGTCGGCGACCCCCCGGAAGGCGCGGTCATGGCAGGTGGAACAGCGGCCTTCGAACAGTCGGTGTCCTCGCGACAGCGGCCCGGGATTCAAGGACTGGGTGAATGTGACCGGCAGGTCCGCCTGCCATGCGTCCAGGTCGGTGGACAGTCGCGGCAACGTGGGCAGCACCAGGAACAGCAAGAGAATGAGCGCCGCCAGTCCCAGACCGAGGGCCCGCTTGCTCACGCGCGGTCCGTCGGTCACGGCCGGGGCGGCCAACGTGCCGGCCGGTGCCTCCGAGCCGGCGGCTGGCGTCTGCACCGAAAGAACCAGATCGACCTCCCCCTCGCTCCGCTCCACCGCCAGCAGGTAGCTGCCGATGCGGATCTCTGTCCCAGGGGTGAGCCGGGCCGCACTCTCCATGAAGCCATTAACCTTGATCAGGCCACCGCGTGGCGCTTCGATCTGCAACGAACCGTCGGGCAGGCGCCGTATCGTCGCGTGCAAAGGATCGACGTCCGGGGCCGGCAGGTGGATCGGGCAAGCCGCTCCCCGCCCGATCTCAAGGGTCTCGCCGCTGACACAGACAGCCTCGGTGCGGGATCCTTCCGGACTGTGGGTGATGGTGACCAACCGACAGGTAATCATCTGTTCACCAATACACAAGAATGGTGACGACGTGTACGAAAATCGCGGCAACCAGGCCTATGGAGAGCGGCGTGTGCACGTAGAGCCACAGTCGCATGCGTCGTTCCAGGCGGAGATGAGCTCTCGCCTTCCGCAGCAGGCGCTGCTTCTGCAGGAGCACGAGATAGAGGTCGCGAAGTTGCCTCGGCTGGTCGCCACTGATCAACTCATTACCCAGTTGCTGCACTCGCTCCACCACCTGTTCCGTTGCGCACCCCGCTCGCCCACTGGCCAGGCGTGGGAAAAGAGTGCCGGCGATCTGCGTCTCCAGGCAGGCCTTGGAGACGAGGGTCCGCACTTCGTCCGGCAGGCCGCTCGCACGCTCGCGCGCCTGTTCGTCCAACTCCGCCATCTTGCGCAGGAGACCTGTCAGGGTGTCGTCGCCGATATTGTCGGAGAGGATGCGTGGCAAACGGATGTAGGCAAACGTCCCGTAGCAGCCGCTCGCCACCACGAGCACGAGCAGTCCATAGGCCAGGCCATGCACGTTCCAGTCGAAACGGAAACCGGCGTGCAGCGAGGCGACGGCAAGCACCGCGAGCCCCAGGTAGACGTGGGCGGAGAGCCACTCCTGGAGAGTGCCGCCGAACAGCCCGAGGGTGCCGTGGGGTCGCTTCCTTCGCGCCCCCTCGCTCCGGTGATCCCTCACTGCACCGGGGTTGGCCAACGGCCTCCGTGGATCCGCCCGCCGCCGCTCCAGTTGAATGGGCGTGCGACGCTTGCGCACGCCGTACCAGGCGAGAAACAGCACCATCACCGCCGACAACGTACCCAACCCATAGCCGAGCCAGGTTCCGCCGTACGACCCACCCTCAGCGAGGGTGTACATCGCGTAGGCCAGGGCGGCGAACACAACGAGAAGGCCGGCCACCTTCAGATATCGGTACTGCCGGTATTCAAGGAAGTTGGGGTTATTCATCGGTATACGGCAGCAGGGACTTACGAGGGGCGGTGCTGGTGGCCGAAGACATCAAGTAGCTGTTGCATCCCGACGCGACAGGCGGCCCCGGTCGGGCAGGCGCGCACGCAGACCGCGCCACCGACGATGCCGCGGCACATATCGCACTTGACCGCCTTCATCTCCGGATTGGGTGACACCTGCTCCTGATCCGGCGGTGGCGGCCGCCGACCGAACAGGGCCTGCAGCAGACTGGGTCGTCTGTAGGCGGTCTTCCTGGCCATTCGAATCACCCCGTAGTTGCAGTTTCTCTGGCAGTTTCCGCACCCAATGCAGTTATCGCCGATGATGACCTCCCCGTTGTCCGAGCGGTAGATGGCGTCAGGTTGGCAGTCCTGCATGCAGCGCGGGTGCTCGCAGTGGCGGCACGAAACAGGTATGTGGAGATACTGGAATGTCTTGCCGGCGCTCCGGTTCAGGCGGGAGATCCCATCGTGCGCATCGGCGCAGGCCTCCTCGCAGTTGTTGCAGCGGATGCACTTCGTGTGGTCGATGAGCAGGGCGTCGGTCGCCTCACCCAGCCCCTGGGCGATCAGGAAATGCACGAACTCGCCGCTCGCCTGCAACCGCGCCGATTCGTTGGAACGGAGCCGTTCCAAGTAGTCGGCGGTCACCTTGCTCCACACGGCGGGATACTGCTCCAGCAGCTTCCTGAACCGCCCGGCCTCGAGAAACACCACCTCGGTCGGCGCGGCGGCGCGCACCGTGGCGGTGCGGGGCGTCTTGGTGATCAGTGAAATCTCGCCAATGTAGTGGCCGGCCTGGACATAGGCCAGAACAACGTGCCGATCGCCCTGTCGACGGCAAACCGCGACCGAGCCACGCCTAATCCAGTACAGTCCATCCGGCTCGTCCCCCTCCTTGAAGATCACCTCGCCGGGCCCGAGCGCCTTGGTCTGGGCCGCGTGCACCAGTTCGTCGATATGCCGGGCATCCAGGCCGGTGCCAAAGAGATTGCGCACGACCCGTTTCATGGAGATCTCGTCGAGGCGGCGCTTCATACGCGGCTCCGCCTCCATCAGCCGGAGCATCGTCCGGCGGGGCGTCTCGATGAGTACACACTCGTCCCCGGCGGTGATGGTTGCCGACCGGCGTCGACCGGACAGCAGGCCGATCTCCCCGAACAAATCCCCTTGACCCAGGGTAAACACGGCCCTGCTGCCGTCCGCCTCTTCTCTCTCGAGATCGACCTGCACCGAGCCGCGCAGGATGGAGAAAAAGCTGTCTCCATAGGCATTTTTTCGGAAGATGAGCTCGCCGGGGGCAGGCACCCGGACCTCGCTGTCGAACAGCAGTTCACGGAGGCGTCGCGTGGAGAGTGAGTCGAGCAGGGGCTGACTGCCTCTGAGCCGTTCCAAACCTTCCCTCACCGTGCTCAAGGCGCAGACACGCGTGAGTTTCTCCAGGAGGAAGGCCTCGTCAGCGGGGACGATGGGGCGTCCAAGGATATGCTCAACCACCTCATAGCCCTGGTTCAACGCCTGCTTGATGAATGGATAGCCTGCTACGGAGCCGATGACGTAAAGGCCCTCGACATTGGACTCGTGTTGCTCGGACAAGGGGGGCGCCGCCCTCGGGTCATCGCTGGTGAAGCGAATGCCGAACCGCTCCAGCGTCTGCCGCGGAGGCATCGCCCCAATGCGGGCGACGATGCGGTGGCAGCGGATGGCGTCCGTGCCGGATGCGGAGCGCGTCGCCAGGTTGAGCCGATAGCCGTCCCGGCTGTCGGCGTCCACCCGGACCACGGCCGTTCCGGTGCGCACCTCGATGCTGCGACGGGCTACCGCGTCCCGGAGTTGGATGTAGTTGGCCTCGCGGCAGTTGGTGAACTCTTCCTGTCGATTGAGCAGGATGACCCGATTGTGGGTGGCCAGCGCCAGGGCCGTCTCGATGCCGGAATCGCCGCCTCCGACCACGACGATGGTCTCGTTGCGGTAGTCGTCCGGATCGTCCAGTTGATACTGGACCGCCGGCAGATCTTCACCCGGGACACCCAGCCTGCGGATGTTCCCCTGCAACCCGATGGCGAGGACCACAGAGTCGGCGGCCACCGCGGCGCCCCCTGCCACCTGGACCACAAAGGCTCCGCGACGCCCGACGATGTCGGTGACGCGCGACGCAGTGCGCAGATTGACGCCGCGGCGGGTCAACTCCTCTCGCCACCCCGCCAGGACGCTCTCCCGGGTCCCGGCGACGAACGGCAGTGAACTGCGCAACGGCAACGCCGCGGGCTCCGCCATCACGAGTTTCCCCTTGGGGTAACGATGAACCGTATCGGCGGCCTCGGCCGCTGCCTCCAACAGTACGTGAGGGACGCCGCATGCCGCTGCCCGGCTCGCAGCCGAAAGTCCACCGGGCCCGGCGCCGATGATTGCAAGGGTGAACTTCTCAAGCATGACTGCTGCCTGGGTTGGTTCAACGGAGGGAGTGGAACCGGTGAGGACGTGCCGAGGCCGGGAGGCCTCGGCAGCGGCCGCCCGGCAACTTACCTGACCGACATCAAGTAGGCGATGAAGTTGCCCTTTTCATGGGGGTAGCAATCCCTTTTATACAGGTCCATGCAGTGCGTGGCGAAGTTCTTCTCCACCTTCTCGATATCGGTGAAGCGCTCGGGGTTCGCGGCGGGCGCCAGCGGCTTGATCGGCTTGTCGGTCTCGATGTGCTTGCCGATGCTGGCCGGGTTGTCCGTGTGACAACCGGAACAAGTGCGGTCCATCGACTGCCAGGTCCGGCGCTTCAGGTAGAACTTCCGGCCGACGTCCGCTGAGAAATTGGTGTCCGGGATCGGTTCATCGTTCTCTTTGGCGTCGGTGACGGCCTGTTCGGCGTAAAAGGTGAGCAGTTGCTGCAGCACCTCGGTCTGCTTATCGGAAATGGCGCCGCCTTCAGCGTACGCCGCGGGAGCAGCGACGAGACCGAGCAACGCCAAATAGACGTGGGATATTTTCATTGTTACCTCCGAGGATTGGAATGATCATCTAGCTGATTTCGAGTTCTTCTTCCTTGTGCCGCCCGGGTCTCAGGCGCCCTTGGGGCCGCCTGATACGTTCAAGGACGAGCCTGCGTAGGCTCGGTTCAATCCGGGTTGCCGACCCTGCGAACCTGTCCCCCCACTGGAAAATCACCCCGGCGGCGGCAGATGCCCCTCGCGATCGTGGGGTAGTTAGTCTTGCCCACCCCAGCGGCGAAAGCAAGCACACCCGCAGGGTAAACGCACACTAACCCAAGCAGGCGTTTACCCTGGCCCGGAGCGGGCTATCCAAAGCATCTGTTTGGGTATCCCCGAGAGTGGAAGCCGCGCTTGAGCGCGACTCCTGGCTGCCTCCAGCGCCTGGACGAGCGCTGACCCTATCGCGGAACGACGTGGGGTAGCTGCAATGCAAGCCTGACGGATCCACTGGCGAGACCTATCCTTACGCCCAAGGAGGGCCCCATGACCAAAGCATCCAAAGGCCCCGCCCCGGGCAAGCGTATTTCAACCTGGAAAATCATGGCCCTTGTCCTCCTCACGGTCGTGCTCTCGGTGAGCATCACCCTCTGGGTCGTTCTCACCTTCGTATTTCCCGCGCGCTTCGAACCGGTCACCCTCAATCAGAAGGAAGCGCAGGCACTCGAGCAAAAGCTCGATCGCCTCGACCCCGCGACACGCCGAACCGCCCCGGGCAGGCGCCCGCCCCCCGAAAACGGTGCGCCACTCACGCCGGAACGCTACTCTGAAGAAGGTGCCACCCGGGAAATCACGCTCAGCGAAAGGGAGCTCAATGCCCTCTTGGCCACAAACACCCATCTCGCCCAGCGCCTTGCCATCGACCTCTCGGACGACCTCGCCAGTGCCAAGCTGCTGGTGCCGGTCGACCCCGATTTCCCCATCCTCGGCGGCAAGACCGTGAGGGTCACCGCCGGGCTGGAAGTGCGCTTCGCCTCGGGCCGCCCCGTCGTCATACTGAAGGGTGTGAGCCTCTGGGGCGTCCCCCTGCCCAACGCTTGGCTTGGCAACCTCAAGAACATCGATCTGGTGCAGCAGTTCGGCGCCGCAGAAGGATTTTGGCAGCCATTTGCCGAGGGGATAGAGGAGATTGAGGTCAGTGAGGGCCAGCTGCGATTGAAGCTGAGGGAGTAGGGAGAGAAAAATGGTGCTGTGGTTCTCGTTAGCTGGGAGGTAGGGAGGTGAGCTTGCTTCTATCGTGGTTGATTCTCTCCTTCGCCGTCTGGCTGACCGCGATGGTGTTGCCTGGCTTTCACGTGAAGAATTTCACCAGCGCACTGCTTGTGGCCGCCATATTCGGTCTGTTGAACTTTCTTCTCAGCTGGCTCCTGTTTGCGGTCTTCACCATTGCCACATTGGGCATCGCTTGGCTGCTGGCCTTCATCACCCGTTGGATCATCAACGCGATCCTGCTGATGCTGACGAGCAGGTTGACAACTCATCTGACGATCGACAGCTTCGGTTGGGCTCTGCTAGGCGCCCTGATTATCTCCGTAATCGGCGCGATTGTTGAGTCTCTGGTGAGAGCAGTGGTCTAGGGGCAAATGGGCTCCAATTGGCGACTTTTTCGTTTATCTGTTCGGTGCTCTAGGGCTTTTGCAAACGGCTGGTGCGCGCGGGCGCGCCCGCCTCAAACCAGCGAACTGCCCGACTGACCGTCGAGTAGTGCACCCCAAAATGCTCAGCCACTTCCAGCATCGTGTAAACGCCGGTGAGAAAAGCCCGGGCCATTGCTTCACGACGGCTGGAGTAAGCGTGTTCAAAATGGGACAGCGGCTGCGCGAATGGACGGCGTTGCGCCCGGGGAACCTCTCGCAGTGTGTCCGCCAGGACTTCCTTGGAAGTGTGCCTTTGTATGAACTTCTCGCTGCCGAGAAAGATTTGGTGGCGCAACCCCTCCCAGATGCCCCTCCCCCGCCCCTCCGCCACGAAGGCGGCATAGCGCGTCTGGGCCGTGCGACGAGTCGCACCAAACTGGCCGAGCAGCCAGTCCGTTTCCAGCCAGTGTGGCTTGCTTGCCAGACCGACCATCGCGGCATAACTGCTCCACGCCCAATCCTCGGGACGCCTGACCATTCCCGCGCGCACCGGATTCAGCACAACATAGCGAGACAGTTCGAGCAAGTAGGCGTCACGCTCGACAAGAATAGCCTTGAACCGACCCTGAAAGAGGTGGCCGACCGCCTTGTGCCGCCCATTGAACCGCTGGGTGTAAACGCCATTGAGCTGACGCATTCCTTTGGAAAGATTCGCCTCGGGCGTCTCCACCACAAAGTGGTAGTGGTTTGTCATCTCACAATGGGCATGCACACGCCAATTGAAGCGGTCGCAAACCTGACCAAGGGTCTCGAGCCAGGCAGCCCGATCCTCTTCGTCCCGATAGATGTCCTCCCTCCGGTCGCCACGCGAGGTCACGTGATACAAACCGCCCGCCAACTCAAGCCGTAGTGGCCTTGACATCTTGTAGTCAACGTGGGTCGTTGCAGGATGGACGACCCTTTTCGCTTCCAACGGAGGTCATTCGAACGCTTCCTTGAACGATCGCCATGCACCGGAAGCACCCTTCGCTACCTCCTCAGCCGCTTCCTCTGACCCCTCCTTGGTCCGATCCCATACGTCCGTCGATCCCTCTTTCACTTCCTTCCACGCCTCCTTTGACCCCTGCTTGATTCCACCCCAAGCCTCCTTCGTACCGGCCTTGGTCCTGTCCCAAGCACTCTCCGGTGGAATCGGAGAGGAACGCTGTTGCCATTGCCAAGCCGATGATTAGGAACCGTACGCGCATATTGTTGTACCTGCACTGCCTCAGGGGTTCCCTCCAAGCGTAATCGCCTGAATGCAGGGTTGCAAGACCTGACCCTCACCCCCCCGCTCTGACCCTCACCCCCCCCGTCCTCGAAGCGCTTCGAAGTGAAATCAAGCGCGTCGCAAGACGAGGAGCTTCGCGAATGAACGCAGGCCGACCTCCTCTTCCAGCCGCAGACCGCCGCGATCGAGCAGCCGCTGCCATTCAGACCATGTCCGCTCGCGGCCCCGTGTGCCCATGAACAGTTGCATGTCGAAGGAGGCGCTGGACAGGTCCGCGCCCAAGGGGGGCATCACCATCTCCATCAAGACCGCTCGGGCGCCGCTCTGACCTATAGCCGCGGCCAAGTTCGTTAGTATTCGGATTGCCTTGTCATCGCCAAACCCATGCAGCACGGCACTCAGGAAGTAGATGTCCTTGGCACTGCCCGCCGCCGGAATGCCTTCCAGCGCGTCCCCCGCTTCGAACTTCAGGCGCTCGAGAAGCGACGCGTCGAGCTTGCCCTGCCAATACGCTTCCGCCCCTTCGATGATCTGTGCACGGTCGAACACCATGGCGCTCAGATGGGAATGACGCTTGAGGATGGTGACCGCCTTGCCGCCCCGGGAGCCGCCCACATCGATAACGCGATCGAACTGCGCCCAGTCAAAGTCGGTGGCGAAACTGTCGCCAGTCAACGCCTCCACGGTTTCCATGGCCTCGGAGAAAAGCGCATCGAAGTCCGGGTGGCTGTCCATGTAAGCGAACAGCTCCTCACCGTGGGCCTGTTCAAAAGGCACACCGCCTCCCCGGACGCCGTGTTCCAGTTGCTCGTACCAGGGACGGCCCATGGCATCGGAGTTGTGCATGAGGATCATTGCGCGCACGCTCTGCGGATGGTCGGTGCAAAGGAACTCGGAGATCCGGTTGTTCCTGAAACGCCGTGGCGATGCCTCCTCAAAGATCCCCATGGCGGCGAGCATCCGCAGTAGGCGATACACGGCATCCGCATCGGCCGATACCGTTATAGCGAGTTCCTCGGCGGAGAGTGTTTCGTCGCCCAGCCGCGAGGCAATGTCGAGTCGCGCCGCCACGTACAGGACCCGCGACTGCCAGAACGCGGAGCCAAGCTGCATCAGTCTGAATGGTGGCGGCGTGAGTCTGTTGGGGAGGTTCTGCAGCCAGGATGCGAATCGGAGCGCCTTGGCAAAGCGCCGCACGGCGCCGGCATTCTTTTGCAAAGTCATGGTTATCCTTCGTTTGAGGAACCGGGTGCAAGGCCGGTTGTAAACAGGCGACCATTGAAACGGGCCAATTCCTGCAAAAATTCGTTCTCCATGGGATGCCCCCATTGCTCCTCGAAAATGCCCTTCAGCAGCATGGGCGCCATGGCAAGACTGACGAAGCTCATACGGATCACGTCCGGGTCTACCGAAGGTGCGATCTCCCCTTTGGCCTTCATCTCGCCAATCCGGGCTGCCCCACGCGACCGGCCCCGCTCGATCAGTTGGTGAATGAAGCGCTTACCGGGGCCCTGATTCAGCGCCAGGACCTTGAGGACCAGCTTGGGAAACTCCGGGTGGGAGGACATGGTGTCGTAATAGAGGCGCAACAGCTCCGCGAAGCCGTTCACGGAGTTGAACCCAGGCGCGTCGAGCACATCCAGCAGAGGAGCCATGGTCTCCCGAATCATCTCTTCGTAGAGCCCCTCCTTGTTGCCGAAGTAGTATCGAATCATTGAGGCATTGACGCCCGCCCGATCCGCGATCAAACGGGTGGTGACGTTGTGGTATTCATCCGCGAGAAAGCAGTCCATGGCCGCCTTGAGCAGGCGCGCGCGCACCGAGTCGGAGGATGCTGTTTCGGTCTCTGTCATCGTTTTGTCCGTGTCCCTTGGACGAATCCACAAGCTAGCACTTATTGGCAGGGTCGGGACAGCAGATTCGTTAACCAAAACAGGCGACTTGGTTGATACTGAGTGGGGAGGGGGCGCGTTTGGCAACAGGTGTTGCCAGCGCCTATGTCGATGGATCGCTCCCGCGGCATCAGGATGACGCCGCGGTTGGTGCGACACAGCCAGGGATGCCCTTTGCCGCGGCTAGAGCACCAATCAGGTAAAAGCAGGAAGTGGATCGACTAGGGGATGTAGACGTGATCAAATGGGTGGCGATGACCTAAGAGCAGAAACCGCCATGCCCACAGAAGCTGCTGAAGCGTACCGTGCAACTGGCCAGGGAGACGGGCGAATTTGGCTTAAAGCAACTGAAAATTGCGCTGCATTCAGCTCCATTGTTGGGGTGCAGGACGGGTGGAAGACACCTTTAATCTGCTGGGACATGCGTTGGAAATTCTGCGTCGTAAATGCAAACGGTGTCCAGTTTTCAGGACCGGGGGCAAGCACGTCGGACCCTGAAGGCGGTGTGCACCGCGCTTTCCACCCGCTTAGTCCACGTAAATGCCCGAGCCCACGAAATAGGTTTCGTCACCGGCCTGGACCTTCCGCAGATACGTCAGCTTGCGTGCAGGCATGTTGGTTCCGGGCCTGTACCACTGCACCTCAAGGCCAGGCATGCCCCTCCTTCATGGCAGCCGCGATCTCCTTGCGGACCACTGCGTTACCCTCAGAGTCCCGCAGGTCCATGAGATTCCGGCCTTCCAGCGAAGGATGGGCAGGATTCACCAGCTCGGTCCCGTCCGCGGTCTCTACAAACACGTAGGTATCCATGAAGACGAAGGGGCCGGTCCGGTCCCGCAGCAGAGGAAAGGCCTCTGTGCCGCGCGCCTGGATGAGTCCGGCTGCGCGGTCGACCACATCCTCGATGAAGGCCTGTTCCATCTTCATCTGATAGATCCCCGAGCCGACGGCATACAGCTTGCCGGAAGGGAACGTTACCCGCTTCACGAAAGTGGACTTCCAGGCCGGAAACATGCCCCCGGGCAACGGGTACATGTAGTGGATCCAACCCTCCCCGGAGGGGCTGTTGGCCACGTCGAGGATCATCCTGCCGATGGGTCTGCCCACGATGTCTTTAAGGCCACTGACGTTTCTGCCCTCCCCCGCCGGGTCGGCGGCATGAAAGACCCGGTCCCCGTCCATTGTCCAGACAAAAAAGTAGGTATCGTTGCGATACCACCTGGAGCCCCTCTGGCGAAGTTCGGGGTAGCCCTTCTCCCCCTTCGCCTCCAAAACGGCTGCCCCCTCACGGACCAGCGTCATCAGCTCGACCGCAGTCATTTTGGGGGCGGCGGAGACCTCTGTCGGGGCACCGGCCAGATAAACCCCGCATCCGACCAGGACCCACTGGTCGCCCAGCTTCGCCCTGCTCACATAGGTCGATTTTTGAGTGGAGACGTTTTCCCCAGGCTTGGGCCACATGTAGTCCAGCACATTCCTGCCGGACAGGGTTGGATCAGGATGCACCAGCATCCCTGCGGGTCCAGCACAAAGATATAGGTCTCCCCCTGCCGCCAGCGGCTGCCGTCGACCGAGAGTTCGCTGAACGCGCTCTCACCGAGGGCTTCAACCAGCGCTGTCGCCTCGTCCACCAGTGCAACGAGTTCACGTGTCTCCGCATGCTCGTAAAGCACACCGCGTTGTGCGGAAGGGGATGTACGAAGGTCCATGGCGTGAGCGGCCTCCTGCCACCGGGGTTTGTGATCTCATAGCGTAACTACTCACCCGCATCCGTCATTCCCGCGAAGGCGGGAATCCAGTGCTGGACTTCAGAGGGTCAAGGGTATTGGGCTGGGTGCCTTATGGATTCCCGCCTTCGCGGGAATGACGAACAGTACAAGTAGCGAGGATCGAGTGCGGTGAACCTGCGACCGCATCCTAATTCCATAAGCGGGAGGCAGTCGGGGGGACGAGTAGTTACCTCATAGCTTGATTCGGAGCAACGTGCTACACGGGTAAACCGTTGTGGCGACACGGCCCCTGGGTTAAGGGGTTTGCTTCGCGCCCTACTAACGCCAGCTATGGGACCATCCTGTACGGCTCCTCATCCAGGGATTCGAGAGGGTCCCTGCAGGGCTGACCCCGGGTGTCCTGGGCGAGAACAACCCGGTTACGGCCATTGTGCTTGGCCGTGTATAACGCCTTGTCGGCACGGTCGACAAAAGCGTCAGCCGTCTCGCCCGGGCGATAGGTTGCGAGCCCCGCGGAGCAGGTCTGGCCGTAGGGGACCAGCCCGCGAAGGCGTTCCAATGCCCCCAGGCATTGGTCACAGGTCGTGTCGGGAAAGATGACGACGAACTCCTCTCCGCCGATTCGGGCCACCACATCGGCCGGACGCAGTGCGCCGCGCCAGGCGCTCACCAGCTCTTCCAAGAGGGCATCCCCGGCCGAATGTCCATAGGTGTCGTTGAACCGCTTGAAGTGGTCCAGGTCGAGGAACGCGAGACTTAGCGCAGTTTGCGTCCGCTCGGCGCGGGATATCTCCCGTGCCAACTCGTGATCGAAATGCCTGCGGTTGGCCGCGCCGGTGAGTGGATCGGTCCTCGACAGGCTTTCCAGTTCCGCCGCTTGCCGGTGGGTCTCTCTTAATAGGCCGGCCATGCGGTGCATGACCAAAAGGAACAGCAGGATCGATGCGATGGCCGCGACTCGGACGATCTCGTAGTCCGTCCCGGCGGTGAAGAGTATTACCATAGGCACGAGCACGGCTGCCGCCCCGAGGACGAGAAGGCGCCGGCCCGACAACTCGGCGCTTGACGCATGGGAATCGGGCTCCATGGCGGCCGAGGGATGCCACGCCGCAGCCACGAACAGCGCGTACGCGACCAGCCACAACCCGTCCGTCAGCCCACCGGGTGCATACCAGCCCGATGAATTGCCATGGGCGTACAGGATATCCGCCGCCAGATAGGCAGACCAGCCGATAAGGAGCAGCAAATGAGCCGTGATACGTGTACGGTGTAAGAAGACCAGGCGAAGGACCAGCGGCAGCAGAATCAGGTCAGCGACCGGATAGGCGGCCGAGACGAGCAGTTGGCCCAGCGTCAGGGTCGGATCGTAAACGTACGGTGCGATCAGCAGAGCCCAGCTGAGCACCGCCGCTGAAATTCCGACGATGAGCGCATCGCTGAGCGCGCCATCCTCCGAATCGTTCTGGTTGCCCAGCAACCACAACGAGACCGCAAACAGTGGGTATGCCACAAGGTAGAAGACATCGGCGAGCGATGGGAAGGGTTCCAACCCCTGAAGGTCGAGCCAATACCAGATACCATGACCAATTGTGCATAATCCCAGCCCGCCTGCCAAAAGCCACCAGGAGGCCGGCGCGAAGAGTTGCCGCCGGGCCCGCACGGCAAGAGAAATGGCAAGGGTCGCGAACAAACTGGCCGCCACGTAGAGGGTGCTTGCAAAGGCTCCATAGGGGACCACGACATACACGGCGGGCAGTAACAGCGCTATGCCGAATAACAGCTGCCAAGAACGTCCAGGAGAAGTTCCCGCGTCCCTGTCAAGGGCAACAGCAGTGTGCGCCGACTTCTGCCGTTCGGCAGACCGACCCTCAATTCGGCCTGGTTCGGCGTCGTTCAATGTAGGATCACCTCTGGATGGACGAATTCGGGGACAGTATTGTCTGACCCGCTTTCCATGTCCATCACCGGCAAGTGTGTTGCCCCCTCGGCTCGTGCGCTGCTCGCGAAAATGCTCTTGCAAGCCCCTGCTCCTTTTCGGGGCCTGCTGCCGCAGGGGGTCGGTCTGAACATCAACTACCCGCCGCTCTCCGAGCCCGCCGGCATCCTTATCACGCGACAGGGTCGCACCGTCACCTTTGCGGACAATCTGATAGTCAGCTTTGGCGGCGATACAGTGACCATCAACATCGGCTGCCATAAGTCTTGCACCGATGTTCCGGCCGGAACCACGGTCCCGGGTGGGATCACGGCCATTGGCCCAGATGAGACACCCGAGTTCCCAGGCGCCGATACCACGTGGTCTGCGCAAGGCTACATCACCATCGTGCCAATCACGCCCGACTATACGGCTGACGCGCCGAGTCTCTTCCCTCTCAAGATAGATTAAGGGCGTTTTGGGAGGCGCTCAGCGTTCCCGCCATGCTGCAAAGTCCTTGCTCTCGGCATCTGCGCCTAGAGCACCGAACAGATAAATCCAACGCGCCCAATATGTAGGGTGGATAAGCGCAGCGCATCCACCGTGCGGCGTCGAATGGGTGGATGCGCTGTGCCTATCCCCTACAATTTGGTGGATGCGCTGCGCTTATCCACCCTACCTCGGTTCGCTGCCCCCGCCACCTGCGGTGCAACTTGGCTGCGATTGGCGATCTTTCGGTTTACCTGTTCGGTGCTCTAGGCAGCGCTACACGACTGTTGGTTTTTGCCAAAAAGAGAGGCCGGATCCGCTCGCTCAGGTGAGCGCCATCATCCGTTCCAGCGCGGCCTGATCCGGGCCAACGAACGGCGGCGCGGCCGGAGCGCCGGCCAGGTGCTGCAGGAGGGTGTCGGTCATTCCAAAGGCGGGCGGCGCGTGGCTACTGAAAATGGCTGCCGGTTCGAGGCGTCGTATCGCTTCGAGCCCGGCATCGAACCGCTCCGGCGCCACCTGAGCCAACCAGGGGGCGTCCACCGTCGCCCAGCCGACCATGCCGGCGCGCAGGAGTTCGTCGGGCACATCGGCCGCCGCGTCGGCAATCTGCGGCAACAGGGCGCCGAAGCAGTCCGCGCTGAACAGGGCGCCGGTCTTCGAGTCCAGTGCGCCGGTCGTCTCGGGAGCATCGAACACGGGCGGGTGCACGGCCACCAGCTGCCGGTCCCCGACATCCAGGCGCTGTCCCGGATTCAGCAAATAGGCCTGCGCCACCGGCAACTGAGACATGTCCAACTTGGCCATGCCGAGAAACGATGTCACCACGCGAGCGCGGGGCGCCTCCGCCAGGAGCGCCGCAAGATTACCCACATGGTCCGGGTCGACATGGGTCAGCCAGATCCACTTGAGCGCCTGCGGATCGATGGTCTCGCGCAGAGCTGCGAGGAACTCCTCCCGCGCCAGCGCCAGCCCGGTGTCAATCAACACCGGCTCAGCGGCCCGGATAACAAAGGCATTGACCGGCAACACACCGAAGCCGGCAACCGGCAACCAGACCGACAGCGCCACGGTGTCTTCGGCGATTTCCCTGGATTGAAGTTTCGTCAACGGCTCCACTGCACCCTCCCCCTTCTCCCCCGGGCGATTCCGGGCCACTTGGTAAAAAGTAGTCAACGATGGACCCGGCTGGACCAAAATGAACTTCAGGGCGCATGGCCATCCAAAGGGTGAGCGTCAGTTCAGTTGCTGACGGCTTGCCCCTGGCAGTGACGGCGCTCCTGCAACGTCTGTCGACGGTGCGGGAGGGAGATGGCCGCCGTTCCGGCTTGCCCTCGGACCCGGGCAGGGGCAAGCTGACTGTCTGGCCACGAGGAGATTCGTCATGAGCCTGGTTTGCTGGAAATGCGGTGCGGCACTCGACGCCGTGCCACAACCCCTCTCCCGCTACGCCCGCTGTCCGGCGTGTGATGCGGAACTCTACGTCTGCCGTCTGTGCGAGCACTACGATGCACGCTACCGCAGCGCCTGTCGCGAGGAGCGCGCGGAGCCGCCGCGGGAAGCGGACCGTGCCAATTTCTGCGACTGGTTCAAGCCGCGTCCGAATGCCTTCGCGGGCGCGGACGACTCGGCAGCGGCCCGGGGTGCCCTGGACAAGCTGTTCGGCGGGGGCACGCCGGACGCGCCGGGCAGGAATCCGCTCGACGACCTCTTTAAAAAATAGCGCTCGCTGCCAAGGCCGGGCCGCTTCCCGCAGCCACCGCGCAGACCTGAACCTGCCCGCGGTCGTGTCCAGGTCCCCGGCTAGCCCGGCCACCCCTCGGCGATTCAGTCCGGGGACTTTGCCGTGCGGCCCGAGGGATGAAGCGACTTGGGAAGGGTCAAGCGGCATGGGAAGGTTCTTTCATCATGTTGAGCAATCCCGGTTGCCATGAGAAGCCTTCCGTGTATTCGAGCAGTGGTGTTTTTTATGTGAATTTCCAATTTCACTCGCAGCTCCACCAGAACTAAGCCGGTGCATTCTCCATTCCTGGCACGCGCCCGTGAATCAGCTTAATGCACAGCGACGGCACGACCAGCAGCGTCAGCACCGTGGACGCCAGCAATCCCGAAATGATCGCCCAGGCCATGGGCGGCCAGAGCGTCGAGCTGGAGAACGCCAGCGGCAGCAAGCCCGCAACCGTGGTACCCGTTGTCAGCAGGATCGGCCTGGTCCGCTGCTCCACTGCCATGCGTACCGCATGCCGAATCGACTCCCCCTCCTGCAATTTTCGATCAATCACGTCCAGCAAGACGATGGCGTTGTTCACCACAATCCCCACCAAGGCGATCACCCCCAGCAGCGACTGAAATCCAAACGGTGAACCCGACATCACCAATCCCGGGAAAACCCCCACCATTGCCAACGGCACGGTCAACAGGATGATCCCCACCCGCGTGAATGAATTGAACTGCAGCAACAGGAAGAAAAGCAGCAACAGGACACCAATGGGCGCCATAGTCAGTATTGCCCCGTTGGCATCGTTGGAGCCTTCCGCATCGCCGCCATATTCAAGGCGCGTACCGGGCGGCAGCGGGTTCTTCACAAGATGGGCTTGCAACCCATCCAGCGCCTGGCTGAAGCTGTATCCGGTTTCCAGGTTGGCCGTGACGGTATTCACCCGCACACCGTTGCGCAGGTAGCGCGCAGCCGGCTCCCAGGTGGTTTCCACGGTGGCGATGGCGGACAAGGGCACCGCGTCGCCGCGGTTCGAATAGACGTTGATCGAAAGCAGCCGCGACAGGGAAAGCGCGGTGCCGTCCAGGGAACGCAGCACCAGCGGAATGGGGTCATCTTCACGGCGGAACTGCTCCGCCACGAGACCGAAACTCTGGCCGTAAAGGCTTTGGGCCACCTCCGCGCGACTAATGCCATGGCGGGCGGCGCTGGCGTCATCCACGTTGATGCGGACGCTGGGGACACCGGGGTCTAGGTCATGGCGCACATCGACGGTCCCCGGCACCTGACGCAACCCGGCGAAAACCTGCTCGATGGCCTCTGTGCGCACGGCGTCATCCGGGTGGTAGAGACGCACTTCCACAGGCGCGACCCGGGGCGGCCCCTGCCCCAGGATATTCACAGCCAGAGACAGTTCCGGCATGACCCCGCTGGCGTAATCGCGAATCCAGTGGACCAGGCCGGTGGTTTGCTCCAGGGTCTTAGTCTTGACCACGACTCGTGCGCGGTTCGGCGCTTGCGGCGCACGCAGCAGGTTGTAATAGAAGCTGGGACCGGTGAAGCCGACGAAGCGGTGCACGTCCACGGTTTCCGGCCGACTGCGGATCGCTCTCTCCAGTTCGGCGGCGACGCCCGCGGTGCGGGAGAGGTCGGTACCCGCGGGCATGAACAACTCCACGACCACCCGCGGCCGATCGGCGTTGGGGAAGAACTGCTGCTTGAGGAAAGGCGTCAGCGCGAGGCTGGCCGCGACCACCACAAAGCCGGCCACCATCAGCAGGCCAGGCGCCCTGCAAACGAGCCCACCGAGGAACCGGGCCAGACCCGCCAGCCGATCGGCCCGCACCTGCATGCGCGGTTTGAGAAACCGGCAGGCCAGCAACGGCACCGCGGAGATCGCCAGCAGGTAGCTGACCGACAGGGTCAACATAATCATCACCGGAATGCCCCGGGTGAAATCCGCAGTGACGCCCTTGGACAGCAGCAGTGGCGCAAAAGCCGCCAGCGTGGTGCCGGTGGATGCGCCCAGGGGCCCAGCCAACTCCCGCACCGATTGTTTCAGCGCATCCAGACGGTGGACGCCCTGGTCCAGCAGGGTCTGGATACTCTCGACGATGACGATGGCGTTGTCGATCAGGATACCCAGTGAAATCACCATGCCAATCACCGCAATCTGGTGCAGCACGCCGCCGCCGAAGTCATACAGGCCGATACTGATCAGCGCCACCATGGGCAGGATCGTCGCCACCAGAAGCCCCATGCGGATCCCCATGCCGGTGAACACCACGGCGATGATGATCGCGACCGATTGCACGAGATTCCAGGCCAGATGATTCAGTCGCTCTCCCACCTTGTCCGGCTGAAAAAACATTTCCTTGATCGTGTATGGCGCGAAGTCACCCTTGATCTGCTCGATACGCGCGCGTACCCGCTCGCCAAAGCGGATGGCATCGGTGGTGCCGTTCTCCATGATCAGCGAGAGCAGGACCACCCGTTCGCCGTCATACCAGGTTTCTGGCTGGCGCGGCTCCACCGGTCCGCGCCAGACGTCGGCAACCGCCGCCAAAGGCACCTGGGAACCATCCGGCAATTCGATCGGTGTGGCGCGGATGGCATCGATATCGTCGAATTCGCTATTGGGCAGGATGGACAACCGTTGCCCATCGACGACCAGGAACCCCCCGGGAATCACCTGGTTGCGCCGAGCCAGAATGTCCAAAACACGGGACGGGGAGATGCCCAGGCGATAGAGTGCCGCATCGTCCAGAGCCAGGGTGATCTGCTCGTCCACGTCCCCTTCCAGCCCGATCCGGGAGACGCCGGGAATATCCAACAGATTGTTCTTGAGGCGCTCCGCCTGGGCCGACAGCTCCGTGACCGAAGGCGCGCCACCCAACGCCAGCACGATGGCGGGAATGTCGATTAGGCGGTCATCCAGGGCCATTTGCCCGACCTCATCGGGGAACTCCAGACGGGCGCGTTCCATGGCCTGGCGCACCCGGTCCCAGGCGGCATCAGTGTCGTAGATGTCGTCGTTGAGTCGGATATCGACCACCGCCACGCCGGTGCGGGCCGTACCTGAGGCAAAGTCGACTTCTTCGACCTGCAGCAGTTCATCTGCCAGCGGCCGCATGACCAGACGCTCGACGACGTCCGCATTGGCGCCGGGATAGCTGACGGTCAGCAGGCCTGCCCGGTAGGGAAACGAGGGATCTTCCTGGCGCGGCATGGTGCTGTAGGCGGCAACCCCGAGCAGGCAGAGCAGGGTGACCACCATGCCCAGCAGGCGCTGGCGGCTTAGCAGGCGTGCGGTCATGGCAGGATCTCCACGGCATCACCCTGGGTCACCCGCGTCATCCCTGCGTAGACCACCCGGTCACCGGGTTGAAGTGCTCCCTCGCCGATAATGGCCTGCTCGCCGGCGATGCGCTCAACGGTGATGCTCACCCGCTCGGCGGTGGGACCGTCGCCGTTGTCGACGACACGGAAAACACTCGTGCCGGCGGCAGAGCGGATCACCGACAGCAGCGGCACAGTGATCAGGGGCTCCGACGGCGGCGCGACGCCCACCTCGACCGGCACGCCGGCCTCGAGGGTCCCCTCCGGCAGACTGACCAGCACCGCATGCAGTTCACCACGCACTGCGCCGGGCTGGGCGATCTCTATGATGGTGCCCGTCACCGGTGTTCGGCGACGCTCCTGCACAGACCAAATCGGCAGCGGCTGTCCCAGTTGAACCTGATCCAACAGGGAGGCGGGCACGCGCACTTCCACTTCCCGGCCGGTGGGAGATGAGATCCGCGCCACCGGCTGACCGGCATGGATGAATTCATCCTCTTCCACCAACAGGGCCTCCACCCGCCCGGCAAAAGGCGCCTTGAGGCTGCTTTCCGCAACCATACGCCTGGCTTCTGCCAGGGCGGCCCGGGCGGTGGCAACACTGGCTTCCAGGCTGTCCCGGCGGGATTATTCCAGTTGCTCCAGGGTCTGTTCGGAGACGATGTCGCGCTCGAAGAGCTTGCGGGAGCGGTCTGATTCCCGGCGGGCCTGATCAAGTTGGGTCTGCAGCTCCTGCAGGCGGGCTTCGGCGGAATCCCGCGCCGGTTCCAGGCCCGGGTTGTAGAGCGTGGCCAGCACCTGGCCGGGCTTCACCTGCTCCCCCAACGCCACCGGCCGCTCCCGCAAGGTTCCGCTGACCTGGAAGGTCAACGTCGCCCGCTGCCGAGCCCGGACGATGCCGGCAAAACGCAGGGGTTCGGCGGCGGACGCCCTTAAGGTGACCGGCGCGGCACGCACGGTGATCGGGTGTACAGCATCGGCCGGTGCGCTGACAGATTCAGTGCAGCCAGCCAGCGCGACGCTCAGGAGGCTGAGAACGAAGGGCACGAAAGCGCGAGTCGAACAAATCATGGAGCGTCACCTGCTGGCTGGAATGGGCGTTGAGCACCAATAAGGCCGGTGCGGAGTTGTGTTCTGGCGCCGTTTACCGGATCATGTTGTTGACATCATGTCACGCTTTGACACTTTGTCAACGTTTCATCCATGCACAGAATTGCGAATCGGAACGCAGGTGGCTTCACCCCAGCGGCACGCCGCTCGCAGCGAAAGGGCCAAGACTCATGAGCGATCTGCAAAAACGGCGGGAGCGGGAAAAGCAACAGCGGCAAGACACCATCCTTGATGCCGCGGAGAAGATGTTCGGCGAGAAAGGCTACGAACGGACGTCGATGGATGATATCGCCCGCACCGCCAGCCTCAGTCGTGCCCTGCTCTACGTCTATTTCAAGGACAAGGCCGCGATCCAGCGGGGCATCATGCGGCGCGCCGCCGAACGGCTGCGGGACCGGTTCCGTGCGGCCCTGGATTCGGAGGGTACAGGGCTGGAGAAGATCATCGCCGTAGGCCAGACCTATTACCGCTTCTGGCAGGAAGAGCCGGACTATTTCGAGGCGCTGACCAAGGCCGCCACCGCCATGCAGGACGCCGATGAGGAAGAAGCCCAGGTGATGATCGACCGTGAACTTGAGAGCATGCAGTTGATGGTGGAAGCCCTGGAAGTGGGGCTGAAGGACGGCAGTATCGGAGGCGAACAGGTCAAAGATCCATTCCAAACAGCGCTCTACCTACGCGGTGCGCTCCATGGTGTGATCATGATGTGTCAGCAAAAGATGGGCGAGGACGGGCTCCTGGCGAAGTATTCAAGCGATGCGTTAATCAAGCATACGATAGAGATGTTGGTGAGGTCGATCCGGGCTTGATCCGCCAAATCCTGGCCGGGGGCGACTCGGGCATCCAGTGCCTTCGTCATGCCCGCGAAGGCGGGCATCCAGTGCCCCCGCCGAAGCTTGCCCTCGAATGCCTTAGTCGGGGACGGGAGCAACGAAAGCGGAATCAACCTGCGTTCAGCTAACTACTTCCAGGCATTGGCGCTCACTGCCCCAAGTAGCCCTGCACCGAACCCATCGGGTAGATCCTGGGCCGCTGGCCCTCGATCATCGGCGGCAGACCGGCCTGGGCGTTAGTCGCCTCGGTCCAATCGGCGAAGGAGCCGTAGACCAGGGCATAGCCCTGCTGCACCGGCACGTAGGCGAGTTCATCCTGCAGATAGTGGCCGTACCGTTCGGCCAGCCGGTACAACTCCTGCTTTTCGGAGACGGTCGCCAGTTGGATCAGGTAGTGGTCGGCGGGCTGCCCGAGCAGCCACTGGGGGCCGTGGATCACCCCATCCTTGCCGAAGGTCGCCTGCGGGCGGTGGTTGGCGATCTGCCCCTGCAGGCTGTCGAGCCGGTCGGTCTGGGTATTCAATTGCGCAGCCACCCCGCTCAGCGCCTGGCTGGTCTGCTGCTCCTGCGCCCCAACCTGATCGCTGAGCCCCGATACCCGCTCGTCCAGCTCCTGTAGCTGCGCCTCCAACTGGCCGAAATCAGCGGCTGCCTTCGCCGTGCGGCCCTGCAGCTGCTGCAGATCACCCTGCATTGCGGCATTGGTCTGCTCCTGCTCCTGCCAACCGAGATGCTGAGATACCATGAAGGCCGCCAGGAGCAGTAGAAGCAGCGCCACGGAAACCCCCAGCTGGCGGAAGTGCTTGCGCTCCAGTCCCATTGCCGCCAACAGGGTCGAGTCGAGTTTGCCCGTACGTTCGTCGAGTCCTTCGATCCGTTCACCCTGCGCCTTCGCCTGTGCCTGCAGGGCCACGACCTCCGCCGCCACCACACCCAGCCGTTCGTGTAGCGAGCGCGTGGACTGCACCAGCCCCTTCCCCTGCTCCTTGAGTTCAGTGGCGGTCCTCTCCAGCGCGTCGGCGCGCTGCTCCAGGGCTCGATCCACCGCCTGCATCTTGAGTAGACGCACCTCGTAGGCTCGCACATTCTCCTCGGTGCCGGTCAGCCTGCGGTCAATCTCACTGCTGGTCTCGGCGAGGGCGTCGTCCCGTTCCTGGGTGCGCTGGGCCAAGGCACCGATCTCGGCCTGCAGCTGCCCCTCCAGCTCGCTCATCGCCTTCAGGTTGCTGTTGATGCTGCGCGTCAGCTGCATCGAAAGGTTCTTTGATTTCTGCTGCAGTTCCTCGGTGCGTTCGAGCAACTGGGCGTGCCCCTCAGCGAACTCCTGGAATCGGGTCGAGGATTGATCGGCGTGCTCTTCGAACGTCTGGGTGAGCGCCGCCAGCTGCTGCTGGATGCCCGTGGACTGCTTGCTCAGGGCGCGGTATGCCTTGTCCAGTTCGCCCAGCTGCTGATAGGTCTGGCCGACCCTGCTGGTCAGCTCCTCGTCATTCTCGGTAAGGCGCGACAGACTCTGCTTCACCTCGGCATTGATCTTCTTCAGCGCAGCCTTTACCCCTTCCACGCTGGCGTCAATGTCCTGGATGCGCCGATTCAGCTCCCCAGGCAAGGTAAGGCCGGGCTGGCGCCCCTCGGGGGTGGAGGGTTGGGGATTCGGCAGCTCCGTCTCCGTGGCCTCCGGGTGCACCTTCGGTTCCTCTATCGACAGTGCTTTCGTCGGCATACTCTCTCTCCTTGCGGCGCGAGGTGGCGAACGCTACGGTTCGCCGACTTCTGAGGGTACTCGTTAAGAAAACCCTGATTAATCCATCATGCCCGCGAAGCCGGCCCCCGAGAGCATCAGTCGGGGGGCGGGCATCCAGTGCCCTGATTGTTCTGGGCTCCCGCCGAAGCCTGCCCTCGAGTGCCTTAATCGGGGGCCTGCCCTCGAGTGCCTCAACCGGGGGCCGGAGCGCGACAGCAGAATTAATCAGGGTTTCCCTAAAGACTAGCAGCAAATTTAGTATCCAATGAATTTCTTCTTGATCCCATCCCAACACCGCAGTAAAGGACACACGTATCACCGTTTCCTCTATTCTCTGGGACCGCGAACAGGGCGAGCGGATCGAAGAAAAACCACCGAAAGAGAAAAGCTGTGGTGGATGTCCCGGCTATCCCAAAATGGACGGGGAGGACGCAAGGGGGATAGGAGGGCGCCGCCGATTACGTGATGGATAACGGGGTCAGGGTAGCTCGGAGCCCACTGATGCGATGCCTGCGGCTACCCGTGAAGCAGCTTTGCTCTCAGCAGCCGAACTGAACGTCAATACTGGTCGCGGAAGTTTTCGGCCATCTTGCCGAGTTTGTACATGATCGAGTTGTTTAGAGCCTGCGCGTGGGCATCCGGCGAAAGGATCGCCATCAGCAGGTAGACCGAAGTATTGTAAAAGCCTTGACAGTACACCAAGTGGATATCGCTGGTGCGACTGAACTGCAGGAGCTGCAGAGGCCAAGGGTGCTCCGGCTCCTGCAGATGAATATGCGCCACCTTTTGTTCTCGGATAATGGGGAGGCCATTCGGGTGATTGTACAGAGCGTCCCGGCCGAAGACGGCCGGGAGCTTGCCAGTTCCTTTCTAGCACCGAAAGTCCGATACGAGCGCGTCATACTCCGCCTGACTCAATGCGCCCCGGACAAACGGGCTGCTGTATATCCGTATCTCGCTCACTCCGAAAACTTGTCGAGGTCGTCCTCACCGGCCTCTTTCAAAAGAGCTGCGCTCTTGGCCGCGATCTCGCGCAGGCGTGCGGCAGCAGGCCGGAATTCGCTCGTCACCTGTCGAGCCTCCTGAATTTGCTCAATCAGCGCCATCATGCTCTCGAACAGCTCGGCGCCGATCACATAGCCAGCGGGTTTGTTCCGGGAAATCACAGCAACCGGGTGATCCGTGAAGTAATCGCTTGGATGTTTGCGAAACTCGGATACCGAAACGGTCTCTTCGGCGAGCAGCTTCTGTACAGCCATGTTTTCGCCTCCCAATGCGAATCCATGTACACTAAAACGTACACCACGACGTACATATTAGAAGAGCCAGCGTCTCTTGTCCAACCGCCAGGCGCGATAACATATAAGGGGCTCAAAAGAAGGGATAAGGGGGTCAGGATCAGGGCGAGCGCATACTTACGTCACGGCCGTGCTGTGAGCGATGCTAGTCCTTGGAAGCAGGTACGCTGTGAATACATCCCTGGGAGAAGGGGGTCAGAGGGAGAAGGGGGTCAGAGTGGTCAGAGTAACTTTTCCGGCTCCTTCCGCGGCCGTCCCCGCCTTCCGGGCACCACCCTCTGCCCGGTTAACGCCTCGATCTGCTCGGCAAACCGTTCGTGCCCCAGAGCGAGACCCTTGTTAAGGCTTTGGCGGATTTTCTCTAACAGAGGCCCGTCCACGTGAGCAGAAAACAGCGCTCGATAACGCTCCATCCGTTGGGTGCCGGGGCGTCTCGCCGCCCCGGCACGGTCATCGCCTACTGCTTATGCAGGGTGATGGTGCCATCGATGTAATCGTCGAAGGCATCGCTGTCGACGATGTAGGCTCCGCTGATCGTGCTCCCGTCATACACGCCGTAGGGCATATCGAAGGTGAGGACTCCGGTCCCCCCGGAGGCAGTGGTAGCGATCTCCACCTTGCCCGAGGTACCTTCCACAACGCCGGTTCCGTATACGGTGAGAGTATCGCCGCCATCGCAGTCCGACCCGGAGACGAGCGTTATCCCATCGGTACCGTTGATCTCGACCACGCCCTGATACGGGTCCACCATGGTGCCGCTGCCGCTGAACCCCGCAATGCTGACTGTCAGACTGAGGCTGTGGCGCCACTGACAGCCGCCCCAGCTCTCATAGGTGGTCCCGCTCAGCGTTCCGGAGAACTGCGATGCCCCCGCGCGAATGGATTGAATTTCCCTATCGTATTCCTTCCCCATGGTCGCCGCGGTAACGCCGGCGCTGAGCAGGCCATGGGTGCCGGCCATCTTCTCGAGCACGGTGATGCCCACCTCGCCGAGGGTTTCACCCGCCGTGGGCGGTTCGCTAAACGTGACCCAAGAGGCGATGTGTCCCGATACGGCGCTCCACACGAGTTCGAACGCCGTGCTGGCCTTGGTGCTCACCACCCCCAGCAGGTTGCCGCTAAAACCACCGAACACCGAAAGGTAAAAGGAGGTTTCCACCTTCGCACCGATGGCTACGGCGCGTTTTGCCTGGAGGCTGTAGTCCTGACGGAAACGCTGGTTTTTGCAGTTGAAGTCGTCGAACCAGGCACTACCGACTTCGGTTGGGCAGGCCTCATAGGGAGGCACTGCGCGCACCATACCTGCAGGAAGCGATTCGGCCGATTCGAACTCCAGCACTTCGCCCAAACGCAACAGCAGTGACGCGACCAGCCGATCCGCCAGGGCGAGCGTGTCGGCATCCAGGTTTACCGTGCCGGCACCTTCGCTTGCCACACTGGGCATTGCAGAGGGATTGACGACCACCTCCTGCACGGCCGTCTGCAACTCCGTGAGGTCCGTCCGCAACGTGTCGAGCGCCGTCCAGAACTCAGGTGGTTGGTCGCCGGGCGGCGCCGCCTGCATGCCAGCGACCACGTTGAGCACGGAGGTGAGATAGGCATCGAACACCGCACCGGCCGAAATTCCTGCTTCCACCAGTGGCAGTGGGTTGATGTCGATGCCGTCATGAACGGCGGTACTCGAAGTGCCCCAATCGCCCGTCTGCACCACCTGCACGGTGGCGTGGCCGGCAACATTGTCACCGCTGGCGTTGATGAGCGCGGGCACCGCCACGTCCAGGGTGGTCGTGGTGCCAGCGATCGCGGGGACCACCACGGGCTCGATGCCGTCCACCCGGAAGATCACGGAAGTCGCCGAGTCGGACGGTCGGAAACCGGTACCGCGCAGGGTAAGCAGTTCGAATGGATAGGCGCTCGATCGATTCAGGGAAGTGACAGCAGATTCGAAGCCCGCGTCGGACGCTGCCGCCTCCTCCGACACGGCAACGGTCGTGGGTACGGCATCGCCGCGGAGCACCACATCAACCCGTGCGGTGCCCGCTTCGGCGCCCGCCGAGACGACGATGCCCGCCAAGGGTTGCGTAAACGTGTAATCCTCATCCACGGCCCCCCCGCCACCGCCGCCTCCACCACCGCACCCGGTCAGCCAGACCACCGTGAAAAGCAGCAAAGTGAGCGTCTTCATCGAAACGGCATTCATATGGCACCTCGCGCACCATCGCAGAGACGATGCACGATGGTAACGCCAACCGCTGCCTCGGGATACCCGCGACGAACACAATTTTTGGTGCAGTCTCGATCCTTGTCGACAGACGCGATAAAGCTTGACCGTAGCGTTCGCTAATTGCGAAAAATCAATGCGCAACCATTAGATAGCTGTTGTGACTGGCCACCAAGATGCCCTTGAAGCGCCCCTGAAACAGATGGCCCACTGTAAGCGCTCCCCCCCCCCTTTTGCGTCGGCGATGAAGGCGGAAGACTGCAGTATACCTATTCAACTGCGGCAGCCTTTGGCATCGAAATAGGTATACTGTCCCCGGAATTCGGGAATTCGCCAGGCCGCTTTGCTGCTGCTTGGCGATTAGTTGGTGCCACTGCTCTCGGCCACGGCGGCGGTATGTACGCTTTGATTGGCTCACTGGCTTGCTCCTCTTTCGTGGATTTCGAGAAGCAGCGTATCTGCGGGATCAGGTCAACTGAAGGACGGAGTAGAATGCACGCTTACGTTAATCTTCCGCGTCGAACACACCCATCTCGTCGAGACTCCTGTACCCATCATCACCAATAATAATGAAATCGAGCAGCCGAATCCGGTGGAGTTCGCCAAGCTTGTGCATTTCCTTTGCTCCTTTAATATCGGCGGCGGACGGCTCAGGGGAACCGAGAGGGTGATTGTGCAGGACTATGATCTTGGACGCGCGAACAACGATTGCGCTGCGAAAGACCTCAATAGGATCACTAATCACGTATCGGTCGGTGCCAATCGCGACAACCTCGAATGAGAGGATTTCCAACTGCGGATTAAGGTGAACGCAGACAATCTTTTCCCTAGCTTCATTCTCCATCTCTCTGAACAGCTGATAAACGTGTGCTGCCGATTCGACGGGCTTACCAAGCAGGTCGCCTTCGACCCGCTTCCGTTCATACGTGATCTTTAGTTCTCGAATGTACGGCATTTGTATTGCCCTTGCTGCGGGGAAGCCTCGCCGCATCTCCACTTTGATATGCCAAAACACGTTGCAATGCGAGGACTGACACTTCTTCTGGGTCATCCTGCTTGCACTTGGGAAGTTGTGCCACTGATGAATCCATTGAAATGTCCGGTCCGGTATTTTTCCCAAATCATAACACCCGACGAATTGGCACGGGAGTGCCTCTGCGTGCTCATGCTGCAATGCGAGACCCCGCGCACTTGAAAGACCGGTGAGTGGCTGGTTTCTCCTTGGTCTTGATGGTGTGCACCTCTTCGTAGAGCGTATGGGAGCGCCCATCAAGCGCCACTGCTGCCCGGATCAGGAAGTGTCGTTTATGCGGGTCCAGATCGGACCAGTCGACCAATATGAGCGGCCTTTGGATGTTACCGACCATGAGCTTCGCCATGGTGTGATAGATGTCTTTTCGCTCAGACCATAGGTGGTGGTTTGATAGCAGACGGTCGGCCCGCTTAATACAGTGCTTCTCTTTTGCGCTGCTTTTAATTGAGCGGCCTATGCCGGTAACACTGAGGCGCTGGCTGTTGATGGCGGCAAGCAGGCACTCTTCCAAGGCGCTAAGGCGAGCCTGATGAATCCAGGGGAGAGTATTGAACAGGATTTTATGCGACACTTTGCGGGCATGCATGGTGAAGATCTCCTCGGTTGTGGTGACTTGATGAGATCACAAATTCACCATGCATGCATTCAATTCTCTTAATTCACCCATTCAAAGAGTTGATCTAAAAGGGAATTTCGCGAGGATTCCTCAGGGTCAGAGTAACTTTTTCGGCTCCTTCCGCGGCCGTCCCCGCCTTCCGGGCACCACCCTCTGCCCGGTTAACACCTCGATCTGCTCGGCAAACCGTTCGTGCCCCAGAGCGAGACCCTTGTTAAGGCTTTGGCGGATTTTCTCTAACAGAGGCCCGTCCACGTGAGCAGAAAACAGCGCTCGATAGCGCTCCATCCGTTCCGCATCCGTCCGCCCTAACGCGCGGTAGAGCTCGTGCGGCGTGTGCATTTCACTCTTTTTGCCAAAGGCATTGCACGGATAGCTTGACCACGTGTACTCCCCCGGGTCCCCCACCATGCCCGCGCGAACCGGGTTCAGTTCGATATAGCGATACACCTGAAGCAGGTATGATTCGCTCTCGACCAGACAGGACTTGTAGCGCCCCTCCCACAGCGTTCCGCTGCGCTGGTAGGTGTGGTTGAAATACCTCACATACACCCGACCAAGCGCCTGCATCATGCGGGATACAGCGTCAGAGGCCTGCGGCGTGCAGAGCAGATGCACGTGATTGCTCATCAACACCCAGGCATGAATGTGGACCTTGTACTTTTGGGCATACTCCTTCAGCCATGACAAATAGGCCCGCATGTCATCCTCAGAGGCGAAACAGACCTGGCGGTTGTTTCCCCTCTGGATCACGTGCTGCGGTATGCCAGTGGGCGCCACGCGCAATCGCCTTGCCATCTTCCCTTCCGCCGTTGCTATTCTTCGGCGCAGGTTATCACGAATATTTTACTCTGACCCCATTTATCCTCATTTATCCTTATTCAGCGCAGGTTGCCACAGATATTTATCTCTGACCCACTTACCCTCACTCGCGCGACAGGGGCCTCTTGAGGAGTTTGGCTGCGCGGTGAGGGTCGCATCAGGGCGCGATCGGCCTCAATTCGGCGTCGACCATGCCCACCAGAAGCGCCTTGCCCGTTTCGTCCACGCGGAATTCGCCGAACCGTGCCTCCGCCCAGCGCCCGCCGTCGCCCTCGCGGAAGAACCAGGCGTCGGTCACCAAAATCCAGCGGCCGTCACTGGGAGTCAGTTCGATGAGAAACTCGTCGTTGCCGAGCGGGTGCGCCTCATCATGCAGGCGCAGAAGGGTCACGACGCCCCTCTCGTCCCGCCGTGCGACCACCTTCGGGCGCTCTGCGGCCACCAGGTCGTCGAGGATGTCGCCGATGTCCCCCGGCAGCTGGAAATTCAGCCGCATGTAATCTCCCTGCATCAGGGAGCGCGGGTCGACCGGTGCCAGCCTCACAAACACCGGCTGCCCTTCGTCGATCAACTTCTCCTTCTGCATGATGCCGATGTTGACCGCCAGCAGTGTCAGCGCAGCGGCAAGGGCGATGGGCCAGCGCCTGCCGTCGGGCGGGGCGACCTGCGGCGTTCCTCCCGAAGCGGGGCTGCCCTGCCGAAAGGAGATCCATCCCAGCAGGCCGAGCACCGTGCCCACGCCCATCAGCACCAGCGCCTTGGTCATCAGGGGCCAGTGCAACTGGTAGTAGAAGCTGCCAACGATCCAGGCGGCGGCGAGCGCCGCGGCGCCCGCCAGGCGGTAGCGGTGCGAAGTGGCGGTGATCGCCAGCACCAGCAACACCGCGCCGAGCAGGGGCAGGAACCAGGCTAATACCGCCAGCCCCATTCCGGTGCCGACCACGGTCGTTTGGCGCAGGGAGGGCCAGGCGCGGCCCGCCACCGCCCCGGCGGCCAGCGCCAGTGCGACCGAGGCGGCGGGGATCACGGCCGACTGCCAATCGAACCCGATATTCCGGGAGGGCTCGCGCGCCAGTTCGCCGGCGAAACCGCCGAGTGCGCCGCCGACCAGAAACGTCATACCCGAAAGCACAGCCATGCCCGCCAACAACGCAATCGCCCAGCCGGCTGCCACCTGTTCGATGGTGATGGCGTGTCGCGCCCGGTTCCCCTGGGCGAACCAGCCACTCTGAATCCAGAGCGAACCCAACCAGAGCGCCAGGATGCAATGGGCCGAAACCCAGAGCGCCTCGGCCTCCTCGAACCCGCTAACGCGCGACGGAACGACTGCCGAAGCAACCAGCGCCGCCGAGAGCGCGCCCAGCAGCACTCGAAGCCACGCGCGGTCCATGATGAAGGCGAGGGTTAGCGCAACCGCGGCCAGCAAGGCCGTGGCACTCCGATCGGGCAGGTCGCGAAACAGACCGAAGGCCAGACTGCCTCCGCCGGTGAGCAGGACGGGAACGGCGAGTTGCTCGAGGAACAGCGCCACCTCTCGCGCACGCAGGATGACGAGCGCCATTCCCAGCAGCAGAATGCTTATTACGTAGGGGCCGATACCCCGGGAAATCAGATCACCAAGTAGCAGCCAGATCATGAGCAGCAGCGGCACCGCGGCCAGCCACGCCCCAAGGGAGGTCAGCAGAACGACCGGCCAGGGCCGCTCGTTCGTCTCCGGGCGGACGGCCGACTCGGGCAACAGCCCCTCGGCGATGGCCCGGCGGACGGTTGCGTCGAAGCGCTCACTCATGCGCCCTCTCCCATGGTTGCGCGCGCCTTTGCCACCCTCATCACCGCGGTTACCGATCCGGCGAGCAGGCCGGCGGCCATCAGGCCGATGAGCAGCAGCTGGCCGATGGGGTCGCCGTGATGGTGCCCCTCCATAAGCAGGCGGGCAAGCCCGGTCACCAGCAGGCTGTCCAGGCCCAGGGCGATGGCGCTGAGGGCGAAAATGTCGAAGGAAGCGCGGCGCGCGAAGTAGACCGCCGTGCCGCCGAGCAGCATGAGACCGAGCAGGTAGTGCGGCGCGACCCGGGTAGCGAACAGCCCCGCCATGGCCGTCAACGTCACCGCAATCACCAGCAGCGTGACCGCGGTGCGCAGCCCCCAGATCCCGGCGCCGGTGAAGCGGTGTAGCGGCCGCCCCAGGGCTGTCGCCAGCAGCAGCCCCGACGCCCACGCCGCACCGTGAGCGAACAGGTCGTCGCCCCGGACCCGCCACGCGTGCCCCGTATGGGCATGGGTCCAGAGCGAAACCGCCGCGAAGGCGACCAGCAACCACGGAACCCACAGCACGTCGGAGCGGGCGGAGAGACAGAGCGGAAGGGATAGTACCGCCCACAGGGCGAACAGTTGCCACGAGTCCGCCCCGGTTTGATACGTCTGGCCGAAGTAGGCGAACAGCGCCCCGACGCCGAGCAGTGCAAGCAGGCCGAGCGGCGCCCGCGCCGCGGGCCGCCAGAATGCCCCCAGGCACATCACAACGACGAATCCCTGCAGCAGGGCGAACCGGCCGAAGCGGCCCAGGTCATCCCAGTTTGCGGCGATCCAGAGCATCACGCCGAACCCGCAGAGCGCGGCGGCGAGCACGGCGATACCGCGCGGCAGCCACTGCCGCAAGGCGGCCGGCTCCTCCCCGAGCCCGGCCAGTTGCCGCAGGCGGCGGGTGGCTAGCGCGTCCAACCCGTGAACTGCCGCCAACTCGTAAATTCCTGTACGTGAGTCCATGGCCCTGCTCCTTCAATCTCGCCACGCCTGGGGCGATCCTCTCGGCCTCCCGGTGGAACCGGCCCTATGTGTCCAACCCGGGTGTCCGCCTCCCTGGGTCAACTCTAACAAAACAGCGCGGCGGGGAGGAGCACACTGTGAGGTATTCAGCAGGGCGAAAGGAGGTGGATATTGCCGCCGAAGAGCAGGTCAGGCCCGTCCAACACAAGCTTTCTGGTTACTGAACTGACCCCAGATATCCGACCATGGTAGGAATTGGGGTCCAAGGTAGGAATTGGGGTCAGAGTAACATTCACATTTCAACGTAATTTTACTCTGACCCCATTTATCGTGGGCTGTATTTTTTAGATTAGTGCCATCGATTAAGGAGCTATCGTCAAGTCTGGTGTATGAGCTCACCAGGCCGGGGGTGATCAGGCGGCGATTTCCTGCTGTTCCTGTTGCTCCCGGGGCGGGTCGATTACCG
>JAWLHA010000014.1:0-72948 GCA_041690535.1 Gammaproteobacteria bacterium | reverse complement strand
GCGCAGCGCATCCACCGTGCGGCGTCGAATTGGTGGATGCGCTGCGCTTATCCACCCTACATGTTGGGCGCGTCGGATTTATCTGTTCGGTGCTCTAGGACAAACGCTTCCGGATGGATGCGATGGCTGCCTGGAGCTGGACCGGATCGCGGATCTCCTCAAAGCTGTCTGTCACCTGCTTGCCATGGGGCGCCGTGATCCTGAATTTCTTGCCACGATCGGTAGTCTCGACCTGGTACCCCCGGAACTCTGCCTTCAGGCGACCGAGGATCTGTTCATTCGTAAGCATTCTCTTGTTCATTGCGCGACTTCTGCAAACGTATCGAGGAAAAAGCGCCCCACCGTCAGCCCAAGCATCGCCACCTGAAGACAGTTTCTTCAGGCCGAAAATGGCTGGGGGGGATCAAAAACGAAAAACGCCCCGGCACAGGTGTGCGGGGCGTTTCTCTAGGAGCTTGAATTTGGCTCCCCGGGACGGACTCGAACCGCCGACCCAGTGATTAACAGTCACTTGCTCTACCGACTGAGCTACCGGGGAATCGTTGAAGGCGCGTATATTACCGATGAGCTGCCGTTAGGTCAACACCCTTTCGCATCTTTTTAATCCCCCCCTTCCGAGGCACACACATTCGAAATGTGGCCCGGTTTATCGCTGCCTGTCTTGGTACGTTGCACCGGGGGTTCCGGAGGTTCCAGGCGTCCGCGCGACGGCACTGATGAGCGCGTCGCAAGCGGTTTTCATCTTCGCTGGGAGGGCAGGAGCGACTACTTGGTGGGCAGAGAGCTCACTTGAGTCGAAAGTCCCGGAGGTAATCGGAGAACTCTCCCCGGAGCTCTGGGTGTTTCAGGGCATACTCTACGGTGGCCTGGAGATAGCCTATCTTGCTTCCGCAATCGTAGCGCCTGCCGAGGAGGCTGTAGGCCAGCACGCGCTCCTCGGCCATGAGTCGGGCGATGGCATCCGTCAACTGGATCTCCCCACCCGAACCGCGCCCCAGGTCCCGCAGCAAATCGAAGATCCTGGGTGTGAGGACATACCGCCCCACCACCCCCAAATTCCCGGGCGCCTCCGCAGGGTTCGGCTTCTCAATGATCCCCTCCACCTGCGCCAGGCGCTCCCCAATCGAACGGGCGCTGACGATTCCGTACTTGTCGGTCTCTTCCGCAGGGACCTCTTCGACCCCAAGCAGGCTGCACCTGTGCTCTTCGAACAGCTTCGTCATTTGCAAGAGGACACCACCGTGTTCGTGGCCGTCGATGAGGTCATCGGCGAGAATCACCGCGAAAGGCTCACCGTCGACCACCGGCTTGGCGCACAACACGGCATGGCCGAGCCCGAGAGCCTCGGGCTGGCGGACATAGACGCAATCGACGCCCTCCGGCACGACGCTGCGGACTACCTCCAGGAGCTGGAGTTTGCCCTTCTTCTCCAGTTCGCTTTCCAGCTCATAGTTCTTGTCGAAGTGGTCCTCGATTGCTCGCTTGGAGCTGCTGGTGACGAAGATGAGCTGCTTGATCCCCGCCTCCACCGCCTCCTCCACGGCGTACTGGATGAGAGGCTTGTCGACGACCGGCAGCATCTCTTTGGGATTGGCCTTTGTGGCCGGGAGAAAACGCGTTCCCATGCCCGCGACAGGAAATACCGCCTTGGTGATCCTCGTATGCATTCGGACTTAAGTCTCCTTCCCTTCCGCCTACAGACGACCGTCCACGTCCTCTTTCGTCAGAAGGTATTTCACGTCGAAGAGCACAGCCCCGGGGCGCCCCAGGGCGCGGATACGCTCGGCCCCCATCGAAGCGAACTCCCGGTGGGCCACGGCTATGATGATCGCGTCATACTCCCCTGCCGACGGGCTTTCGAGTAGCGGGATCCCATATTCGGCCAATGCTTCATCCCGATCCACCCAGGGGTCATATACATCGACAGTGACATTATAGACTTCCAGTTCCCTGACGATGTCGGCCACCCGGGTGTTGCGGAGGTCGGGGCAGTTCTCCTTGAAAGCGAACCCCAAAACCAGCACCCTGGCACCCACCGGGCTGATGCGCCTTTGCGCCATCAGTCGTATGACGCGGCTGGCGATGTGGATCCCCATGCCCTCGTTGATCTGCCGGCTGGCCGGAATGATGAGCGGCTGGCAACCCGCCTCTTGAGCCTTGTGGGTCAGGTAATAGGGGTCCACTCCGATACAGTGCCCTCCCACCAAGCCGGGCCTGAACGGCAGGAAGTTCCACTTCGTCGCCGCAGCGTCAAGGACCTCCTGGGTGTCTATACCCAGCCGTTCGAAGATGAGTGCCAGCTCGTTGACAAAGGCGATGTTCACATCCCGTTGTGTGTTCTCGATCACCTTGGCCGCCTCGGCAACCCGCAGACTCGAGGCCTTGAACGTTCCGGCTGTAATGACGGTCCGGTAGAGGGCATTGATGAATTCCGCCGCCTCGGGCGTGGAGCCGGAGGTCACCTTGACGATGGAGGTAATGGTGTGGATTCTGTCGCCGGGATTGATTCGCTCGGGGCTATACCCGACAAAGAAGTCACGGTTGAACATCAGCCCCGATGCACGTTCGAGCCGGGGCACACAAACCTCTTCGGTTGCGCCCGGATAGACGGTCGACTCGTAAATGACCACGTCCCCTCGCTTGAGCAGCCGCCCCACACTGTTACTTGCATCTCTGAGTGGCGCGAGGTTTGGTCGATGGTGCCGATCAACGGGGGTGGGCACTGCGATGATGTAGAGATTGCAGTGATGAAGCGCCTGGATGTCACTGGTGATCTGCAGATCTTCCGCACTTGCCAGAGATTCCAGTGAAACTTCGCGGGAGCGATCATGACTGCTCAGGAGCTCCCTCACCCGCTCCTCATTGATGTCATAGCCCACCACGGGGAAGTGTTTGGAAAATTCGACGGCAAGGGGAAGTCCCACATACCCCAGCCCTACAACCCCCACACGGACATCATCCAGCTCAAACATTGGGTTCCACCAACAAAATGACGCCGCAGATGGCGGCGGATCAGAGAAAGCCGTTGCAGTTTCGCATCTTCCCCCCCCTAGTGGAAGGTTGCCACTCGGGTCCGTCAGGGTAACGCATCCTTGCCCAAGGACTTACATCGCTCACAGCACGGCCGTAATGAGAGTTATGCGTTCACCCCGTCGGGTCCGTCCCCCTCCCGAAGGGGCCAAAATCGTTGGGCCCTGAAAGAAGCCGTTCTCCTCCACTTGAGGCCAAGCCTCCGCAAGGGGGCTCCCCCCCGTGCGACTCCGACTCTGCCCCGGCCGCAAGAAGTCAGGAGCGTGCCAATGCAATGACCTCGCCCCCTGCCTCCTTGCGGGGCGGTTCGGATGTACAGAGAGGGTCATCCGACTCCGCGGGGTGTCCATACTCGACCACGATGGAGGCCAACAGCCTGCGGGCAACGGCACAGTCGCCCCGCTCGCAGGCATCCGCGAGGGCATCGAGGTTTTCCATGGTGGGCGGCAGCTCTCCAGTCGCCTTCTCCGCCAGCCAGATCCGCGGGTGCTGGGTTCCGGTGGCGTTGTCACCGATGAGCAACTCCTCATAGAGTTTCTCGCCCGGACGCAAGCCGGTGTATTCGATGGTGATCTCGCCACTCAGGTTTTCACTGTCACGGACCTCCCGCCCCATGAGACGGATCATCTTGCGCGCGAGTTCGACGATCCGAATGGGCTCGCCCATGTCGAGAACAAAAATCTCACCCCCCTTGCCCATGGAACCGGCCTGCAGCACCAACTGCGCGGCTTCCGTGACGGTCATGAAGTAGCGGGTCACATCCTGGTGAGTGACGGTTACAGGCCCCCCCGCCTTGATCTGCTCCCTGAATACCGGCACCACGGATCCCGAAGAGCCCAGGACGTTGCCGAACCTGACGATGGAGAAGCGGGTACGTCGGCCTGAAGCACGCATCCTGCCCTCTTTGGCATACCGAAGCAGGATCAATTCGGAACAGCGTTTGGAGGCCCCCATGATGTTGCTGGGCCGCACCGCCTTGTCTGTCGAGATGAGGACGAAGGTCTCCACCCCCGTGGCCAGGGCGGACTCGGCCAGTCGCCAGGTGCCGAGGACGTTGTTGCGAATGCCCTCGATGGCATTGTGCTCGACCAAGGGTACGTGCTTGTAGGCCGCCGCGTGGTAGACGGTATTCACCCCCAGTTCCCTAAGGGTCTTTTCGCATCGTGCCCGGTCCTGCGTCGAACCAAGCACTGGTACAATCTCCACCCTGTGCCGCTGCCTGGCCGCTATGGAGCGCAATTCGCGATCCACGGTGTAGAGTGCAAATTCGGAGATTTCCAACAGCACCAGGCGCCTCGGCCCCAGAGCCACAATCTGCCGGCACAGCTCCGACCCGATGGAGCCACCCGCGCCCGTCACCATCACCGCCTTGTCCTGGATACAGGCGCGAAGCAACCCCTTTTCGGGAACGACCGGCTCCCGCCCGAGCAGATCTTCCAGCTCGATGTCGCGAAGCGCCTCGACCCCGGTTACCCGGTTTTTCCGCTCGCCGGAGGAGGGAAGAATCCTGATGTAGAGCGGCAACTTCTCCAGCGCGTCCAGGATCTCCCGCCGCCTGCCAGGGGAGGCCGATGGCAGGGCCAGAAACACCTCCGCGACGCGCTTGATACGCACCAGATCCGCCAACTCCTTGGGTGCATAAACCCGCAAGCCGGCAATCAGGCTGCCCCAGAGGGTCCGATCGTCATCCACGAACGCCACAGGCTTGAACTCCATGTCCTTACGCATCTTGGAGGCGAGTCGCACGCCGTCCGACCCGGCCCCATAGATCACCACCCCACGCCGCTGGCCCCTCTCCTTGAAGTCGAAAAGCCAAGCCCTGGCCAGCATGCGACTCCCCGCAATCAGCGCGTTCAAGGTGAACCAGTAGATGATCAGCACCGCTTGGAGGAGCCCGTCATTGCCCATCAGCATCAACACACCGGCAGTCGCCGGCACCGCCAGTGAGACGGCACGGACGGTTGCCCATATGGACTCATAGTCCACATAGCGGACCACCGTGCGGTAGACGCCCATGTAGTGAAAAATCGGGATCGAGAGTAGTGGTGCCAACAGGAACGCACCCAGCGGCGGGGCGGTGCCTGCCGTAAGACTCCCCTGTTTCAGGACCCAGGCCAACCACAACGCAAACGGCACCAGAGAGAGGTCCGTTATGACCATCAGCGCGACTTTGACCGGGCGTGGGAGGTTCTTCAGACGGAACCGCCACCCCTGTTCGACGATGTTCTGACTGACCCGCTCCCTACTGCTTGCATTCTCCACAATGGGTGACCCTGGGTAGGGGAAGCGCATGCTTACCGCGTTCCGTCTCGACACGTTTCACTAGCCGGCCAATACCCGCCCCGGCAGCGACCACTAGTCCCATGGCGGGCCAGCCGGTGGAGTCGAACCACACCGTGGCGACGGCCGCCATCACGCAAAGAACGATGAAACCGAAATACAGAAGGAGAACCCGACGTTGCGACCAGCCAGCCAGCACGAGGCGCTGGTAGTGATGTTCGCGATGCGGCTGCCACAATGCCCTGCCCGACACCGCCCGTCTCCACAGCGTGACAGTCGCATCGGCAACAAAGGGAAAGAAGAGGATGCAGGGAACCAGAGGGGGGACAAGCTCGCTTTGAACGGCCCATAGACTGGAGGCTGCGGCCAACAACCCCAGGATCGTCGATCCGCTGTCGCCCATGAAGATGCGGGCTGGGGGGAAGTTATGCAACCCAAAACCGGCCACTGAGGCCGCGACCGCTGCGTTGGCCACCGTGTAGCCGGAATCACCCTTGATGATGCCGATGGCGGCCAACCCGGCAAACCCCAGGAACCCCATTGCGGCAGCGAGGCCGTCCATACCATCCATGAAATTGAAGAGATTGACCGCCCACGCAATCCCCAGGACATACCAGATGAAAACCAACCCCAGCAGTGCCTCAGGCACCCATTGCGCTGGAACGGGTGCAAGATTTCCCGCGAGAATGGCTCCGGCCATCAGATGCACCGCGAGTCGGTAACCCGGGTGGACTTCCTGCTGATCATTGACCAGCGACAGTCCCCAGAGCAGTAAGAGCGCCTGCCCACACCGGGTCACCGGGGCCGGGATCGTTCCAGTGGTGGAAAGCGCCACGAAGCTGCAGGTAATGACGGTGACCATCGCCAACCCGCCCGTCTTCGGGACGGGTCTCGAGTGGAGTGAACGCGCATTGGGATGGTCAAGGAGCGGCACCAGCCGCATCCCCGGCCCGGCCAGAAACCCGGTCAGTGCTCCGCTCCCAATGAACGCGGCGACAGGTATGCCCCACCACACGAGACTTTGCATAGTTCTTTCTTGTTCTTCCCAGGGGAACGCCAGCGCCCCATTTCCACCTTCATACTAGTAAAAAAGGTTGGAGCGACAACCTGAACCCCCCAGAACATAACCCTGCAACGGCTGCGGAGATCGGCGCGTGAGCCCCCTCGCACCGTCTCCGCCGCGCATCCCACGCCGTGGTTCAGAACACCTGCGCGGAAAGCAACTATGCTGAGGAGGCCACAAGAAAAAACACTCGCATCATGGCCTCCCATCCCCACAGTGCAGTGATCCTGGGCGCCAGCGCCATCGTCTGGCCCTATCTCAATGCGGCATTGGCCGCGCGGGGGCTCACGGGGCATTGCCACAGCAGGCATACCCCACGAGAGCAGTCTGCCGCGTTTCCCTGGACTCCCCTCGACGTAACCGCACCGGCTGGCTGGCGCCCGCCCCCGCACAGCACCATTATTTCCCTTCTCCCTTTGTGGCTGCTGCCCCCGCTGGTGCCGCGGTTGGTCCACTGTCGACAGCTCATCGCCGTTGGCTCCACAAGCGTTTCAACCAAGGAGGAGAGTAGCGATCCCGTGGAGCGTGCGGTGGCTCGCCGGCTGCACGTTGCCGAGGCGGAATTGCGGCGTTTCGAGTCGGCCAGCGGAGTGCCTGTGACGCTTTTCCGGCCAACGCTGATTTACGGTTTGGGGCGCGACCGGAATGTGAGTGCCATAGCCCGATTCATCAGACGTTGGCACTTCTTCCCCATCGCCCGTCCCGGCACCGGGCAACGCCAGCCGCTTCACGCCGCGGATGTTGCCGCGGCCATCTGTTCCGCGCTCGATCGACCGAGTGCGTACGGAACGACGCTCATCCTCTCGGGAGGGGAGGCAATCCCGTATCGTGAAATGGTGGAGCGCATCTTTCTCTCCATGGGCCGCCCGCCAAGCATTGTGTCTATCCCGCCTGCCCTACCCGAGTGCCTGCTCCGTCTGGTGGACCAGAGCCATTACCGCCCCACCCTGTTTCGACGCATGAACCGGCACCTGGCCTTCTCTCACAGCGAAGCCACCGCACTCCTGGGATTTACCCCCCGGGCTTTTTTCCCGGAACGGGCCGACCTGCTGACTGATGACTGACCTGCACCGGACCACGCGTAATCCAGCGCCCAGGTCATCTCCCCCGACGGCTACGGACTGCCGCGCCAATGGCGAATCTCAGGATCCCCCCGAAACACACCAACGGCACCAAGGGAAGCCACCAGGACAAAGTGAAGTGCCGAACGAAATAGCGGGCGAATCCTTTGGCCTTGTGCCACTCAACGAACAACCGACTCGCGGCGCTGGTGCCTTTCACATGCCGCACTTCGATCTCCGGACAGAACATCACCCTAACGCCGCTCCGGGCCGCTCTGAAGCAGAAATCGATATCTTCCACGTGAAGGAAGTATCCCTCATCCATCCCTCCGATTCGCCAGTAGGTTGCCGCTTGAGTCAGCAAGCAGGCACCGCTTACGACAGGAACGTCGAACACATCTCCTGTACCCAGAGGCTGATGGTGCAAGTAGAGCTGCCCGTATCGCCATTTGCCGCCCAGCCCCAGACCCTCGATGAGTGCGTTAAGTGGAGTCAGCGTCGCTCTACGGCTTCCGCGCTGTTCCACCCCATCGGGATCCAGAATCCTGGCACCGAGGACAAAGTCCCTGTCCAGCCGACACGCAATCTCATCGAAGCTGCACAGAGCATTTGCCGGTAGGATGCAATCCGGGTTAAGAAGCAGAAGATATTTGCCGTTGGCCTCCCGCGCACCGATGTTGCATCCTGCAGCGAACCCCACATTTCCGTGGCCGGTCCGAAGCTTGAACAGCCCGCGGGCCGCGCCAGTGCGGAGAAAAGCCGAAGACTCGGCATCATTGCCGTTATCGACAATGATGAGGTCATTGTCCCCCAATTGCTCAACGACCGAATCGACACAGGTTTTGAGCACCGGACCCGTGTGATAACTGACGATCACGACGGATATCCTGGGGCGGGAACCCGCCACTGCATTCTCACCCACGGCGAACATAGGGGCTCAGAACCCCCTTTTCCCACACATCCGCAACATGGGCGCTTAAAGGATATCGTCTTCGCTTCCTCAGCACCTGAGGCAACCCTCTTATGGCGTCCGCTTTTGCCCGCAGAATCGACCTGCCCTGCCCCCGCACCGAAAACCAGAGCACAGAGATCACGTTCAGCAAAAGGTGTTGGGGAAGGTAAGCGAACAAGGCGAGAAGCGGCATGTTCTTGAAGAAGGTCCATACCATATTGCGATGTCCGTGATACACCGCAAAATCACTGCGCCGTCCCGTGCTGGCTGAACCCACGTGTCGCACGATCGCCGAATCCACATACTGACACCGGTAACCCGCGAGCCTCAGTCGAAACGAAAGATCGACATCTTCGAAATAGCAGAAGTACTCCGAATCAAACCCACCAACACTCAACACCGCACTTCGATTGAACATCGCCGCCGCGGCACACGCACCGAAGACCTCCTCATCCCTCCCATCCCCCTCACGGACCTGCCGTCCGTGCCCCCGGCTCCAAGCGAGTCCGGAAGGGTGATACGCATCGCCCCGACTATCCAGCGTAATGCCATCATCATCCTTGACGATTCTCGAGGCAAAGAAATGAAATCCCTTGTGCCCATTTGCCTGCGCTACCAGGCGCTCCAGCCACTCGGGCTCGGGAAACGCGTCGTTATTGATCAGTGCCACCCACTCGCAATCGGCGGCAGTGTCGATCCCGACATTGTTGGCCGCGGCAAACCCGGTATTTTTCCCCAAGCGAATCAGTTCGGCACCGGCATACTCCTCGGCAATCCGTTCCGAACCATCCGTACTGCCGTTATCTACCACAATGATGCGATCCGGCCGCCGGGTCTGGCCACTGATCGCCTGAAGCGCGCGCCGCAACCAACGGTGACCATTCCAATTCACGACAATCACCGCAACTCGCATGGGCCTTCCGCATCAACCCCTGGCAACGCGACCCCGAACGGCCTGACCGACCCGTTCCACAGTTCTCGAACAGGCCCCACAGATCCACTTCCATAACAGCGAAATATTGGCCAGGCCATATCCCTTGGGCGTCCTTACACGGCCCCCACCGCTGGCGAGTTCGTGGATTTGAACCCTGGAAATGGAGAGTGCGATCGGCTCGGTCCCGCCAATAGCCAGCCGTCTCACCTTACCGTTCGATTCAACTGACAGATGGTTGACCCCGGATACAAGCTTGGGGCGGGTCGCATGCCCCGGGAAAAAGTCTCCGACGAAGTCGAAGTAGAGCCTCACCTTCTCACCGTGAATGGCGCTTGGGCTTGCGTCGAGAATGAACGAAAGCGCGAATCGTTTGGCAAACGGTGCCCCATCCTCGGACGAAACAATGATGCGGTCCTGCTGTTTTTCGAGCACCATCCGCTGATTCCTGTCAGTCCGGACGTCGGGTACCACGACCTGGACACGAACCCGACGTCCAAGTCGCCATGGGCTGGTGCGGTCGAGCCGTTCAACGGCAAAGTGGTGCTCGGGGAGGTTCACATACCCTTTTCCATCCCCGGTTATCATCTCCGAGGCGCGCCTTTGCAGTGCCTCGTCGGGAGAAAGGCCAACGAATTCGGCGACCTGCCGGACGAATGTCTCCTTGTCCGCACAGGCACGCTCGTAGTTGACTATCGCTGCAGGGGACTCTACTGAGCGGAGAAACTCAACTGCCCGGCCATAATACTCAATCGTTCTATCGGCAACGCCGAGGTAGTCACCTGCGGACCGGCGCATCCAGCTCTCCGACACCGCACCGATATTACGGGTAACGAACAAATAGTGTGGGTTGACGAACGCCTCGTGCAGCGCCCCCATGTGAGTGACCAGCTGTGGCACTTTTACGCCCCACAAGCTGTACTTCCGATTGCGTAACTCTATTTCCTCCCTGAGCTTGTCGATATTGTTACCTAGGAATTTTGGATCTTCGTGATTGAGTCCGGCCCGCTCACCCATTTCCACCCCAAGAGCGCGCAACACACCGGCCACCATTGAGGTTCCACCCCGTTCGACCCCTAGAACCACGAGACACCGACTCGCACACGACCGTCCTTCCCGAATCACAAGCAGGGGGCTCTTGTCTCCGGTACCCAGTACCGCTTTACGCCCCCCCGATGCCTCTTCTCGCACTGCGCCCCCTTGTCTTAACTGCCGCAAGCTTCGCTGTTTCCCTCACCCGTGACCGAAGAGCGCATCACCCGGTCCCTCTTCTCCACCACGCTCTTGGCATGGGCCTGCAGCACCGCGTCAGCGCCACCTACCATCTGCACGCGGCCCCCGTCCAGCCACACGACTCGGTCACACAGCTCCCGGATCGTTTCATGGTTGTGGGACACGAGAACTACTGTGGCATCGGAGCGGATGACGCTTTTGACTGTACCGGCGCATTTGGCCCTGAACGGGGCGTCGCCGACCGCGAGTAACTCATCGATGAGCAGCACGTCCGGGCGCGCCGCAAGGGCGGTTGAAAGGCCTAGCCTGGCCCGCATGCCGGCCGAGTAAGTGAACAGTGGGTCGTAGAGTTTGCTTCCCAGTTCGGAGAAGGCCGCGATCTCGTCCACCCGCTCCCTTGCCTCTCTTGCGCTGAGCCCCAGGAGCATTCCGCCCAGAACGGCGTTATCGACCCCCGACAGGTGGGGTATAAAGCCGGCTTGGAGGGAGAGAAACCCAATGCGTTTTGCAGTGCGAACGACCCGACCACCATCCTGTCGGAGTATTCCTGCGATCACCTTCAGCAGGGTGCTCTTGCCAGTGCCGTTTCCCCCAACAACGCCCAGGGACTCGCCCCGCATCAGGTCAAGCGAGACATCCTTGAGCGCCCAGTGCTCGATCGATCTTGTCCGGATGAATCGCCCGGTTGGTCGTGAATATCTCAACCCGACACCATCAAGTCGAACCGCGAACCCGCTCATACGACAACCTTTGCAAAGTCCCCTCGTTTGTACCGGATGATCCACGAGCCTGCGAGAATCATTACCAGACCAAACGCCCCGATGATCGCCAACCGCCCCACATGCGGCAGACTCCCTGTCAGAAGCACGGTCCGATGCGCTTCGATGAGGCTCGCGATTGGGTTCATGTAAAAGTAAGGTTGGTAGGCTTCCGGCACTGAGCTCCCCGCATAGAATATTCCCGAGAGGAAAAACATCGCTTTGATTGCATTTTCGAGGACAATCTTGATGTCCGGGAGAAACGGTACGGCCCCTGCCAGAATCAGGGCGAGTCCAGCCTGAAAAAGAAACTGAACAGCCAACACAGGGAGAAGCAAGTACCAACCCGAAGGTGAGTAACCATAGCCCAACAGAAACACGCAGAGGATGAGGAACACCAACGCGAACTTGAATAGTGCGACCATGAGCGCCGCCGCTGGAAATACTGTCTTGTCGACGCCCACATTCTGGACAATCCCCTTGGCCGCGGTGATCGCTGATGCACCTGACACCACGGATGTGTTGAACCAGCGCCACACCACCAGACCCACGAGGAGAAACGGCACGAAGTCTTCGGTGCCGCGGGCCAGGAACTTGCCAATGACCACATAGTAAATGCTCATGTGCAGAACGGGTTCCAGCAGCCACCAAGCATAGCTGAGGTAGGTCTTCTGACCCTCCGCCTTGAGCTCGGCATAGGCGCGGAACAGCGCGATTTCAGCGGCCCTGGTCAACACGCTCGGGGGTTCCAAAATGGTGGGCGACGACATCCGCGATCCCTTCCGACAGATTCTTCTGTGGCGACCACTTCAGTTCCTCTCTCGCCCGCCTGATATTGAGGACATTCACCGGGACGTCCACGGTTCGGGCTTTCTGATAGCTCACCCTTGCTTTTCGCCCGGTCGCCGCTTCGATGATTCGAATAACCTGATTGAGACTGTGACCTTTGCCGCTTCCGATGTTGTATATTCCTTGGGATCGGTCGCTTTCCATTGCCTTGATCAATGCGGATGCCACATCTCCCGCATACACGTAATCACGGATCACGCTGCCATCCCCCCATACGGTTATCGGTTGGCCGCGAAGCACGCGCCCCAGGAACACTCCGACTGCCCCTTGCGCACCCTCTAGGCGCTGGTATTCACCGTAGGGGTTTGAAACACGAAGAACGCAGTAGGAGATCCCGTACTGTCGTTGAAATACTCTGAGATACTTCTCTATTGCCAGTTTGGACACCCCATAGGCACAGACAGGATCAGTCGCTGCAGTTTCGGGTATCGGGGTCTCCTTGGGGTCGCCGTACACGGTCCCGCCGGACGAGATAAACACGATTCTCTTGATCCCCATCTGGTGAGCCGTCCGTAGCAACTTCAGCGTCCCTACGATATTGCTCTCCCCATCCCATACCGGTTCCCTGTTGGATGTCGCCGGAAGGGTAGTGGAAATCAGATGGTAGATGGAGTCACACCCTTCCATTGCCCGTGCAAGATCGGCGGTATTCAGGAAATCTCCGCAGTGCCACTCCTGCTCTTCTGCAAGCCCCCAGGCCGCCGATCCCCGACCAAATCCTCGAAACCACTGCCCGGACTGACGAAGAGCCTCACATAGCGTCCTTCCCAGAAAACCGCCCGCCCCGAGGATGAGGCTACGCCGCCCGCTCACAGCGCAGGTCTCCGAGCCTCTTGGTCAGACGCTCAATTTCGTGATCCCAACTGGTGCCCGAGGCAAACGTCAGCCCCTTTTGGCGCACATCGATCCGATGTCCTTCGTCCAGGAGGATCCTGGTCAGACCATCCACAATCTCCTCAACCGTGGGTTCAACAAGTACCGCATTACTGTCATCGAGCAACCACTCGACATTGGGTCCCCGGTTGCTGATGACCGGACATCCGCATGCCATGAGCTCCAGAGGCAGAAGTGAAAGGTTGGTGAACGACAGGACCAGCGCCACATCGCACTGGCTGTAAAGGTCCGGCAGTTCCTCCAGGGGAACGACACCCGCGTTCAGGTGGGGAAAGTCCAAGCGGTACTGTGATACGTCCCATCCTGCAAAAATCACTGCCACGTTATCGAACTGTTTGGCCACTCGGGAAAGCGCAAGCACCCCAAGCTCAAACCCACGGCGCTGGGTCACCGGCCTTGCATAGAAAAATACGTGTTTGGTGTTGCCATCGCGTCTTGGCCTGGGCGAGTAGAGCGCCCTGTCATAGGAGAAACCGTAGGAAAACGTCTCCATCCCGAATTTTTCCTTAAGCTTCTGGGCCAACCACTGGCCAGCCGTAATCCCGACGAATCCAAAGCTGTAGGTCGCTTCTGCCAAGGCGTACTCGGAACCTCGTGCGTAGAAGAACGGTTCATAATCTTGAACAAAGTACAATTTGTGTCGTGTTGCCCTGAAGCTCCGCACAACGTATGCGGTCGGCCAACTGGTGGCGAATGTGGCCCAGGCCGGTTTCATGCTGTCGTGCCCAATGACCACTTCGGCCTTGATTGGGAAGAAGAAGCGGTGAATGATTGACTTCGCCTGGGCGGCAGTCGGGAACTGGCACTCCCCCACGATGACCACGCGACAGACATAGCCCCGCTGTTCAAGGCCCTGAATAAGTCTGAAAATGTTCAAGTGTCCACCAGATCCAGGACTGAAGTCCGGGATCACCCAATTGATGGTTCCGTCGGGGCCGGGGGCCTCCCCGCCGAAAGGGGGCAAATCCGTAAACGAGTAGTGCCGTTCGAGATCAAGGATTACTTGCCCTGGATTTCGGTACAACGACAGGGTTCTGTTCGCACCGTACTGCAGTGCTCGCATGAATCCGAGTTTTCGCCGCAACTGGCCGAAGGTCCGCCACTTTCTAAGTAGTGCGCGCGTCATGGCGTGCTCCCTGTAGATGCAAGGCGCGATCCCTCGAAAGTCGATTCAATGCCCAAATCGGCAACACCCCCGCATGCTGCCCCAGATAGTAGCCGGTCTGCCGCATTCCATTGAGAGCCGGGCTTTTGATTGCCCAAAGGAAATCGTTGAGGAGCATTCGCTCCTTTTTCAGATGCCTCCAGTCATTTAAGGTTGTCCTGACTGTTTGCGCCAACAGATGGGGCAGCGTCGGGCACAGTCGATATCCAAAGCTGGCGCAAAGGGCCCGCGACTCGTCGAAACTCCTGCGAAGAGTTTCCACAGTCCCAAAGTTGTGCGAGTGGTAGACAACAGCGGTATCGGCATACGCCTTCTTGTGCCCGGCTTCAATGACAAGTTTGGCCCACTGCTGATCCTCGGAGAACTCCACGTCCGGGAACTGGATTTCATCCCAGACTGAACGCCGTACGCAGGCGTTGTTGCTGGAAAAGAAGTGAAGGAACTGACGGTAGACAACGTCATTGGCATACCGCGCCTCATCATCAAGGCACACCACACTCGGCCAGCGGCAGAAACCATCGAAATGGGCATCGATATCTCTGCGAATGAAGGGATTTCCACCTGAGTAGGCGCGATGCCGGCCAAATACACCCGCTACGTTGGGCTGCTCGGCGGCACTCACCAGGTTGGACAACCAGTACTCGTCCGCGGGAAGGGCGTCCTGGGTGAGAAAGACCCCGAACTCCCCTGTGGTAAGCGCCATCCCCAGGTTACGCGTGCGTCCGTGGCCGAATTCGTGGGCCGCGATACAGTGGGTGCGAACACCCTTTGCGACACAGAGATTGAGCGTCTCGTCAACCGAGCCGGAGTCGATGATCAGCAGCTCGTATGGCCAGTCGGTTTTCTGCGTGAGCACTGCATTGAGAACGAACTCAAAGTCCGGCCCCGCGTTTTTTGTAGGAATAATGACCGATGCCTTCACCTTAAGCCCCGGTCAAACGCGCGTGCGCCTTTCTACTTGTGGAGGAGCCTCCAGCCGGGTCTCCGGCGTTGGGGGCCCCATCCTCGTCCGTGTGTTCACCCGCCTCTGACACCTCTTGCCCGGGGTCACGCTCGGTCAGCTGCTTGATGAGCTCATCCCGGTAGAGAATCTGCGCCGCTGCATTCGACCGCTCCGCCTCAAGCATTACACTCAATTCTGCGACCAGCGCATCCCGGTATTCGATCTGAGCGACGGCATTCGCCTTTTCCTGGGCGAGGCGTTCTTCAACGTCCTTGATCCATGCATTGCGGAGCTCGATTTGCTCTCGGGCGTTGGTTCGCTCTGCGGCAAGGAGCTTTTCGTTGGCTTCAAGCCTGGCGGCCAACCAGAGGGAACGCTCTTCGGCAGCTACGTATACGGTTTCACAGAAGGCAGCGAAGCTGCTTTCGATCCCATCGAGCCGGCTCAGCTCTACCGGGCCCACCTCAAGGAGCCGGAGAGTGTCGTACACTACGTCGATGGGGGTGGGGAGTTGTTGTTCCTCCAGGGAGGTAACCTGATGGTGTCGCTCGCTTTCGGAAAGAAATTCGTCCACGGCTGCATCCCGAGGCGGCACGGGCCACTCCAGGTGCAGCGCTGCAGCGATCCGTCCAACGACCCCGAGCCAATCGCTCATCAGTGCGTCGAAACCGACGACAACCCGCGGGTAGGCGCGCGTATGGCGCTCGGCATCCAATAAGTACCGGGCCCACAGCAGTAGCGCCTCGGTCGGGCCGATCCGGTCACGCACGCCCAGCGAAGCGGCCACCTCTCTTGGGTGGCGCAACGGCACGATGTAGCGTGGCGCGAGCCCGAGCTCACTGAAGACCCGATTCCAAAGAGGTAGAAGCCGGCATACTCGAGGGTCTTTCAGCAGGGGTAGCGAAACATCGCCGTACTCCTGAAGAAAGGCCTCTTTCATCCGCGGACCCCAGGTCCGGTATACTGCGTCGGTATCGACCCCTTGCAACTTCCGGTAGTCACACCAACTGCTATTCAGATGGGACAGGAGTTCGTCATGGAGTTCCACCAGGCGCTGCGGCTCCCAATGACCTCTTCGGTTGGCGTGGTTCGCTGGCAGTACCGTTCTAGGCAAGTCGGCACCGAGCGCAGCCAACGTGCCGGTGATCGCCGATGTTCCCGATCTGTGCATTCCAGCAACGACGAGTATTGGCCTCATCGGATGGGTATCCTCGCTCGGAATTCCTGAGGGCGGGGCGTTAGCCGTCGGTTCGGGCAACCCCCGTTGAAATACACCTGGTTCGCCGCTACTCCGGGAACTTCGTGCCGGTTGGGCGCCCCGACTGAAACCGGTCGCAAATCCACTTAAACCTTAGCACCGCTCAGGGGAGTTTCCAGAAGGCGTTAGGGAAGTGCTGATTACTTCGGCATGCCCGCGAAGCCTGCCCTCGAATGCCTTGATCGGGGGCGAAAGCGACGAAAGCGGATTTGATCAACGTTGCCTTAGGTAGGGGCAAGAAAAAGCCGCACCAGGTGCGGCTTTCAAAGAAACTGCATCCATCGCGCCTTCAACCCACCGCCGCCGCGGCCGGGTATCACCCGCACGCGGAGGCAGGGGCGAATGGACGCCAGCGGATATTACTGGTCGGTTGTCAGGCGATCGCGGTTGCTGCTTACGATGGCGGGGCCGATCCCCTTGACCAGGGTCAGGTCGTCAACGCTCTTGAACTGACCATGCTGTTCGCGGAACTCAACGATTGCCTTCGCGCGCTGAGGCCCGATCCCCTTGATGGAAGCGAGCTCAACCTCGTCCGCCTTGTTGATGTTGACGGCTGCGGCCAGGGCGGCCATGGGGAGGACCGTCAAAATCGAGGAAAAAATGAGGGAATAGAGGTTTTTCATCGAACACTCCTTTGCATCAGAGACGCCAACCTTGGCGCCACGGACGACTCTAACCCCTAAATTCCCTCGCTTCAAGAGGGTACTATTTCGATACCTAGGTGAGTTCGGCTTCGATCCCGGCCAGCGCACCCAGGGGATCGGGAGCGGCGGTGACCGGACGGCCGATGACCAAGAAATCGCTCCCGGCCGCCACCGCCTCTGCCGGCGTCATGGCGCGCCTCTGATCCCCAAGTTGGCTGCCGGCCGGGCGAATACCCGGCGTGACCAGGCGAAAGTCCCGCCCCTGGCTGGCCCGCAATTGCACCACTTCCTGTGGAGAGCACACGACGCCGTCCAACCCCGAGGCCCTGGCCAAGGCTGCCAGCCTCAGGACATTATCAGCCGGACTGCCGGAGAGCCCAATCTCCGAGATATCCTCAGCGCCCATACTGGTCAGCACCGTGACCCCGATGAGCAGCGGTTTGTGCGCGGCCTTGTCGACCGCTTCCCGCGCCGCCTCCATCATGCGCCGCCCTCCCAGAGCATGTACGTTGACCATCCAGACCCCCAGGTCCGCGGCGGCCTCACATGCGCGGGCGACGGTGTTCGGGATGTCGTGGAACTTGAGGTCGAGGAACACGTCATAACCCCTCGCCACCAGCTGCTCCACCAACTGCGGTCCCCCCCTTACGAACAACTCCTTGCCCACTTTCAGGCGGCAGCGCGCCGGGTCGAGATGCCCCACCAGGGAGAGGGCCTGATCCGGCGACGGGAAATCCAGGGCAACAACGATGGGGCTGGACATGCTGATTGAACTCCTGCTCGAAAAGGGGCTATGCGCCCTCGATACCGACAATGGGTTTTACGGTGTTCCACTGCTTGCAACTGGGGCAGTGCCAGTGAAGTGCCTTCCCGGAAAAACCACATGCTTCACACTTGTACACGGCACTTGAACCCAGCAATTGCGCCGTGAGATCCTGCAGGACACCAAGGTCCTCACGCACACTGGCATCGCTGTGCTCCAGCTTCAGTTCGATAAGCCTGGAGAGGCCCCGAACCGAGGGGCGCGTCCGTAGGAATTCGGTAATATGGGCCACGGCGGCCTCATGCCCCTGCTCTTCTTCAAGCAGCCGGGACTCAGCGAGCAGTACGCTCATGTTCCCGTGCTCCCGTGAGAGCTGTCCGAAATAATCGAGTAACTCCCCGGTGCGGCCAAGGGCGCGATAACAGAGGAGCAGAGGAGAGACAATTTCGGAAAGATAGGCCGGACTCTGCAGCTCCACCCGCTGGAATGACTTGAGCGCCGCCTTGTGGTTGCCCTCCTGGATGGCCATTTGACCCTCCAGCAGGCTGGCCCGTACACAGGCGCGATCCTCTGAGAGCGCCCCCTTCAACAACTTCCGCGCGGCTAGCCGGTCCGATCGGGCAAGTGCCGTCTCCGCCAGCTCACAATAGTAGTGGGCGACGACGCTCCCCATTGCCGTACCTTGTTTGGATTCGAGCCGTTTCGCTGCACTGATGGCCTGGTCCCACTCCTTCTCCTGTTCGAAGATGTCGAGCAGTTGGCTCAGCGCCTGCTGACCGTAGCGGCTGTCGGGGACCAGTTCCTGAAACAGGCTTTCCGCGCGATCGAGCAATCCGGCCCGCATGTAGTCGCGCCCAAGCTCGAAGAGCGCCTGATTGCGCTGATCCCGCCCCAGGGTGGGTCGTGCGATCAGGTTTTGGTGAATCCGAATGGCCCGATCCACCTCGCCCCGCCGGCGGAACAGGTTCGCGATGGCCAAATGGGTGTCAATGGTCTCGTTGTCCACCTCCAACATCTGAACAAAGACCTCGATGGCCTTGTCCGGCTGTTCGTTGAGGAGGAAGTTCAAACCTTTGAAATAGTCAGAAGAGAGCGAGCGGACTGTGGTTGCGCCCCTCCCTGAACGCCGTCCCGCCATCCAGCCCGAGAAGGCGGCGACGGGCAGCAGCAGAAAGAGCAGCTCAATCCCCATCTTCACTGCCTGTCTTTGAGGGGGATCTCGCGCAGGTTTCTCAGCTCTTTCTCGGTAACGCCAATGCGCTTGCGCAGACCTGCATTGTGACTCTTCTCCTTGAGCACGGCTCCCATACACACCAGTCCCCCCGTCACACTGCCAAGGAAGAGGGTCACCACGATGATGAGAGCCAGCGGAGCCTCCAGGCTCCCGAAGTAGTAATTGAATTGAACCGGTTGAGAATTGAGCAGGGCGAACTCGAGCCCAAGCAAAGCCACGACCGGCAGGACGAGCAAAGCCAAGACTTTTTTCATGAATCTCCCCACTGACCAGCCAAAGCGAGCACCGTGCGTAAGTCGTCAGGATATTACGCTTGGCTGTGAAAACAAAGGTCCGAACCTTTCGGACACTTAAGCTGATGATGGAGAATGCGGGAGATCAGCTGCCGCTGTCGTGAATTTCCAGCCCATCTTCCAGGCCTGCATTGACGCGCTCGCGCAGCTCCTTGCCGGGCTTGAAATGCGGGACGTATTTTGCCCCCAGAGAGACCGCTTCGCCGGTCTTGGGGTTGCGCCCCATGCGGGGTGGCCGATAATGAAGGGAAAAGCTGCCGAACCCCCGAATCTCGATGCGCTCGCCACTTGCAAGGGTGGCGCCCATGTGCTCGAGAATGGTCTTCACCGCCAGCTCCACATCCTTGTAAGCCAATTGCGACTGCTTACGCGCGAGTATTTCGATGAGCTCGGATTTGGTCATTGATGGTGTCCAGGGGTAGGGGAGGCCCGGAGGGCCTCCCTGACCGCACAGCTTTTAGTCGTTCTTTTCCATCTGTTCCTTGATGAGATCCCCAAGGGTCGGGGTCGCAGGTGCAGAACGGTTGTAGTCCTGCACGGCCTCGATCTCCTCGTCGCTATCCTTCGCCTTGATGGAGAGGTTGATGGTGCGATTCTTCCGGTCGACCCCGATAAACTTGGCCTCGACCTCGTCACCCTCTTTCAGCACGCTGCGCGCATCTTCCACACGGTCGCGTGACAGCTCGGATGCGCGCAGGTAGCCCTCCACGCCGTCGCCGAGCTCAACCACGGCACCCTTGGCATCCACTTCCTTGATGAGGCCACGGATGATGCTGCCCTTCTGGTGCTCACCGACATAGTTGGAGAAGGGATCTTTCTCCATCTGCTTCATCCCCAGAGAGATGCGCTCCCGCTCCGGATCGATGGCCAGGATCATCGCCTCGACCTCATCACCCTTCTTGAACCGGCGCACGGCATCTTCGCCGGTCTCGTTCCAGGAGATGTCGGACAGGTGTACCAGACCATCGATGCCCCCGTCCAGCCCGATGAAGATACCGAAGTCGGTAATGGACTTGATCTTGCCCACAACCTTGTCGTTCTTGTTGTGGCTCGCGGCGAACTCTTCCCAGGGGTTGAGTATGCACTGCTTCATACCCAGGGAGATGCGGCGACGCTCCTCGTCGATGTCGAGGACCATGACTTCCACCTCATCGCCAAGCTGCACAACCTTGGAGGGGTGGATGTTCTTGTTGGTCCAGTCCATCTCCGAGACATGCACCAGGCCTTCGACACCCTCTTCCAGCTCCACGAAGCAGCCGTAGTCGGTGAGATTGGTGACCTTGCCGAACAGGCGGGTCTTCTCGGGGTAGCGGCGGGTGATATCGGCCCACGGATCCTCGCCCAGCTGCTTGAGACCCAGGGAGACGCGGTTGCGCTCGCGATCGAACTTGAGCACCTTCACGTCGATCTCGTCGCCCACATTGACGATCTCGGAGGGGTGCTTGACCCGCTTCCAGGCCATGTCGGTGATATGCAACAGACCATCGATGCCGCCCAGGTCGACGAACGCACCGTAATCGGTGAGGTTCTTGACGATCCCCTTGACCACCTGGCCTTCCTGCAGGTTGTCCAGCAGCGCCTGGCGCTCTTCGCTGGTCTCGGCCTCCACCACTGCGCGGCGGGAGACCACCACGTTGTTGCGCTTGCGATCCAGCTTGATGACCTTGAACTCGAGGTCCTTGCCTTCCAGGTAGGAGGGATCGCGGACAGGGCGCACGTCCACCAGTGAGCCCGGCAGGAACGCGCGAATGTCCTGCAGCTCGACCGTGAATCCGCCTTTGACCTTATCGACGATGCGACCGACGACGGTCTCGTTGGCGTCGCTGGCCTTCTCCAGCCGGGTCCAGGATTCGGCACGCTTCGCCTTTTCGCGGGACAGGCGGGTCGCACCGAAACCGTCTTCCACAGCTTCGAGCGCCACATCGACCTGGTCGCCGACCTGAATCTCCAGTTCACCCTTCTCGTTGAGGAACTGGTCCACCGAAATCATGCCTTCCGACTTGAGTCCGGCGTTGACCACCACTACATCGGAGCCGATGTGCACCACCGTACCGGTCACAATGGAACCGGGGCGCATCTGGGTGTCATTCAGGCTCTGTTCGAAAAGTTCTGCAAAGCTTTCGCTCATTCTGAAAAACCTAAAGGTAAGAGCCGCACCGCCAAAGCTGCCTGCCTCGGTGCTGCGGGTTGTGGTTGAAAAATAGCTTCGGTCCACCGGAGTTCCCCCCGCCGGACCACCTTGTCAAACTACTGTTCTAAGCCTAGACCGCTGCGACAAGCCTCGAGCACCTGCTCGAGCACGGCTTCGATACCCAGATCCGAGGTGTCGATCACCACGGCATCCGGTGCCGGCTTGAGTGGCGAGGCCGCGCGCGAGCTGTCCCGCGCATCCCGTTCGGCGATCTCGCTCAGAAGGTTGGAAAGGCTAACACTTAACCCCTTTTCCTTCAACTGCTTATAGCGCCGTTCGGCACGGACTTCCGGGCGTGCGGTCAGAAAAATCTTGACATTCGCCGTGGGGAACACGGAATTGCCCATGTCCCGCCCGTCCGCCACCAACCCTGGGGCTTGGCGAAACGCCCGCTGCCGTCCCAACAGCGCCTCCCGCACGGCCGGGAGGGCCGCCACACGGGAGGCATCGTTACCGCAGCTCTCGGTGCGGATGGCATCGGTGACGTCATCCCCATCCAGGATGACCCGCGGATGCCCATTCCCGTCGTCGGTGAATTCGACCGCAAGTCCCGCGGCGAGTTGCGTAAGGGACGGCTCGTCATCAAACGAGACAAGCCGCCGCCGAGCCCCAAGAGCGGTAACTCTGTAGAGTGCGCCGCTGTCCAGGAAGTGCCAACCGAGGCGACGCGCCAGCGACAGGCTGATGGTTCCCTTGCCGACCCCGCTGGGGCCATCCACCGTGATCACCGGGATATGGGTTTGATTCATGATTGCCTGCAACGCTCTGTCTGGCACCGGGGGGCCGCAATGGAACATGGCGCCGGCCCCCCCGGCCGCGGACCTCCGCGCCATGCCCGCAAGGGCTAGTTCAATGATCCAGAGCGATCACCGCTCCTCAAGCGCCACCCCGGCCTGGCGGGCCAGCGCGGCGAAACCCGGGAAGGAGGTGTTCACATTGGCGCAGTCTTCGATGACAACGGACCCGCTCGCCCGCAGTGCCGCCATGGTGAAGGACATGGCAATGCGGTGGTCACCGTGACTGTGTACCCTCCCCCCGCCGAGGGGTCCGCCCTGGATGATGATACCGTCCTCAGTGGGTTGCGCGCTCACGCCCAGGGCCTGCAAGCCATCGGCCATCACCTGGATCCGATCACTCTCCTTGACCCGCAGCTCCCGCGCCCCGGTCAGTACGGTCTCCCCTTCCGCACAGGCTGCGGCAATGAACAGGGCGGGGAACTCGTCAATCGCCAACGGTACCTGCTCCTCGGGAATGCGAATGCCCTTCAGTGGGGCACTCCGGACCCGCACATCGGCCACCGGTTCGCCCCCGACTTGCCGCTCCCGCAGGATCTCGATTTCGGCCCCCATCAGTTTGAGGATGTTGATGATCCCGGTTCGGGTCGGGTTCATGCCCACATGCTCCAGTGTCACATCCGACCCGGAGCTGATGGAGGCCCCGACCATGAAAAAAGCTGCCGAAGAGATGTCCGCCGGCACCTCGATGCGGGTCGCCTTGAGGGTCCCGCCGGGCAGTACACACACCCGGCTCCCCTCCCGCCGCACGGGATAACCGAAGCCAGCGAGCATCCGCTCGGTGTGGTCCCGGGTGGGGGCGGGCTCGGTCACACAGGTCTCCCCCTCGGCGTAGAGCCCGGCCAGCAGCAGACAGGACTTCACCTGCGCGCTCGCCACCGGCATAAGATAATCGAACCCTTTGAGGGGTTGCCCACCGCGCACCTTCAACGGCGGTGTGCCCCCCTCCGTGGTTTCCACCCTCGCCCCCATCGCGGCCAGCGGTTCGGTCACCCGCCGCATGGGCCGCGTGGAGAGGGAGGCGTCGCCACTCATCTCGCAATCGAATTGCTGCCCGGCCATCAGCCCCGCCAACAGCCGCATGGAAGTGCCTGAATTCCCAAGGTACAGCGGTTGGCCCGGAGCCTGCAGGCCATGCAGGCCCACACCGTGGACCACGACCCGACCGGCGGCATCCGGCCCCTCGATCCTCACCCCCATGGCCCTGAAAGCCTCGAGAGTGGCCAGATTGTCCTCCCCCTGCAAAAAGCCCTCGATCTCGGTCGTGCCTTCGGCCAGGGCGCCCAGCATGATGGAGCGGTGAGAGATGGATTTGTCGCCCGGCACGCGCAGCTTGCCGGACAGGCGCCCCCCGGGCGCCACGAAATAGGTGACGTTCTTATCGGACATGTATTGTTCCGGGTCGCCCTCGAGGGCTCAAAGATTGCAGAAATTGTCCCGCGCTTCCTTCGCCCGCGCGAAGACCTGCCGGATGTACTCCCCGTCGCCCTGCTCGATGGCATCGGCCAAGGCAGCCAGATCACTGGTGAAGTAGGCCAGGGTCTTGAGAATGGCCTCCCGATTCGCGAGACAGATGTCGTGCCACATGGTGGCGTCGCTGGAGGCGATGCGGGTGAAGTCCCGGAACCCGCCAGCGGCATACTTGAAAATCTCCACTTTCTCGTCCATGCGTGCCAGGGCATGGACCAGGCTGAAGGCCAGCACGTGGGGCAAATGGCTGGTGGCGGCCAGGACTTCATCGTGGTGAACCACGTCCATGGTCTCCACCAGTGCGCCCGCGGCCTCCCACATGGCCTTGACCGCCTCTACCGCGTCCGACTCGGTCTCCGGAAGCGGCGTCAGAATCACACGCCGATCGCGATACAGCTCGGCAAAGGAGGCCTCCACCCCGCTGCGCTCGGTCCCGGCAATGGGGTGGCCAGGGACGAACCGCGGCGGCACGGCGCCGAACACCTCCAGCGCCGCCTTGACCACCGACGCCTTGGTGCTGCCGACATCGGTCACAATGGTACGAGCCTGCAGGTGAGGGGCCATCTGACGGAAGACCTCGCCCATGCGCCCCACAGGCACGGCCACCACCGCCAGCTCGGCCCCTTCCAGGCCCTTGGCCATGTCGGTCTCGATGCGGTCCACCACACCCAGCTCCACCGCCCTGCGCAGGTGGTCCGCATCGCGGCCGACGCCGACGATCTCATCACAAGCCTGCGCCGCCTTGAGGGCACGGGCCAGCGAGCCCCCAATCAGCCCGACCCCGATGATGCAAACCCGCCCGTATCGCACGCTCAAGGGGTACTCCGTCTCAGATGTCCCTGCCGATGGCCTGGGCGATCGCCCCAAGCTGGCCCATCAGCGCGTTCAACTCCGAAGGACTGAGGGCCTGATCGGCATCGCACCAAGCCTCACAGGGGGTCGGATGCATCTCGACCAGCAGCCCGTCGGCACCAGCGGCCACCGCCGCTTTCGCCAGGGCCGGCACCATCCACGCCTTGCCCCCGGCGTGGCTGGGATCGACGATCACCGGCAGATGCGTCTCTTTCTTCAGCACTGGGATCGCCGTGACATCGAGCATGTTGCGGTAGTAGGTTTCGAAGCTGCGCACACCCCGTTCGCAGAAGATGATGTTGTGGTTACCGCCCGCGGCGATGTATTCGGCAGCCATCAGCCATTCGCTGATGGTGGCGGACATGCCCCGCTTGAGGATGACCGGCTTGTGACAGCGGCCCACCTCTTTCAGGAGATCGAAATTCTGCATGTTGCGGGTGCCGATCTGGATCACGTCCACATCGTATTCGAGAAAGGTATCGAGCATCCGCACATCCATCAGCTCAGTGACGATGGGCAGGTTGTGCTTGTCCGCGGCAGCGCGGAACATCTCCAGCCCCTCGATGCCCGTTCCCTGGAAGGTATAGGGGCTGGTGCGCGGCTTGAAGGCGCCTCCGCGCATCAGCCGGCACCCGGCCGCGGCGGTCGCCCTGGCGGCCTCGTCCATCTGGGCCTGCGTCTCCACCGAACAGGGGCCAGAGATGATCTGCACCGTCTTGCCACCGAGCTTCACGCCTTTGATGTCGATGACGGTGTCTTCCTTGTGGTACGACCGGGCGACGATCTTGTACGGCTTCATGACCCGGATGACGTCTTCCACCCCGGGCAGGGCCTGGATGGCCTCCTTGTCCAGCTTGGTCTCGTCGCCAATCGCGCCGATGACGGTACGTTCGACGCCGCGCGAGACGTTGCTGTCCAGGCCGACGGCCTTCAGGCGCTTGACCACCGCGTCAATCTGCGCGTCGGTGACCTCGGAATTCATGATGATGATCATCGGTCTACCACTCTCTCTCGTTCTCGGGACTGCAGGCCCACGGGCCTAAGCTGCCAATACTTTTGCCAATGCGGCCAGACACCGCTCGTTCTCTTCAGGCAGGCCAACGGTGATGCGCAAATACTCGGGCATGCCGTAGTTTGCCACCGGCCGCACAATGATTCCCTCGCGCAGCAGGCGTTCATAGACGACCGCGCCGGGCTGTCCGAGGTGGACACTCACGAAGTTACCCACCGAGGGGATGTAATCGAGCCCCAGCGCCGTGAACCCGGCGGTAAGCTGGGCCATGCCGGTGACATTCAGGGCAAGGGTCCGCTCCAGGTGCTCGGCATCATCCAGGGCTGCCTCGGCCGCCGCCAGCGCCACGCTGTTGACATTGAAGGGTGGGCGCACCCGGTTCATCAGATCCGCCACTTGAGGGTGCGACACGCCATAGCCGACCCGCACCCCCGCCAATCCGTAACACTTGGAAAAGGTGCGCGCCACGATGAGGTTTGGAAACCGCTTTATCCAGCGCACGGCATCCGGATAGCCCTCGGCCTTCATCGGCGCGTGGCTGGCATACTCGAAGTAGGCTTCATCGATCAGGACGAGCACCCGTTGGGGAACGGCATCGAGAAACGCCTCCAGCGCCTGCCCGGCCAGCCACGTCCCCGTGGGGTTGTTCGGATTGGCAATGAAGACGATCCGGGTCTGCTCGGTGATGGCCGCCCCCATGGCGTCCAAATCATGCCCCCACGCCTTGGCGGGTGTAACCACGGCCCGCGCGTTGACCGCCTGCGCCAAAATCGGGTAAACGGCAAAGCAGTGCTCAGAGAAGATTACCTCGTCCCCCGGGCTGACGAAGGCCCGCACCGCAAACTCGAGCACATCGCTGGAACCGTTGCCCAGGGTAAGCTGGTTCAGCGGCACATCAAGATGGGTGGCCAGGCGCTGTTTGAGCGCAAAGCCATTGCCGTCCGGATAGAGCCACACCTGCCCGAGTACCCGTTGCATGGCCTCCAGCGCCTTCGGGCTCGGCCCGAGCGGGTTTTCATTGGAGGCCAGTTTGATGACGTTCTTCACGCCATATTCGCGCTCAAGCTCTTCGATGGGCTTGCCGGGCTGATAGGGCTGAAGGCCCCGGACCCCCGGAGCCGCCAACGCAGAGAAATCGATCATTGGAGCTTGCCTGCCGAGTGCTAAAAGCTCGTTACGATAGCCGGTATTCGGCTCGGAAGAAAGTGGAGAGCGTGTAGAAACAGGGTGAACGCATGCTTACCCGAGCACGATGTAAGTCCTTGAAAGCCGGTCGACGGCCGCGTGGATGGGTGCAAGGATGCACTTATGCCGCGGGAGGGCAGGGATGCCCGAAGCGGCCGCGGCCGTCGAGCGTACGCGAATGTATTCACACTGCACCTGCTTTCAAGGACTTACATCGCTCACAGCACGGCCGTACGTTAAGTATGCGCTCGCCCTGCTTACAGCACCGCCCGGGGGTAGGAACCCAGGATCCTGAACAATGCCGCCTTCTCCTGCAACTCCCCCAGGGCAGAGCGCAGCCCTTCATCCTCGCGGTGACCGTCGATATCGACGAAAAAGACGTACTCCCACATGGCCTGCCGGGAGGGGCGGGACTCGATGCGGGTCATGGAGATCCCGTTTTGCGCCAGCGGCTCGAGCAGCCGAAACAGCGCCCCCGGCCGGTTGCTCGCGGAGATGAGCAGTGAAGTCTTGTCGATACCGCTGCGGGGGACGTCGTCATGACCGAGGACCAGAAAGCGGGTGGTGTTGTCCGGATGGTCCTCGATATTGCGCGCCAGAATGGGCAAACCGTAAAGCTCGGCGGCGGTTTCCCCGGCCACGGCCACGGCCCCTTCCTCCCCGGCCGCTCGCCGCGCCGCCTCGGCGTTGCTGCTCACCGCGATCCGCTCGACCCCCGCCATATGGGCATCCAGCCATTCCCGACATTGCGCCAGCGACTGAGCGTGTGAGTAGACCCGCGTCGCCTCGGCCAGGGTGGCCACTTTCCCCATGACGTGGTCGTGAATGCGGACCTCCACCTCGCCGCAGATCTTCAGGGGCGAGCCGACCAGCAGATCGAGGGTGTAGTTCACCACCCCCTCGGTAGAGTTCTCCACCGGCACGACGCCGTAATCGGCACCACCGGCCTCCACCTCGCGAAACACCTCATCGATGGCAGCCAACGGTACCGTGGTCACGGAATGGCCGAAGTGCTTCAGGGCGGCGGTTTGGGTAAAGGTTCCCTCGGGGCCAAGGAAGGCGATGCGCATCGGCTTCTCGAGAGCGAGGCAGGCGGACATGATCTCCCGAAACAGTCGGGCCATCTCCTCCCCCTCGAGCGGGCCGGTGTTGCGCTCCTTCACCCGACGCAGGACCTGCGCCTCACGCTCCGGCCGGTAGAAGCTCACATCCTCCCCACCGGCCATCTTCACCCGCGCCACCTCCTGGGCCACGGCTGCACGCTCGTTGATGAGGTTCTGGATCTGCTCGTCGAGCGCGTCGATGCGCTCGCGCAGGGGTTGCAGTTGATCGCTCATGGGGTCGGTATGGCCTCAGGACTCCGGATCGATGGTCCGGACCGCGAGCACCCCCTCGATGGCCCCTATTTCGCCGACCACCTGTGCGGGGATGGGTCGATCCACGTCCACCAGGGTGTACGCCAGCTCGCCGCGGGACTTGTTCAGCATGTCGATGATATTCAGCCCCGCGTTGGCCAGATCGGTGGAGATCTGGCCCAACATGTTTGGCACGTTGGAGTTGACCACGGCCAGACGATAGCCCCCCTCGGTGCGCGGCATGATCACTTCCGGGAAATTCACCGAATTGGTGATGTTGCCGCTCTCCAGATATTCGCGGACCTGATCGGCGACCATGATGGCGCAGTTGTCCTCCGCCTCTTTGGTGGAGGCCCCCAGATGGGGGAGCGTGATCACCCGCTCGTGGTTCTTCAGGAGGTTGCTGGGGAAGTCGCAGACGTAAGCGTAAACCTTGCCCGCCTGGATCGCCTCAGAGACCGCTTGGTCGTCCACGATGCCGGAGCGGGCGAAGTTGAGGATAACCACCCCCTTCTTCATGGACTTGAGCCGCTCGGCATTCACGAGGTGGCGGGTGGCCTCGATCAGGGGCACATGGAAGGTGACGAAATCGGCCCGGTTGAGCAGGTCATCGACACTGCTGGCCTGCTCCACCTGCGACGAGAGCTGCAGCGCCCCTTTGACCGTCAGTCCGGGATCGAAACCGACCACTTTCATCCCCAGCGCAATGGCCGCATTGGCCACCTGCACGCCAATGGCCCCAAGACCGATCACCCCCAGGGTCCGCCCCGGCAGTTCGAAGCCGCCGAACTGCTTCTTGCCCGCTTCGGTGGCCTTGTTGATCTCCTCATCGCTCCCCTGGAGATTGCGGGCAAACTCCCACGCCTGGGCGATGTTGCGGCAGGCCATGAGCATCCCCGCCAACACCAACTCCTTCACCGCGTTGGAGTTGGCGCCGGGGGCGTTGAATACAGGAATCCCCCGCTGACTCATCTCCGTCACCGGGATGTTGTTCACCCCTGCGCCGGCCCGGCCTACCGCCTTCAGGGAGGCGGGGATCGCCATCCCGTGCATTTTGAAGGAGCGCAGCAGAATGGCATCGGGATGCGTGATCTCCGAAGCGACCTCATAACGCTCGCGCGGCAGCCGCTCCAGCCCGGCCACAGAAATGTTGTTCAGCGTGAGAATCTTGTACATGGCAAATCCCTTGAACTAACCGTGACGCTTTTCGAACTCGGCCATGAAGGCCACCAACGCATCCACCCCCTCTTCGGGCATGGCGTTGTAGATGCTGGCCCGCATGCCGCCCACGGAGCGGTGCCCCTTCAGCGTCACCAGCCCCGCCGCCTTGGCCTCGGCGAGGAAAGTGGCATCCAGCTCCGCACTGGCCAGGGTAAAGGGCACGTTCATCCAGGAGCGGCAGGCCGGGTCGACCGGGTTGGCGTAGAAATCGGAAGCGTCAATGGCGGCATAAAGCTTGTCGGCCTTGCGCTTGTTGATCGCCGCCATGCCCGCAAGCCCCCCGATCTCCTTCAGCCAATCGAACACCAGACCGGCCAGGTACCAGCTGTAGGTGGCCGGGGTGTTGTACATGGAGTCATTGTCGGCGTGGATCTTGTAGTCGAACATGGTGGGCGTGCCGGACAGGGTCTCGCCGATGAGGTCCTCCCGCACAATCACCACGGTGAGGCCCGCGGGCCCGATGTTCTTCTGCGCACCCGCATAGATGAGGCCGAACTGGCTCACGTCCATGGGGCGCGACAGGATGTTGGATGACATGTCCGCCACCAGCGGCACCGCACCGGTCGTTGGCACATAGGGAAACTCCACCCCGCCGATGGTCTCGTTGGGGGTGTAGTGGACGTAGGCGGCCTCGGGATTGAGCACCAGCTCACCCTCGGCGGGCACGGTCATGAAGTTGGACGCCTCACTGCTGCCTGCGATGTTCACCTTGCCGTAGCGCTTGGCCTCGCTGATGGCCTTTTTCGACCAGGCCCCGGTATTGATGTAGTCCGCCTGCCCGTTGCCCCGCAGGAGGTTCATGGGGACCATCGCAAACTGGCTGGAGGCACCGCCCTGCAGGAAGAGGACCTTGTAGTCGGACGGGATGTTCATCAGCTCGCGCAGATCGGCTTCGGCCTTCTGGGCGATGGACATGTACTCCTTACCCCGGTGACTCATCTCCATCACGGACATGCCGCTGCCGTTCCAGTCGAGCATCTCTTCGCGCGCCCTTTCGATCACCGCTTGCGGCAACATCGCCGGACCGGCGCTGAAGTTGTAAACACGTGCCATTGACAAGACCTCTGTTGATAGTGTCCCAAGCCTGAGTCGATGCCGGATTACATCTCGTCCCCGGCACCCTCGTCCTCGTCTTCCTCATCGCCGCCGCCGTTCTCGGCAACGCGCTCCATACCCACCAGCTTCTCATCCGTCGCGAGATTGATGAGCCGTACGCCCTGTGTGTTCCGCCCCATGGACGAGACATCGGCCGCACGGATCCGCACCAGGGTGCCGGCATTGCTGATCAGCATCAGTTCATCCTCGTCCGTCACCAGCGCGGCACTGACCACCGCCCCGTTGCGCTCGGTGGTCTGAATGGAGATCACCCCCTGCCCACCGCGACCGTAAACCGGATAGTCACTGATGGGCGTGCGCTTGCCGTAACCGTTTTCCGTGGCGGTCAGCACTTCTCCATCGTCCGCCACCATCAGGGCGATCACCTGCTGGCCCTTCTGCAGCTTGATCCCGCGCACTCCCCGGGAGACGCGGCCCATGGGGCGCACCTGATCCTCGTTGAACCGGATCACCTTGCCCCCGCTGGAGAAAAGCAGGATATCGCGGCTACCGTCGGTGATATCAACCCCGACCAGCTGATCGTCCTCCACCAGATCCAGACCGATGATGCCGGAGGAACGGGGACGGGAGAAATCCACCAGCGGCGTCTTCTTGACCGTACCGTTGGCAGTCGCCATGAAGATATAGAGCCCCTCCTGGAACTCCCGGATGGGCAGTACCGCCGAGATCCGCTCGTCCCCCTCCAGCGGCAGGAGATTGACGATCGGTTTACCGCGGGAAGCCCGTCCGGCCTGAGGCAGCTCGTAGACCTTGAGCCAGTAGACCCGACCCCGGGTGGAGAAACAGAGGATGGTGTCGTGGGTGTTGGCCACGAACAGCCGATCGATGAAATCCTCCGACTTCATGGCCGTGGCCGATTTGCCCCGCCCACCGCGCCGCTGGGCCCGGTAGTCGGACAGCGGCTGCGCCTTGGCGTAACCCTCGTGGGAGAGGGTCACGACCACGTCCTCCTCGGTGATGAGGTCTTCGAGGGTCAGGTCCAGCCGGTTGGTGATGATTTCGGTGCGGCGCCGATCGCCATACTGGTCACGCACGGCCACCAGCTCCTCGCGGATGACCTCCATCAACCGCTCACTGCTGCGCAGAATGGCCAGCAGCTCCTCAATCGCGTCGAGAAGCTCCCGGTACTCGCTGATGATCTTGTCCTGCTCCAACCCGGTCAGCCGGTGCAGGCGCAGATCAAGGATGGCCTGGGCCTGGGACTCGGAGAGGCGGTACCCCCCCTCGGCCAGGCCGAACTCTTTCGCGAGCCCTTCGGGGCGTGAGGCCTCTGCGCCGGCCCGGCTCAGCATGTCGGTCACCACCCCGGGCGCCCACACCCGGGACAGCAGCCCGGCCTTCGCCTCGGCCGGATTGGGGGCGGCCTTGATGAGTGCAATGATGGGATCGATGTTGGCCAAGGCGACGGCCAAGCCTTCCAACACATGGGCCCGCTCGCGCGCCTTGCGCAGGTCGTACACAGTCCGGCGGGTCACCACCTCCTGGCGGTGGCGCAGGAAGGCCTCCAGCACCTGCTTGAGGTTGAGCACCCGCGGCTGCCCATCCACCAACGCCACCATATTGATGCCGAACACGGTCTGCATCTGGGTGTGCTGGTAAAGATTGTTGAGCACCACCTCGGGGACTTCACCGCGCTTCAACTCGATCACCATGCGCATGCCGTCCTTGTCGGACTCGTCGCGCAGCTCGGTGATGCCCTCGAGTTTTTTCTCCTTGACCAACTCGGCGATCTTCTCCAGCAGCCGGGCCTTGTTGACCTGGTACGGCAGTTCGGTCACCACGATGCGCTGGCGGCCCGAATCGAGATTTTCGATCTCCGCCCGCGCCCGCACATAGATCCGCCCCCGCCCGGTGTGGTAGGCCTCGTATATCCCCCGGGCACCATTGATGAAGGCAGCCGTGGGAAAGTCGGGCCCCGGAATGTACTCCATCAGGTCAGGGATGCCGATCTCCGGCGAATCGATGAGGGCCAGGCAGCCATTGACGATCTCGGTAAGATTGTGGGGCGGGATATTGGTCGCCATCCCCACCGCAATGCCGGCCGAGCCGTTGATCAGCAGATTGGGAATGCGGGTGGGCAGAACCTCCGGTTCAAGCTCCGACTCGTCATAGTTGGGGGTGAAATCGACGGTCTCCTTGTCGATGTCCGCCAGCAGCTCATGGGCAATACGCGCCATGCGCACTTCGGTGTAACGCATCGCGGCGGGGGAGTCGCCATCCACCGAACCGAAATTGCCCTGACCGTCCACCAGCATGTAGCGCAATGAAAACGGCTGGGCCATGCGGACGATGGTGTCATAGACCGCAGTGTCGCCATGGGGGTGGTACTTACCGATGACGTCACCTACCACGCGTGCCGATTTCTTGTACGGCTTGTTCCAGTCATTGCCCAACTCGCGCATGGCATAGAGCACGCGCCGATGCACGGGCTTGAGCCCATCCCTCACGTCGGGCAGGGCACGGCCCACGATTACGCTCATGGCGTAATCGAGGTAGGACTGCTTCATCTCCTCCTCGATGTTGATCGGGAGGATCTCTTTTGCAAACTCTGCCATCTGGGAATCCGTATCCTTCTAAACTTCGGCAGGGGACCTGACCGAATGGCCGGGAGAGTTGAAGGACGCTGAAGGGGCGTGCTGACTCGCGTTTTGCTCTTGCCCAGCGGCCCGGCTGAGACGAATCAAGAACACGCCCAGCTCCCCGGCGCCCTACCGCCCCTTTACCGGGAAAATACGCCTAATACTACCATATCCGCCCGTATCGAGTCCCTCTGTAGAGGCTCGTCGCGCCTGGAGGTTTTTATCTTGGCGACTAACCACCCAGGGTGACCGCATACTTACCCAAAAGTGATGTAAGTCCTTGAAAGCAGGTCGACGGCCGCATGGATGGGTGCAAGGACGCACTTATGCCGCGGGAGGGCAAGGATGCCCGAAGCGGCCCCGGCCGTCGAGCCTACAGGGATGTATTCACAGCGTACCTGCTTTCAAGGACGTACATCGCCCACAGCACGGCCGTGACGTAAGTGTGCGTTTACCCTGCTAACCACCACCGGGCGGTCTCTTATCCCCCACATCCACACCAAGTGGCGACTGATTCGGCGTGAACCTCACCCGCCGCCTCACACTTCTCGGGGAGGCATCCCTGCCCCCTCCGAGGGAATCAGCTCGGGCCCATCAGTTGGGCCATTTTTTCAGCGGTGGGGTTGAGCACCACCCCTTTTTCAGTGACGATCGCATCCACAAGTTCCGCCGGAGTGACGTCGAACGCGGGGTTCCAGGCGCTCGCCCCCTCGGCAGCGACACGCTGCCCCCCGAGGGCAAGGACCTCATCCGCTGCGCGCCCCTCGATGGGGATGAGCCCACCGTGCTCAATGGACATGTCCACGGTGGAGGTCGGCGCCACCACCATGAACTTGACTCCATGGTGGCGCGCATTGACCGCCGCGCTGTAAGTGCCGATCTTGTTGGCCACATCCCCGTTGGCAGCGATGCGATCCGACCCCACGATGACCCACTGCACCTTGCCCATCTTCATCAGATGCGCCGCGGCCCCGTCCGCGAGGAGCGTCACCGGAATGCGATCCCGCACCAGTTCCCAGGCAGTCAGGCGCGCGCCCTGCAGCCACGGACGCGTCTCATCCGCGAACACCTCCTGAAACTTCCCGGACGCATAGGCGCTGCGTATCACCCCCAGTGCCGTACCATATCCGCCGGTTGCCAAGGAGCCCGTGTTGCAGTGCGTGAGAACCCCCGAACATCCTTCCCCAATCAGTGCGGCTCCAAGCTCCCCCATGCGCCGGTTTGCGGCGATGTCCTCCTCGTGGATGGCTTGGGCGGCGGCCAGCAGTGCCGCCACGGGCTTGCCTTCCACCCTGGAGAGCACCTCACCCATTCGAGCCAGTGCCCAAAACAGGTTGACAGCCGTCGGCCGTGACTGGGCCAGCACCTGAATATCCCCTTGAACGAGCCCCTTCCAGTTGGCCGCATCCATCGCGTAGCGCTGTTGCGCGGCCAAAACGACGCCGTATGCAGCTGCGATGCCGATGGCGGGGGCCCCACGGACCACCATGTCCCGGATCGCACCCGCCACGGCGACTGCGTCCTCATACACCAGATACTCCTCAACCTGGGGGAGACGCCGTTGGTCGAGCAGTACAAGGCGACCGTCTCTCCACTGCACGGCGCGAATCGTGTCGTATCGTTCACTCATGAAAAAGACTCCGTCCAAGAAATTTGGACAACACGGAACGGCTCACTGCGCCGCAGCGCGGCGAGCCAGAGACGCAATCACCCCATCGACCTCTGGCCGATGCTCCAGGGCGGATGCCAGTTGCAGGTGGTGAGAGGCCGTCACAGGATCCCCCTCCTGCAGCGCGGCCTCGGCGAGCAGGCATTGAACCAGGGTGCGATCGTTTTGCGTTTTCAGCTGCCCGGATGCCGCAACCAGGAGATGGACCCTCGCGGCAGCGAACCTTCCCCGCTCCGCCTCGAGCACGCCCTTCAGCCAGTTGTAGTAGGCGACACTCGCCGGGTTTAACTGCCTCGGGAAACGCGTCGCCGAAACCAACCCTCGCACGCGATCAAGCCGCCCGTGCCGAAATGCTCTAAAGGCGGCCCAGACACCGCCGTTACGAAGGACATCCAGGATCAGATAGAGGCCGAGGAGGGCCACCCCAACCCCCAGCGGAACGAGTTTGAACCCCACGTTGATCCCCCCGAACAGCAGGACAAACGCCAGTACCAGACGCCCATCCGGCGGCAGCAGGTCGAGCAGTCGATTTGGTCGTTGGATGGTCACCTCCCGGCATATCGCTGGATGAAAAAAAGGGACCCTAAGGTCCCTTTTTCTCCAGCGGACTCCCGCACTAGTCGTTTCCGACCGCTTTCATGCTGAGGCGGATCCGACCCTGCTTATCCACTTCAAGGACCTTGACCCGGACCACATCCCCCTCCTTGAGCTTGTCACTGACTTTCTCGACCCGCTCGTCGGAGATTTGGGAGATGTGCACCAATCCGTCCTTGCCGGGCAGAATGGTCACGAAGGCGCCGAAGTCCATCAACTTATTAACTCGGCCTTCGTAGATCACCCCCACCTCGACGTCGGCCGTCAGCTGTTCGATGCGCCGACGCGCCTCAAGCCCGGCCGCCTTGTCCACCGAGGCGATCTTGACCACACCATCATCGTTGATGTCGATGCTGGTGCCGGTCTCCTCGGTCAGCGCACGAATGGTCGCGCCGCCTTTGCCGATCACGTCCCGAATGCGCTCAGGATTGATGCGGAAGGTGATGTAACGCGGGGCATATTCGGACATCTCCCCGCGCGGCGCGGAGATCACTGCCGCCATCTTGTCCAGAATGTGCATGCGCGCATCGAGTGCCTGACCCAGCGCGATCTCCATGATCTCCTTGGTAATCCCTTCGATCTTGATGTCCATCTGCAGCGCCGTGACACCCTCGCGAGTCCCGGCAACCTTGAAGTCCATATCACCCAGGTGATCCTCGTCACCCATGATGTCCGTCAGTACCGCGAAGCGCTGGTCATCCTTGATAAGACCCATGGCCACGCCGGCCACCGGCGCCTTCAAAGGCACACCGGCATCCATCAATGCCAGGCTGCTGCCACAAACGCTCGCCATCGAGCTCGAGCCATTGGATTCGGTGATTTCTGAAACGACCCGCACGCTGTACGGGAAATCCTCCAGCGACGGCATCACTGCCGCCACACCACGCTTCGCCAACCGTCCATGGCCGATCTCACGGCGTTTGGGACTGCCGACCATGCCGGTTTCGCCCACGCAATAGGGCGGGAAGTTGTAGTGGAGCATGAAATGCTCCTTCCGCTCCCCTTCAATGGCGTCGATGATCTGGGCGTCCCGCGCGGTGCCGAGGGTGGTCACGACCAGCGCCTGGGTCTCGCCACGAGTAAACAGCGCCGAACCGTGGGTCCGGGGAAGAACACCGACCTTCACATCAATGGGACGCACGGTCTTGGTGTCCCGGCCGTCGATGCGCGACTCCCCGGCGAGGATCTTTCCGCGCACGATGGATTTTTCGAGCTTGCTGATCGCCTTGCCGACCTGCTCGGCACTCCACGTGTAGCCCGATTCACTATCCGTCAGCTTCGCCACCACCGCGCTGCGGATCTCGCCAAGCCGGCCGTAACGGGCAAGCTTCTCCCGAATGCCGTAGGCATCCCGGATGTCGCCTTCGCAGCACTGGGCCACGGCCTCCTTGAGGGCCTCGTCGGTGGCCGGGGCCGCCCAATCCCATGCAGGTGCGCCGACTTCCGCCCGGAGTTCCTGGATGGCCTTGATGACGGTCTGCATCTGCTCATGGCCGAACAGCACCGCGCCGAGCATCACCTCTTCGGCAAGCTCCTTCGCTTCCGACTCCACCATCAACACGGCAGACTCGGTACCGGCGACCACCAGGTCCAGCTGCGAGCTTTGCAATGCCGAAAGGCCGGGATTCAGCAGGTACTGCCCATCCCGGAAGCCCACCCGGGCTGCCCCGATGGGGCCATTGAACGGTACCCCGGAGAGCATGAGCGCTGCCGAAGCCCCAATCATGGAGGGGATGTCGGGGTCGATCTCGGGATCGAGGGAAAGTACGGTGGCAACGACTTGTACTTCATTCGTGAACCCGTTCGGAAAGAGCGGGCGCAGGGGGCGGTCGATCAGCCGAGAGGTCAAGGTCTCCTTCTCGCTGGGCCTCCCCTCGCGCCGGAAGAAGCCCCCTGGGATCTTCCCGGCCGCGTACGTGCGTTCCTGATAATTCACCGTCAGCGGGAAGAAGTCCCGCCCTTCGGCGGCTTCCTTGATGGCCACGGCGGTAACCAGAACCACCGTGTCCCCCATACTGCAAACCACAGCCCCACTGGCTTGGCGGGCAACCGCGCCGGTTTCCAGTCTGACCGTATGTTCACCGTATTGGAATTCTTTCGTGATGGGTGTCACTTTATGAACTTCCTTATGCCGAGCCTTTCCGGCGGAGCTTTACTTACGCAGACCGAGGCGCTGGATGACGGCGCGGTAACGCTCCACATCCTTCTTTTTCAGATAGTCCAGCAACTTGCGACGCTGGCTTACCATGCGCAGCAGGCCACGGCGGGAATGATGATCGTGGCTATGTTGCTTGAAATGGCCGGACAGCCCCTCAATATTCGCGGACAGCAGGGCGATCTGGACCTCGGGGGAACCCGTATCGGTCTCGGCCTTGCCGAAGTCCTTGATAATGGCAGCCTTCTGCTCATTGGTCAGAGACATCTACGTACTACTCCTAGCTCGTGGCGTGAATGAAAAAACGGTATTTTACTCGTTAAGAGGGGCAGGTAACAAGCACGGATCGGCGGTCAACCCGCGCTGACCAGCCGCTTGGGCGCCACCCGCCCATCATCGAGGACCTTGCCGACCCCCACAAAGCTCTCGTCGGCACCGAAGAGCCTGACCCACCCATGGGTAGGCGCCTGGGGCACCAGCACCGGCTGACCCTGGCGCACGTAGAATGCGCTCGTCTCGGTCAACCGAACCGCCGGCCACCCCGCCAGGGCGGTATCCATTGGCAACAACAGCGACTCCAACGCCTCCATGCCAGAGCGTGACGCCTCTTCCACCGCCTCCAGCGTTACGGCGTTGACCTCTTCGAACGGACCGACCATGGTCCTTCTGAGCTGGCTCAGATGCGCACCACACCCGAGTGCCTCCCCGATGTCCTCGGCCAGTGTCCGAATGTAGGTCCCCTTCGAGCAGTGAACGTAGATCTCCAGTTCGTCTTCTTCAAGGCGAATCAGTTGCAGCTCGAAAATCGTGACGGCCCGGGGTTTACGCTCGACCTCGATCCCCTGGTGGGCCAGCCGGTACAAGGGCTGCCCATTTTGCTTGATGGCAGAGTGCATGGGGGGCACCTGTTCGATGGTGCCGCTGAAGCGTTCGAGCACCCCAAGCACCCGTTCCGGGGTGATCCCCTCGACAGGACGGGTTTCGGTGACTTCCCCCTCTGCATCTGCGGTCGTGGTTCGCACCCCCAGCTTACAGACCCCCCGATAGGCCTTTTCGGAGTCCAACAGAAAGGCCGAGAGTTTGGTTGCCTCGCCAAAACAGACGGGAAGCAGACCGCTGGCCAACGGATCCAGATTGCCGGTGTGTCCCGCCTTCTGAGCATTGTAGAGGCGCTTTACCCGCTGCAGGGCCGAGTTCGAGGTGATCCCCACGGGTTTGTCCAGAAGAAGGATGCCGTTTACCCGACGCCCCTTGCGTTTTTGCCAACGTGCCACGTACTCTCGGTCCTCAGTAACAGTTCAGGGGAAAAACGGGCCCCGTCCCCCACCACAAGTGCGTATCGGGCGCCGAGGCTCGCTGTTCAATTGGGGAGGAACTTAATCGGTTTCGTCGGACGAGCCGTGCTTCCGATCCTCTTTGACAGCCCGGTCAATGAGACTGCTCAGCTGCTGAGCGCGCTCACTGGAGGCATCGTAGACGAAGCGCAACTCGGGAATGGTGCGAACCACCATGCGCCGCCCCAGCTCGCGGCGCAGGAACCCGGCGGCTTTCTGCAGCACGGCGATACTCTCGTCGATACGCTCCGGCTGGTCGAGCGAACTGACGTAGACTTTGGCGTAAGAGAGATCCTTCGAGACCTCAACCCCAGCCACCGTCACCCAACCGACACGGGGGTCCTTGACCTCCCGCCGGATCAGTTCGGCCAGCTCCCGCTGCATCTGCTCGGCCACGCGACGGGTACGGCTGAAATCTTTGGGCATGCCACTCACCTGGAAAAAATACCGCCCGCAGCGCTGCCGCGGGCGGTTACTCGTTTGCCTGCCAATTAGAGCGTGCGCTGGATCTGGATCCGCTCGTAGACCTCGATCTGGTCACCAACCTTGACGTCGTTATAGTTGCGCACGCCAATGCCACACTCGATCCCCGCCTTGACCTCGCTCATGTCGTCCTTGAAACGACGCAACGACTCGAGTTCACCCTCGTAGATGACCACATTGTCGCGGAGGACCCGGATTGGGTTGTTCCGCTTGACCACCCCATCCACAACCATGCATCCGGCGACTGCGCCCAACTTGGGTGATCTGAACACATCGCGTACCTCGGCCAGACCGATGATCTGCTCCTTGAACTCGGGCGCCAGCATACCGGACATGGCCGACTTCACCTGATCAATGAGGTCGTAAATCACACTGTAGTAGTGGAGATCGACGCCCTGCTCATCGATAAGCCGCTTGGCCCCGGCATCCGCCCGGACATTGAAGCCAATCATAATGCCGTTCGAGGCGACGGCAAGATTCACGTCAGACTCGTTGATACCACCAACACCGCTGGCCACGATCTTCACCCGGACCTCATCCGTGGAGAGGCGGGTCAACGCATCGGCGATAGCCTCCACCGAACCCTGCACGTCGGCCTTCAGGACCACGTTGAGGGTATCGATCCTGCCCTCCTCCATCTGGGAGAACATGTCGTCCAGTTTGGCTTGCTGCTGACGGGCCAGTTTGACGTCCCGGAACTTGCCCTGGCGGAACATCGCGACTTCGCGCGCCTTGCGCTCGTCCGCGACCACGATGGCTTGCTCACCGGCCGCAGGTGTCCCGGACAGTCCGAGCACCTCCACCGGGATCGACGGGCCGGCCTCGAGCACGGGCCTGCCGTTCTCATCCAACATGGCGCGCACCCGGCCATACTCCTGCCCAGCCAGCAGAACATCGCCCTTTCGCAGCGTGCCGTTTTGTACCAGGACCGTTGCCACCGTTCCCCGCCCCTTGTCGAGCCGGGATTCGATGACCACGCCGGTCGCAGGACAGTCTTCCACCGCCTTGAGCTCCAGCACTTCCGCCTGCAGCAAAATGCCCTCGAGGAGATCATCGATGCCGGTACCCGCCTTGGCGGAGACGGGCACGAACATGGTATCGCCACCCCACTCTTCAGGAATGACATCGTGCTGTACCAGTTCATTCTTCACCCGATCAACGTCCGCCTCGGGCTTGTCCATCTTGTTGATGGCCACGATGAGCGGTACACCTGCGGCCTTCGAGTGCTGGATCGCCTCCTTGGTCTGGGGCATGACCCCGTCGTCGGCGGCCACCACCAGGACCACAATGTCCGTCAACTCGGCGCCGCGGGCACGCATGGCTGTAAAGGCGGCGTGACCGGGCGTGTCGAGGAAAGTCACCATACCGCGCGGAGTATCCACGTGGTACGCACCGATGTGCTGCGTAATGCCGCCGGCTTCCCCTGCGGCCACCCGTGTGCGACGGATGTAGTCCAGCAACGAGGTCTTGCCGTGGTCGACATGCCCCATGATGGTCACTACCGGAGCCCGTCCGGCCTGCTCCCCTTCGGTTTCGGCAGCCAGGGTGATCTCCTCCTCAAGAGCGTTCTCCTTGAGAAGTTTAACCTTATGTCCCATCTCCTCAACGACGAGCGATGCCGTATCCTGATCGAGGATCTGGTTGATGGTCACCATGCTGCCCATCTTCATCATGGTTCGGATGAGTTCGGCCGCCTTGATGGACATCTTCTGGGCGAGCTCGGCGACGGTGATGGTTTCGGGGAGGGGAACTTCCCGCACTATGGGTGCGGTGGGCCGTTCGAACCCGTGCCGACCGGTAGCGGTGACGACCCCCCGTTTGGTTTTCTTCTTGCGCCGCCCGGTCCGGTCGGCGGTAACGTGCAGCTCTTCACCACGACGCTTGCCCCGCACGGCCCCCTTCTGACCCTCTTCCTCTTCAGCCCCCTTCCCCCGCCGGGCTTTCTTCTCCGGCTTGGCAACGGCGCGTTTCGGCTCGGCCCGCTCGCTCTTCTCTTTCGCGACGGGGGCGGTCTGCTCGGCAGCAACCTTGGGCGCCGCAGCGCTCGCGACAATGGATACTTCGGCTTTCAACCTTTCCTCTTCGGCACGACGTGCCTGTTGCTCGGCCTCACGGCGCGCCTCTTCTTCGGCCCTCTGACGAGCTTCTTGCTCTGCCTGATGCCGAGCTTCCTCCTCGGCCTTCAGCCGCGCTTCTTCCGCACGACTTGCCTCTACGGCCTGGCGAACCGCTGCTTCCTCAGCGAGCTGTTTTTCGAGCCGCTCGGCCATTTCCTCGTCAACGCGGCGGGTCTCGTCGGGCGCGACCGTGCTGCGTTTGACATAGGTACGTTTCTTTCGGACCTCGACCGTAACCGTCTTGGCCTTGCCGGCCATCCCGGTTTTCTGCCTCAACTCACTGGTCGACCGCCGCTTCAGGGTGATCTTTTTCGGCCCGACATCTTCGACCGCTTCCGGCGTCCCATGCTTTTCCCGCAAGGACTCCAGCAACTGTACCTTTTCGCCGTCGCCGATTACAGCCTCAGCGTCGTTGACATCGATGCCGGCATCCTTCAACTGGGAAAGGAGGCGCTCCGGCGGTACACCAATCGTCTCTGCAAATTCTCTGACGGTAACCTCAGACATCTACTCTCCTGCCCCTCAGCCCTGCTGCTCATTCTCAAACCATGGTCGACGCGCGGTCATGATGAGTGTTGCCGCTCGCTCCTCGTCCATGCCCTCGATATCCATCAAGTCATCAACGGCAAGCTCAGCGAGATCATCCATCGTGACAATGCCGCGTTCGGCAAGTACCCGGGCCAACTCCTCATCCATGCCTTCCATCTCCTTGAGCCCGGTGGTCGACACACCCATACTTTGCTCTTCGTCGGTGATTTCACGGGTCACCAGCACATCTCTGGCCCGAGCCCGCAGTTCCTCAACGATGTTCTCGTCGAACTCTTCAATGGCGAGCATTTCGCTTGCAGGAACGTATGCAACCTCTTCGATGGAAGAAAAACCCTCTTGGACAAGGATGGTTGCCACTTCTTCATCGACGTTAAGCTGATCCTTGAACAGATCCAGCAATGCCTTCGCTTCGGCTTCGCTCTTCTCCTCCGCCTGAGCCTCGGTCATTACGTTCAACTCCCAGCCGGTCAGCTCGCTGGCCAGGCGGACATTCTGCCCGCTGCGACCGATTGCCTGAGAGAGTTGCTCCTCCGCCACGGCGACATCCATGCTGTGTGAATCCTCATCCACGACGATGGACAGCACCTCGGCCGGCGACATGGAGTTGATGACGAACTGCGCCGCATTCTCGTCCCACAAAACGATATCGACCCGTTCACCATTCAGCTCGTTGGTGACCGACTGTACCCTCGAACCCCGCATCCCGACGCACGCACCGACCGGGTCGATGCGGGCGTCGTTGGACCGGACCGCAATCTTAGCCCGAAGCCCGGGATCACGCGCGGCACCCATAATACTGATCAACCCTTCACCCACCTCGGGTACTTCGAGCTTGAACAGTTCCACCAGGAACTCGGGTAGCGTCCGGCTGACAAACAGCTGTGGACCGCGGGGCTCGGAGCGGACATCGTACAGATAACCCCGCATCCGATCACCGGGCCGTACCGGCTCCCTTGGAATCAGGTGTTCCCGGGGCACCAGCGCTTCGATGTTGTTGCCGATGTCCAGAAGCAGGTTGCCCCGCTCGATCCGTTTGACCGTTCCGGTGATCAACTGCCCCTTGCGGTCGCGGAACTGATCGACAACCTGCGCCCGCTCAGCCTCCCGCACCTTCTGCACAATGACCTGCTTGGCAGTCTGAGCGGCAATCCGCCCGAAAGAGACCGATTCGATGGCGTCCTCAACATGGGCGCCAACCGCAATCTGCGGATCCTCTTCCCTTGCGGCACTCAGTGTAATCTGCCGCTCGGGGAATTCAAGCTGCTGATTTTCCTCATCATCGACGACCTGCCAGCGGCGGTAGGTTTCATAATCCCCGGTCTGCCGATCGATGCTTACGCGCACGTCGATATCACCGCCATGACGCTTTTTCGTCGCGGTGGCGAGCGCGGCCTCGATCGCCTCAAAGATGATCTCCTTGGCGACACCCTTTTCATTGGAAACTGCGTCCACAACTAACAGGATCTCTTTGTTCATAACAGCCCCTAAACCGCCTCCAGCTACTCCCCTACTCCGGGAACGTTCTGCAACCGAACACCTACCACTGTGGGACCAAGTGCGCCTTTTCAATATCATCAAGCGGCAGCACGAGTTCCTGACCTTCCACCTCGAGAACCACCGCCCCATCGCGCACACCGCCCAGGAGCCCTTTGAACTTTCGACGCCCCGCGACCGGCGTTCGAACCCGGATCTGGACCTGCTGCCCGGCATACCGTGCGAAATGTTCGGGGGTAAACAACGGCCGTTCTACACCGGGAGAGGACACCTCCAGCATGTAATGACCGCTGATAGGATCCTCAACGTCCAGGGCCGCGCTCACCTGATGGCTGACCCGAGCGCAGTCGTCCACGTTGATCCCGGCCTCACTATCGATGTACACCCGTAATACCGAGTGCCTCCCTTGGGACAGGTACTCTATGCCCACCAGCTCATAGCCAAGGGCAGTCACAGCAGGCTCGATCACCTCCTGCAACCGGTTGTTCACTTGCGCCATCTTGACCCCGGAAACAAAAAATGGGCCCAAGGCCCATCCTTTTAACCAAACCGGCGAAATTCCAGACATCCGTCGCGAGGATGCACCAGACCAGCCTGCATGTGACTAATAAAAAGCCCCGATGACGGGGCTTGGTGTTTGGTAGCGGGGGTAGGATTTGAACCTACGACCTTCGGGTTATGAGCCCGACGAGCTACCGGACTGCTCCACCCCGCAACTGATAAGCGCGCATTCTACATACTTATGATGTTTCAGGCAAGGAATGGTTCCCGGCACACGACTTTTCCGGCTACTGCCGACGCCAATGTCCCTTGAGGTCATACCGGAAGATGAATCCGGGCAGCGCCAGCACCAGAAAAAGACAGAGTGTGACCGCATAGAACTCCCAATCCTGCGGGTACAACTCACCATTGAGCTTCTGCTCAATTCCGAGCGCCAGCACTCCAATGACAAAGTATAGTACCAGCCACTCCAGCCAGCACCACCACGCACCCTTTCGCCCCCCCTTGGGGGTACGGACGAAGAAGATCCTCTCACTGAGCCAGGGGAGATTGGCCCCCACGAGGGCCAAACTCACAAGCAGCCATACCGCCGCGGTGGTTGTCATGAAAATGCGTGCCGAATCGAGAAACCGCCGATTATATCAGATGCCTGCAATCCGCTGGAGTTCAACCCATGGCACTTACGCACAGGGCCATAAGCGCCCCGGGGTAGATCCCCAGACCAAGTACGGCCAAGCCATTGGCGCTGAGGACGACCCGCAGGTCAAAACTCGCCTCCAAACCCTCGGTCTGCTCCGGCTTGTCGAAATACATCAGCTTGATCACCCGCAGGTAATAGAAGGCGCCAATCACTGAGAAGATGACAGCAACCGCCGCGAGCCAGACCAAATCGGCGCCGACCACCGCCTGAATCACGGCGAGTTTCGCCCAAAAGCCGAGAAACGGAGGTACACCCGCCATGGAGAACATCAGGATCAGCATAATCCCTGCAAACCAGGGGCTCCGCTCATTCAGCCCCTTGTAATCCTCGAGGCGGTCGGCCTCGAATCCGGCGCGACTCATGAGGATCACCATACCGAAGCCGCCGAGACTCATAATGACGTACACCAACGCGTAGAACATGCCGGCGGCATAGCCTTCCTGCGATCCCGAAAGCACCCCCAGGAGCAGGAAGCCGACGTGGGAAATACCGGAATAGGCCAGCATCCGCTTAATGTTGGTCTGGGCGATGGCGACGAGATTTCCAACACCGATGGAGAGCACGCTGAGAAGCACCAGAATGTCGTGCCACTGGGACTGCAATCCCGGCAATGCATCCACCAACAGGCGCATGAGCATGGCGAAGGCCGCGAGCTTGGGCGCAGAGCTCAGATAGAGGGTGACCGCAGTCGGAGCGCCATGGTAGACGTCAGGTAGCCACATGTGGAACGGTACAGCGCCCAGCTTGAACGCCACCCCGACAAGGATGAACACCAGGCCGAAGACGAGGACGAGGCTGTTGGGCACTCCCGAAGCGATCGCCGCCTGCACTTCTGCCAAATCAAGGCTCCCGGTGATCCCGTAAATCATCGACATGCCGTACAACAACATCGCCGACGCCATCGCCCCAAGGATGAAATACTTCATCGCGGCCTCGGTTGCCGCCTGGGACTCCCGCTGCAAGGCCACCATCGCGTAGAGCGCCAGCGAGAGCAGCTCCAGGCCGAGGTAGATGGTGAGAAAGCTGTGTGCAGAGACCATCACCATCATGCCGAGCACGCCAAACAGTCCGAGCACGAAAAACTCACCGGTGAACATGTTCCGCGCCCGCAGGTAGGGCCGCGCATAGAGGAAAATGACGAAACCTGCCCCGTAGATGGCGAGCTTGAGTACAGTGGCCATCGGGTCAAGGACGAAGGTTCCGCTGAAACTCACTACCGTCGCGTCGCTGTAGAGGGAGAGGCTGAGAATGAACGCCCCCACCAGAGTTGCCTGAGAGAGGACATATGTCGCCGCCCGGCTGCGCTCCGTAAGAAACAGATCCACCACCAGGATCACGCAAGTCATGGTGAGCAGGAAGATCTCCGGCGCCGCCGGAAGGAAGTTGGGCATCTCAAAATTCATCGGGCAACTCTCTCAAGCCTCTCCATCGCCGTCCCCTCCAGAGAGGACGCACCATGCCATACCGGTTTGTTCAAAGCTTGGACACAGCAATGTGCTGGACCAGATTCTCGACCGTCGGCCGCATTACGTCCAACAGCGGCGCGGGCCACAGACCAAACAAGAGTACCGCCACCGCCAACGTACCGAGAATGATGACCTCCCGCCCGGACAGATCCTGAAGCTTGGCTACGTTGTCGTTCGCCACCTGACCGAACATGACCCGCTTGACCATCCACAACGTGTAAGCGGCCCCAAGGATCAACGTCGTCGCCGCGATGAGGGCGTACCAGAAATTAGCCTTGAACGCGCTCAAAATGACCATGAACTCACCCACGAATCCCGAGGTGCCGGGAAGCCCCGCGTTGGCCATGGCAAACAACACCATGAACCCGGCGAAGACAGGCATTCGGTTCGCAACCCCGCCGTAAGCAGAAATGTCCCGGCTGTGCACGCGGTCATAAAGCACCCCCACACAGAGGAACATCGCCCCGGAGATGAAGCCATGGGAGATCATCTGGACCATGCCCCCTTCGATCCCCATCGCTGCACCGTGATAGCTGCCCGTCTGATCGAAGATCGCATAGGCAATGAAGAAACCGAGCGTCACGAAACCCATGTGTGAAATGGAGGAGTATGCGATCAGTTTCTTCATGTCCTGCTGAGCCAGCGCCACGAAGCCGATGTATGCCACGGCGATCAGGGACAGCAGAATCATCAGCCAATCGAGTTGACTGCTCGCGTCCGGCGTAATGGGCAGTGAGAACCGCAGGAACCCGTATGCCCCAAGCTTCAACATGATCGCGGCCAGAATCACCGAACCACCGGTGGGAGCCTCGACATGTGCATCCGGAAGCCAGGTGTGAACCGGCCACATGGGGACCTTCACGGCAAATGCAAGCAAGAACGCAAGGAAGATGAGGATCTGTGCATTCAGCCCGATGCGGACGATGTGAAAGTCCTGAATCGCAAAGCTACCTGCCTGCCGATACAGGTAGATGAGCGCGATCAACATGAACACCGAGCCCAGGAAGGTGTAGAGGAAAAACTTCAACGTCGCGTAGATGCGCCGCGGTCCACCCCACATGCCGATGACGATGAACATGGGGATGAGCATCGCTTCCCAGAACACGTAGAAGAGCATGGCATCCAGGGCGGCGAACACACCAATCATGAGCCCTTCCATGATAAGGAAGGCCGCCATGTACTGCGCGGGCTTGAATTTGATGACCTCCCATCCGGCAACCACCACCAGCATGGTGCTGAAGGAAGTCAGCAGAATGAGTGGCATGGAAATCCCGTCCACGCCCAAGTGGTAGTTGATCCTGAACGTCTCGATCCACGGATGGAGTTCAACGAACTGCATCTGATGGGTGAAATTATCGAATCCGGTATACAACGGGATCGATAACCCGAACGTCACGATAGCGACCACCAGCGCAAGAACTCGCGCCTCCACCCCCCGGTCACTGCCCGTGGCAAGCACCAACAGCCCACCCAGAATGGGGGTCCAAATCACCAGACTCAGTAGCGGCAAATCAGCGAACATGCATCCAAACCCTTTGTTGTCTTATCAGCCGACCACGTAGAGGCCAAACAGCAGTAGCAGGCCGACAATCATGGCGAAGGCATAGTGGTACAGGTATCCGGTTTGCACATGACGGATAATCGCCGATACCCAACCCACGGTTCGCGCTGAACCGTTAACCAAAAGCCCGTCGATCAAGGTCACATCGCCGATCCGCCAAAAACCCTTGCCCAAGAGGCGGCCGCCGCCGGCGAAGAACCACTCATTGAACTCATCGAAACCATACTTCCGCTCCAAAATTGCGTGGACCGGCGCAAACTTCTCCTTGATGGCTGCGGGGATATCCGGTCGTTTCATGTAGAAGAACCAGGCCACCCCCACCCCCGCGGCCGCCAGCCAGAACGGTGCGGTGAGAAGTCCGTGGAGCATCATCCCCAGCGGACCGTGATACCCCTGCCCCACTGCCGCGAGCACATCATGTTCTGGGGCAACGACGATCGCACCCGCGAAAAAGTCGCCAAAGACCATGTCACCCACATACACTCCCCCTGCCAGCACCGAGGGGATTGCCAGGGCGATGAGCGGAACCGTGACGACCCATGGGGACTCGTGCAGATGCTCCCTGGTATGGTGGTCCATGCGCTCCTTGCCATGGAAGACCAGGAAATACATCCGGAAGCTATACAGCGCCGTGACAAACACGCCAACCAATACGGCGGCGTAGGCAAACCCCGAGCCGGCCAGTTGAGAGTGGCCGACCGCTTCAATGATGGAATCCTTGGAGAAGAATCCGGCGAAGCCGGGGAATCCGATCAGCGCCAGCGAACCGATGAGCGAGGTGATCCAGGTGATCGGCATGTACTTCCGCAATCCACCCATCTTGCGCATGTCCTGCTCATGGTGCATGGCGATGATGACCGAACCGGCGGCCAGGAACAGCAGCGCCTTGAAGAAGGCGTGGGTCATCAGGTGGAACACCCCAGCCGCATAAGCCGATGCCCCGAGTGCAACGGTCATATAGCCAAGCTGCGAGAGTGTGGAGTAGGCGACCACTCGCTTGATGTCATTCTGAATCAGACCCAGGAAGCCCATGAACAGCGCAGTGATGGCCCCGATCACCATGATGAAACTCAGGGCTGTCTCGGAAAGCTCATACAAAGGCGACATCCGGGCGACCATGAAGATACCGGCCGTTACCATTGTGGCCGCATGGATCAACGCGGAAATGGGCGTGGGGCCCTCCATGGAGTCAGGCAGCCAGACATGAAGAGGCACTTGAGCCGACTTACCCATAGCGCCGATGAACAACAGAATGCAGATGACCGTCATCACACTCCAGTCGGCACCGGGCCAGATGCTCATGGTCAGGTCCTTGTGAAGCTCGGCGGTCTGGAAGACTTCGCGGTAATCGAGGCTGTTGAAGTACATGAGCACCGCCGCGATCCCCAGGACAAAGCCGAAGTCGCCGACCCGGTTGACCAAAAACGCCTTCAGGTTGGCATAGACAGCACTGTCCCGGGTGAACCAGAAACCGATCAACAAATAGGAAACCAGGCCCACCGCTTCCCAACCGAAGAACAGCTGCATGAAGTTGTTGGCCATGACCAACATCAGCATGGAGAAGGTAAACAGCGAGATGTAACTGAAAAAGCGCTGATAACTGCTCTTGCCGGCCAGGCTGTCCTCGGGCCAGTTATGCTCGTCGTCCGCCATATAGCCAATGGTGTAGACGTGAACCATCAGGGAGACAAAGGTCACCACCACCATCATCATGGCGGTGAGCTTGTCCACCATGAACCCGACTTCGAGCCGAATGCCATCGCTCTCCAGCCAGGTGTAGACGGACTGATTGATAGTACCGATCTCGTCGATTACCACCCTCTTGAACACCAGTGCCGAGAGGGCGAACGAAATACCAACCCCAAGAATCGTTACGGTATGGGCGCCTACCCGCCCAATGAGTTTACCGAACAGTCCGGCGACCACCGCGCCGACCAGAGGGGCCAAGACGATGGCGATGTTGACGTTATGCAAGTTCTCCAACACGGCTTATCCCTTCAGCGAGTCCAGATCGGCGACATTGATGGTGCGCTTGGTGCGGAACAGTACAACCAGGATCGCAAGGCCGATTGCTGCCTCCGCTGCTGCGACGGTCAGAATGAAGAACACAAAGACCTGCCCGGCGGCATCGCCCAGATAGTGGGAGAAGGCAATAAAGTTCATGTTCACGGCCAGCAGCATCAACTCGATGCACATCAGCAGAATGATCATGTTCTTACGGTTGATGAACACGCCGGCCATGCTCAAACAGAACAGAATGGCCCCCAATACCAGATAATCCGACAACGCGATCATGCCTGCCCCCACAAACTCATGCCTTTGCCGTTCACTTGCGCTCTTCGGCCTGTAGCTTCACCACCTGCAACCGGTCAGCCCGGCGCACCGCCACCTGCTTTGCCACATCCTGATACTTGGTTTCGGGCCGCCGGCGTAGCGTCAGGGCGATCGCCGCAACGATGGCCACCAGCAGGATGACGGCAGCAATCTCAAACGCGAACACATAGGTGGTGTACAGCTGTTCACCGAGCATCCGGGTGTTGTTGTGATCGGCGGGCAACCGTTCCGGTGCCGGAACCACATCGACACCGAAATTCTTGGCCCCAACCACCGACGCCATGACGCCAAATGTCAGCAATGCAACGATTCCCCCGACGGGCAGATAGCGGGCGAACCCCTCTCGAAGCGGCGTGACGTTAATGTCGAGCATCATCACCACAAACAGGAACAAAACGGCTACGGCGCCCACGTAGACGAGGACCAGTGTGATGGCGAGGAACTCCGCCTCCAGAAGCATCCACAGTGCTGCGCTGGTGAAGAAAGCCAACACCAGGAACAGGGCGGCATGAACCGGGTTGCGAACGGTGATCACCATCCCGGCGGAAGCCACCAAAATGGCCGCGAAGGCGTAGAAAAGGATCTGTTCAAAGCTCATGTGTTCATCCGTTCTTGTCTAGGGTGGGCATCAGCGGTAGCGTGCGTCCGCCTCCCGATCCGCTGCGATTTGCGCTTCGTGTTTGTCACCGACCGCCAGCAGGCGCTCTTTTGTCATGAGCAGATCGCCCCGCTCCTCTCCGTGGTATTCGTAAACCCTCGTCTCGACAATGGAGTCCACGGGACAGGATTCCTCACAAAAACCACAGAAGATGCACTTGGTCAGGTCGATGTCATAGCGGGTCGTGCGACGACTGCCGTCTTCACGAGGCTCCGCTTCAATGGTGATCGCCATTGCCGGACAAACCACCTCGCAGAGCTTGCAGGCAATACAACGCTCCTCGCCGTTGGGATAGCGCCTCAACGCGTGCAGCCCCCTGAAGCGTTGCGACTGTGGCGCCCGCTCCTCCGGATACTGCACCGTCAGTTTTTTGCCAAACAGATAGCGTCCGGTGACCCCCAGACCGCTAAACAATTCCCGCAGGAAAAGGCTCTTGAATGTACGAGTTATGGCATTCATCAGTCGTTCTCTCACCGTTACACTGCGTCAAACCACGGCGGGAGTTCGGCCATGATCGCCACACCGACGACCAGGATCCAAACGATGGTGATCGGGATGAAGACCTTCCATCCGAGCCGCATGATTTGGTCATAACGGTACCGAGGGAAAGTCGCCCGGAACCAAAGGTAAAGGAAAAGGAAGAAGCCGGTCTTGACGATGAGCCAAAGGATACTGGGTTCGCCCAGGAAGGTCTCCCCGACCCCGGGAATGCCCTGGAACGGCGACAGCCAGCCCCCAAGGAACAGCAGCGAGGCCAAGGCCGAGACCAGGATCATGTTGGCGTATTCGGCCAGGAAGAACACCGCGAATGCCATCCCGGAGTACTCGACGTGGAACCCCGCGACGATTTCCGATTCACCCTCGGCGACGTCGAATGGCGCCCGGTTGGTTTCCGCCACGCCGGCAATGAAGTACACGACAAACAACGGCAGGAGCGGTAACCAGTACCACTGCCACACCCCCCCTTCCTGGGCACGTACGATCTCCCCCAGATTCAGGCTGCCCGCGGCCATCAGGACGCCGACGAGGGCGAAGCCCATGGCGATTTCATAGGAGACGATCTGTGCCGCCGAACGCATCGCCCCGAGAAACGAGTACTTGGAGTTGGATGCCCAGCCGGCAATGATGACGCCGTAAACGCCCATGGAGGTAATCGCAAGGATGTACAGCAGACTCGCATTGATGTCGGCCAGTACCATCTCGTAGTTGAACGGGACCACGGCCCAGGCCGCCAGCGCCGGGGCCATCGCCAATACCGGGGCCATCAAAAAGAGTTTCTTGTCCGCCCCCGAGGGGATGACGATCTCCTTGAACATCAACTTGACCGCGTCGGCAATTGGCTGGAGCCAACCCCTTGGGCCAACACGGTTGGGACCAATGCGCACCTGCATGTAGCCGATGATCTTGCGCTCGGCATAGGTGACGTAGGCCACCGCAAGCATCAAAGGCGCGAGGATGGCGACAATCTTGACCACACTGATGACTAACATCTGGGGTCCATCAGAGAGGCCCAGCCCTTGCAGGAGACTCTGTAGCAGTTCGATCATTCGGCGTTCCTATCAAACAACCTGCCGGTTCGCTTCCTCACCGGCGGGGCTCACTTCAATAACCCCGTACGCGGCGCCAAGCCCCATGGTTTGCGTCTGCCCCGCAGCGATGTATGCACACCCGTCCGGCACCCGCTCATCGATCACCAACGGCAGCGTGAGCGCGTTGTTACCGTCGCTTACCCGTACCTCGTCCAGCCCCGACAGCCCGCGGGCATCGGCGGTCAGAGCGTTCATGCTCACGCCGGTCACCGCAGCATCCGCAGTGTGCTGCAGCGCCGTGGCGCGGCGCACCATCGGGTCCACGCTGTAGATGGGGAAGTCCACAATGCGAATCAGCCCCTCACCGAGACGTTCGTTGCGGGGTGCACCCCAGTCACTCTCGCTGGAGGGAATGATCTCCGCACACCTGGTCTCGAGTTCCTGCCTGATCTCCTCGGAAGTCTCATAATCGAACCCTTCAACATCGAGGAGGTTTCCAAGCACCCGCAACACTTTCCATCCTGGCCGAGCCTCCCCAGGGGGCATGGTCGCCCCTTGAAAGCTTTGCCAAAGCCCTTCGGCATTGACGAAGGTACCTGAGGTCTCCGGAAACAAGCCGATGGGGAGCAGGACATCGGCGTACTCACGCATCTGCTCACTCTGAAACGCGGTCAACGCCACCACGAACTCGGCGTCGTTGAGGGCCCGCGAAGCCAGGCCGGAGTCGATGCAGTCGAGTTCCGGCTCCGTACCAAGCAGGAGATACCCCTTCACCCCGGATGCAAACATCTCTCGCCACGCCTTGCCCCCCGTGGGAGCGCTCTTGCCTCCGGCCAGGCGGTGGGGAACAGCGCCCGCAAGCCACGCCCCGGCGCTGTTGCCTCCCTCGCCGATATAGCCAAACCGACACCCCGCCAAACGAGCGACGAGGACGGCCAGACCGGCCAAGTCCGAGTACGCCGGGTGATGGACGGCGAGATTGCCCAGTAACACCGTGCCCTTGGTGGCCTGCTGCAGCCGCGCGGCAATGGCCTTGTGCTCTTCCCCCGGAGCCGTGCAGTCCAGTAACTCACCGTAACCGGCCGGAGCGCGTTCACCCTTGCTGTCCAGCAACACTTTGGCCACGGCGGCCAGTTCAGTGACCATCACCGAGGGAGAGACGACCACCTTTTCGGCGACAGGGAAGTTAAAGGCGTAGTCCATCGGATTGATGAACATGATGCTGCCGCCTTTCAGCGCAGACTTGCGCAGACGAAGCGCCATCAAAGGCTGCTCCTTGCGCACGTTCGAGCCCACCAGCAACGCAGCATCCAGGTTCTCGAGGTCGGCCACCGCCTGGCCGAGCCAAGGGAAAACAGCAGCCCCTTCCTGCCGCGCGAAATCCTGCTGGCGCAGCCGATGATCCACGTTTTGGCTGCCAATGCCCCGGGTCAACTTCTGAAGCAGATAGAGTTCTTCGGTGGTGGCCCCGTAGGCCCCCAGCGCACCGACGTTCGCCGGTTCCACATCCCCAATGCGCTTCAGCCCTTCCACTGCGGCCACCAGCGCCGAATCCCAGTCGGTCTCCTGCCAGCGGCCCCCCGATTTCACCATCGGCCGGGTCAGACGTTCGGTGTGGCGGAGGCCCAGATAGCTGTAGCGATCCCGATCGGCGATCCAACTCTCGTTGACCACCTCGTTCTCGCGAGCCACGGCACGCATCACCTCATGGCGGCGCACATGCAACGTCAGATTCGCACCCACGCAGTCATGGGGTGAAATGGCAGGGTGGGCCACCAGCTCCCATGGACGTGCAGTGAAGCGGTAGGGTTTGGAAGTAAGTGCCCCCACCGGGCAGAGATCGATGATATTGCCGGAAACCTCGGAGTCGACACTCTTTTCAATGTAAGTGCCGATACGCATGTGCTCGCCCCGCCCGGTCGCGCCGAGTTCCATGATCCCGGCCACTTCCTGCCCGAAACGGACGCACCGAGTGCAGTGAATGCAGCGGGTCATATCGGTGGCGATCAACGGCCCGATGTTCTTGTCCTGCACCACCCTTTTGCCTTCGCTGAAGCGGGACACGTCCTTGCCGTAGCCGACCGCCATCTCCTGCAAATCACACTCCCCCCCCTGATCGCAAATGGGGCAGTCCAGCGGATGGTTGATGAGCAGAAACTCCATCACGGCTTTCTGCGCCGCAATGGCTTTGGGCGAGCGGGTGAAGACCTTCATCCCCTCGGTCACGGGTGTTGCACAGGCTGGCAGCGGTTTCGCCACCTTTTCGACTTCGACCAGGCACATCCGGCAGCTGGCGGCGATGGAAAGCTTCTTGTGGTAGCAGAATCTGGGGATGGAGATCCCCGCTTCGTCGGCGGCTTCGATCACCATCTGCCCCTCCCGGGCGGAAATGGATATGCCGTTGATTTCGATTTTTACCATTGCTTCAATCGCCGCTTTCTGTCACGAAACGTAAATTCGGCCAGTCCAGAGGAAACGCCGTCTATACCATGCACTTTTTGTGATCGATGTGGTGTTGGAACTCATCACGATAGTGCTTGAGGAAACTCTTGACCGGCATCGCCGCGGCATCGCCCAAGGCGCAGATGGTGCGCCCTTCAATGTTGCTTGCAACATCAAGGAGCAGGTCAAGGTCCTCCTGGCGCCCTTGCCCGTGCTCGATACGATGCACCATGCGCGCGAGCCAGCCAGTGCCCTCCCGGCAAGGCGTACATTGCCCACAGGACTCTTCGAAATAGAAATGGGAAAGCCTGGCAAGTACCTTGACCATGCAGGTGGTCTCGTCCATGACGATGACGGAACCGGCCCCAAGCATCGAACCGGCCTTGGAGATGGAATCGTAATCCATGCTCACATCCATCATCACATCACCAGGGACCACAGGGGTCGAACTCCCCCCGGGGATCACCGCCTTGAGCTTGCGGCCCTTCCAGACCCCTCCGGCCATCTTGAGCAGTTCGGAAAAAGGAAGCCCCATGGGCACTTCAAAGTTACCGGGGTTGTTCACGTGCCCGGAAACGCAGAAGATCTTGGTTCCGCCGTTATTGGGCTTGCCCTGCTCCAGGAACCACTTGCCCCCTTGACGGAGGATCACAGGCACGGAGGAGAGCGATTCGGTGTTGTTGATGGTGGTCGGCCGCCCATACAGCCCATAGCTTGCGGGAAACGGGGGTTTGAACCGCGGCTGGCCCTTCTTGCCTTCGATGGATTCCAGTAGCGCCGTCTCTTCGCCACAGATATAGGCACCCGCCCCCAAATGGGTCTGAATATCGAAATCCACTCCGGACCCCAGGATGTTCTTGCCAAGCAGGCCGGCGTCACGCGCCTCGGCCAGAGCCTCCTCAAAACGCTCGTAGGGCTCCCAGAACTCACCCCGAATGTAGTTGTAACCCATCGTCGCGCCGATGGTGTAGCCCGCGATGGCCATCCCTTCGATGAGCTGATGCGGGTTATAGCGAATGATGTCCCGGTCTTTGCACGTGCCCGGCTCACCCTCATCGGAATTGCAAACGATGTACTTCTGACCCGCCACGTTCCGGGGCATGAAGCTCCACTTCAACCCGGTGGGGAATCCGGCACCGCCGCGCCCCCGCAGAGCCGAAGCCTTCATCTCCGCGATGATCTCGTCCGGTGTCGTTTTGTTTTCGAGGATCTTCTTCCAGACCTCATAACCCCCAACGCTCCTGTAACTCTCGAGCGTCCAGGGCTTGTCGAGGTGTAGCGTACGGAAACAGACGTCGTTAGCCATGATCCTGCTTATCGTTCGCGACGTGCGGGCACGCCTGAGTAGTTAATCGTCTAGTCGAGCTTGTCCAGAATCTCGTCGATCCGCTCGGGCGTAAGACTCTCGTAGTATTCCCTGCCAATCTGGACCACCGGCGCATTCACGCAGGCCCCAAGGCACTCGACCTCTTTCAGGGTGATGCGACGATCGGAGGTGGTCTCCCCGAGGCCGATTCCGAGACGCTTTTTCAGGTGACCGACCAGCTCCTCCGAGCCACGCAGCATGCAGGAGATGTTAGTGCAGACGCAGATCTTGTGACGCCCGACCGGTTTCAGCTCGTACATGGAATAGAAGGTAGCGACTTCGTAAACCGCCACAGGAGCCATGCCCAAATAGCCGGCGACCGCATCCATCAGCTCCGTGGTAAGCCATCCCCCGTTCTGCTCTTGTGCGATCCGCAGTGCAGCCATTACGGCCGACTGCTTCTGCTCGGCCGGGTACTTCGCAATCCAGCGGTCGATATCGCGGGTGGATTCGGGGCTTAGCAAGTCGCACTTGCGTTTGACGTTGGTCTGCGGCATCAGCGGTCTATCTCCCCAAACACAATGTCCTGCGTACCAATAACAGTCACGACATCCGCCAACATGTGCCCTCGCACCATCTCGTCCAATGCAGAGAGATGGGCAAAACCCGGAGCGCGGATCTTCAGGCGATAGGGCTTGTTGGCGCCGTCGGACACCATGTAGATACCGAATTCGCCCTTGGGATGTTCGATGGCCGCATAGGCCTCGCCCTCGGGCACGCACATCCCTTCGCTGAATAGCTTGAAGTGGTGGATCAACGCTTCCATGTTGCTCTTCACCTCTGCCCGGGGTGGCGGAGCAATCTTGTGGTCGTCCAACATCACGGGGCCGGGATTCTTGCGCAGCCAATCCACACACTGCTGGATAATGCGATTGGACTGCCGCATCTCCTCCACGCGTACCAGGTAACGGTCGTAGCTGTCACCATTGGTCCCGATGGGCACATCAAAATCCATGCGGTCGTAGACGGCATAGGGCTGTTTCTTGCGCAAGTCCCACGCGATGCCAGAGCCGCGCAGCATTGGCCCGGTCAGGCCCAACTGCAACGCCCGCTCCGGTGAAACCACGCCAATCCCGACGGTCCGCTGCTTCCAGATCCGGTTTTCAGAGAGCAGGGTTTCGTACTCGTCCACCTTTTCGGGGAAACGCTCGGTGAACGCCTCGATGAAGTCGAGCAGGCTTCCGTGGCGCTGTTCATTGAGTTGGCAAATTTCCGCCTCGCTGTGCCACTTGGAAGAGCCCTCGAACTGCGGCATGGAGTCGGGAAGGTCACGGTACACCCCGCCCGGTCGATAGTAGGCCGCGTGCAAGCGAGCCCCCGACACCGCCTCATAGCAGTCCATGAGGTCTTCCCGCTCTCGGAAGCAGTACAGGAACATGGTCATCGCGCCCACGTCCAGGGCGTGGGATCCCAGCCACAGAAGGTGATTGAGAATGCGCGTGATCTCATCGAACATCACGCGGATGTACTGCGCCCGCAGGGGTGCCTCAATGCCAAGAAGCTTCTCCACGGCCAGGACGTAGCCGTGCTCATTGGACATCATCGACACGTAGTCGAGGCGGTCCATGTAAGGCAGGGCCTGAACGTACTGCTTGGTCTCGGCGAGCTTTTCGGTTGCGCGGTGCAGCAGCCCGATGTGGGGATCGGCCCGCTCAATCACCTCGCCGTCCATCTCCAACACCAGCCGCAACACCCCATGGGCAGCAGGATGCTGCGGGCCGAAGTTCAATGTGTAATTGCGGATCTCAGGCAACGCCGGTCTCCCCTTGGCTCTGTGTCCCCGCGTAACGGTGATCATCCCGAATGACCCGCGGCACGTTGGTGCGCGGTTCGATACTTACCGGTTCGTACACAACCCTGCCCTTTTCCGGGTCGTAGCGCATTTCCACATGTCCACTCACCGGGAAATCCTTGCGGAAGGGGTGCCCAACGAAGCCGTAGTCCGTCAGGATGCGACGCAGGTCCGGGTGGCCGTCGAAAACGATGCCGTACAGGTCAAAAGCCTCGCGCTCATACCAGTTGGCGGAGTTCCAAATGCCCACGACCGAGTCGACAATGGGCTCCTGCGCTTCACAGTAGGTGCGCAGGCGAACCCTGTGATTGTTCCTGACGGAAAGCAGGTGGTAAACGACACCGAACCGCGGCTTCGTCCATTGCCCTTCCCGGTACGTGAGAAAGTCGACCCCACACACATCGACTAGCTGCTCGAACCCAAAGGCCGCTTCGTCCCGCAACGCGCGGCACACCGTCACAAGGTTATGCTTGGGCAGCTCAATGGTGAGCTCTCCAGCAGCAACGGTGCACTCTGAGACGAGCCCCTTGAATCGCGATTCGAGCTGCGTCGCCAGTTGCCGGTAGTAATCAGACATCGGTAGAAACCCTTCTTGCTAACGGGCGATCGTATTGGTGCGCTTGATCTTGTTCTGCAACTGCAGGATACCGAACAACAACGCCTCAGCCGTGGGTGGGCATCCGGGTACGTAAATATCCACGGGCACGACCCGATCGCATCCCCTGACAACCGAATAGGAGTAGTGGTAGTAACCGCCTCCGTTCGCGCATGAGCCCATGGAAATGACCCAACGGGGCTCGGCCATTTGGTCGTACACCTTACGCAAGGCAGGCGCCATCTTGTTGACCAGCGTGCCCGCGACAATCATCACATCGGACTGGCGCGGGCTCGGCCGGAAAATGATACCGAACCGGTCAAGGTCGTAGCGTGCCGCGCCGGCATGCATCATCTCAACGGCACAGCAAGCCAGGCCAAAGGTCATGGGCCAGAGTGAACCCGTGCGCGCCCAATTGATGAGCTTATCGGCTGAGGTCGTGACAAAGCCCTTCTCAAGGACACCTTCTATTCCCATTGCAGGGCCCCTTTCTTCCACTCGTAAATGAAGCCGATAACGAGGATCCCGAGGAACATCACCATCGCGAGAAAACCAAACATGCCAATCTGCTTGAGCGCTACCGCCCAGGGGAAAAGAAAGGCGATTTCCAAATCGAAGATGATGAACAGAATGGCAACGAGGTAATAGCGCACATCGAACTTCATGCGTGAATCTTCAAATGCCTCAAACCCACACTCGTAAGGCGAGAGCTTTTCAGCATCTGGCCGGCGTGGTGCCAGGAGGAAGCCCATCGACATCATTACCGCCCCGACGACAATTCCAATGGCGATAAAGAGCAGTATGGGCAGGTAATTCTCCAGCATTGAGCAACCCTCGTTCGAGAAAAACCGGGTCCAAGAGACCTAGCGTTTTTCATTAAATATTCTTATAAAACGCGAACGAGTCTAGGGCAGGGGTGAAGGGGATGTCAAGCGAGTTGATCAACGATTGTTCTTATTATTCATAAAGTTAAATATATAACTAATGGTCATGAGCCGGAGTATTGAAAGTTCAATTGCAGCGAATGACATATATCAATCCGCTCCGATAGGGAACGCCAGAACGTACCGATGGCGGCACAAGGATTGCCATTTTTTTGAGTGATGCAACACGGGATGACGTTGCAGGCAACGGTAGCGCTACAACGGCAGATAGACAACGGAGGTTAGCGTAGTTGGACCCGCGATGGATTGGGGAGAGCAAGCTTAGTAAACCAGGGCTGCCTTGACGGCTGAGGTGAACTTCGAGGAGAGAACTTGGGGAAAACTGTTTGTTGCACCTTGAATGGTGCCGAAGGTGGGACTCGAACCCACACGGCTTGCGCCACCACCCCCTCAAGATGGCGTGTCTACCAATTCCACCACTTCGGCTTTTCTTTACTGCATGGCGCTCAACGCCCCGAACCGCTACCTGTTATTCGGCGTTCGGTACGCCAGGTACCCCGACCCCAGCATCGCCGGGTACCGCGGGTACATCTTCACCCCGAGCCGTGCCCTGCTCGGTGACCACCGACTGCTCAAGCACGCTCTTGCGAGGCGCGCTCTGGCCGGAAAAATAGGCCAGCGACAGACTGGTGATGAAAAACACTGTGGCAAGGACGGCCGTGCCCCGACTGAGGAACGAGGCAGAACCACGCGAACCGAACACCGTGGCTGAGGCGCCGCTCCCGAAGGCAGCGCCCATGTCCGCACCTTTACCCTGCTGCAGAAGGACCAAGCCAATCAGGCCGACCGCAGCGAGGACGTGAATAATAAGCAAAACTGTTTCCATTGCAAATACTTTTTTAGTCGGCTGCGCGACAAATCGTCAAAAACTGGTCAGCCTTCAACGATGCACCGCCGATCAGGCCGCCATCAATGTCGGGCTTCGCAAGCAAATCCGCGGCGTTAGCCGCGTTCATGCTGCCACCGTAAAGAATCCTGGTCTTCGCTGCAACCGCCTCGTCATGAGCAGCGAGGCGCGTGCGGATAAAATCGTGGACATCCTGCGCCTGTTCCGGCGTCGCAGTCTTGCCCGTGCCTATGGCCCAGACGGGTTCGTACGCGATCACCGCCTCGGCAAAAGCGCCGATCCCTTCGAGATCGATCACGGCATCCACCTGACGGCCGACGACCTCTTCGGTGATCCCCCCCTCCCGCTCGTCAAGCGTCTCGCCGACGCACAGGATGGGGATGATCCCCCCGGCCCGCGCAACTTGAAACTTCTTCGCGACAACGGCGTCAGTCTCCCCATAGAGGGTACGTCGCTCCGAGTGCCCGACGATCACGTATCGGCAACCGAAGTCCTGCAGCATCGAAACGGCAACCTCACCAGTAAAGGCTCCGGATACCTGGTCGCTCACGTTTTGAGCGCTCACGGCCACCGGGGTTCCCGACAACTGCTGCTGAACTTCCCCCAGGTATACGTATGGGGGCGCCACGGCCACTTCGGCGTTTTTCACTTCACTGAGACCGGCCTGGATACCGTCCAAAAGCTCTTTGATGCTGGCCCTGGAGCCGTTCATCTTCCAATTGCCTGCAACGAGCTTCCGACGCATCAGCCATCTCCCATTGGTGAAAAACGCGGCAAAGAGTAACGTCACCGGACGAATAAATCAAATCTTTTACACGGCTATTCACGGTAAACACACACTCCCATCACGGCCGTGCGGTGAGCGATGTAAGTCCATGAAAACACGTTGCCCGCCGTGTTGAGGCGACACCGTGTGGCTACACGAGTGTATTCACGTTACCTGCTTCGCATGGCCACGACGTTAGTATGCGTTTACTCTGCGCGGCTATTCAGCCGAGCCGAACCCGTCGGAACGCCTCCAAAGCTTTTGGTGACTCCTCCTACTCAGCCGGACATGGAAAGGGGCTGGTGGGGTTCGGAACCGACTGCACTCTCGACCGCAGCGGCCAACTCCCGCGCGAGGCGCTCTACCAGGGCGGGATCGCGGCCTTCGACCATGACGCGCACCACAGGCTCGGTTCCGGATGCCCTAAGCAGAACCCGGCCCGCATCGCCCAGTTGCGCCTTGGCCAAGTCCAGCGCTTCCCGTACGAGCGGAGAGCTCCCGAGATCAAAACGCTGTGGCAAACGAACATTCACCATCAACTGCGGGTACTTGGTCATCCCACTCTTCAACTCGTGCAGGCTCTTGCCACTTTTGACCATGGCGGCTACCACCTGGAGTGCCGAGACGATCCCGTCGCCGGTTGTGGTGCAGTCGAGACAGATGAGGTGGCCGGAGGACTCGCCCCCAAGCAGCCAACCCCGCTGGTTAAGCTGCTCCATCACATAGCGATCACCAACGTTGGCTCTCTCGAACGCGATCCCCATTCCCGCAAGCGCCTGCTCCATCCCCAGGTTGGTCATCAAGGTGCCAACCACCCCGCCGGACATTCCGTCCGCCTTGCGGCTGCGCGCAATGATGAGCAAGAGTTCGTCACCGTCCACGACCTCGCCCAGGTGGTCCACCATGACCACCCGATCGCCATCCCCGTCGAGGGCGATCCCAAGGTCCGCGCCCCGCGCCTTGACCAGGTTCTGCAGAGCCTGAGGGTGGGTCGACCCACAGTTCACGTTGATGTTCAGACCGTCGGGGTGGATGCCAATCGCCTCAACATCCGCCCCCAGCTCGCGAAAGACGCTCGGCGCCACGTGATAGGTGGCCCCATTGGCGCAATCGATGACAATCTTCAGCCCCTTCAGGTCCAGCTGGTTGGGGAAGGTGCTCTTGCAGAACTCGATGTACCGCCCGGGTGCATCGGCGACACGCCCGGCTTTGCCGAGCTGGGAGGAGGTGACCATGACCATCTCCCTCTCCAACTCCGCCTCGATCGCCAACTCCACCTCGTCCGGCAGTTTGGCCCCGTTTCCCGAGAAGAACTTGATACCGTTGTCCTCATAGGGATTGTGTGACGCACTGATGACAATCCCCGCATCACAGTGCAAGGTTCGCGTCAGGTACGCAATGGCGGGGGTCGGCATGGGTCCAAGCAGCAAGGTGTCCAGTCCGGCCGCCGACAGCCCCGCCTCGAGAGCGGACTCGAACATGTAGCCCGAGATGCGCGTGTCCTTGCCGATAATGACCTTCCCGCGGCCCCCCTTCGCCAAGACCCGCCCTGCGGCCCAGCCCAGCCTCAGTACGAACTCCGGGGTGATCGGATAGGTCCCGACCCGCCCCCGGATGCCATCGGTTCCGAAATACTTGCGCACGCTTTCTCTCCGGCTCGGTTGCAATTTTTTCAGCGCTGTCGGCCCGGAAGTATAGCTAATTGCCGTCCGGGTCAGGCGGAAAGGGGTCACACGGCGCGTTGTACCGCGGCCACTATCCTCAGCGCATCCACGGTGGCCTTCACGTCGTGGACCCGGACCACGGCCGCTCCAAGCCAGCCACTCAGCACCGCCGCAGCGACACTGCCGTACAGGCGATCTTCGAGCGCCGCATCGAGCACCGCCCCGATCATCGACTTCCGGGACATCCCTACGAGCAGCGGGGCGCCCAGATCCAGAAATGCGGGAAGATGCTTCAAGAGGGACAGGTTGTGGGCAAGGTCCTTACCGAAACCAAATCCCGGGTCGATGAGGATGTGGCTGCGAGGGATCCCGACGTTTTCGCAGGCCGCAACGCGCTCGGCAAGAAAAGCGCGAACTTCCGCCACCACATCATCGTAGTGGGGGGCTTGCTGCATCGTGCGCGGCTCCCCTTTCATGTGCATCAGGCACACGGGAATCTGCAGTTCCCGAATCGCCTCGAGGGCCCCGGGCCGTCGCAGGGCGTAAACATCATTGATGAGTCCCGCCCCCGCTGCGACCGCCGCCCGCATCACCTCGGGCTTGCTCGTATCCACGGAAATGGGAACCGGTAGCTCAGGGGCGAGCGCCTTGATGAGGGGTACAATGCGGGCGATCTCTGCCTCGGCGTCCACGCCATCGGCACCCGGTCGGGTGGACTCACCACCGATGTCGATGATGGCCGCCCCCTCCCGAACCATGCACCAAGCGCGTTCCATGGCATGCTCAAAGGCATCGAAACGCCCCCCATCCGAAAACGAGTCGGGGGTAACGTTCAGGATGCCCATGACCCTTGGACCCGATAAGGCGAGAGGCTTACCTGCACAATCAATCATTTTCCAGGAAACGCTCCAAAGCTCCTCTGGTCGGGGATTATAACAAGGGGAGCACCACGACAGCGCGGAGGTACGCGCTCAGCCAGGGCGACCGCCAACTCACGTCACGGCCCTGCGGTGGGCAACGTAAGTCCTTGAAAGCAGGTGCATGAATACGAGCAACATGCAGGTCGGAGGTGAGGATTATGCGTGCGATCATCTTCCAATCGTGTACGCTCGACGACCGGCTTTCAAAGACTGACATCGCTCTCGGGCCAGCCCTTCCACGGGGCGTTGAGCCGATCACTCCGGTCACTGCCACTTGGGCCCAACGAAAAACGCCCCGCTCTGCGGGGCGCTCTTCATCGGGCTCAGTGCTGCCCGGCGGGATCACCCACTTGGGCGCCAGCCTCCTTGCCCTTGGCGGGCTCCCCGGTCTCGCCGGAGCCCTTGGGTGGCGGCTGGTCGGTCCAGTTCGCCGGTGGCCGGGGATCCCGACCGTTCATGATGTCATCGATCTGTTCCGAGTCGATGGTCTCGTACTTCATCAACGCGTCGGCCATGAGATGGAGCTTGTCCATATGCCCCAGCAGAATGCTCTTGGACCGCTCGTAGTTGCGATCGATGACCGAACGCACCTCCTCGTCGATCACGTGAGCGGTCTCATCCGAAACGTTCTTGTGCTTGGTCACGGCATGGCCCAGGAAGACTTCGCCCTCCTCTTCCGTATAGGTGAGCGGTCCCAGCTTCTCCGACAGACCCCACTTGGTCACCATGCTGCGAGCCAGCTCGGTGGCACGCTGAATGTCATTGGAGGCACCGGTGGTCACCTTCTCCGACCCGAACACCAGTTCCTCGGCCAGACGACCCCCGAACAAACTGGAGATCTGGCTCTCGATCCGCTGCTTACTGAAGCTGTAGCGATCCTCCTCAGGGAGGAACAACGTCACCCCCAAGGCCCGGCCCCGGGGAATAATGGTCACCTTGTGCACCGGGTCGTGGTCCGGCACCAACCGACCGACGATGGCATGGCCAGCCTCGTGGTAAGCCGTCAGGGTCTTCTCCTGCTCATTCATGACCATGGACTTGCGCTCGGCGCCCATCATGATCTTGTCTTTGGCGCGCTCGAAATCGTCCATGGAGACCACGCGCTGGTTGGCGCGGGCCGCGAACAACGCAGCCTCGTTGACCAAGTTGGCCAGGTCGGCGCCGGAAAATCCGGGCGTACCCCGCGCGATAATGGAGGCATTGACGTTATCCCCCAAGGGCACCTTGCGCATGTGCACCTTCAGGATCTGCTCGCGGCCGCGGAGGTCGGGCAACGGCACCACCACCTGACGGTCGAAACGACCAGGGCGAAGCAGCGCGGGGTCCAGCACGTCGGGCCGGTTGGTGGCGGCGATGACGATCACCCCTTCGTTGCCCTCAAAGCCGTCCATCTCCACCAGCAACTGGTTGAGGGTCTGCTCACGCTCGTCGTGCCCACCGCCGAGTCCGGCTCCGCGGTGGCGACCCACGGCGTCGATCTCGTCGATGAAGATGATGCAGGGGGCGTGTTTTTTCGCCTGTTCGAACATGTCGCGCACGCGTGAGGCGCCCACGCCGACAAACATCTCCACGAAATCCGAGCCGGAAATGGTGAAGAACGGCACCTTGGCCTCGCCGGCGATGGCCTTGGCCAGCAGCGTCTTACCGGTGCCGGGAGGACCGACCATCAACACCCCGCGAGGGATCTTGCCACCCAGCTTCTGGAACTTACCGGGATCACGCAGGAACTCCACCAGTTCGCCCACATCGTCCTTCGCCTCTTCGCAGCCGGCCACGTCGGCAAAGGTCACCTTCACCTGGTCCTCTCCAAGGAGGCGCGCCCGGCTCTTCCCGAACGACATGGCGCCGCGACCGCCGCCTCCACCCTGCATCTGGCGCATGAAGAAGATCCACACGCCAATGAGCAAAAGCATCGGGAACCAGGAGATGAAGATTTGGGTGAGCAGCGACTGCCCCTCGGGCGGGCGGGCGTCAATGGACACCCCGCTGTTGAGCAGGTCGGCGATCAATCCCGGGTCGTCCGGCGAGTAGGTGCTGAATTTCTCGCCTGTCTGCATGAACCCGGTAATGGTGCGGCCTTCAATGACCACCCGCTTGACCCGGCCCTGCTTCACGTCGTGAATGAACTGGGAGTACTCCAGCTGCTGGGCAGGGGCCCGCTGGGGACCGAAGTTGTTGAAGACCGACATCAGGATGATGGCGATCACCACCCACAGAATGATGTTCTTCGCTATGTCGTTCAAGATTGGCCTCTACTGGACTCTACGGGAGAAGGAGATACTTCCCCAGCATCCTCGTGCAATTAACTCAGGCTTTTAGACTAAGTTACTATACATGATAGTTCCTGGCCACCACATACACCTCGCGGGAACGTCCCCGCGAAGCATTGGGTTTACGCACCGCCACACTCGAGAAGGCGGCGCGGGCCTGCTGCATGAAGTCGTCGAACCCCTCGCCCTGAAACACTTTGGCCACAAAGTTGCCTCCGGGCCGCAGGACGGTACGCGCGAAATCCAGGGCCAATTCAACCAGGTACATCGCCCGGGGCTGGTCGACTGACTTCATTCCGCTTATGTTGGGGGCCATGTCGGAGATTACAAGGTCCACCGGACGCCCCCCAAGCAGTTCCAGGAGTCGGTCGTAAACGGCCTGGTCGCGGAAGTCCCCTTGAAGGACCTCAATGCCGGGCAACGGTTCCATAGGCAGAATATCGAGGGCGAGTACCTGCCCCGACTCCCCCACGAGGTCGGCGGCGATTTGAGACCAACCACCCGGTGCCGCACCGAGGTCCACCACCGTCATGCCCGGCCGGAACAGCCGCTCCTTTTCGTTCAGCTCCAACAGCTTGAAGGCCGCCCTTGAACGGTACCCAAGCTGCTGAGCACGCTTGACGTACTCATCTTCGAAATGTTCGTTGAGCCAACGGCGGCTGGATTTTGAGCGTGGCATGAGTGTTTAGATTCGTTATTCGGGGAAAACGATACGAGGGGCGGAGATTGTACAGCCTTGTGCTTTCGATTCAATCGCTTGCAGCACCTGGCGGGGGCCGGGGCTGAAAGGGGCCGTGGCAGGGTAAACGCGTACTTACCCAAGAGCGATGTAAGTCCTTGAAAGCAGGTGCGCTGTCAATACGTCCATGTACGCTCGACGGCCGCGTCCATGCGGCCGACGACCTGCTTTCAAGGACTTACATCGCTCACAGCACGGCCGTGACGTAAGTATGCGTTTACCCTGGGCCGTGGGGCTCTCGGCGAGGCGCCTCCAATTGCTGTTGCAAGATGGGGCTTGCGGCATTATCGTGCGCGGCTCCTGGCCCTTTTGGCCCGATTTCATACCATTACCACCATGAAACTCACAGAGAAACAGAAACGCCACCTGCGGCAACTCGCCCATCCCAAGAAGCCGGTCATCATCGTCGGTGGTGGGGGCCTCAGTGAGGGATTGCTGACCGAGTTGGACCAGTCGCTGGAACATCATGAACTGCTCAAGGTTCGGGTCAACGCCGAGGATCGTGAGGCCCGGGACTCGATGGTCGTCAGCATGTGTGAAGCCGTCGGGGCCGAGCTCGTTCAGCGGATCGGGCACATCGCGATCCTCTACCGCGCGGCCAAGAAACCCCGCATCAAGCTGCCCTGACCTGCGGGAACTCGCGGGCTTTTCTCTTCAAGCGCTCGGGCGCCCCGCTCTTGCCCCCAAGGCAATCAACCCCAAGCCGCAGAGGCTGTTGAGGAGATAGAGGATGGAGGCGACCCCGTGCAGGCGGCCAAACTGCGCCGCCTGCGCCGATCCCGGCACCAAGCCCTGCGCCTTCAACTCGGCCATCATGGGCTGCAAGCCGAATTCACCGACGGCCACGAGCCCCAACATGATCACCAGCAACGCCGTCCGTGGTTCACGCCACCCCCTGGCCATGAGTTGAGCGGCCAGCAGTACCGCACCCACCCCCAGTCCCAGATAGCTCAACGTGGTGAACATCTTCCCGGCAAGCATCCCCGCAAGGATTCGGTCGTCCAGGCTGGCAAAGAGGGTGGGCACGGCCAAATAGCCGATGCCCCAGAGGGCGCCGACCCAGAGGGAGGTCAGGATCCGTTCACCGATAGCGTACATTGGGCAGGGGCGGAGAGAAGACGGCATCCCTGCCGTAGGGTACGAAAGGCTCAAACGTAGCGAATGGCCACGATTTCGTATTCACGAAGGCCACCGGGTGCGCGCACGGCGGCCACGTCGTCCATTTCTTTACCAATGAGGGCACGGGCGATGGGAGAGCTCACCGAGATCTTGCCGGCCTTGATGTCGGCCTCGTCGTCCCCGACGATCTGATAAGTCACTTCGTCGCCGGACTCCACTTCGATCAGGTCGACGGTGGCGCCGAACACCACCTTGCCGTTCACGTCCAACTTGGTGACGTCGATGATCTGAGCGTTCGACAGCTTCGCCTCAATCTCGGCAATCCGCCCCTCGATGAAGCCCTGCTGTTCGCGAGCCGCATGGTACTCGGCGTTTTCCTTGAGATCCCCGTGTTCCCGCGCCTCGGCAATGGCCTGGATGACCCGAGGACGGGCCACCGTCTTGAGCTCATGCAACTCGGCGCGCAGCTTCTCCGCGCCGTGCGCGGTCATAGGCGTTTTCTGCATTACTGTAACTCCGTGTGCAAGTCCTGCAGCCGATACACATCGCTCCCCTGCCCCCGCTTCTTCATGGCCCGGGTGGTCGCGAGCGCCCCCGCCAGCGTGGTCGTGTAGGTGACCTTGTGCTGCAACGCCTCACGCCGAATGAGGTAGGAGTCGGCTATCGCCTGCTTGTCCTCGGTGGTGTTGACGATGAAGGTGATCTCGTCGTTTTTGATCATGTCAACGATGTGCGGACGCTCCTCAGTGACCTTGTTGACCACCTCGCAGAACACCCCCGCTTCGTTCAAATAGCGTGCGGTACCGCGGGTCGCCACCACATGGAAACCGAGTTCCACCAGGTCGCGGGCCACGTGAACCGCGGTGGGTTTATCCTGATCCCGCATGCTGAGGAAGGCCCGACCGGTTTCCGGCAGCACCACCCCCGCCCCCTGCTGAGACTTTCCGTAGGCCTCAGGGAAGGTGCGTCCAATGCCCATCACCTCACCGGTGGACTTCATCTCGGGACCGAGAATGGGGTCCACCCCCGGGAACTTGATGAAGGGGAAGACCGCCTCTTTGACAGAGAAGTACTTGGGTACGATCTCCTCGGTCGCGCCCTGCGATGCCAACGTCTGCCCGACCATGCAGCGGGCTGCGATCTTGGCCAGCGGCCGACCGGTGGCCTTGGAGACGAACGGCACCGTTCGGGAGGCCCGGGGATTGACCTCCAAAACGTAGACTTCCCGATCCTTGATTGCAAACTGGGTGTTCATCAACCCGACGACCTTTAACTCCTTGGCCATCTGCCCCACCTGGCGCCGCAGTTCATCCTGGATCTCGTCGCTCAGGTTGTAGGGCGGCAGTGAACAGGCGGAGTCGCCGGAGTGAACGCCGGCCTGTTCGATATGTTCCATGATGCCGCCAATGAGCACCTGTTCACCGTCGCAGATGGCATCCACGTCCACTTCCACCGCGTCATCGAGGAAGCGGTCGAGCAACACGGGCGACTCATTGGAGACCTTCACCGCGTCGCGCATGTAGTTGCGCAGTTCCGCTTCGTTGAAGACGATCTCCATGGCACGCCCTCCCAATACATAGGAGGGACGGACCACCAGCGGGTAGCCGATCTCCTCGGCCAGGCGCACCGCGTCCTCGGGATTTCGGGCGGTGCGATTGGGCGGCTGGGTGAGGCCCAGCTTGTCAATCATCTTCTGGAAGCGTTCGCGGTCCTCGGCCAGGTCGATGGAGTCGGGGGTGGTGCCGATGATGGGCGCCCCCGCGGCCTCCAGGTCACGGGCCAGTTTCAGCGGGGTCTGGCCGCCGTACTGAACGATGACGCCCTTGGGCTTCTCCAGATCGATGATCTCCAGCACGTCCTCCAGGGTCAGCGGCTCGAAGTAGAGCCGGTCGGAGGTGTCGTAGTCGGTGGAGACCGTCTCCGGGTTGCAGTTGATCATGATGGTCTCATAGCCGTCCTCGCGCATGGCGAGGGCCGCATGGACGCAGCAGTAGTCGAACTCGATCCCCTGGCCGATGCGGTTGGGGCCGCCGCCGAGGACCACGATCTTGTCCCGATCGGAAGGGTTGGCCTCGCACTCCTCCTCGTAGGTGGAGTACATGTAGGCGGTGGAGGTGGAGAATTCGGCCGCGCAGGTGTCCACGCGCTTGTACACCGGACGGATCCCCATCTCGTGGCGCAGCTTGCGCACCTCCCCTTCGCGGGCGCCGAGCAGCTTCGCCAGGCGCCGGTCAGAGAAGCCCTTGCGCTTGAGGCGGAAGAGGAAATTTCGATCCATGCCCGAGAGACCGCGGGTGCGGGCCTCGGCGGCGTGCTCGACCAGCTCCTGGATCTGTACCAGGAACCAGCGGTCGATCTTGGTCAGCTCGTGGACCTCCTCCAGGCTCATGCCGGCCTTGAAGGCATCCCCGATGTACCACAGCCGCTCGGGGGTGGGTTTGCGCAGGCGCGGTTTCAGCAGTTCGATGCTGGCCTCGTCAATGCTCTCCAGCATCTCGTCGAAACCATCCACCCCGGTCTCCAGGCCGCGCATCGCCTTGTGCAGCGACTCCTGGAAGGTGCGACCCATGGCCATCACCTCGCCCACCGACTTCATCTGGGTGGTGAGGGTGGGATCGGCCTTGGGGAACTTCTCGAAGGTGAACCGGGGGATCTTGGTGACCACATAGTCGATGGTCGGCTCGAACGAGGCAGGGGTCGCACCGCCCGTGATGTCGTTCTTCAGTTCGTCCAGGGTGTAGCCCACCGCCAGCTTGGCGGCGATCTTGGCGATGGGGAAGCCGGTCGCCTTGGAGGCCAGGGCCGAAGAGCGGGAGACGCGCGGGTTCATCTCGATGATGATCATCCGCCCGTCGTCGGGATTGATGGCGAACTGCACGTTGGAGCCACCAGTATCCACGCCGATCTCGCGCAACACCGCCAGGGAGGCGTCGCGCATGATCTGGTATTCCTTGTCCGTGAGGGTCTGGGCCGGGGCGACGGTGATGGAGTCGCCCGTGTGCACCCCCATGGGATCGAAGTTCTCGATGGAGCAGACGATGATGCAGTTGTCCTTGTGGTCGCGGACCACCTCCATCTCGTACTCTTTCCAGCCCAGCGCCGACTCCTCGATGAGCAACTCGTGAGTGGGCGAGAGGTCGAGGCCGCGTTCGCAGATCTCCAGGAACTCTTCCTTGTTGTAGGCAATACCGCCACCGCTGCCGCCCAGGGTGAAGGAGGGGCGGATGATGGCCGGAAAGCCGATCTGGGCCTGCACCTGCTGCGCCTCTTCCAGGCTGTGGGCGATGGCCGAGCGGGGCATGTCCAAGCCAATCTTGCGCATGGCCTTTCGGAAGCGGTCGCGGTCCTCCGCCTTGTCGATGGCATCGCGGCTGGCGCCAATCAACTCCACACCGAACTTCTCCAGCACCCCTTCGCGGGCCAGGTCGAGGGCGCAGTTGAGCGCGGTCTGACCGCCCATGGTGGGCAGCAGGGCATCCGGACGCTCCTTCTCGATGATGCGCGCCACCGTCTGCCAGGTGATGGGTTCGATGTAGGTGGCGTCGGCGGTCTCCGGATCGGTCATGATGGTGGCCGGATTGGAGTTCACCAGGATGACGCGGTACCCCTCTTCCCGCAGCGCCTTGCAGGCCTGTGCGCCTGAATAATCGAACTCGCAGGCCTGGCCGATGACAATCGGTCCGGCCCCGATGATCAGAATGCTTTCAATGTCGGTGCGTTTCGGCATGGCTTCTCTCTAACCGCGGGGTACACGGGGCGCATGGCGTTCAGGCGCCATGCCCCCGTGGTCGATACGTTACTTCGCTTGTTTAATCAGTTCGATGAAGTGATCGAACAAGGGGCCGACATCGTGCGGCCCGGGACTCGCCTCGGGATGTCCCTGGAAGCTGAAGGCCGGGCAGTCGGTGCGATGGATCCCCTGGAGCGAACCATCGAACAGCGACCGGTGGGTCGCCCGCACGTTGGACGGCAGCGAGTCGGAATCCACCGCGAAGCCATGGTTCTGGCTGGTGATCATCACACTGCCGCTGTCGAGGTCCTGCACCGGATGATTGGCGCCGTGGTGGCCGAACTTCATTTTGACGGTCTTGGCCCCGCTGGCCAGCGACAAGAGCTGATGGCCCAGGCAGATGCCGAACATGGGCAGCCCGCTCTTCACCAGAGCCTGAATCGACTCGATGGCGTAATCGCAAGGGGCGGGATCGCCCGGACCGTTGGAGAGAAACACCCCATCGGGATTCAGCTTCAGTACCTCATCGGGCGGTGTTTCGGCCGGAACCACCGTCAGGCGACAGCCGCGGTCGACAAGCATGCGCAGAATGTTGCGCTTCACCCCATAGTCATAGGCGACCACATGGTAGGGCAACTTCTCCTCGAGAGGCTCCGGGTGCGTCGGCAACCCACCCTCGAGGGTCCAGGAACCCTGGGCCCATTCGTAGGGCATGTGGGTGGTGACCTCCTTGGCCAGATCCATTCCCTTGAGCCCCGGGAAGCCCCGCGCGACCGCCACGGCGGCCTCGGCGTCGATGTTGGCGCCGGCGACGATGCAGCCGTTCTGGGCCCCCTTCTCCCTCAGGATGCGGGTGAGCCTGCGGGTGTCGATGTCGGCGATGGCGACCACCTTGTGCTTGCGCAGGTAGTCGTCCAGCGACAGGTGACTGCGCCAGTTGCTCGCCAGTCGGGAGAGATCCCGAATCACCAGCCCGGCCGCGTACACCTTGGAGGCCTCTTCGTCTTCCTCGTTGGTGCCTACATTGCCGATGTGGGGGTAGGTGAGAGTGACGATCTGTTTGAAGTAAGAGGGATCCGTCAGGATCTCCTGATAGCCGGTGATGGCGGTGTTGAATACCACCTCACCCACCGTCTGCCCGTCGATACCGATGGACTCGCCCCAGAAGAGGGTGCCGTCTTCCAGAGCCAGCAAGGCCGGTTGCCGCAAGGTGAAAACCTCCGTTCAGTGCATGCGTGCGCAAAGCGGGCAGGCCGCATCAGCCCCCGCCCGCTTCGGTGTTCAGGTGATTCGGCAACGAAAGTTGCCTTGGGTTCAGGTGGGGCGCGATTGTACTCGACCCATACAGGACCTGTCTATTGAAAGGCTCTTCCAAACAGGGTGAACGCATACTAACGTCACGGCCGTGCTGTGAGCGACGTAAGTCCTTGAAAGCAGGTCCGCTGTGAATACATCCCTGTACGCTCGACGGCCGCGTCCATGCG
>JAWLHA010000013.1:0-74276 GCA_041690535.1 Gammaproteobacteria bacterium | reverse complement strand
TAAATACATCCGTGTACGCTCGACGGCCGCGTCCATGCGGCCGACGACCTGCTTTCAAGGACTTACATCGCTCTTGGGTAAGTATGCGTTTACCCTGGCCGGGGGGGCAGGCTTCGCGGGCATGGCGAATTAATCAGCGTTCCCTCACAACACGGCCGTGACGTAAGTTTGCGTTCGCCTTGTGGAGCCCCCCGCCCTGCGTTGCACCGCTGGACGAGAATCGTTAGCATTGCCGTCCGCGGACACTCCCGTTGATTATTCGCATTCCCTGACCGTGACCAGGAAGACCGGCATCCTCAACCTCTATAGCCGCGCGCTCGCCCCTCGGGGTCGATCATGGGCATTGCTGGTTGTCGCGTTCCTGATCGTGGGCCAGCAGGGGTTGCTCGCCCACGCTGTGTCCCATTTGGGGGGGCATTCCAGCTCCCGTGGGCATGGCTTCTTTCACACAGGCCACCAGGATGAGGGCGAGGGTGACCGCGCCGAAGCCAGGGCGAACCTCTGCGATCTCTGTGTCGCCTATGCGGCGGCCACCGGGGCGCCGCCCCCCGCTCCCCTTGCCTTGCCCGGCCGTGGCGCCGGCAGCGCACCCCAAAGCCTCCCTGTCGTTGTTGTCGAAGGCCGCCCCGGCACCCCCTTTCGGGCGCGTGCCCCGCCGCTTCTGGCCTGAATCTCTCTGCTGATTGAATTGGCGCCGCCTGTCGGCGCCTCCACGGGCGCGTCCGCGAGAAGCTCGCGGGCTCGCGCCTATGCGCAGAATTTCTGGAGCGACAATAATGCAAACCAAGCGTCTTACCTGGGGGCTGTTGGCCCTCTCCACCCCCTTCTCTCTTCTGGCTCAGGAGCTGCCTGATCTGGGCAGCACCCGTCCGGTCACTTCCGGCAGCGCCTTCAATCCCGCCATCTCGGTCATTCTGGATGGCCGCTACTACCGCGACAGCGTGGATGGTGAAGGCACTGAAATCGTTGGCGAGGCCCTCGGATTTCACGGCCACCATGAAGAGGGGCACGAGCACGGCGGGGTGAGTCCCGGCTTCAGCCTGGCGGAGACCGAGGTGGCACTGACCGCCTCGGTGGACAACTACCTGGATGCCTATCTGGGGCTTGCGGTGACCGAGCACGGGATCGAGATCGAGGAGGCCTATGGGCTCACCCGCGCCCTGCCGGCCGGACTTCAGCTCAAAATGGGCAAGTTCTTCAGCGGCATCGGCTACATCAATAGCCAGCATGCCCATCAGTGGGACTTCGTGGACAACGCCCTGAACTATCAACTCATCTTCGGCGACCACGGCCTCAACGATACGGGCCTTCAGCTCACCTGGGCGCCGGGGTGGGGCACTTACACCGTCTTCGGTGTGGAGGCCCTGCAGGGCAGCAATGAGGCCTTCGCCAACCACATCGGCGAGGTCGCTCATGAGTTCGTGGCCGGCGGGCTGAGCACCCAGGACGGCCCCCGCCTGTTCACCGCCTTTGCCAAGTGGGCCCCTGACCTGGGGGCCGACCACGCCTTGCAGGGCGGGCTCTCCTGGGGACGGGCCAGCTTGCATCAGGAGCAGCATGCCCATGATGGCGAGGTCAACTTTCTGGAGGGGGACAGCTGGTTCGCCGGGACCGACTGGGTGTACAAGTACGACACCGGCCGCCCCTACGGGGAGGGGGCCTTCCGCCTGCAGGCCGAATACCTCTATCGGGTCAAGGACCTGACTGTGGCAGCCAAGGAGCAGGTGGAAGGCCCCGCGGTGGGGGCCGAGCGGGTCTTCACCCAGGACGGGCTGTACGTTCAGGGGGTCTATGGCATCGCGCCGCGCTGGACCGCCGGGCTGCGTTATGACGTGGTGGGGCTGGCCAACGAACGGGATAGCGGTACGGCCACCGATGACTTTGACAGCAGCAGCCGTATCGCCGCCGCCGTCAGCTTCAAGCCCAGTGAATTCTCTCTGGTGCGCCTACAGTACAGCCAGAACAGCATCATGGTGGGCGAGGCCGAGCGTGAGAAGTTCAACCAGGTCTGGCTGCAGTATCAGCTCGCGCTGGGGGCCCACGGCGCGCACCGCTTCTGAGGGGTGAAGGGGTGATGAAGAGAGTTTTCATCGGGTTGTTGGCCTGGGTCGCGGCGCTCGCCGCGGCCCAGGCCGAGGTCAATGTAGTGGCCACCACCAGCAGCATGGGCATGCTGGCCCGTACCGTGGGTGGGGATGCGGTGACGGTCACCGTGCTCGCCCCCCCGGATCGGGACGCCCACTTCCTGCAGGCCCGCCCCAGCATGATGGCGGCACTGCGCCGCGCGGACCTGCTGGTCGCGGTGGGTGCGGAGCTGGAGGTGGGTTGGTTGCCGGCGGCCCTGCAGGGGGCCGCCAACCCCCGCATCAATCCGGGCCAACGGGGCTACTTCGAGGCTGCGGCCCAGGTTGAGCTCATCGGCAGCGGTGGTGCGGCCGACCGCTCCTTGGGGGATGTGCACCCCGCCGGCAATCCTCACATCAACCTGGACCCGGAACGCATGGCCCGGGTGGCGCGCATCCTGGCCGAACGGCTGGCCACCCTGGACGCTGCCCGCGCGGAGCATTACCGGGCCCATGCCGAGGCCTTCGCCGTTCAGGTAGAAACGCGCCTACCCCGGTGGCGGGAGCGGGTGGCCGGGGCTCCCGGGGTGGTGCTCCACCACAAGGACGCCGACTACCTCATGAAGGAGCTGGGGGTGGCGATCCTCGGCTATGTGGAGGCGATCCCCGGGATCCCCCCCAGCGCCCACCATCTGAGTTCCCTGGTGGAGGCGCTGAGGGGCCAGCCGGGGGTGATCCTCCACGCCCGCCATCAGCCCGCCCAGGGCGCCCAGTTCCTGGGCCGCAACCTGAACTGGCCGGTGAAGGCGCTGCCCATCGATCCCCCCATCGAGGCGGGGGCGGAGGAGTATTTCGCCCTCATCGAGGCGTGGGTGGAGGCGATTGCCGCCGGACGCCCATGAGCCGATACCTGCTCGAGTGTGAGGGGCTGGTGGCCGGCTATGACCAGCCGGTGGTCGGCCCCCTCGACCTGCGTATCGCACCCGGCGAGGTGGTGGGCGTGTTCGGTCCCAACGGGGCGGGTAAGTCCACCCTGCTGCGGGCCATCGCCGGCACCGCCCGCATCTTTGCGGGCGTGTGCCGGCGACGTCCTGGCCTGCGCGTGGCGCTGCAGCGCCAGCAGGCGGTGCGTCCCGAGGAGCTCCCCCTCACCGGCGCCGACATCGCCCGGGTGGTCGGCGCCAATCCCGCCAAGGCGCCTCCCGAGGTGAAGGCCCTGCTGCACCCCCGGCTGGACCGCCTGAGCGGCGGGCAGTTTCAGCTGGTGCAGGTGTGGTCGGTGCTGGCCGGTCCCGCCGAGCTGGTGTTGCTGGATGAGCCCACCAACAATTTGGACCCGGCGGTGAAGGCGCGCCTGACCTCCCTGCTTCGCACTGTGGGCGAGGGGCGGGGCATTGTGGTGATCAGCCACGAACACGACTTTCTCGATATGGCCTGTACCCGTGTGGTGGAGATCGCTTGATGGCCCTCGACACCCTCGTCGACCCGCTGTTTCGGGTGCCCTTTTTCACCGGGCTGGTTCTGGCTCCCCTGGCGGCCCTGCTGGGCACCTGGCTGCGGCTGCGGGAAGAGTGGCTTGCGGCCATGGCCTACGCCCAGGTGGCGGCGGCCGGGGGCGTGCTGGGGGCTGTGCTGAACCTGGCGCTGGTGCCGGCGGCGCTGGCCATCGCTGCGGTGGCGGCGGTGGTCAAGGGGCTGGCGGCTCGGGCCGGCAACGACCACTTCGCCCTCTTCATGCTGCTGGGCTGGGGCCTCACCCTGCTGGTGGCCGCCAACAGCGCCCATGGCGAGATGGTGGGGCGCGCCTTGCTGGATGGCCAGCTCTACTTCACCGGGCCGGGCCATCTGTGGGCGGGGGCGACCCTCCTTGCGCTCACCCTGGCGCTGCTGCCGTGGCTCGCCCCCCGCCTGCTGCTTTCGCGTTTTTTCCCCGAGCACTTCGCCGCCAACGGCTTGCCGGCCTGGCGCCACAAACTGGTGTTCGACCTCCTGGTGGTGATGGTGGTGGCACTGACCACCACCGCCGTGGGGGTGATGGCCACCTTCGCGCTGGTGTTCATTCCCCCCTGGATTGCCTTCGCCCTCGCGCGGGGTTGGCGCCCGGTGATGGTGTGGTCTGCGCTCCTGGCCCTGGGGGCCTACCTGATCGCCTTCGCCGGGGCGATCCTGCTCGACCAGCCCTTCGGCCCCGTGCTCACCCTCGTGCTCGCCTCGCTGGCGGTATTGCGCCTGGCCCGGCGCGCACGGAACGCCACGTAATCGCACGTCCCGGGGGCCACTTCGCCCGGTTCGCCGGTGCTTGCGCGGCCGACCCAGCCTCCTTGAAACGGCCCGCAACCTCGGCAATCGCAGCCAGGTTCCCTTTGCGGCAATCGGGTGGATGCGCTTGCGCCTATCTACATGCTGGGCACATCCGATTTATCTGGCCGGTGCTCCAGGATGGGGTGTCTGAGCAGGGTAAACGCATACTAACGTCACGGCCGTGCTGGGCGACGTAAGTCCTCGAAAGCAGGTCCGCTGTGAATACGACCGACATGGATGTCGGGAGTGAAGATTATGCAGGAGCAATCATCTTCCATCCCTGTACGCTCGACGGCCGCGTCCATGCGGCCGACGACCTGCTTTCGAGGACTTACGTCGCTCGTGGCTAAGTATGCGTTCACTCTGGGTGTCTGAGCGGCGCGGTTGACGCCCCTGCCCGGAAATACCCGGTGTAGGGTGTAGGTAATAAGAGCTCTGGTGGAGGCGGGAAATCCTGTAGGGATGTGGCGGGGTTTTCTCCATGTTTGGGAGTAGGGGCGGGGTCTATCATTTCTTGCGAATACACGAACGCATTGGAAGCAAGATGGCTACCGCCCCCGCCCCCGCCCCAAACCGCACGGCCCGCGTGCTGGCCATCCTGTCGGGCAAAGGAGGCGTGGGCAAGACCACGCTGGCCGTGAATCTCGCCATTGCCCTTGCGAGTCGCGGGCAGCGGGTCTACCTCTGGGACCTGGATCTCGGGTTGGCCAACATCGATGTTCTGCTCAACCTCAATGCCCGAGCCGACCTGCGCCAACTGCTCAGTGGCGCCATGGGTGTCGATCAGATCGCCCTGGAGGGGCCGAAGGGCATCAAGGTAGTGCCGGGTGCCTCGGGGGATGAGCGGGTCGCAAACCTCGGGGAGAGGGGGCGTCGGCGCCTGGTCCGCGCCATGGCGGATATTGCCCCCCGCACGGACTACATCCTCCTGGACCTCGGCGCCGGGGTCTCCGGAAACACCCTTGCCTTCGCCCGCGCCGCGGCCGAAATCGTGCTCGTGACCACGCCCGAGCCGACCGCCTTGGTTGACGCCTACGCCGCGTTCAAGATCCTGCACCGTCAGGGTGTCGATCAGGTCTACCTGATGATCAACATGGCCCGCACCGTGCGCGAAGCGCAGAAGACCGCCTGGCGAATGAACTACATCGTCGAACAGTATCTGCAGACCCGGCTGACGGCCGATGGCTTCATTCTCCAGGACGCGGCGGTGGGCGAATCGGTGCGGCGCCGACTGCCTTTCGTGCTTGCCTATCCGCGCAGTGAGGCGGCGCAGTCCGTGCGGGCCCTGGCGGAGATGATCGTAAGCGCCTCTCCCCCGCGCCGGGAAGGGCGGGATGAGAATTTCATCAAACGCCTGATGGGACATTTCGCTGCGGCCTGAAGCGGGAACGACGTTATGGACAACATCTTCATTGGCCGGCAGCCGATTTACAACCGTAGGCTCGAGACGGTGGCCTACGAGCTTCTCCATCGGCAGAGCCGGGAAAATGTGGCGAGGGTCTCGGACGGCAATCGCGCCACCTCCGAGGTGCTGGTCAACTCACTCGACTTTGGACTGGACACCCTGGTGGGCAGGCGACCGGCCTTCATCAACCTGACCCGGGGTTTTCTGACGGGTGAATTCCCCATCCCCTTCTCCCGCCGGCGCGTGGTCCTTGAAGTGCTGGAAACTGTCCCCTTCGATGATGAAGTGCTGAGGGGAATGGAGCGCTTGGCCAAGCAGGGGTACACCCTCGCCCTTGATGACTTCTGCTTTCAGGAGGGGTATGAAGAGGCGTTGCGCTACACCCGCATCGTCAAGCTGGACGTCATGGCCATGTCGGCCGAGGAGGTGAAGAAGCGGGTGAAAGAGCTGCGTGCCTACCCGGTGCGATTGCTCGCAGAGAAGGTGCAGTCGCACCAGATGCTGGAGTGGTGCATGGCCCTTCGCTTCCACTACTTTCAAGGCCATTTCCTGTCCGAACCCAATATCGTGGCGCAGCAGGGCCTGTCCAGCAGCCGGGCGGTCATGCTCGCCCTCCTGGCCAAACTGGAGGACCCCAACCTCGACACCGAATCGCTCGAGGCCCTGGTGATCCAGGACCCCGCTCTGACCCTACGGCTATTGCGCTACATCAACTCGGCCTTCGTGGGGATTTCGCGGCGGGTCGAGTCGGTTCGGCAAGCCCTCGTGCTCATCGGTTTGCGCACCATCCGCAAATGGGTGAGTCTCATCCTGCTGACGCGCATCGAAGATAAGCCCCGGGAGCTGATGTGCCTGGCGCTGGTGCGCGCCAAGATGTGTGAGGTGCTGGCGAGCAGCCGTGGCGAGAAGCGCACGGACGGCTACTTCACCGTCGGCCTCTTCTCGGCCTTGGCTGCCATCATGGACCGTCCTATGGACGAGATCCTCCAGCCCATTCCGCTCGCCGATGAACTGAAGGCGGCCCTGGTGGAGCGGCGCGGCGCCCATGGAGGCGTACTGCAGGCAGTGTTGGACTACGAGCGCGGTGCGTGGGAGCGGTTGGAAGCGCGTGGCTTTGACAGCAACGCCTGCCGCTCCAGCTACCTGGCAGCGATCCGTTGGACCGATGAAAGTCTTGGGGCCGTCGCGAGTGGCGCCGAAGAGGCGGCGCCGGCCCCGCAGCAGGCGAAGACGCGCAAGGCGGTGTCGGGGAGGAGCGGGTCGGGCTGGCTGGCGCATCGCGCCCGGTACGCTTGACGCCGGTCTCCACGACGGGATGTTCATCCATCCGCCTGCGGTGCTGCGCCCACGGATTTCTGCGGTCACTACCAGTACGTAGATGGGGCGCGCAGTGGAATTCGGGAAACGCCGTGCGACAGCGGCTGCCTCAGGGCCCCTCACATCGCGCGCATCTCACGGTCAGGAGCACTAATTGGATCGGGCGCTGGACGCAGGGGATTTGTACCTCCTCGCCCTCGCCAATTCAGCCGCCCAGCGGCAGAGCGAAGTGATAGCCAGCGCGGGTCATGCCTTCACGCTCATAGAAACGGTGGGCATCGATGCGCTGCATGCCCGAGTCGAGATGCAGCTGATCGCAGCCCGCCTCCCGCCCGTAGGCGGCGAGCCATTGCAGGAGGCGTTTGCCGAGCCCCGCCGAGCGATGCTGCGCATCGGTCACCAAATCGTCCACATAGAGAAAGTGCCCCCAGGCCAGGTTATCGCCCAGGCGAAAGCCCGCGGCGGCGACGATCGCCCCTGCCGCCCGCACATAGGCCAGGCGATAGCCCTGCTCCATCTGGCGTTGCACCCGGGCGGTGAATTCCCCTTCGGTCAGGTGCGGCCGCAGTTGTGCAACCACCGGGAAGCAGGCTGCGATCTCATCCCGGGTTTCTGCGATTTCAATTCTCTCGTCCATTTCGGCCTCCTCGCCGCGTGGTTGTCGGTTGCCCTGTACGCTGGAGCGCCGATGGGCTCCACATTCTCGCACTCACGCCCCGCGCCGGTAAACGCGTGATCGCCCAAGGGCCCACCAGAGAAAACATCTGTTCTCCCGGCGGCCAGCGCCCCTGCGCGCTTCCATGATATCGCTGCTCAGGGTTCGTTTTTGCTCCTCTTGGGGGAACCGCTAAACCATCAATCCCGTGAATTCGTTCAGTGCCAGGATGACGTCCGGTGGAAATTTGCTCGAGATCTTGGCGCGCAGTACCGCCACGTCCCTGCGTGCCACGTGCAGCTTGTTGGTGCCCAGTTCGGTCAGCCGGATATGAAATGAGCGTCGGTCCGAAGGGTTTTCCATCACGGCGACAACCCCCGAGCGGATGAGCTCGTTGACCAATACGCTGGCGGTGGCTCGGGTGATATGCAGCCGCTCGCTCATCTCGGTGACCGTGGCCTGCCCCATCTCCGACAGCGTGTCGAGCAAACGAAATTGGGGTATGCGCAGTCCCGAATACATGAGGGACACTGACACGTTGCGTTCGAGCTTTTGGAAGGCCTTGAGCAGCCCCACGATGTTCAGATCCTGTTCCATATTCACGCTTCTCTTCATCCTGTTTGTTAGCTCAACTAACAAAATCTCCTGATTTGTGCTGTGTGCCCCGTTTGTTCTTAAATCCCATGGCGAGTCGCAGCGCGACTACAGGAAGGCGCGGGCCGCGTGGCCATTCATGGGCGCGCCGAAGACACAACACCTGAACGAGGGAGTTACGATGCCGACAGCCACCGCACTGCAAACCGTCCCGACGACCGATCTGGCAGCCCGCGTCACGGCACTTGAGCACACCACAGCCGAAATGCGCGAGCGGGTTCCGGAAGACAAGGTCTCGATCATTCTGCTCTCCGGCGACTTCGACAAGGCGATGGCCGCCTTCATGATGGCCAATGGTGCAGTGGCCATGGGCATGGAGGTGACGATGTTCTTCACCTTTTGGGGATGTAGCGTCATCAAGAAGGGGCGCAAGCTGCGCGGAAAGAAGTTCACCCACCGTCTGATCAACCTCATACTGCCCGGCAGTAGCCGCGACCTGCCGCCCTCGAAGATGGCCTTCGGCGGACTGGGGCGCAAGTTCTTCGATTACATGATGAAGGGGGAGATGGCCTCGTTGGAGGAGCAGATCGAGATCGCCAGGGAGTGTGGTATCCGCTTTCAGGTTTGCGCTCCGTCGCTGGGCCTGATGGGCTTCGATGCCGACGAGTGGGTGGTGCCCATCGACGTGTGCGGTGTGGCCGGGATGTACGGGACGGCACTCAAGGCGCGGACCGCTTACTTCATCTCTTGACGGGCCGGTATGGCATCGTCCGGGGCGGATCGGGGGGCGCAGTTCTCCCCCCTCTTTTTCTATTCAATCTTTTTTTCGTAACTACTCGCCCCAGCTGATCACGCAATGCCTTGGAAATTCGTCATCCCCGCGTAGGCGGGGATCCATTTTGAGCCATGCATCTGTTCTCTGGATTCCCGCCTTCGCGGGAATGACGGGGGGGAGTAGTTACCTTTTTACCAATATCCATTTCCCAAAACAACGCCGTCCCCATCGCAGGATCGAGCTCGTATCCGGAAAAGCCGAACTTGCGGTAGGCCTTTCGAGCCACGTGATTGCCCTCCAGCACCTCAAGCGTCAGCTTGCAGCAACCTCTCTCTTTGCCCAACGCCTTGACCCTTGCGAGTAATAGCTGGCTGATGCCCAAGCCGCGATATTCCCGGGAGACGACCAGATCATGGATGTTGATCAACGGTTGACACCGAAACGTCGAGAAGCCCTCGAAGCAATTGGCAAGACCGGCTGGCCTGCTGTCAATGTAACACAAGATGCTGAAGGCGTTGGGTCGTGCTGCAAGCTCTGGAACCAGCCGTCTCTTAATGCCTTCACTCAGTGGAACGCCACCCCCCATGGGATCGGAGGCATAGTGATCAAGCAGGCTTACGATGTCTTTTGCATGCGAGCCGTTCGAATAGTCTGCAATAAGAGTACGGGCCTCCACGTTCCACTTCTCCTTCTTTTCTTAACAAGTATCGTAACTACTCGCCTCCTAAACGGTCATTCCCGCGAAGGCGGGAATCCAGAAAAGTGACAACTGAACGAGTGGTGTCCTCCACTTGCGCAGGGAAGATCAAGCAGTCTTATACCTTTTCAGCCTTGACCACACTGGATTCCCGCCTTCGCGGGAATGACAGGAGGGTGAGTAGTTACCAAGTATCTATTCAACTCCCGCCGCCAGTGCCTCGCGAATTGCAGGTATTGGGCGTGCAGTGCGCCCCCTTCGGGCGGCCAAGCCAGGTGTCGTGCCCGTGCTGACCCGGAGACGGCGCCCCCCATGGGGAGCTGTGAGCGGGATCTGGCCTGAATGGAAAAAAAGGTCGGTGACAAATGCGTTACTGTCGCAGGCAGGGGCAAAGGATCGAGCAGGGCCTCACCACCTGCGAGGAGTGCTTGGGGTGCTCGGGCCCAAGAGGGACTGAACTACTGAGCCTCCGCCATCATCGAACCACCGCGGCCATCGATTCCCAGGAGGTATTCCCCGGCGTCAATGGGCCGTTTGCTGCCCATCGTTAGGATCATCAAACCGCAGTGCTTCTACATTCGCGAGATCGACGGTTCTCTTCGCATACCACAGGTCGTAATGGTCCTGCATCGCCAACCAACTCTCGGGAGAGCGCCCAAGCGCCTTCGACAGACGCAAGGCCATCTCCGGGCTCACCGAACTACGTCCCTGCAGGACCCGGGCCAAAGTGGAAGGGGAGACCTTCAGCTTGGTGGCGAGATTCCTCGCACTGAAACCAAAAGGCTCTAAATATACCTCACGGATAAATTCGCCCGGGTGCGGTGGATTGTGCATCGTCATCAGTGATAGTCCTCATAATGCAAACCATAGGCATTTCCCTCGCGGAACTCGAATGTCAACCGCCAATTGCCATTGACCCAAATCGACCACCGATCGCTTGCATCCCCTTTCAGGGCATGCAAGCGAAACCCGGGGATATGCATGTCTTCAATCGCTTGGGCGGTATCCAGCGCAGCTAGCTGCATTCTGAGCCGCTTAGCATGCTGGGGCTGAATCCCTGAAACGCTTCCCGACTCGTAGAAGTGTTCGACTCCCTTGTGGCGAAAAGACTTGATCATGGACACACATTGTAGCGTGTTGCGCATCACGCAACAAGGTGAGTTTCAGAAAGAGGGGAAAAGGAAAAGGGGTCGGTAAGGGGGCGGTCACACATGCACATGACAATGATTAGCATTTGTCACTGTCCCCTGCGGTGGTGCGTTCGAGGGCGTCGGTGACCGTGGCGAGGTTGCCAAGGGGTCGTAGCCGAAATGGACGCTGCGGGCGGTCTCGCCCTTGCCTTCCAGATCATGGGCGGGCTCTTGCTTGAAAGCGCGCATTTATCAGAGAAAAGTTACTACGACCCCATTTATTCGCGAAATCCTGGCTTACCTCGCGTGAGAGTGCTTCCGCCTGCCGCTTGGGAACCTTGCCACCAGTGTTCCGCGTGATCGACTCCACCGCCTCATCGAATGAACCTTTCGCTGCTTCCTGCGCCACCCGCCGACGCAGCCCCGGCGAATACTTGTCCCCCGGCAGGTTCAGTGCTTCATCCAAGGGGAAATGGCTGCTAACGCCTCGTCGGCTATAGCCAAAACGGCTGATCACCACTTCCCCGAATACCGTCATCAAGCGACGGGTCTGGCCTCCACGACAGTGCGTCCGTTCTTGGCCATCTGGTCCGGTAACTGCCTTCTTCTGCTGTTCGCTCCGGCTGCGGATCTCCAAATAACCCTGGAGTAACCGCCGCAACAGCTCCGTCCCTTCCCGTTCCACCAGCGCCTCGGCGTCACCAATCTCCAGCGCCTGCGCGCTTTCACTTCTCAGCTCTCCGACCAATTGGTCGAATTGCTCGCGGGCGGCATGAAACTCGTCAAACTCGGTGGCGTTGTTATACTCTCGCATCTGAAGGGGTTCCTGGTTGGGACGTAACTGCTTCGCAACCGGATACATACCACCGGCGAGCCCCTTCGCCTAGCCCCTTTCTTGCGTAAGCTGCTGTTTCATAGCGACTAAGGCGTCGTTACAAAAGATCCGCACCCGAATGCTTTTTGGCCTCTCTGCGTCTTTGCGTTGAATGCTTCTTGGCCATTCACTCCGTCCCCGTGCGCTTGTGCGCTTGTGGGGTGTGGCTCTCTGCCATATACACCGGCAGACCTTCCTCCGGAAGTTTGATCTCCAAAGTCCGGTGGGGGAAGGGGATCAGAATGCCCTGTTCCTCGAAAGCCGTCTTGATCTCTTCCTGGATGCTGTTGCGCAACGCCAGGAAGTTCTCACGTTTAGACCAGACCGAAAACTGGAGTTCCAGGGCCGAGTCGCCGAAGCCGGTGAAGATAAACAGGGGCGCCGGCTCCACCAGGCAAAGGGGATTTCTGTCCGCCACATCCATGAGCACCTCGCGGACGTGGGCGATGTTCTCCTTGTAGGCCACGCCGATCTTGAGATCCAGACGGCGGATGGGAAAACGCGTCAGGTTGGTGATCTCGGACTTGATGAGCACCTCGTTGGGGACGCGAACAAACAGGTTGTCGAAGGTGCGCAGCTTGACCGAGAGCAGATCGATGGTCAGCACTTCACCGGTGGTACTGCCCACCTTGATGACATCACCCACCACGAAGGGCCGCTCGCCGATGAGAAAAAGACCGCTGATGAGGTTGGACGCGGAGGTCTGGGACGCGAAGCCCAGGGCCACGGTGAGAATACCCGCGGCGCCCAAAATGATGGTGATGTCGAAGCCCAGTTCCGCCAGGGCCGAGGCCAGCGCCAACCCCATCACCACCCAGAAACTGCCGCGGCGCACCAGCATGGCGCCCTGCTTCTGGGTGTAACGCCGGGTCAGGAACACGGCGGAAACGCTCAGCCATTTGGCGAGCACGAAGCCGCCGGTCACCAGGATTGCGGCACGGCCGACGTTCACGCCATAGGGGCTGAGCAGGAGTTCAACAAGGCTGTCCCACCATTCCATCGTCGTTCGACCTCAAATAAAAAACCGGCTGAATGCCTGGAAGACCAGATTCTTCTCCGCGTGTTGGCGCGGTTCGGCCAGCAGACGTCCCTGGCCCAGAAACTCCGGAAGAGTGCGACCCAACTTGAGCAGCGCCAGCTCCCCATCATCCTCTTCACGCTCCAAGGTGACCGACTGGGTCCAAAGGCTGCCGTTTTCCGCCTCATACAGGCTAAGGAAGGGTACGGGCAGGTTCAGGCGTTCGATAGGCAGGATGTTGGTGGCGACGTTGCGGATCACCACGGGCGTGACCGCCCGCACGGGGCTGTAGGGAAAGTCCTGGAGACTGGTGAGGGCACGCGTCACGGCGGAGTAGCTGTAGCCGTCCTCGTCCATGGGGGAACCGAACCAGGTGTCGGAGGGCTGGTGGACCGGAAACTCGCTGAGCACGGACCGTCGCTCGCCCGCCTGGACCCTCAACCACAGGGGCGAACTTACATAGAGGGTGATGGCCTCCCCCGGCGGCAGAAACAGGGGTTTTCCGGGGCGTGAAATCACCGGGCGATCGGCCAGCATGGGCTGGATTTTCAGCCAGTTCCCTGGGGCGGAAAAGCCGAAGCGAAGCAGGTTCTCGACCCCGGCGGGAATCTCCTGGCCACAGGGCACGTTGATCTCAATGTCGGTCAGGCCGAGATCCGTGGACGACCGGTAGGCGATGCGCCACTCCGGATGTTGCGGCTGGATCCACAAGGACAGCGGACCGATGCGCCAGCAGCCGGTTTGACGGTTCTCGAGCCGGTACTCACCCCACCAGGGTTGAAAGATGCGCTCCACGACGACCTCTCCGAACGGAACGGGTTTTTGTACACCATCGGGCGCGGGCCGGCTACTGCAAGCGTATCAAAGGGCCCTCAATAGAAACGCAAACCGCAAGATCGCCACCGTTCAGGAGGCCCACACTTGCCGGCACCCCGGTTCAGGGAGGTTGCACCACTCCTCGTCGCCCCTACAATGGCACACGGCATGGACGATCGCGCTGACAACAAGAACAACCCCATGTCACCGAGGACCTGAATCGTGCCCATCAGACTTGCACCTGCCGCCGTTCTCTTCACTGCCCTGGGCGCCGGCCTCGCGTTGGCCATCTTCATGCTGGTCCTCGCGACGAATCGGCCCTGGCTCGGGCTGGGGCTGGTGGCCGATCCGGAAGCGGATGGCCTGCGGATCGTCTCCGCCGATGCGACCGGCCCGGCGCGTGATATTCCACCGCGGGGTACGCTGGCTTCCCTGACGGGGGCCGATGGTTCGGCCATCGCCCTGCTGGGCAGCGATCTCGTCGAGGAGCCGGATGTCTTCGAGACCTACGCAGAGATGGGCGCCTTCTTCGCCCGCCAGGGCGTCGTCGAGGCCATCCTGCGCAGCGGCCATGTCGAGTTGGAGATCCGTGCCGACGATGGTACGGTCGCGCGTATGGCCGTGGAGCCTCAACGCCAGCGGCCCATCGCAGCCCTACCCGCCGCCTTTTGGCTGCAAATCTTCGTCGGACTGGCGAGCTTCTTGATCGCTGCCTGGGTGTGGAGCCTTCGTAAATCCGAGCTGGCGACCCGCATCTTTGCGCTGGTGGGCGCGAGTATTCTGACCTTTTCGTTCCCCGCAGCCGTCTACAGCACACGGGAGCTGGCGATTGACGGGGGTTTGTTTGGCGTCCTGTCCGCGATCAATCATTTGGGCGCGCTCACCTTCGGCGCCGCCATGATCGCCCTGTTCCTGATCTACCCGCGCCCGCTGATCACCCCGCGCCGGCTGCTCATACTGCCTGCCCTGTTCGGCGCCTGGTGGCTCGCGGACACACTCAAGCTGTTTTCCGGCCCCGCCACCGGCCACCATCTGCCGACGCTCATCGAAATGACGGGCATCCTCATCGCTGCGGGATTGCAATACTGGAAAACCCGCGGCGACCCGCTTGCCCGCGCCGCGCTACGCTGGCTTGGACTGTCGGTAGCCGTCGGCGCGGGCACCTTCGTCGCGACCGTCATCGCGCCGAACCTGATCGGCGCGCCGCCGATGCTCTCCCAAGGCCTGGCATTCGTGTTCTTCCTGCTCATCTATGTTGGCGTCGCGCTGGGTGTGGCGCGCTACCGGCTGTTCGAGCTCGACGAGTGGGCATTCCGGATTCTGTTCTACGTTGGCGGCGTGATGCTGCTGATCGCCATTGATGCTCTGCTGATCTTCGCCCTGCCCCTCGACCGCATTCCGGCCTTCGGACTCGCCCTGCTGCTTGTGGCCTTCGTCTATCTGCCCTTTCGCGATGCACTGGCCCGCTTCTTCCTCAATCGCCGGGCACCGGACCACGAGCACCTGTTCCGACGGGTGATGGACGTGGCGCTGGCCCCACCCGGGCGCGACCGGGGCGCACGCTGGCAGAGCCTTTTGCAGAAAGGCTTCAAGCCACTCCATGTCGATAGTGCGGTCGCGGCCACCGAGGTCACCATTGTCGAAGACGGCATCGCGCTGCTCATCCCCGGCACCGGCGACCTGCCCGCTCTGCGGCTCTCATACGCCCATGGCGGCCGCAAGCTGTTTTCGTTGCGGGATGCCGCCATGGCCAGGGAGCTGCATGCTCTGCTGGCCTACGCCATGGAAAGCCGGGACGCCTATGAAAAGGGCGTGGCCGAAGAACGCATGCGCATCGCCCGCGACATGCACGACAACATCGGCGTGCAACTGCTCGGGGCCTTGCACAGCCGCGAGTCGGCTCGCAAGGATGCCATGATCCGCGACACCCTCTCCGACCTGCGCGACATCATCAACAATGCCTCGCGTCCCGAACTCTCCTTCAACGAGACACTGGCCGACCTGCGCATGCAGGTCTCCGAGCACCTGTCTGCCGCCGGCGTAACCCTGGAATGGCAGGCCGAAGGTGACGACATGCCGACCCTGCATCTGCATACCATTCACACACTGCGTTCGCTCATCCGCGAAGCGGTACAGAACGTGATCCGGCATGCGCAGGCTTCGACGCTCAAGGTGGCCATCCGTCATCACGACAGCATTCTCGCCGTCACCATCGAGGACGACGGCAAGGGCTTCGATGCCGAGACGGCCGACGCCGGCAACGGACTGGCCAATATGCGCTCACGCATCGCTGGCCTTCAGGGGCAGTTCGAGGTGGTCAGCCGGCTGCCCGGCACGCGCATCGCCGCCCGGTTCCCCCTGGTCAGCCCGGGGATCCCTGCATGAAGTCGGTACTCATCGTCGAGGACATTGCCGAGACCCGCCAGTGGCTCGCCGACATCGCGCAATCCGCCTTTCCGGGCTGCACCGTGGACGAGGCGGCGAGCATGCGCGCGGGGATCGCCGCAGTGGCGTCGAAGAACTACGGCCTTGCGCTCATCGATCTCGGCCTGCCTGACGGCTCCGGCCTCGACGTGCTGCGCAACCTGCGGCTGGTACAGCCCGACGCCCTCTGTGTCGTCACTACGGTCATGGGTGATGACACCCACATCGTGTTGGCCTTGTCGGCCGGCGCTCAGGGTTATCTGCTGAAGGAACAGCCCGAAGGCGTACTGATCCGCCAGTTGAAGCAACTGGCCGAGGGCATTCCCGCCCTCTCACCGTCCATTGCGCGGCGCATCATGGAACACTTCCGTCTCACCGGTCCCATCCCACCCGAGGACGACCTGACGCCGCGGGAAAAGGACGTGCTGTTTCTCATCGCCCGCGGCCTGCGCAACAGCGAGGTCGCCCACGAACTGAAGCTCACCGAAAACACCGTGGCAAGCTATATCAAGGTCATCTACCGCAAGCTCGGGATCTCCTCGCGAGCCGAAGCTTCGTGGCACGCGACGCGCATGGGGTTGTCGGCAGGGTCGAAACCGGCCCCGGGCAAGCCTTAGGAGGCAGACGTAATTTATCTTTCAAGAGAGGCGAGCTGCGACCTCGAATAGACAGCACAAGCCGCTGGCCAGTTGGAAAACTAAAGTTCGATCAGACTCCTTAGTCCCGCACTCACCGAGGCTGAGGCACCCTGCAGCTCTGCCGTAACGGCTTTCCCGGGTTCAGGCGCACCAAACAGCTGTTCCTGATCCTGACACAGGTGCCCGAGGCAATCCGCAGAAGCACTTCCATACCGCCCCCACAGAACGGCCGGACAATACCACCACAAATAGCAAGCCCCGGTCGGTCAACCAGGCTGGCCCCTTCCAACGAGACCTTTGCCTTTCGACCGCCGGGGCTGCCCTATGCGCCCTCGGCGTGGGGATGTTCAGTTCAGAGGCAGAACGTCCTCATGCACTGCTCTCGATCTGCTCATGCCCTGCGGCGGGCCAACCAGCCCATGACACCCAGCAGAATCAGCCAGGCGGGTGAAAGGCTGCCGCCGCCGCTCTTCCCCTGCTGGCTCGGTTGCTCGGGGCTGCTCTGAGCGGGTGCCGCCACACCGACCGGGTCGACGATGGTGCCATTGGCCACGCCATCGGCATCGCCCGCGCCGCCGTCCACCAACGTCAGGGTTACGGTATTGCCACTGATCACCGCGCCGGAGAATTCGGCGAAGCCGTCGGCATCGCTGTACTTGAAGACGCGCGTGCCGGCCGGCAGGGTCGCCGGGTAGGTCAGGACCACTTCGACGCTTGCGCCCGGGGTCAAGCCGGTGACTTCATAGCTGGCCAGGCCGTAGGGGAAGCTCATGCTGTCCGGGCGGCCGGTCTGGTTGCCCAAGTTGTCGGCATCCAGGATTTCGACACCGGAGAAGCTGCCATCATCGACCGTCATGTCCAGCGTATTGCCGCCGGGCAGGGCCGGCGAGGCACTGCCGGCGTCGTAGGGATCGCTGTCCAGGCAGTCACTGACACCGTCGCCATCCGAGTCCACGCTATCGTCGATGGTGGTGGAGGTGAAGCTGCCCTGCACGCCGCCGACGGTGAGTACCGTCGTGACATTGGCCAGGCAGGTAGCGGCCGAGGTATGGCGCACGCACACCGCTTCGTTGTTCTCGATCGTGCCCGGGGCGGTGGTGAAGCCGCCGTCGCAGCCGACGGAATAGCTGCCATTGCTGACACTGATCGCCGCGGCAGCATCGATGCCGGTGATGGTCACCGCATTCGAGGTGACTTGCGTGGACAACAGCACGTCCGTCTGCGTGGTGAAGCTGAAGGCGTCGGGCGTGGTATCCGGCCCGCCACCGGCATCGGCCAGCGTGGTGCTGATGAACTGCGCGGAGACGCCGCCAATGGTCAACGTGGTGTTGGTATCCGTGTCATGGGTGGCGGCGCTGGTGTGGCGCACGCACACGGTCTGATTGTTGGCGATGCTGCCGCTGGCGCTGGTGAAGCTGGCGCCGCAACCGATGGCGTACTCGCCGTTGCTCACGCTGATCGTGGCGGGAGCACCCAGACCGGTGATGGTGACGGGGCTGGAAGTCACCAGCGTCTCCAGCGCCACGTCCGTCACGGTGGTGAAGCTGAATGCATCCGGCGTGGTATCCGGATCACCGCCGCCACCTTCACCATCCGAGGAACCCATCAGACGGGCTACGCCCCAGGTGGCCATGCCATCGGTGATTCCCGAATTGCCATTACTGCCAAAATCACTGACGAAAAGAATCCGGCCTTGATTGTCCCGCGTCAGCAGGCGGCGGGTCACCGGCAACTGGCTGCTGAAGCTGGCAAAACTTTCATGGACGATAAGCCCATTGCCACCGTCGAAATCCGTATCGGGCGTCAGGTCAGCGTTGAACAGTCCGAAGAGTTGGTAGCCGAGGATCTGCCAGGCCGGCGTCCTTCCCACCCAGTTGATGCTGAGAAGGACACGGCCATCCTCGAGCCCGAGCAGGCTCGCACCGCCGCCGTAGCCAAGCTGAATGGCGTTGGTGCCATCCCCCAACTGAAAGCTCTCCGATAGCGTCGAGCTCTCGTTCACGACTGCGCCAGTGGCGCTGAAGTGCACCAGCCTGGCCGAGGTGCCCTGGTCGTTGTTCACCACCGTCACCACGCCGTTGTCCGGCATCGCCGCGATACCGCTGACCCGAGTAACGCCGGTACCCGATGTGAGCACGCCGTCGGTACCGAAACCGCTATCCAGCGCGCCCGCGGCCGTATAGCGGAGGATCCTGCCGTCATTGAGCATGACATAGTAGGCGCCGTCGCCCGCTTGGGCGATATCCACACCGGATCCGCTCTCGGACGTACCGGCCACGCCGGCCGTTCCAAAATTGGCGTCGAGCGAGCCTGTGCTCAGGAAGCGGATGAGGCCCACGCCCGGAGAGTAGACCAGCAGGCGCCCGGCGCTGTCGAACACCATGGGCAGGCTGGGGGTGATGAAGCCACTGCCAAACAGGTTGTCGACATCCTGAAAGCTGCCGCCGGTGGCAAAGGTCTCATCCAGCGCTCCGTCCAGATTGAACTGACGCAGGCGGCGTGGTCCGCCGCCACTGTCGCCGAAGGCGATGGCCTTGTTGGCGTCCGGTGTAAACAGGCCGTTGACGACAAAACGGGTGTCGGTTACACCGTCACCGAGCAGGTTCAGGTCCCCATCGTAGCGGGCGATTATCGCAACTTGATGATCCTCGTCCCACCCGAAGCTCTCGTCTCCCATCCGCACCAGGTTGCTACTGACACCCAGTATCAGTACCGACCCGTCGGCATGTACGGCGGCGCCGATAATGTTGTTGTTCCAGTTCCGCGTCTCCACATCCGCTCTGGATGGGGTGCGATACTCCAGCAACTTGAAGCCGCTACCGTTCAGGCTGGTGTCCGCCTCGCCGGATATCTCCGCCTGCAAAGCGGTGCTGCACAACAACGCTGCAGCGCCCGCCAGGCCGGCCCCCCATGACCGTATTGCCCATCGATTCATCGTATTTCTCCTCGTGTCGTGCCCTTCGTCGCCCGGGATAGGCGCAAGGCAACTCACGAGGAGAATAGGGCGCAGGCCCGGCGTCCTGTTACCCCCTGATCAGGGGGGCGAACCGGGAAAGGGGAAGAGTCGAGGAGAGCCGGACCGGGCATTCCGCGACAGCATGCGAAGTTACCGGTAAAGTGCCGGATCATGAGAGCGCACAAGGCCGTGGTGGCCTTGTGCGCGTTGGACATGTTCCGAATGCTGCTGTCGCCCATACCGCCGCCGCCCAACACCGCGAAAAGTTCGGCAAAAGGACGGTGGCCGGTACTACGCGATTCGCAACCGACAGGCTCGTAATGTCGCGAAGTTCCGCGACGGGTTCGTGTTGGGCGTTTCTACTCGACACCGCCGATGGCTGCGCGGGTGAGTCCGCCCTGCCCGTCGTAGTAGGTGATCTCGATGACGTTCAGCTCTGCGTCCAGATAGACCTGGATCTTGCGTCCGCTGTCATCGGCGTCGTAGTTGACGTGGACGCGGCGGGCGTCACCGTCGATGAAGGTGCGGTCGTAGATGGCACCGATCTCTCCGGCGGTGAAGCTGATGCCGGTATCGAAGTCGACGTTGCCGTTTGCGCCGATGATGATGGTTCCGCGGTCATGGTCGCGGGTGGCGAAACCCCGCGACAGGGGCTCGGTCGCGGTGCCCGTCACGGTATAGGTCCCGGCGTAGGCGGTGAGCACACCGACATTGGAGGGTGCTTCGTGGTCGCCGTTTGACTCCGGGGCGGTCGGCAGGCTGCCGAGGTTGCCGTCCTTGATCAGATTCAGGAGTGCAGCATAGTCTTCAATCGCGCTGTCCTCGTTGATGGCGGTCGCCAGCCGGTCGAGCACCCGATCCCAGGCATCGCCAATCTCGAAGGCCGTGGAGAACGGGCTTCCTTCAGGCAGGCCGTAACCGCTCGCTCCCAAAGTATCCAGAATGGCTTGCTGGGCGGCATCCATCGTACTCGCCTCGGACTGCCATCCGTCTCCGGCAAACCACTCGCCGGGCATGCGGTTGGCGGCGAGGGTGACGATCAGATCAGTGAGCGGTGTGATGTTTGCTACGCCCAGAGCCGTCGCGTAGCTGTGGAGGACCACGGCAGGATCGTCGTTTTCGACACGTAGCGCGCAGGGGAGGCTGGCCGAGGAGGACAGTGCGCCGCTCCATGCGCCATTGGATTGGGTCGTCACAGACTGGGTGAAGCCGGCGCCGTCGGCGCACCGGGCGGTGACGGTGGCGCCCACGACGGGGGCCCCCACCGCCGCGGTGCCATGCAGAGTGGCAGAGCTGGACGGACCAGGGTTATTGGAACTCTCGTTCAGGCAGCCGACCAGCGCAAGGCAGAGCGCAGGGACGGCAATAAGGGTTGGGTGCTTCGACATGCAACGGCTCCTGTATGGGTGTCAGCCACGTAAGGCGTGGCCTTCCTGATAGGTGGCGTTGCGAGAATAGGTGGCGATGCGAAATGGCGTTACCCCCTGTTCAGGGGGATTTTCCCCATCGGATGTGACGGCGGTCCGAACAAAATGCTTGTCGCGTTCGGCGGTGCGGGAAATGTGGAGTGCGCGGGTCGAGCCCCCGCTCAACTACACCGCACCACCTCCCCCACCGGCCGTCTGGGACTGAGCAGTGCAGTCCCCGTAGCCCGCCCGGCACGAAAGCCGAACAGAGGAAAGCCCTCGTGCCCAATCCTCCCTTGAACCTGCGTCAAGGTCGGCGAGCGGCCCGCCACCATCAGTTCCCGCTCGATCCGCTCCGGCACCTGGTTGATGGGCTGCGCCTTTCCGTGTCCCCGAGAGGGTCAGTTGATGCGAGTGGCTTCAGGCCTTCAAGCGTGCCTGGACCTTTTCGGAGGTGAGCTCGCGGAGGGCGTCGGTGGCGACCCAGCGCTCCGCGCGTGCGTCCGGGTTGCCGCCCCGATTGCCGCCGGCGCGTTGATTAGCGGCGGTGAGGATCCGTTCGGCGCACGCGACGGCGGCGGCGTTCAGGGCGCGGTTGCGCTTGCCGATATTGCGCAACGCCCAGTTGACCGCCTTCTTGACGAAGTTGCGGTGGTCGGAGGCACCGTGTTCGATGATCGGCAGTAACTTGTGGAAGCGCGGGTCCGCCGCACCCTTGTCGTGGACTGCAAGCCCCGCCATCATGGCGAAGCCGGCACGCTTGACCCACTCCTCGTCGCGTCCTGCCCACTCGACCGCCTGGGGCCAGGCGTGGGGCGACAGGTCGAAGAGACTGGTGGCGGCCTGGTCGCAGATGTCCCACGAATCGAACCCGGCCGCCCACTCCTCCATCTGCTCCACGGTCACCGCCGCCGGGTCGTCGATGAAGCACGCCAGGAGGCGGGCCTCGTGGTTACCCGTCACCCACAGGGCGAGCGCCAGGTCGTGGTCGGTGCCGATGCGCTTGGCAACCTTGCGCAACGCGTAGACGGAGACGCCGAAGGCGTTCTCGACATTAATGCCGTAGCGCGCCATGCCTACCCGGTCGCGTTCGCTCCCCATCCCGCGCAGCTCGGCGAGGATGGCCGCCACCCTCCGCTCGCCAGGCATCAGCTTTGCCGTAATCCGACGCGAACCAGCTCTTCCCTCGGGCTAACGATCATGGTGTTGCCGCCACCCTGGGGCATGAAATGTTCCACGCGGTTGTCCACGTATTTCAACTTAACCATAAAGCACGACGCCCTTCTCCAATACCTCGCGATCGAGTGATGCCGCTACGGAGGCATTGCGTGCGGACTCTGCGCGGGTTCGCACCACGATGTCGACCGGGACCTTGATGCCCACCAGTGCGCGATAGGCCTTGCGTGCCAGACGGTAGCCCGGCTCCTGCTGCTCGGAAACGATCACGTAGAGGTCGAGATCGCTCTCGGCGTCGGGGCGCCCCTAGGCGTAGGAGCCGAACAGCAGGATCCGCTCCGGCGCCTTGTCGCGGATGTAATAGCGACCGCTGCGTGCGCGCGGTGGTGCAAAGATCGGCAGCCGACGCTCGATCATGTGGTAACGTTCTGACAGGATCTTCAGGTACCCGCCCACTTGACGAACTTCACCGGGTCCCGATAGGTCAGCCATCGCTGCTTCTATGTCGGCATTGGTACAGCCGGGATGGGTGGCCAAGTACTGGAGGATCATGTCATACCGCCCCCGCAGCTCTCGCAAAAACCAGTTGTCCGCCTCGTTGCGCAGAGGCGACGAACTTGAGAAGAATAGGCTTTGCAGAAGCGGCTTGCGTTCTGCATCCAGAACACCCTGCTCATAGGCGTCGCGGTAGAACTTTGGTACCCCTTCGAACAGATTCCAGAGGAACAGGAGTCGTGACGGACTGTCGTCGGCATGGGTGCGCAGGATCTCCAACACGGAAGCGACATCGAGGTGCCCGAGTTCAAGCGCGTCTGTCGTGCGATTGAATAGTGGCGCATCCCGATTCTCAAGCATCGCGGTCATTTCCGCGTGAAGTGAACCCAATACGATCAGCCCCCCGGGGATGTCTGCAGCACGGGCTGCCAGTCGGTCCACCTCCGCTTGCAGGAGGGAACAGAAGTCGGATAAGTGCTTGCGATGGAAGTACTGAAACTCGTCCAGGGCCACCACATAGCCATCCGCCGCCAGATGGCCAATCAGCTGAGCCAGTTCTCCCAAGCTGGTCACCCGTGCTTCGATGCCAAAGGTTTCCAGATAGCCATTGCAAGCCGCCACGACCCCCACCGGGTCTGAATCAGGAATCTGGATATACAGCGTTTTGGCTATACCCGCCCCCCTCAGCGCTTCCTGAATGAGGGCGGTCTTGCCAATACGTCGGCGCCCCGAGATTTGCAGGAAGAACCAGCGCCGCCGTTCCAAGATGCGCTGCATCTGCTGCAACTCGGCGCGACGACCATAAAAAGACCAAGGTGCTTTTACTGGCATGGAAGCAATGGCCCCAGGAACAACTTAGGTAAAAGTTTTTATATTAAGTCTGAGACTAAAGCAACCTATTGTTTTTTCCATTAATCTACTGGGGCACATACCACATCTGGCGCAGCCCTGGGCCGTCTGGAACGCGATGCCAAGGACATGGCCGTACGCGAGCACCATGCCGGCACTTTCCCAGGTAAGAGCGACAAGGGAACGGCCACGGGAGGGCATGGAGAACACCAGCGCAGAGACGCGGAGCACGCGGCGGGCGGCGAGAACGTCCCCCGGCCTCCGCCACCAACATATCGCCCATCTGCGCCTCTGCGTTGGGCTGTTTCCTCAACCCTTCGCAAACACCAGGCCGCCGTCCTGCACGTCCACGTACACCGTGTCGCCCGAGTTGAAACGCCCCTGCAGGATTTCTCGGGCGAGGGGGTTTTCCACCTGGTGCTGAATGGCGCGCTTGAGGGGGCGGGCACCATAGACCGGGTCGAAACCCGCTTCGCCCAGCTTGTCCAGCGCGGCTTCGCTGAATTCCAGGCCGAGTTCCCGATCCGCCAGGCGGCGGCGCAGATAGCCGGTCTGGATCGCCGCGATGGAACGGATCTGCTCGCGGCCCAGGGGGTGGAACACCACCACCTCGTCCACGCGGTTGATGAACTCGGGGCGGAAGTACTGGCCCACGACCTCGAGCACCGCGGTCTTCATTTGGCCATAGCGCTCCTCTGTGGCCATTTCCTGAATCACCTGGCTACCCAGGTTGGAGGTCATCACCACCACGGTGTTGCGGAAATCCACCGTGCGTCCATGGCCCTCGGTGAGGCGCCCGTCGTCCAGCACCTGCAGCAGGATGTTGAACACGTCCGGGTGTGCCTTTTCCACCTCATCCAGCAAGATCACCGAATAGGGGCGACGGCGCACCGCCTCGGTGAGATAACCGCCTTCCTCGTAGCCCACATACCCCGGAGGCGCGCCGATGAGCCGCGCCACGGAGTGCTTCTCCATGAACTCCGACATGTCGATGCGCACCATGGCCTCCTCGGTGTCGAACATGAACTCCGCCAGGGCCTTGCACAGCTCGGTCTTGCCCACGCCGGTGGGGCCGAGAAACAGGAAGGAACCGATGGGCCGGTTGGGATCGGACAGGCCGGCGCGGGAACGCCGGATGGCATCGGAGACAGGCGCGCACCGCCTCGCTCTGGCCCACCACCCGCTTCTGGATCGCCTGCTCCATGTGCAGGAGCTTGTCGCGTTCCCCTTCCAGCATCTTCGACACGGGGATGCCGGTCCACTTGGACACGACTTCGGCGATCTCCTCTTCGGTCACCCGGTTGCGCAGCAAATGGGTCTCCTGCATCTCTGCCTGGGCCGCCATGTCCAGCTGACGCTGCAATTCCGGAATGCGCCCATACTGCAGCTCCGACATGCGCGCCAGGTCGCCGGCGCGGCGCGCGGTCTCCAGCTCCAGGCGGGCGCGGTCCAGTTCCTCCTTGATGTGCTGGGTACCCTGCAAGGCAGCCTTTTCCGCCTTCCAGATCTCCTCCAGATCGGCGTATTCCCGATCCAGACGCCCGATGGCCTCCTCCAGATCCGCCAGGCGCTTGCGCGAGGCCTCGTCGGTCTCCTTTTTCAACGCCTCCCGTTCAATCTTGAGCTGGATCAGCCGACGGTCCAGGCGGTCCATCTCCTCCGGCTTGGAATCGATCTCCATGCGAATGCGCGAAGCGGCCTCGTCCACGGTCAAAAAGCACCAAAAAGGGGTCGGTGACAAATGCGAGTTAGAGTGATTCGTAATTGTCACCGACCCCTTTTTCTGGTCACCGACCCCTTTTTCTGGTCGAACAGCTCACCCACGCCAGCGGCTGGGAAGGGGCCCGTAGCGTCGTGCGTGTCGAGCGCGAACGGCACATCGGCGAGAAAGTCACCTTGGAGACGGTGTACTACATCAGCTCCCACGAGCCGAACGCTGCCTTCATCGCCGAGGCGATCCGCTCGCACTGGGAGGTCGAAAACAAAGCCCACTGGGTGCTGGATGTCGTGTACAAGGAGGACGACAGCCGCATCAGACGCAACGACGGCGCGCAGAACATCGGTCTCATCCGTCGACTGTGCATGAACCTCGCCCGCCTACACCCGGCCAAGGACTCAATGCGTGGCAAAGTCAAAGCAGCGGGTTGGGACGACGACTTTCGCGCGGAATTGATCTTTGGGATCAAGGACTAAAGTATGCGGTTGCCCTGGCCTAGGGGGTGTCAAAAATGATGGGTGTCCCCTTGTGTGGTACTATTCGATGAGAAAGGTGCTGAAGAACCGCGGCGCGTTCCCAAACGATGAGTCAATCATGAAGCTCATGTTCATGGGCCTGAAGAACGTGGCTAAAAAATGGACCCGTCCCATTAGGGACTGGAAAGCGGCACTCAATCAGTTCGTCATTCTGTACGGTGACCGGGTGCCTAACTGAACTCAGTTACACTGATTACTTGACCCCCTCGACAATGATTAGCATTTGTCACCGACCCCTTTTTCATCCCCAGTCCGTCCAGGTCGCTCTTCAGTTTCACCACGTACACCACTGTTCTCCTTTTCCTTGTATGGGGCGTCTCGCCCAGGACAGGAGTCGGCAGCCAATCCATGCAATAGGAGGGCAGCATGCTGAATATGCTCAAACGCCTCATCGGGCGGCTTCGTCCGTGGAAACGATGGGAGCAGTCTGAACTTGACGCCGTCCAACGCAAGCTGGCGGAGACCGCGCCGGAGGAGTTTGGCATTGAGGAATCCCTATCGGCTGCCGAATGGATCGTCAATCGACACGTCCCGGACGGGACGATCCAGACCGAGGCGGACTACGAGCGGGTCCGTGCCAGTCTTCGTGCCCGCATTGAGGAGAAGGTCCACCGGCCATCAACTCCTGCCGTAGCGACATCGCCACCACCATTCACCTTCCGGGACTTCGAGACGCGGATACTGCCGCTACTGCGGCGCATCGGCATCCTGCCTTCAAGGTTCGCAGCCGCCGACTCCCATCAATTTGCACAGGATCTGTTCCACGCGTGCACGACGCACCGCTACGACGTCTGGCGACGCCAGTCCTACGTGTTCGATCGGCACGCTACCGAAAACCTCGATTTCCACTCGCTCACCGTAGCTACGGCTGCGGCCATCGACTCATACGAGAGGCTGGTAAGGGCTAAGGCCGAAGGATCAACCGCCGCCCGCGGGATGTCCCCGCTCGATGAACTCTGCCCCATTGCGCTCCAGCAGATCGACGAGCGGGAATACCCCATTGACGACCTGCTCGCGGCCTACAGCCACCCGGACGGCGACACCCCGATTCTCCCCCACCCGGCCTGCCGGAACTTCCAGCGGGATGGTGGTGGCTGGTGTCGTTGCCTGTGGGTTGCCGCCAAGAAACCCGATCCGCCCGGGCTGGATCCGGAGTTCATGGCATGGATGCGGACTGAACTCGGCGCGACGTCGGAAGCGCGTCGCACCGATAAGGACCGGGCGCGCCGCGACTTCCTAGAGCGACTGCGAGGCGATGTTGCCGCCGCCGACCGGCGCATCGCAGAGGCCCAGAGGGACCTGGAGACGGCACGGCGGACGCCGCCGGACCTCACTGCCAAGCTGCTCACCGAGCATTTGAAAGTTGACGAGCTACGCCGACTGCAGCTGCAGTCCGGGCTGCGCGGACACCGCTCCAAGGCTGATATCGCCGCCCAACTGCTGGCGGAGCCATCGGCGGTATCCGAGATCGCGGCGGCTCGAGCGGCGATCCACAGTACCCTCATCCGATGGGCGGAGGGATCAGTCCGGGGCGCAATATCGGAGCGCGAGAGCACCCTGAAACGGATCGCGGCCTATGAGGAGGCATGGGGGATGGAGGCCAGGAAGGAGCAATGACCTACCGAAGCATGAAGCGCCTCGATCGGCTCTCCGAGGCGGTGCGAGCCGAATGGCGCAGGTGTCCGCGTCATGTACGAGGCAGGAAAAAGGGGTCGGTGACAAATGCTAATCATTGTCATGCGCATTTGTCATCGACCCCTTTTCCCCCTGGCTGCAGATGCGCGGCGACTGGCTCACCGCCGCCGGCTTCGACATCCGCGCCCCGGTGCGGGTGCGCGTCATGCGCGGGTGTTTGGTGTTGACGGTCGAGGAGGTCTGAAAACACGAAGCCCCGCTCGGTCGTGAGGCCGGCGGGGCGGCCCCCTGCTACTTGGAGCCAATGGTCTCTTCGGACACAATCTTTCCGTCCTCGTAAACCACCGCTTTGGTTACTTCGCCAGCCTTATCCCGGAGAATCCATTTGCCGATTCTTTTCCCATAGAAAAACTGGCCTTCAATTGCCAAGACATCACCCTTCCAAACGTGATACTTGCCATGTCGAATTTTGCAACTATGCGCCCAACCGGGGTCATCCATCCCGCCCCATCGTTCAATCTCGGCGGCGCTATTGTCCTGGCATTGCAAGTCTTCCGATAGCATCGCCTGGGGTTGGCTCACATCCTGACTGCTTCCACAGCTAGACATGAAGAATGCAGCAAGCGACAGAGTGAGAATCGAATCTCTAGCGCGCCACATGGACTTGTTTACTTGGTGCACTGGATTAGAACGTCCATGACAAAGCTTTGGCACTGATTGGTCGGCGACCATCTTCCAAGTTGGCGACCGATGGTCAGCAGCTTATTAACGCAGTCCTCGTCTACTTTCTCCACATGATCGCAACTCGCGTTGTCCGCGGTTGACTGGCCCGTGTGATCGGTAGCCGCAACCGGAGCACCTGGCCAATCGCTGTTTCCGTTTTGCGCAGGAACGCCACCGCCAGCGGGTCCCATGCCCGCCTCTACGGTGTCCGTGAGAATCCACTCGTGATTGAACATGCCCATGGGGAACGGCAAATCAGCCGGCCTCCCACACACATATACATCCAAACCCCGGGGATCGATGAAGTTGATCGGGTTGTTCATAACATAGGTGTAGGTGTTCAGCCCACCGTCCAGCCCGATGGGATCAGATTGGACGTATCTTCCGGTGCTCGGGTCATAGTCCCGGAAGTAGTTGTAATGCAGCCCCGTCTCGGCGTCAAAGTACTGCCCCGGAAACCGCAGGTTGACCGTGACGGTGCGGCCGTCGCCGTCGAAGTCTTCGTCGGGGAGGGGCGTGCCGAAGGCGTCGGATTGCCAGCGCCAGACGAAGCTGCCTTCGGAGTTGCTGCCGAGGCGAGGGGTCTGGAGGTGGTCGGTGTGGAGCCAAGTGATCGTCTGGGTCCAGGCATTGGGGGCGCCGGGAGGGTTGGCCTTGCCTCCGGTGATGCCCTTGGCCTTGCCGTTGCCCTGTCCGAGGGTCCACTGGATCTGCGCCAGGGGACGCTCGTCGAGCCAGAGGTAGGCGCGCTGGGGTTGTCCGTCGTCGCGGCCCTCCAGAAGCAGGCGGCCGTGGAGATCGTAGAGGTAGTGAGTGGTGCCGGCGGCGGTGGTTTTGGCGATGCGCTGCCCGAGGGCATCGTAGCGATAGCGTGCGAGCAGGTTCTCCCCCGCGTAGACGGCAGCGAGGCGGCCTTCGGGGCCGTATTCGTACCGCAGGCGGCCATCGTGGAGGGTGTTGCCGCTGGCGTCGAGCAAATACGGCGACTGGTCCCGGGCGCTCAGGCGGTTGCTGTCGGGGGCGTAGCGGTAATCGAAGGTGCCGTTGGTGCCGGTTTGGGCGACGCGGTTGCCGTTGGGGTCGTAGGTATACTCCAACTGGCCGGCGGGGGAGGATTCGGTAGTGAGCCGGTCGAGGGGGTCGTAATCGTAGTGGCCCGCCCGGTCCGGGTCGCCACGCTCAGTGAGGTTGCCGTTGGGATCGTAGTCGTAAAAATTGAAAAGGGGTCGGTGACAAATGCAAATCACTTTCAGAAGCATTTGTCACCGACCCCTTTTCATTCGCTGCGTGGACTGGTTCAGAGTCACCGATTCGATCATGGCTGGCAGTTGCTCTCACAAACCTATCGCGCCGTTGTCTCCCCGCCCGGAAACGTCGTGCCGCTAGGAGGGAGGCAGGGTAAGTGATGGGTCAGTTTCGGAGATACACCCTTTTCATTGCTTAACAAGTACCTATTCGACTCCCGCCGCCAGTGCCTCGCGAATGGCAGGTGTTGGACATGCAGTGCACCCCCTGCGGGCGGCCAAGCCAGGTGCCGTGCCCGTGCTTACCCCGGAGACGGCGCCTTCCATGGGACGTTGCGAGCGGGAACTGGCCTGAATCATCGAAAATAGGGGCGGTGATAAATGCTGGAGTGCTGGTTAGAATGATTCGCATTTGTCACCGACCCCTTTTTCCATGTTTTCCGCTCTGGTTAGAATGATTTGCATTTGTCACCGACCCCTTTTCCGCTTACCCCCAGTGCCTCGCGAATGGCAGGTATTGGGCATGCAGTGCACCCCCTGCGGGCGGCCAAGCCAGGTGTGGTGCCCGTGCTTACCCCGGAGACGGAGGGCGCCCCATGGGACGTTGTGAGCGGGATCTGGCCTGAATCGTCGAAAATAGGGGCGGTGATAAATGCTGGAGTGCTGGTTAGAATGATTTGCATTTGTCACCGACCCCTTTTCCGCTTACCCCTTTTCCGCTTCGATGTGCTTGTTAGCTACTTTCACGACGTCTACTTGAGTAGGTTTTCGTAGTCGGCCTTTACGCCGCTGGGCACGCTGACTGAATCAATAAGCTTTAGCGCCTCTTTGTACCTCTTTTTCGTTTCACCCCCCGCTGCGACACGTCGACTGAGGGCGCCACCTGGCCCAGCCAGCTTGACCATATGCGAAATTTCACGAGGAGAAAATGATTCAATCATCTTCTTATAATGCGGTTCTGCTGCCCACGAAACCCCATATCCGTTGCCAACAAAGCACTGCACCACTGTTTGAACATAAGACTCCTGTGCAGTCTCAGGCACCTCCCCTTGTTGCGAAAGCTCCGCCAAGCGCTCCGCGAAAGGAGGTTCATTGTAAAAGTTATTAAGCCCCAAGTGGGCAGTCCTAAGGCGCTCAATTGCACGCGAAAACACTGCATGTTGCTCGGATTCATTCAGCAGACCAAGAAGCCCGAGCTTTTCAAAAAACTGCTGGGATGCCGTATGCCGTTTCTCGTCACCTTTCGCGATATAATCGGAATGTTTATTTATGAGGTCGGACTTTATTGCCGCTGTAAATCCTTCCTTTAGAGAACCGCATATATCGAGTGCGTTCAGGCGCGCCGGTTCCGGGGTGCTTGGATCGCAATATATCCCATGAGCCATTCCGATTAGCAGTTGTTGCTGGGCGTCGTGTGTTAGGGCAAGTCGGTCTACCCAAATATGCTTCTGACCGCCCGAAAAACGCGCACTCTTAAGAGCCGATATGTATGCGCTAATATCAACACCCTTTGGCGATGTAGACTCACCAAGAGCGTACTTCGTGCAACGATTCAAGAATGTTACAAATTCTCGATCGTTAATCTTTCCTAGCGTCGGATGCGCTGCAGAGAAGTTGTTTCGGACATCCCTGCACTGATCGAGAAAGAAGAACCCGTCTTCGTTTATCAGATTCAGCTTCAGGCAAAGATCCAATAAACGGCTATCTTGGAGCTCAAGGAGGTGTCTTTCTTCAAAATCCGATTCCAACACCTGCGCAACAACAGGTAACCCAAAGTTCCTCACTTTGTCGCGCAGATGAAGAATAGCCGCGTTCCATGCGTAGTTTACGGCGCCGTCAAACAACCCGGTACTGACTGCCACACACATTCGCGCGATTAACTCGCCCCTTAAATCAGGCGGAATTTGCTTTAGCTCTCTAGGCAGGTCCTTCCATGCGTATTCGATTTCTTCGTCGCTGGCCAGCATATCCCTCGGGATGCCGAGGGATGAAACCAACTCATTAATAGCCGGCATTACTTTTTCCGGCAAAGAAGGCAGCTTAGGTTCATCATATTTCACTAATTTGGCCATGCGATTTCCTTCCCGAATTGACCGGCAGGAAGAAGCATGGCGACGAGGAGCGCTGCTTTTTGCTGTCCGAGTGCATGCGATTGTTAGTGCCGTTCATTGCCAGAACCGGCCCTGTGATTGACCGCCCATAGAAATCGCCTCCTTCACTTCGAGGACGGTAAATACTTCATGAACGATCTCACCCTCGTAGCCATAGGAAATCTCTGCTTTCAGTAATGCGCGAAGCGAATCACCGGGCAGTACCCTTTGCGCTTGCGATTGGAATTCTCGAAGCCACTCGCCATGCGTGATTGCGGCTTCAATTTGCCGACCTTGATACCGGAATACCCACTTGGATTTTCCAAGATAGTCTGGTTTTTTCACCTGCAATATGGCATCAGATTCCGAAGTAATCGTGCGAAGCGTCAGTATTTCTCGGATTGTTTCTTCGCTCACCGAAAACGAGTGGTTAAAATCGCGCTGAAACTCATCAGTGAGGTAAAGCGCCTGATCCTTTTCGCGCAAGTTATCTAATGCCTTTTTCATGGAAGTAACATCAGCAAGAATCAATGCCGTTGGGGGTGGCGCGTAGATCGGAATTCTGTTGAGTTCAGTTTTTTCTGCTTTTTCGAGAATCAGGCCTTGGAGTTCCTGCACTTCACCTCTACTACTGATCGTTTCACGTCCGTCGAGCCACTCAACCACTGCATTCCTAGCTTCGTACGCGAACTGGCCGAAAATTCTTTTCCATTTCAGTTCTTGAAGTGCATCATCTGGAATGGTCTTCAGGCTGTTTCTTAGCCAAGTAATGACCGATCCGCTTTGAATGTCTTCTAACAGTAGGACGGTAGAAATCTCCGCGCTGATGGTATGGGCAAGGTGCTGATCAAAGTCCTGTAAGGAGTCAATTAATCCAGACATCGCTCGAAAGACGCGACCAGGGTCTTCAGAGCCCCGCTCATAGTCGATCTTGATACCAAACCTCTTGCCTTCAGCGTGATCAGCGTCCATCTGCCTCAGTTCTCATTGTTCACTGCTAACTCTCGGCAACCTATCGGCCGCCTAAAAACGATTTGCTTCAACCGATTTTCTGATACGCCACGCGAGAAAACAACCACTTAGCAACGGGTCCGAACGTTTCCCCTAGCTCTTTTGTTAGGCCAAATCGCCGCACTATTCCGAAAATTGAATAGGCGCCGCATAAAAATGTTGTGTCGGCCCTGAGAAACAGAAGCAAATTCCGTAACTAACATGCTTCCCCCCAAAATATGGATGCCGGGTTTTGCCGGTTGCAGCCCTTGGCAGAGAGGTGCGCATATACACACCGGCGATCAGGATGATGCAAAGGAGTGTTTGCCCTGGCGGAGACCACCCCCAACCGCCCGGCTCGGTTGCTGCAGCAGGTCAGGGGCTTGACTCGGGCCATGCATTACAGCTACCGAACCGAGGAGTCCTAGGCCTACTGGATTGGGTTTTTCATCCGCTACTCGGGCAGGCGGCATCCGCGGGAAATGGGGAAGACGGAGATCGAGCGGTTTCTGACGTTTGTGGTGGGCGGCGGATGCAGGTCTGAGGCGATCAGTTTTCTCTATACGACGATCGAGAAAACTGAGGAGACGACAGGGCGGTTTTGTGATCCCATGGCAGCATGATCCACCAACGGAGTTAATGGTGGCTCCAGTCCATCCGCAGTCGCTGGCCCGCGCCGTCGGCTTTGCGGCGCAGAGCATCGCGGCTGCCATGGAGCTTATCGGCGACGAAGCGAAAAACCGCTGCCAGGAGTTGGCCGATTACCTGGAGCATCTCGGCAAGGACCCAAACTGGCGGTGCCGTCCCTCCGTCCTTGACCAACTGCGCGGATGGAGAACCTTGCCCAGACGGAAACGGAAAACGGCTGCTGTTAACTGATCACGCATGCTCGCCCATCTTTCCCGCCAGTCGCCCCAATGTCGCCAGCGCCTGCTCCATTCGTTCCGACCACCCCTGGGCGCAGGTCAGGCGCATGCAGTTGCGGTATCTCTGGGAGGCCGAGAAGATGGGGCCGGGCGCGATGGTGATCCCGTAGCCCAGCGCCTGCCGATAGAGCTCCATGGCATCGACCTGCGGCGGCATCTCCACCCAAAGGACGAAACCTCCCGAGGGGCGGGTGACTCGGGTCCCCGCCGGGAAGTGGATGTTGATGGCCTCCATGGTGCGCTCGATGAGTCGTGCGTATTCACCGCGCACCCGGCGCAGGTGGCGGTCGTAGCCGCCCTGGGCCAGGTAGTCCGCCACCGCCAGTTGAGGCAGGGTGGCGGTGGCCAGGTTGGTGTCGTACTTGAGGTATTCCAGCTGCTCCTGCCAGCGCCCCGCCACGGCCCAACCGATGCGCAGGCCGGGGGAGAGGGTCTTGGAGACCGAGCCGCAGTGGATCACGCCGCCTTCGCGATCCCACGCCTTGGCCGCGCTTGGGCGGCGGTGGCCGAAACCGAGTTCGGCGAAGACATCATCCTCCAGCAGGGGAATGCGGTGGGAGGCGAGCAACGCCACCAGGGCCTGCTTCTTCTCGTCACTGAGACAGTAGCCGAGGGGGTTGCTGTAGTTGGTGATCAACGCGCAGGCGGCCACCGGCCACTGCTCGAGGGCGAGGCGCAGCGCCTCCAGGCTGATCCCCTCGGTGGGGTGGGTGGGGATCTCCAGGGCCTTCATCCCCAACGACTCGATGAGCTGCAGCAGGCCGTAGAAGGTGGGCGACTCGATGGCGATGGTATCGCCCGGCCGGGCGATCGCGCGCAGAGCGAGGCTCATGGCCTCCAGCCCGCCGTTGGTGATCACCACCTCGTCCGGGGTGACGCGGCAGCCGGCCTCGGCGAGGCGGCGGGCCACTTGGCGGCGCAGCTCCGGGGCACCCGGCGGGAAGTCGTAGCGGGTGGCGCGCGCCCCGTGGCGCCTTGCGGCGGAGGCGAAGGCCCGCTGCATCGCCTGGGAGGGGAGGAACTCCGCCGAGGGGACCGCCGCCCCCAGCTGGATGTAGTCCGGTTGCATGGTGGCGCGGACCAGGCGCATGACCAGGGCATGCCCCGACACCGGCGTGGGGGTGGGGTGGGCGTCGGTCAGCGCCGGCTCGGGCGGCGGCCACTGCACGGCGCGGACGTAGAAGCCCGAGCGGGGGCGGGCCTCGATGCGGCCCCGATCCTCCAGCCAGCGATAGGCCTCCACGGCCGTGGAGACGCTTACGCCCTGCTGGGCTGCCAGTTTGCGCACCCCCGGCAACCGATCCCCGGGGCGATAGACGCCAGCATCGATCTGACGGGTCAGTGCAGTAGCCACCTCTTCGTAGCGGGTCATGGCGGTACAGTCATCCCTGTGACGGAACGGTACAGTCCGGCTTGGGCGTGAACTGTACTGGTTAGGTATGCGCGATTGTGCATCTGTATGGGGGTGAGTATCGAGTCTACAGTGACATCCCGTCAAACAACAGGGAAGCCCGCCCCGATGGAAAGAAGAGACCTCCTCCTTGGCTACGTGCTGGGCCTCCTCGCCGTAGCCGCCTTCAGCCTCACCGTTCCGGCCACCCGTGCCGCCGTGCAATACCTGCCGGCGGATCTGGTGGGCAGTGGGCGTGGGCTCGCCGCAGCCCTTTGTGCCGCCGTGGTCCTGTTCACCGTCGCCGAGCGTTGGCCGACGCCGGACCAGCGCCGGCGGCTCTGGGTCGTCACGGCCGGGGTGGTGGTGGGCTTTCCCTGGCTCTCCGCGGTGGCCCTGCAGCACGTTCCGGCCAGCCACGGGGCTGTGGTGTTGGGGATCTTGCCGCTGACCACCGCCGTTGCCGCGGTCCTGCGCGCCGGCGAGCGCCCTTCCGCCACCTTCTGGGTCGCGGGGCTGCTCGGCAGCGGTGGGGTGTTGGCGTTTGCCGCCCTGGCGGGCGGCGGGGCGCCCCAACCCGCCGATCTGCTCCTGGTCGCAGCGGTGGTGCTGGGGTCCCTCGCCTACGCCGAAGGGGGGCGGCTCGCCCGGGAGATGGGCGGCTGGCAGGTGATCTCCTGGGCGCTGGTGATGGGGGCGCCCCTGCTGGTGGTCCCCACCGTGGCTGCGCTGCTTCGCGCCCCCATCGAGGCCCCCGCGGAGGCCTGGCTGACCTTTGCCTTCCTCGCGTTGGTGCCGCAGTGGCTGGCCTTTTTCGCCTGGTACCGCGCCATGGTGCTCATTGGGGTGGCACGGGCCGGGCAAATCCAGCTCTTTCAAATCTTCATGAGCCTGGCGGTCGCCGCCCTCTGGCTGGGTGAAACGCTCCCGCCGGAGACCCTGGCCTTTGCCGTGTGGGTGCTGGTGGCCGTCGTCCTCGGCCAACGTGCACGGGTGGGCTTGGCCACGGCTTCTCAACCAGGGAGATGAAATGAGAAAAACGACCCCCCTTTTTCAGGTGGATGCCTTCACGGACCGCCCCTTCACTGGAAACCCGGCCGCCGTCTGCCTGCTGAGTGAGGCGCGGGAGAGTGACTGGATGCAGGCGGTCGCCGCCGAGATGAATCTCTCCGAGACCGCCTTCGTGCAGCCTCTGCCCGGTGGCGGCTACGAGCTGCGCTGGTTTACCCCGACGGTGGAGGTGGACCTCTGCGGCCACGCCACCCTCGCTTCGGCCCACGTCCTGTGGGAAGAGGGGCGCCTGCAGAGGACGGAAGCGGCCCGTTTTCACACCCGCAGCGGGGTCCTGTGCGTGGAGTGGACGCCGGAGGGGATGGTCATGGACTTTCCGGCCCTGCCTGCGGCGGCGCAGGAGGCGCCCGCCGGATTGAACGAGGCCCTGGGGGCCGCGCCCACCTGGGTGGGGCGCAGCCGGCACGACCTGCTGGTGGAATTGGCGTCGGACAAGGCCGTCCGCCAACTCGTCCCGGAGCTGTCGCGGATCGGGGCCATCGCCGCGCGCGGTGTTATAGTGACCGCCCGCGCCGAGACCGGCCCGTGGGACTTCGTCTCCCGCTTCTTCGCCCCGGCGGTGGGCATCGACGAGGACCCGGTGACCGGCTCCGCCCACTGCGTGCTGGGCCCGTACTGGGCCGGGCGGCTCGGACGCGAACGACTGACCGGTTTTCAGGCCTCCCGCCGGGGCGGCACCGTGCACATCGAGCTGCGCGGGGAGCGTCTCGGGCTCGGCGGGCAGGCCCTCACTATCCTGAAAGGAGCGCTGTATGGCTAATCCACTGGCAGTCTGCTGGCTCAACGGCCGCATCCTGCCCGCCGGCGAGGCGACCGTTTCGGTGTTCGATCACGGCCTGCTCTATGGTGATGGGGTCTTCGAAGGGGTTCGCTTCTACAGCGGCCAGCCGTTTCGCCTGGAGGAGCACCTGCTGCGTCTGGAGCGCTCGGCCCGCGCCATCGCCCTGACGCTCCCCCTGGGGCTGGCCGAGCTGGGCGCCGCCGTGCGCGAGACCATCGAGGCGGCGGGGTTTGCCGATGGCTACATCCGCCTGGTGGTGACCCGTGGTGCGGGCTCCATGGGGCTCGATCCCCGCCACTGTACCCGCCCCAACGTCTTCATCATCGCTGACGGTCTCACCCTCTTTCCAGAGGACAAGCGGGTCCACGGCATCCGGGCGATGATTGCCGCCACCCGGCGGCTGCCCGCCGACGGACTGGATCCCCGCATCAAGAGCCTCAACTACCTCAACCACATCCTCGCCCGCATCGAGGCGAACCGCGCCGGTTGTGAGGAAGCCATCCTGCTCAACGCCCGCGGCATGGTGGCGGAGGGGACCGCGGACAACGTCTTCATCGTGCTGGACGGGACCCTCTACACCCCGCCGCCCAGCGACGGGGCGCTGGAGGGGATCACCCGCGCGGTGATCATCGAACTGGCTTGCCGTCTCGGCATCCCGGTGCGCGAACGCTCCCTCGCCCCTTACGATCTCTACACCGCCGAGGAGTGCTTCCTGACCGGCACCGGCGCGGAGCTGGTGCCGGTGCGGGAGATCGACGGGCGCCGGCTGACGCTCTGCCCCGGCCCGGTGTTCGAGCGCATCCTGAGCGCCTTCCGCGAGCAGATCCGTGCCGAGACCGAGCCGCATCCCGACGATCAGTTGCGGGTTCCCGACGTCTCTTAGTCTTGCACGGCCTCAGCATGTTCGGTCCCTGTCGGTGCGGGTTCCACCCTATGGCTCAGCCCAGGGAAGAATTCTGCACCGACAGGGGTCTGAAGTGTTGCGGGGCGGCACCTTCCATCGGCAGGGTAAACGCATACTTACCAGAGAGTGATGTAAGTCCTTGAAAGCAGGTCGTCGGCCGCATGGATTGGTGCAAGGACGCACTTATGCCGCGGGAGGGCAGGATGCCCGAAGCGGCCGCGGCCGTCGAGCGTACACGGATGTATTCACAGCGCACCTGCTTTCAAGGACTTACATCGCTCACAGCACGGCCGTGACGTTAGTATGCGTTTACCCTGCTTCCATCGGTGGGCTGAGCGACCTCACTCTGGTAGATTGCCCCCTGTCCCGAATTCACACGCCGAGGTTTCCCCGATGAGCAGTGCCTTCGAGCGGCTTTTCAAAGCCATGCGCGACTACCCCCAGCCAATGAATGCCACCGGGCTGAATGGCTATCTGGCGGGGGTCGTCCTTGGCCCGGAGGAGGTGATCGACCGGCCTTGGATGCAGGCGGCGCTCGGCCTTGCCCCTGGAAAACCGGTGCCGGCCCGGCTGCGGGAGCAGTTCGAAGCGGCGGCAACCGAGATTGGGGAGGCGCTCGTCGAGGATCGCTTCGAGCCGGTGCTTGCGACGGAGGAGAGGGGCGGCCTGAGGCTGCCCCGGGCCGATCTCTGGTGCCAAGGCTTCGTTGCTGCGGTGGGGTTGGCCGAAGGGGCGTGGGAGGAGCGTTCGGAAAGACAACCGCAGCTCGGCAAGCCATTGCTCATCTTGCAGGTCATCGCCGAACCGGAACGCCATGGCCCGATTTTCTTTGGCGAAGAGGTGGACCTCACGGCACCGGAGTTTCTCCTCGAGCTGCGGGCGCAGCTCATCCCCGCCATTCGGACCGTCGTTGCCGAAGTCTTTTTCGGTGAGGATGCGGAAGGGGTGGATGAGGCCGAGTGGCAGCAGTTCGTGGAGGCAGCCACCGCCGCCGAGGAGGCCCTGGCCGCGGAGCTTCCCGCGCACAGCGACCAGGAGGTCATCACGCTGCTGGTCGAACTGGGCGCGATGCTTCCTCGGTGTGTCATCGAGGAGTGTATCCGCCGTAACGCCACCATTCAGCCGCACCTTCTCGCGCTGATCGAGGATGAGGCCCTTTGGCGCCGCGAGGATGAGGCAGCCTGGGCGCCGATCCACGCCGCCTGTGCCCTCGGCGGCATGGAAGGTGCGGCGGCGACGGGTGTCATTCTCCAGCTGCTCACCCGCCGTGAGGCCGCGGAGGCGCAACCCTACGAGGTGCTGGATGGGCGCTGGCCGCACCTGTTCCGGAACAAGCCGGAAGCCCAGTCGGAGCTGCGCCATATCGCCGAGCATCGGGAAAATTCCTGGTACACCCGCACCGCGGCGGTGAGCTGCGTTCTGGATCGCGCGTCGCTGGAGGGGCGGCTGGAAGAGGCCCTCGACTGGGCCGCCGCCATCGCCTGCGACGACTCGGAGGACGTGGATACCCGCATCAACGTCGCCCGTCACCTGCTGGAGATGCCGCGGGAGCGCCACCGCAGCTGTCTCGAAGCGATGGCGGCCCAACCGCTCGGGAGCCTGGATGACCTCTCTGCAGCGGAGATTGAGGACGCCTTCGATGCCGAAGAGGACAGCCCCGAATGGGAATGGCTGGGCGCGCCACTCGACTTCTATTCCCCGGAAGAGGCGGCCACCCGGTTCTTGCAGGACCGCATGTTCGCCGAGGCGTCTGGGGAAGACGACGAAGAGCTGTTCGATGACGCGGCGTACGAGCCGGTGCCGTTTGTGCGGGAGTCTCCAAAGGTCGGGCGCAACGACCCCTGTCCGTGCGGTAGCGGCAAGAAATACAAGAAGTGCTGCATGGCCTAGAGCACCGAACAGGTAAACGGAAAGATCGTCAATCGCAGCCAAATTGCGCCGCAGGTGGCGGGGGCAGCGAATCGAGGTAGGGTGGATAAGCGCAGCGCATCCACCAATTCGACGCCGCACGGTGGATGCGCTGCGCTTATCCACCCTACATGTTGGGCGCGTCGAAATCATCTGTTCGGTGCTCTAGTGGTCTTGCACAGCGGTTTTGATCGCTTCAGCCATGGAGGGTGGATGCGCTGCGCTTTTCCACCCTCCACCGGTTCGCTGCCCGCACCTACGGGGCAATCTGGCGGCGAATTGGCGAGTTCTCCGCTTATCGGTTCCGTGCAAGGGTACTGGCGCGAGACACCGCTTCGCCGATATCAAGCAAGGGCGCGGTACTCCTCCCGCCCCCTGCGTGATGGCCGCTCAGCCCTGCTTTTGCCGCAGCAGCAGGAACTCGATCCCGTTGTCCTGCAAGCGCCGCCGTGCCCTGTCCAGGTCGCTCCGCTCCAGGAAGGGACCGAGTTTCACCCGGTGCCAGGTCTCCCCCTTGGGACCGGCGCCAGCCTCCACCTCCGATACCAGCCCCAAAAACGCCAGCTCGGCACGGCGGGCGTCGGCGTCCTTGGCGGTGCGGAAGGAGCCGGCCTGAATGAGGTAAGCCACCGGCGGCTCGCCCGGCTTGTTGAGCTCGGGCGCCTTCAGCTCCTCCTCCGGCAGCACCACCTCGTACTGCGGCAGGATCTTGTAGAAATCGAAGGTGATCCCCTCCTTGGCCGGCTTTTCGGCCGGTTTCGGCGCGGGTTTCGGGGCCGGTTTGGGGGCTGACTGCTGCACTGCGGGGGCCGGACGGGCCGGTTCGGGGCGGTTCTGCTGCAACCACACCAGAAAGGCCACGAACAGCCCCACCGCCAGCCCGGCCAGCATCCATAGCCAGCCCGGGATGCCCTTTTTCGGCTTCGCCTTGGGCTTGCTGCGCGGCTTCTTGGCGTAATCCCGGGTCATCGCCTACATGGACTCCGGTGCGGAGACGCCCAGCAGCTTGAGGCCATTGGCCAGCACCTGACGCACCGCCAGGACCATGGCGAGGCGGGCATTGCGCAGCTCGGCATCGTCCACCAGGAATTGGTGGGCGTTGTAGTAGGTGTGGAAGTCGTTGGCCAACTCGCGCAGGTAGTGGGCCAGCAGGTGCGGCTCGTGATTGAGCGCCGCCGCCTCCAGCACCTCGGGGTAGCGCGACAGGCTCGCGAACAGCGCCTCCTCGTGGGCCTCGGTGAGCCGCGCCACGTTGGCCACGCCGGCGGTCTGGTCGTAGGAGAACCCCTTCTCCTCCAGCTGGCGCATGACGCTGCAGACCCGCGCGTGGGCATACTGGACGTAGTAGACGGGGTTGTCGGAGGACTGGGACTTGGCCAGATCCAGGTCGAAGTCCATGTGCTGTTCGCACTTGCGCATCACGTAGAAGAAGCGGGCCGCATCGTTGCCCACCTCCTCGCGCAGCTCCCGCAGGGTGACGAACTCGCCGGAGCGGGTGGACATCTGCGCCCGCTCGCCGCCGCGGTAGAGGATGGCGAACTGCACCAGCAGCACGTCCAGCCTGGCGGGGTCTTCGCCCATGGCGGTGAGGGCGGCCTTCACCCGCGGCACATAGCCGTGGTGGTCGGCGCCCCAGACGTCGATGACCCGCTCGAAGCCGCGCTGGAACTTCTCCATGTGGTAGGCGATGTCGGAGGCGAAGTAGGTCTTCACCCCGTTGTCGCGCACCACCACGCGGTCCTTCTCATCGCCGAAGTCGGTGGAGCGGAACCACAGCGCCCCCTCCTGCTCGTAGATGTGCCCCACCTTCTGCAGCCGCTCGATGGCCTCGTCCACCTTGCCGCTCTCCACCAGGGCCCGCTCGGAGTACCACTGCTCGTAGTGGACGCCGAACTCGCCGAGGTCCTGGCGGATGTCCTCCAGGATGGCGTTGAGGCCCAGGTCGAACACCTTGCGATAGTCCTCGGCGCCGAGCAGCGCCTTGGCGCGGGCGATGAGGGCATCGATGTGCGCCTCCTTGTCGCCCCCGGCCGGGGCATCGGCGGGCACCCCCTCGAAGACCTCGGCGGCCGGGCGGCGGTAGGCGTCGCCGCTCTCGCGGTGCAGGGTGGCGGCGATATCCCACACGTAGTCGCCCTTGTAGCCGTTGGAGGGGAAGGTGTGCGCCTCCCCGCACAGCTCCAGGTAGCGCAGCCAGACGCTGGTGCCGAGGATGTCCATCTGCCGCCCGGCATCGTTGACGTAATACTCGCGGTGCACATCGAAGCCCATCGCGGCCAGCAGGTCCGCCACGGTGGCGCCGTAGGCCGCGCCGCGGCCGTGGCCCACGTGCAGGGGGCCGGTGGGGTTGGCCGAGACGAACTCCACCTGCACCCGTTGCCCCTTGCCCACCTCGGAGCGCCCGTAGGCCTCCCCGGCCTCGAGGATCTGCCCCACCACCGCCTGAACGGCGCCGGCGACCAGATAGAAGTTGATGAAGCCGGGGCCGGCGATCTCCACCTTCTCCACCTGCTCGGAGGCGGGCAGGGCCCGCACGATCTGCTCGGCCAGCTCCCGCGGCTTGCGTCGCGCCACCTTGGCCAGCACCATCGCCGCGTTGGTGGCGAAGTCGCCGTGCTGCTTGTCGCGGGCCCGCTCGATCACGATCCCGTTGAGGAGATCGCCTTCCAGCAGCCCCTCGGCCGTGAGGGTTTCGAGAGCTTGGGTGATGAGTTCCAGCAGGTGGTTTTTCATTTGAGATGAGCAGAAAAGGTTAATAGGTACGGGATAAGGTTACGGTCGGCATTCGCGCCGGAATCGGCCATTATCGGGGATTCGGGAGACAAGATCCAAGGTGCAGGAGACCAGGGCGGGGTGAACGCGTACTTAACGCCACGGTCGTGCTGTGAGCGATGTAAGTCCTTGAATGCCGGTACGTCACTCCATCCGTGTACGCTCGACGGCCGCGTTCATGCGGCCGACGACCTGCGTTTCAGGACTGATATCGCTCTTGGGCAGGAATGCGTTTACCCTGGCCTTTGACTTAATTTACCGCGCGCCGGAAAATGCCCGTATGGCCCGATGTGACAGGGAGCTGGCGTCGATATGGGACGCATGGAACGTTTCTTGCCCTAGAGGCAGTCTACACCTTCGAGGAGACCCGTCATGGGGTATGGCATCAACTGGGGGCCGGAGTTCGAAACCGGCATTGACATCATCGACGAACAGCACAAGCGCATCTTCGATTACCTGCTGGAAATCGACCATGCCATTACGGCGCAACAGGCCGACGAAGTGGAGAAGGTGGTGCGCGCGCTGATCGACTACGCCATCTCACACAACACCTTCGAGGAAAGTCTGATGGAGAACGCCGGCTACCCGATGCTGGATCCCCATCACCAGGTGCACGAAGCGTTCAAGGCCCGCGCGCAGGCATACAACGCCCGGCTGGCAAAGGGGGAGGATACCTTCCGCTTGGCACGTGAAGTGCGCACCGATATTGCCTTGTGGCTGATGAACCACATCAAGAAAGACGACAAGCACTATGTGCCGTTCGTGAAGAAGTCCCTGGAAGGCAGCTTTGTCTCGCGCATGCTGAAGAAATTCTTCTAGGGCACCGAACAGATAAACGGAAGTGTAAGTTATTGGTATCGGGTATGCCGTGAAGGCATCCCTGTAGGCTCGACGGCCGCATCCCTGCGGCCGGCGAGCCGCTATCAACGACTTTCACCTCGCTACGCACGTGGCGTCGGATTACCTGCTCGGTGCTCTAGTAGTCCATCCCGCGCACAACGGCCGCCCACAAGCAGTCCTCTGCGTCTCGGCCTTTTTTGCTTCGGGACCGCGCCGATGTCGCAGCGTGGCTCCGTGGTTCGCGCACCCGTAAAGTCGCGGCGTGGCCAAGCAGCGTGCTCCAGCCGGGCAGAATGGATTGACGGGTACGGGAGCGTAACCCGACATCCCTGTTAAAACATCTCCACCGGATCCACATCCAGTGACCAGCGCACCTTGCGCCCTTCCTTGAGCCCCTCGAGCCGGGGCAGCCAGGCATCCAGCAGGCGGTGCAGCGGGGCGCGCTGGGGGCTCAGCAGCAACAACTGGGCGCGATAGCGGCCGGCGCGCCGCTCCATGGGGGCGGGCACCGGCCCCAGGAGCGAAACCCCCTCGGCATGGGGCTCGCCCAGGCTGCGGGCGAGGCGCAGGAAGTCGGTGGGGGCGGCGGGGTCCAACGCCTCGGCCCGCAGCAGGGCGAGGTGGCTGAAGGGCGGGAAAGCCACATCGCGCCGCTCCGCCAGGGCTGCGATGGCGAAGGGGCCGTAGCCCGCCTCCACCAGGCGCCGCAGCAGGGGGTGATCGGGCTGGTGGGTCTGAATGAGCACCTCCCCCGGCCGCTCGGCCCGCCCGGCCCGCCCCGCCACCTGCATGATGAGCTGGGCCATGCGTTCGGTGGCGCGAAAGTCGGCGCTGAACAGCCCCTGGTCGGCATCCAGGATCCCCACCAGGGTCACCAGGGGGAAGTCGTGCCCCTTGGCCAGCATCTGGGTGCCCACCAGGACGCGGGCACTGCCGCTGTGCACCCGCGCCAGGGCCGCCTCCATGGCCCCCTTGCGGCGCACGCTGTCGCGGTCGATGCGCTCCAGCGCCACGCCGGGGAAACGCTCGGCCAATACCTCCTCCACCCGCTCGGTCCCCTGCCCCACCGGTCGCAGGTCCGGGCTGCCGCAGTCGGGGCACTGGCGGGGCACCGCCCGCTCGCTGCCGCAATGGTGGCAGCGGATGCGCCGCTGGCCGGCATAAAGGGTGGTGTGGGCGTCGCAGCGGCTGCAGCGGCTCACCCAGCCGCACTCGTGGCACAGCAGCACCGGGGCGTAGCCGCGTCGGTTGATAAAGATGAGCACCTGACCGCCGGCCTCCAGGTGTTGGCCCATGCGGGCGATGAGGGGATCGGAAAGTCCCCCCTCCAGGGGGCGGTGGCGCACGTCGAGAATGTGGAGCTTCGGGTGGTTGGCGCTGCCGGCGCGCTCCGGCAGGGTGAGCCGCAGGTAGCGCCCCGCGGCGGCGTTGTGGAGGCTCTCCAGAGCCGGGGTGGCCGAACCGAGTACGACCGGCACCCCTGCCTGACGGGCCCGCATCACCAGCAGGTCCCGGGCCGAGTAGCGGAATCCCTCCTGCTGCTTGAAGGAGGCATCATGCTCCTCGTCCACGATGAACAGCCCTGGCCGCTTCAAGGGGGTGAAGGCCGCCGAGCGGGTGCCGATGACGATGGGGGCCTGGCCGTCCCGGGCCGAGAGCCAGGCACACAGCCGCTCCCCGTCGGCCAACCCGGAGTGCAGAATGGCGATGGGCACGGCAAAGCGGCGGCGAAAACGCTCCAGCAGTTGCGGTGTGAGGCCGATCTCGGGCACCAGCAACAGGCTCTGTTCCCCCCGGGCGAGGGCAGCCTCGATGGCATGGAGGTAGACCTCGGTCTTGCCGCTGCCGGTGACCCCATCCAGGAGAAACGGCTGGAAGCGCCCCAGGGTCGCCGCGATGGTCTGCACTGCCTCGCGCTGGTCGGGGTTGAGCTCCGGTCGTACCCCATCCGCCGGGGTCGGAGCGGGAATGCAGGGGGTGGAGACGGGCTCCACCCAACCGCGTTCTGCCAGGCGCTTCAGTACCGGAAGGAGGTCGGCCTCCGGATCGAGCTCCGCGGGTGAGCGCGGGCCATCAGTGGTGCGAAGCCTCTCCAGTACCGCCCGCTGGCGATGGGCCCGGCCGAGGGTAGCGGGATCGGTGGCAAGGCCCTCCTCGGTCAGCCGCCAGCGGGTGATGCCCTCCGCCTCGGCAGGTTTTCCCTGACGCAGCAGCGCCGGGATCGCGGTGGCCACCACCTCCCCCGGGGCGTGGTGGTAGTAGTCGGCCGCCCAGCGGATGAGCGCCAGAGTGGGCTCGGGCAGCAGGGGCACCTCATCCAGCAGGCGTTCGGCATGGCGCAGTTTGTCGATCGGGCAGTCGCTGCACTCCGCCACCTCCATGAGGATGCCCACGACCTTCTGCCGCCCGAATGGCACCAGCAGCCGCTGCCCTGGGCAGTAGGGACTGTCGCCCCCTCGGGGAGGGAGGTAATCGAACAGCCGCCGCAGGGGCGAGGGGATGGCGATGCGCAGGACCATGGAGGTGCAGTGTACCGGATCGCCGCCGGGGCGAGCAGCCGCGCGGTTTTCCACAGAGCCTGTGGACAACTTTGTGGATGAGCTGGGGGTAGCCTTGTCGGTGGCGCACGTTTTCTTGGGTTTTACGAATTGGTCATGAAATCGCCAAGAGTTGCATAGTCTTTCAAAACAATGGTTTAAGAATATTAGGCGGGACCGATTGAAAGCTCGCAGGAAACCCGTCACCGGCCTTTGTCGCACCCTCGGAATGTGCATAAGCGCCTCGGATGCGGTGGGCGCCGCAGGCAAGTGCGCCGGGAGGCGCTTGCGAGTTGCGAAGCCCGCCGGGGCGGCGGCTTCAGCGCCGGGTGGCCATCAGAGTGAGGCCCATGTCGGCCTGTTTGCAGAAGTGCTTGAAGCTCTCGTAGCTGTCCTTGTCCAGTTCCCGGCCGCTGGGGGCGCGATCGGCGTAAAAGAGGCCGATGGCCTTGCCCCTGACCACGATGGGGGCGAGAAAGAAGGGGGCGGTTCCCAACACATCGATGACCGAGTCGGGCAGCTCGGCCCTCAGCTCGGGGTTTGTCTTCAGGTCCACCCAGCGGGGGCGCTGGTCGTCCAGCGGGGCGAAGAAGAGGTTGGGGTGCTTGGGGTCGCGGATAAACTGAAACCGTTCCGCCAGGCGGGTGCGGTGCTCGCCCAGCACGAACTTCGCCTTCAGCCCGGTGCGATCGGGGGTCAGCAGGGCGAAGAGGGTGCGGTCCATGCCGACGCCACGGTAGATCCCCTCCAGCACCAGCTCCATCATCAGGTTGAAATCGGTCCGCTCCTCCACGAGGGCCGACAACTCCCGCAGGATCCGCAGCTGGAGCAGGCTGTCCGGCTCGGGATAGCGCGGTGGCTGCTCTTCGGCGGCCTCGGGCTCCTGCTCGGCCTGGGCGTGGCCCGGCAGAGGGATGGTGTGGGCCGCCGTGGCGGCCCCATAATAGCGGGCGATCTCGATGGCCTCGCGGGCGTTGCGGTGGAGCAGCGCGGAGGTGGCTGCCACCGAGTCGCCCGTGAGCCGGGCCAATCCGCCGACCACCTGTTGCGTCTCGGTGGCCCCCCAACCGTGTTGCTCCGCGGCGACCGCCAGGTCGTGGCAGAGGGTGACGTTCTTCCCCCGCGCACCGGCTCGTTCCGGCCGCAGCAGCGACTCACGCAGCAGTTCGTTCAGATGCCACTCCTGGGCCAGCCCGGCAGTCAGCTCACGCAGGGTGAACCCGAGCACCTCCCGCTCGGCCTCCTCGCGGGTGTAGCCCGGGCGGTCATAGATGGCATCCAGCTGATCGCCCACCTCCCCGCTGAAGCACCAGAAGGCCATGTCTCCCAGGCGATACAGGAGGGTCGCGATGAACACCTCCTCGGGAGAGAGATCCCCCCGGGCCAGCGCCAGGGAACGGGCCTGCACCGCGGCGTGAATGGAGCGGGCCAGCTCCTGGATGAGCCGCTCCCGCTGATTGCCCTGCACCAGGGAATCCACCAGGCTGATGGAGAGGCACATGTTGCGCACAGTGTTGAATCCGAGCACCACCACCGCCCGGCTGACGGTGCTGATCCCCTGTTCCCGCGGATTGTAGTAAATGGTGTTGGCCAGCTTGAGGACCCGGGCCGTCATGGAGGCGTCCTGCAGGACCACTCGCGCCAGTTCGGCCGCGGGGGCTTGATCGTCGTCGGCCACGCTGAGGACCCCCTGCACCGTGTGGCCGAAGATGGGCATCTCCTGCTCGCGGATGCGCTCCAGCCAGGCACTCAGCTTCGGGTTGGCGGTGTGGTGATTCAACGGGTTCAACGTCGTCCGGGGTGAAAGACGGAATTATAGGGCGGAACGGGCAAGGCCCCAATGGCTGCGGGCACCGTATCGCTCCTGATGCGGCGAAAGGCCGTTAACCGGCCTCTGAGATCAACGCATCCGTTGGTCGCAGCGCCATCGTCATGGTTACAGTCTGTCGATCCCGCTTGGCGGCGGCACGAGATGCGAGGTGCGAGGGGAGGAGCGCGCTTGGCGCACGGCTGGTGTTGAACAGAACACCGCGAGCGCCCCTCGCACCTGGTATCTCTATCTCGTCCCGCGGGGCGGGCGGTGCCGCGGCGGCCCCTGGACCGCCGCATCACTTCTCACGAGCACCGGCGCCCAGTCCGGGGGCGGGCAGTCCATCAATGCTCATGCTGTTTCTCTGTTGCTGGTACTCGGCAATGCCCTCCGGTCCCTTGCGTTCGGCCCAGGCAGGCAGTTCCTGCCGCTGCCCGACCAACTCCAGGAGCGGCACCCCGAAACCGCAGGAGGTTTGAATGCGCTCGACCGGGAGCCGAATGATTTGGCGCACCCCGGGGAGATCGGGAAAGTGGGGGCGCAGGCGGAGCCAGTCGGGATCGCCGGGGTGCACCACCGAGCCCTTGCCGTAGAGCCGCAGAATGCGGGGGCGTCCGGCGAAGGCACAGAACATGATGGTCAGACGCCCATTCTCCGCCAGGTGAGCGGCCGTTTCGTTGCCGCTGCCGGTGAGGTCGAGGTAGGCCACCTCACGGGGGCCGAGCACGCGAAAGGTATTTAGGCCGCGGGGCGAGAGGTTCACGTGCCCGTCGGCATTCAGCGGGGCTGAGGCGGTGAAAAACAGCGGCTGCTCGGCAATCCACTCCGCGAGCTCCGTATCGATCTCGGGTCGCACTTTGGCCATGGGATCTCCCTGGGCTGATCCGAAGGCGCCATCATTGCCGACTCTTGGAACGGGTTCAACCCGTTTCGCAGGGAAACCCATACTTACCCAAGGACTTACATAGCTCACAGCACGGCCGTGACGTAAGTATGCGTTCACCCGGACCCATTTCGGACGACGGTTTTCCCGCCGCCGCCCAACGGCTATGATGGCACCGCCGAATCGAACAGGCGAAGCGACGCAATCTCAGAGAGTCTGCATGGGGACAGAGGTGGAGATGAGACAGCGGCCGGGTTACGGCCCACGAGTTCTGGTGATCCGCTGCGGCGCCGTGGGCGACACGGTACTGGCCACCTGTGTGCTCGACCCGATCCTCGCCCGCTGGCCCGATGCGCGCATCGAGTGGCTGCTGACCCCCAGCTCAGCGAGCATCTTCGGGGCCGATCCGCGGGTGGCCGTGGTCCATCGGCTCCAGCACCGAAAACTGCCCATTTTTCTGAGCGGGCCGAAACGTCACCTGCTGCGTGGCTCCCGACGGGATCCGTTTCACCTGGTCCTCAATCTCGAAACTGCCGACTATTTCCGCCGTTTCGCTCATGCGTTGCAGACCGAGCGGGTGGTTGGTTACGGGGATGGGGCCGAGTGGCTGGACCGCCACGGGGTGGAGAACCATCGCACGGTGCTCGCCGCCGCCGGTCTGACCTTCGAGGGGGCGATGCCGGGCCTTGGCTGGCGCGAACCGGAATTCACGCTGCCGAAACGCTTCGTGGTGCTGCACCCGGGCAACAGCCACGCCGGCTCCGCAAAGGTGAACATTCGAGCCTGGCCCGAGGCACGCTGGCGGGCACTGTGCGGGCGGCTGGTGGAGGCGGGGGTCGCGGTGGTGGTGACAGGCACACCGGCCGAAGCGGCACTGGCGGCGCGGGTGGCGGGCGAGGAGGCCCTCAACCTGGCGGGCCGCACTGATGTGCCCGCGCTGGCCGGGGTGCTGCAGCGGGCGGCGCTGCTGGTGGTCAGCGATACCGGGCCCATCCACATCGGCGCCGCCGTGGGCACCCCCATCCTGGGGCTGTACGGGCCCACCCGACCCACCCAGACCGCCCCCTATGGCAGGGCGGGGCAGGTGCGGCTGCTCAGTCACCCCCTCGAGTGCAGCCCGTGTTACGGCACCCCGCTGCACAAAAGCTGTCAGGACAACCGCTGCATGCAGGCTATCACCGTGCAGGAGGTGTTCGAGGTGGTGATGGGGAGGATCGGGCCAGGCGAGAGCCCCACCGCGGAGGGGGCGACCTGACCGGTTTCCAACCCCTCGCTGCGGTAATCGGTGAGAAGGAAGTCTAGATGCCCGATCCGACACGGCTCACGGGGGCTGGGGCAGGGGGCATGGTCCCCCGGGGCCTCACGCTCCCCTGCGCGTGCTTCGGAGCGTGGGGGGGCTCCAACGATTGGCGCCCGAGCAGGGTGGCCAGACGGTACAACAGATCGCGGGTGTGCCCAAGGCCCAGCAGTCGCTCTTCCTCGGTGATCACGAATTGGGACGGTACCCGTCCATTGCAGGCACAGGCGGCCAAGCGCAAGGCGGCCGACTCCAGACTCTCGGCATGATCCAGACAGACCAAGGGTTCGGCATCCGTGAGCGCTCCGACCGGAAGGTAGGCGGGATCCACACTCTCCCCGCGGAATGCCCGTTTCAAGGCATACCGGGACACCAGACCGGTGGGACGCCGATCGGCATTGACCACCACCAGGGAGTCAAGCTCCGGGCTGCCGAACAGAACCGTGAGTGCATCAACCACCGAAGTCTGGGCCGAGACCTGGGGCGCCGGTTCCACAAGCTCGCGCACTGTCTGGCCCCTGTTGGACGAGTCACCTTCTTCGGCGTGAGATGGATTGTGTGTGAATAGTCTGCCCTGGAGTCCCGCGGGCGGGTTTCGGTGCGGCCGCGCGAAGTAGTACCCCTGACCCCAGGGGATGCCGAGGCGACGGACCGCCTCGTACTCAGCCGCCGTCTCCATTCCCTCCGCAATCACCCCACACCCCAATCCCTGGGCGATGTCCATGATGGAGCGGACGAATTCGCGCTTGACCTTGTCCTCGTGGATGTTCTCGACGAAGTGCCGATCGATCTTTACGAAATCCGGCCGCAACTCGGACCACATGCGCAGCCCCGCATAACCTGCCCCGAGATCATCAATGGCGATGGAAAATCCCATGGAGCGATAGTGCTCTGTGGCCTGGCGCATCAGATCGTAATCGTCCATGGGGTGCTGCTCAGTGAGTTCAATCACCACCTGCTGCGGGCGCAGGCCGTGCTTCTGAAGGGTTGCCAGGGTGCGACCGGGGCGGTGGTCGGGCTCGAGCAGGCTGCTGGGCGTGGCATTGAGAAACAGCCTCCCCGGCAGCTCGAGTTCCCGGAACGCGGTAATGGCCGCTTCGCGGCACAGGAGCTCCAACTCGAACAGGCGACCACAGCGGGTGGCGGTGTCGAACAGCGTGACCGGGCTGTGCAAGGCGCTGTCCGAGGGCCCCCGAATCAGGGCCTCAAACCCATAGATCGAAGCCTGCCGAAGGTTGGCAATGGGCTGGAAGAGCGCATGCAACCGCCCCTCCCTGATGATGTGTGCGAGTTCATCCGCGAGCTCGTCATTCTCTTTCGCCATGGTTGTCTTCGAGTCTATCGAGTTGATCCCAAGCCTAGCGCGTGGGCATGACGCCTGTGTGACAGCGTTGAAACGTTCGGCCGTGCAGTCTCCCGGAAGACTTGCCTGTTCGGTGGTCTAAATAGCTGTAGCAAGATTCGGAACAGCTCGTTAGCCCGGGCTTCTCACCACCGCGATCAGAGAACCCACACCTCGACGCGTCGGTTCTTTTGCCGCCCGCCCGGTTCCGAATTGGAGGCAACGGGGATCGCGGCTCCATAGCCTCGTACCCGAAACGGCATCAGACCTCGCTCGATGAGGAGGTCCGCCACCATGTCGGCGCGTGCCACGGAGAGGCCGTGACTGTGCACGGGGATGACTTCGTTCTGGTCCGCAAAGCCAAACAGCAGCAGCTTGCGGGAGGGACTTCGCCGTAGAAACTCGACCAGACGTTCCACATCGTGCAGCGCCTTGGCATCGAGGCGGGCGCTTCCGTCCTGGAAGCGGAAGTTCAACGAGAGCCTTTGCGCCCCCGAGGTGAATACTTTGTACTCGTCAGGCACCGCGTCGTTGTGGGCCCGGGTGGCCGCAGTGACGTGTTGTCCCACGAAACCCACCTTTTCCACAATGGCCTGCCCGCGCTCGCTCACCGCAAAACGGGCAAACTCACGGGCCGTTGGGGTGGCGTTGTGGCCTGGAAGATAGAGAAAGAGTCGCCGCGAGAGGATATAGTCCTCCGTTGCGACCGTGAAACGATCGGGCCGAATGGGCAGCGTATCCTTCTCGAAGACGGCCACCGACTTCGCGTTGCGGATCGACGGCAGTCCCACGAACCCGATGCCCTGTGGATCGGCTGACACATCATCGGAGAGGTGTTCGTTGGACTCATATCGGTTCGCCAGGGGTGACAGCGGCGCCTTTCCAAGGACCAGGGTGCGGAAGGTGTCGTAGGTCCCCGACTTGTCGTCACGGGCGTAGAGTCGGATCGGCCCGGGTTGGCCCCCGACCTGGGCCCAGTCGTTTGCCTCCCCCGTGAAGATCGCCCGGAGGGCTTGCTTGCTGAGCCGCCCCACGGGATTGGCGGGATGGGTGATCACCGCAATGCCATCCAGGCCGATGACATACTCATTATCGGGGTGTTGCACCGGCCCATGGTCGGCGAGGCTCCTGACCTCCCCAGGCTTGGCGGGGCGCGAGGCCATGCCGATGTCGGCACGCGAGGCGGCCAAATCCTTGAACGCTGTACTCGAGCCGTGTGCGTGAATTTCCACCGACACCCGAACCCCTTTTGGGTCGCGGCTAAGGATCAGCGTCTCCTCCGGACCAATGGCCGTTGCTTCGATGGCGCTATGGCCTCGCTGCGCGAGCCACTCCTTGACCATTTCGGGCGCCAGATGCGCACCTATGGTGTTGGAGCCGTGCAATCGGAGCAGCGGGGGCTCCTCGGCTGCGATCGCGGCTGTAGTTAAGAGCATGAGCGCCGAGACGGCTGCGGTAACACGCATGACTTCACCATATTGTTGGGATGACATTCAGGGCCGACAAGCTAGCGGGTGATTCTTACAGCCATATGAAACAGCGGCGTCGGGTCGGTGTACGGCTACGACTACCGGACAGATAAACGGAGGGGCACCCCGCGCAGTGCGCCGTACCGCCGCTTGCACGAGGCCGGGCGGCAGAAAGCCGCATGGATCCATCTGTTCGGTGCGTTAGCCGATCACTTGCTGCGGAAGCTGATCCGATGCTTGGCATTGAGCCGTTGGACGCACTGCCGGGCGTACTCCTCCACCTCCATGCGGGAGCCTGCGCGATAGCCGGTGATGTGAGTGGTCTCATTCTCCAGCACATAGCAGTGCCAGAGGGTGTCGACGGCCCCCTCGGGTGGGAGCACCTCTTCGACTCTCACCAGGTCGTAATCGAACATGACTTCATCTCCGTGTGAGCAGGTTCCCGCAGACCTTACGGGGTGGCTGTTTCGGCATCATGACATTGACCATGTCTGGGGCGTCTGTTGCGCGCGGTCTCCCCACGATGGGGCGCAAGGTTGGTCCGGGCCGGGGCCGGCCGGGGCGGTCCTTTGCTGTCTGGTGTAGACTGCGTTGCTGTTCAAGGCCGGGCGCTGCCAACGGCTCATTGGCGGAACCGCTTCATCCGAAGGAGGACCATCCATGTCGCTTTGGGAGATCATCGCCGCGGAGATCGGCCACGCCACGGGAGCGCCGTTCGTGCCGGCGGGACAGGGCTCGGTAGGGGGCGGTTGCATCAACGCCGCAGTTGCCCTGGAGGGGGCCGACGGGCGGCGGTTCTTTGTGAAGCTGAACGATGCCCGCCGCGGGGAGATGTTCGCGGCGGAGGCGGAGGGGCTGCAGACCCTGGCGCAGGCGGGGGCGGTGCGGGTCCCGGCGCCTGTGGCGTGGGGGGAGGCCGCGGGGCAGGCCTATCTGGTGATGGAGCACCTGGGGTTGGGCGGGACGGGCGACATGGCCGCCTTCGGCCGCCGGCTGGCGGTCCTGCATCGGGTCACCCAGGGGCGCTTCGGCTGGCACCGGGACAACACCATCGGCGCGACGCCCCAGCCGAATACCCCCGATCCCGACTGGGTCAGTTTTTGGCGCCGCCAACGGCTCGGGTTCCAACTGGAGCTGGCCGCCCGCAGTGGCCATCGCGGCCGCCTGCAGCAGTTGGGGGCGGAGCTGGGCGAGAGCCTTCCCGCCCTGTTCAGCGACTACCATCCCCAGCCTTCTCTGCTCCACGGGGACCTCTGGTCCGGCAACTACAGCTTCAGCCCCGACGGGGAGCCGGTGATCTTCGACCCGGCGGTCTACTACGGCGACCGGGAGGCGGATCTCGCCATGACCGAGCTGTTCGGCGGATTCGGTTCGCGCTTCTATGAGGGGTATAATGACGCCTGGCCCATCGACCCCGGCTACAAGGTCCGCAAGACGTTGTACAACCTCTACCACATCCTCAATCACCTGAATCTGTTCGGCGGCGGCTACCGCTCCCAGGCGGAATCGATGATGGGCCGGCTGCTGAGCGAACTGCGTTGAGAGCCCCGTGCACGCGAAAACCGAAGCCGCTCCGTCGGCAACCCTGAAGTCCCCCTATCCGCCGCCGTTTCCTGCCCGCTTCCTGGCGCCCCGCTTCTGGGGCACCTGGGTGGGGATCGCGCTATTGTGGCTGCTCACCCAGCTGCCCCGCAGCCTGCGCACCGCCCTGGGGGATCGCGCCGGCGACCTCATCCTGCGGCGCAACCGCAAGCGGCGCGACATCGTGTTCACCAACCTGGAGTGGTGCTACCCCGAACTCAGCGACACGGAGCGGCTCGCCATTGCCCGGCGCTACTTCCGCAACATGGCGCGCTGTCTGCTGGATTACGGCATCCTCTGGTTCGGCAGCCGCGCCCGGCTGAAGCGTACCGTCACGCTGGAGGGCGAGGAGCATCTGCGCCCCCACCTGGAGGCGAATCGCCCCCTTATCCTGCTCACCTGCCACCATGTGGCCCTGGATTTCGCCGGGATCGCCTACAACCTGCACCACCCCGTAGTGAGCATCTTCAAGCAGGGGCGCAACCCCCTCATCGACTGGTTCATCGCCCGCGGCCGGGCCCGTCTGGGGGCGGTGATCTACGAGCGGGACGACAACATGCGGCCCATTGTGAAGGCCACCCGGGCGGGGTATGCGCTCTACTACCTGCCGGACGAGGACCTGGGCCCCGAACGCTCCGTCTTCGCCCCCTTCTTCGGGGTGCAGACCGCCACCATTCCCGCCCTGGGGCGTCTGGCCAAGCTGTGCAGGGCCACGGTGCTGCCCTATATGGCCTATTACGACCCGGCCAGCGGGGCGTACACCGCCCGCCTGTTCCCCGCCCTGGAGGCCTATCCCACCGGCGATGAGGTGCAGGACGCCGCCCGCATGAATGAGGCGCTGGAGGCGATGATCCGTCTTGCCCCCGACCAGTACATGTGGTCCCTGCGCCTGTTTCAGACCCGTCCCGCAGGGGAGCCCCACCCCTACGGGCAGAAGGAGCGGCCGCTGCCCTGACCCCCCGGGGCCGCCACCTTGCGGGTATTGGGTTGCCACCGCCCCTCCAGGGCGTTAGAGCACATAGACAAATCGGATGCCGGCTTCACACCCGAGTTGGCCTGTTCTGGGTGGATAAGCGCAGCGCATCCACCATTCACGGCCGCGACCCGGTGGATGCGCTGCGCTTATCCACCCTACCTATTGGGCACATCGGATTTATCTGTTCGGTGCTCTAGTGGCGTTCGGCGAGCGCCGACTCAATAGAGCGGCGGCTCGCCCTCGGGGCGGGTGCGGAAGCGTTTGTAGCTCCACTGGTACTGCTCGGGGCGGAGACGGACGCACGCTTCCACGCCGCGGTTGAGGGCGGCGGCGGCCACCTGGGGGTCGCTGTCGCCGATCCCCTCGGGGGCGGGGAGGAAATGGAGGTGGAATCCTTGGCCGCGCGGCAGCCGTTCGGCGAAGCAGAAGATCACCGGGGCGCCACTCTTGCCCACCAACCGGGGCAGCAGGGTCATGGTGTTGGCCGCCACGCCAAAAAAGGGGGCGAAGGCGCCGGCGCCCTGGCGGGGGTCCTGATCGGGGAGGATGCCGATCATCTCGTTACGCCCCAGCGCCTGGTAGAGGGTCTTGATCCCCTTGGCATCGGTGGGGACCAGCCGTGCCCCCATCCGTTCCCGGGCGGCGCGTACCATCGCCGCCCAGCGCGAAGCGCGCGGTGGCCGGTAGAGGCTGGTGATCCCGTAACGGGCGGAGAGATAGAGCCCACATAGCTCCCAGTTGCCCAGATGCGGCGACACAGCAATCGCCCCGCGCCCGCCGGCTACCGCCTCTCGCACCAGTTCCTCGCCGCTCACCTCGCGAATGAGCCCCAAGGCCGTCTCGCCCGGCGTGAGCCACACCCTCGGCATCTCCAACACGGTCTTACCGGTCTCTACAAGGCTACGCCGAGCCAGGACTCGCCGCTCCCGCTCGCCCAGCGCGGGAAAACAGAGCGCCAGGTTGCGCCGGGTGATGGCCCGGTGGCGACTGGGCAGGTAAGCCACCAGCCAGCCCAGCAGGGCCCCAAGGGCGTGGGCGAGCGGCAGGGGCAGCCGGGCGAGGGCGCGCAATCCGCGGGGCGCAGCGCCGGCGCTCACGGGAGAGATGACCTGAACCCGGGCACTTTCACCGGGTGCATCGCACCGGGACGCGCCGGTCGAGTGGGGACGTCCTTCGCAGCATATCCCGGCGCCGGCCCGCGCGCCTGTTGCTCCTGTTTCGCAACCGTTGGCGTGCCCATCACCCTTCGTCCGCGTCGTTCCCCCCCGGGCCGCCCGCTGCGGGGGGCATGGTCTCGCCCATCAGCGGTCGCATGGCGGTGAGGAGGTTCTTGAAGATGTGCTTGTAGCGCTCCTCTTCGCCGGCGAGCAGTGCCTTCATGTGCTGCCGTTCGGTGGGGGCGGTGAAGCAGGCCGGGCAGTTGTCGGGGACCACCGGCAGGGGGGCGTTCTCGGCGAAGGCCTCGGTCTGGCGCTCCCGGGCGTAGACCAGGGGGCGGATGATCCGCAGGTCGCCCACGTCGTTGGTGTAATGGGCCTTCATGGTGCGCAACTGGCCGCGGTGGAAGGCGGACATGAGAAAGCTCTCCGCCAGATCATCCAGGTGCTGTGCCAGGGCGATGACGTTGTAGCCATCGGTGCGGGCCCGGTTGTAGAGAATGCCCCGTTTCATGCGCGAGCAGTAGGCGCAAAACGAGAACGATGCATCATCCATGAACCTCTCCGCCTGCTGCGCGATGGGTTGAGCCTCGTAAAAGTAGGGTACGCCCAGCGCCGCCAGATAGGGCTGCAGGGGCGAGGGATCGAAGCCGGGGATCCCGGGGTCCACCGTAATGGCGCCCACCTCGAAGCGAATGGGGGCGTGGCGCTGCAGATGCAGGAGGATGTGCAGCAGCGACAGCGAATCCTTGCCTCCGGACAAACCCAGAAGCACCCGATCACCTTCGCTGATCATGGCATAGTCGGCGATGGCCCGGCCCACCGGCCGAAGCAGCGCCTTGGGTGGTTTGACGTGCGTATTCATAAGCGGATTCTACTGGATTCGCACTCACTTGTGAGCGGTGGTAGGCTTGCGGAACCCGGCGAGCTGGGGGCTGGCCATCGGCACATGGATAGCCCCTAAGCTACACTCAATGGACAAGCAATCAAAGAAAACAGCCGGGCCCGAACGCAAATTTTGAATAAGGGGGGAACATGGGGCGGGCGCTTCGTCTAACGCGCGTCTACTCGATCATCAGCCTCGTCGGTATTGCCTGCATTTCGGTTGCATTGGCGAGCTTCTACTGGTCTGTCGCCACCAACTCCCTGGAAGAGCACGAGGCGCAAGCCAACGCAGCACTGGCCCAGCTGCTGGCCAACTCCCTCTGGCCAAAATACGGCAGCTTCGTCGAGCAGGCCGGGGCGTTCACCCCCGCCGAGTTGCGCGAACAGCCGCAGGTCGCGGAGTTGGCTTACGACATCGGGCGTCGGATCCAAGGGCTGCGGGTGGTCAAGGTCAAGATCTACGACCGTAACGGCCTGGTGGCGTTTTCCACCCATGTGGCGCAGATCGGCAGGGAGGGCGCGGCCAACCCCCATTTTCTCCGGGCCCGGGCCGGGGAACACGCGCGGGAGACGCTCTTCAGGGAACACGCCACCTCCTTCGATGGCGGGGCCGGCGGAGCGAACCTGCTGGCCACCTACGTCCCCGTGCGCCTCGGCGCCGAGGGGCCGGTGGAGGGCGTGGTTGAGATTTACTCCGATGTGACGCCCCTGCTCGCCCAGATGGACCAGGTCGGGTACATGGCCGTGGCCACCAGCACCGGCCTCATGCTGATCCTCTACTTCTTCCTGCTGGCCTTCATTCGCAAGGCCGACTTGCATATCGAGCAGCTCAAGCAGCAGCAGGAGCAGGCGCACCAGGAGCGGGTCCGCTATCTGGCCCACTACGATGCGCTCACCAACCTCCCCAACCGGGTGCTGTTCATGGAGCACCTGGAGCGCGCCATGCAGCGGGCCCGCCGCTCGGGGGCGTTGCTGGCGCTCATGACGGTGGGACTCGACCGCTTCAAGCTCATCAACGACAGCCTCGGACACGAAGCCGGCAACCGCGTTCTGCGCGATGCCGCAGCGCGGCTCGGTGCCTCCCTGCAGGGGGGGGAAACGGTGTGCCGGCTCGGGGGCGATCAGTTCGCCATCATCCTGGAGAACATGCCCACCGCCGAGGCGGCGTCCCGGATCGCCACCCGGGTCATCGAGCACTTCGCCGCCGCGATCCACGTCGACGGGCGCGACATCATCATCTCTTCCAGCATCGGCATCGCCCTCTATCCCACCGATGCGGCGGAGGCCGAGTGGCTGGTGAAACATGCCGAAGCGGCCATGTACCGTGCCAAGGAACTTGGGCGCAACCGCTGCGTCTTCTACACCGAGGAGCTCAATGCCCAGGCGTTGGAGCGGCTGGAGATGGAGATCGGATTGCGCAAGGCGCTGGAGCAGGGGGGCTTCGTCCTTCACTACCAGCCCAAGGTGAGTGCCCACAGCGGCGAGGTGGTGGGGATGGAGGCCCTGTTGCGTTGGCGGCAAGCCAGCGGTGCCTTGGTGAGCCCGACCCATTTCATCCCGCTGCTGGAGGAGACCGGTCTCATCGTCCCGGTGGGCGAGTGGGTGCTGGCCGAGGCGTGCCGGCGGTGCCGGGAGTGGCTGGATCGGGGGCTGCGGTTGCGGCTGTCGGTCAATCTCTCGCTCAAGCAGTTCCAGTCGCAGAGCGTTGCGGTGGCCGTTCAGCGGGTGCTGGAGGAGAGTGAACTGCCGCCGGAGTATCTGGAACTGGAGTTGACCGAGAGCGTGTTGGCGGACGATACCGCCATGGCCCTCGAGGTGCTGCGGGAGCTGAAAGGACTCGGGGTCTCGCTCTCCATCGATGATTTCGGCACCGGCTACTCCTCCATGAACTACCTGATGCACTTCCCCGTGGACTACCTGAAGATTGACCGCTCCTTCGTGCACGATGCCGCCAACGATGTCGAGCGGGCCGGGATTGCGCGGGCGATCATCGATATGGGCAAGAACCTCCGGCTCGGCATCGTCGCCGAGGGGGTGGAAACCCCCGAGCAGTTGGAGTTTCTCCGTCTCCACGGCTGTGACGAATTGCAGGGCTTTCTCTTCAGTCGCCCCGTGCCTGCCGAAGAGTTCGAGGCGGTGGTCCGCGCCCTCAACGCCCGCGCCGATCTCCCCGCAGCCTCTCCCGGGCTCCTTTGGCCCCAACGGATTGCCTACGCGACGGAGTGATGGTGCCCGGTGGAGGGGGCCAGAGCACCGCAGATAAATCCGATGCGTCACGTACCTGGATAAGCGCAGCATCCACCGGGCGCGGCTGGGAGTGGTGGATGCTGCGCTTATCCACCCGGTGCACCGCCCCAGCCATCTTCGGGGCAAGCTGGCGGCAACCGGCGATTTTTCCTCTTACCGGTTCGCACGGGCGTTCGGGCGCGCATGGCGCTTTCGGTCCGCGGCCTCTATCATGCCGCCGCTATGAACCAGTGCGATCTCCCAACCAGACTGCGGTCCGGGTGCAACCCACGCTGCCGGGGCTGCGCGCACCGCGCCCTGGAGGCCGCCGCCAGCGAACGCCAGAAGATGGGGTGGCTGCAGCGGCAGCTTCACCCTTGGGCCGAGGTGATTGAACCTGTAAGGGCGGTGTCGGGGCAGGCGAGGTGGGGCTACCGCGACCGGGTGAGTCTCTCCACGGCCTGGGGCGGGCCGGGATGGCAGTACGGCCTTCATGCCCGTGACGAGCTGATCCCCATTCCCCACTGTCCGATCCACTCGCCCCGGGTGCGTGCAGCGGTGCGGCTACTCGGGGCGGCGCTGCCGCCCGGCCCCCGCTTTCCCATGGCCTTTCACGTGCAGTCGGGGGCCCAGGTGACCCTGGTGCTGAAGGGGGCGAGCCTGCCCTCGACCGCCTGGGTCACGGAGGCCCTGACCGACGAACTTGCCGCCGCGGGTGTGGAAGGTCTGTGGCTGAACCTCTTCCCCTCCGCGGGGCGGCGGCTGTTCCATAAACGAGGCTGGCACCTCCTTTGGGGGCGCGAGCGCTCCCGCGACGCGCGGGGGTTGCTCTACGGCCCGGCCGCCTTCCAGCAGTTGCTCCCCGGGCTTTACCATCAGGCGCTGGATGAAGCGGCGGTCTTCCTGGCCCCGGCGGCGGGGGATGCGGTGGTCGACCTCTATTGCGGCAACGGCAGCACGCTGGCGCGCTGGACCGCAGCGGGGGCGGCGGCGCTGGGGGTGGAGTGGTCGGGCGATGCGGTGGAGTGTGCGTCCATCAATGCTCCGGCCGCTGCGGTGCTGCGCGGGACCTGCGAGACGCGCCTGCCGCAGGTGGAGGCCTGGCTTCGGGGGCGCGCCGGCCGGCGCCTGCTGTACGTCAATCCGCCCAGGACCGGTCTGGAACCGCAAGTGCTCCGGTGGACCACCGAGCGGCTCCGCCCGGAGCGCATGGCCTATCTCTCCTGCAGTGCGGGAACCTTGCGGCGGGACCTGCAAGCGCTCGTGGAGTCGGGGTTCTCCGTGGAGCGCATTGTCCCCTACGACTTCTTCCCCCAAACCTACCATGTGGAGACATTGGTGCTGTTGCGCGCGGCCTAGAGCACCGAACAGGTAAACCGAAACTCGCCAACCGCAGCCAAATTGCGCCGCAGGTGGCGGGGGCAGGGAACCGAGGGTGGATAAGCGTAGCGCATCCACCAATTCGACGCCGCACGGTGGATGCGCTGCGCTTATCCACCCTACATGTTGGGCGCGTCGGATTTATCTGTTCGGTGCTCTAGGTGTGATCTCTCTGTAGGTTGTTCACTCGGGGCATACCCGGAAGAATGGGGGTGTGAACCAAACCAACCCCCGGAGCTCCCGAGTGAACAGCCATAAGAATGCCCGATTGACAGTCCATGGTCGAACCCTTCTGGTGCGGCGCATCCTTGAACAAGGCCTGCGCCCCGAAGAGGCCGCCCGGGTGGGACGGGCCGGGTGCAACCTGAGGCTCTTCGGGCGCCGCCCGCCTCAGGGGTGTGCTGCGGGCGCTTCGGGGTCCGTTGCCGGTTCCGCTGCAGAGTCCGTCTCCACCAGCTCCTCCAGTTTCAGCTTGAGCGGGTCCACCATGTGCGCGGCGAGGGTGTAGTCCCACCGGGAGAGATGGCGGTCGAGGGCCTCGGCCTCGGCCTTCACCTCGGCCGAGGCGTCCGCCGCCGCCGAGGCGCTGAAGCGGGCCAGGTAGTTCCCGCCCTCCCCCTCGGTGGCGGCGATCTCCACCGCCAGGCCGTCGGCGCGAAGGAGGCGGGCGCCCAGCGCCGGCGGCCTCTCCTCGCCCCCGCTGCGGGGGACCACCCCGTCGAATGCGATCCTGCCGAACAGCCCGGCGAGAGTGTCGAGCCGTTGGGGCGACTTGAGACGCCCGTGTTCCGGCATCCCCACCACTTGCCACCCATCCCCCTGCGCCCTCGAAAGGTGCACCGCTGCCTCCCCGCCGGGCTGCAGCGTGATCTCCCGCAACTGCGCCGGATCCAGGGCGAGGATCTGCCGATCCAGCCACTGCGCGGGCTGCCGTTCGGGGGCGAGAGTGCCCAGGGCCAGCCAGCTCGGGGATTCCCCGGCGCGACGCACATAGATCTCCTGGCGGGTCGCCTCGCCTGGGGCGGCCCGGCTGTCGCCCACCACCAGATCCGCCAGCACCTTGCCGCCGCCGTCCCTGAGCACCACCTGCACGGAGGGGGAGCCGTGCACCGCCGGCCCCTGGACGCCCAATCGCGCGTAGAGCTCGGGGTTGGCGGTCTTCTCCTCCAGCCGCTGCAGCTCCGCGAGGCCGTGCACCAGGGCGCGCACCTTCTCCATGGCGGCGGGGTAGTCGTGATGCTCCGCGACCACCCACGTCTCCCCCTCGCGTCGGAGGGAGACCCGTCCGCCGAAACTGATGAGCTCCGCCGCGCTGACCCGCTCCAGCTCCGCGGCCAGGTTGGGGTAGAGGTGCTGCGCCCCGCCGGCACCACTCTGCGCAGGCTCACGCCCACTGAGCAGTGCCGCAGCGGTGACGAAGAGAACGGTGAGGGCTGCGAGCAGCCCGAGACTCTTGCTGTTCATGGTCGATGTCTCTCCTTTTTCCATCCCGTATCAGCGCGTGCGCCGGCGCCGCACCCGGTAGACGCCCAGGGTGAGCCCGCCGATGCCGATGAGCAGGGGCATCAGTCCCACGTTGATGAACTTCATGGTCTGCTCCAGGGATTCGATGTCCTTGCGCAGCTCGTGCTGGACTGCACGCAGCTCCTTGCGGATCTGCAGCTTCTGCAGGCGGAACTTCTCCATCTCCGCCTGCTGTTCGGCGCTGAGGGCGAGGGCGTTGCCCTCCTGCTTGCGCGTCTGCAGCATGCGCATCTTCTTCTCGGTGTCGCTGAGCCGGTTCTGTAACTCCTGCTCCTTCTCCCGGAAGCGCTGCTCGGCGGCCTGGCGGATCTCCTCCACCCGCGTGAAGGGCCGCGAGGCGTCACCGCGGTTGCGCACACTGATGAGGTCGTTGCTGCCGGTCAGGTTCTCCAGGGCGTTGGTCACCAGGTCGCCGTTGGCGGCGGTCGGCACCGCGATGCGCCGTCCGATGAAGTTCTGCACCTGGACCCAAAAGCGGTCTTCCAGCAGGTCCGTGTCGGCCACCACCAGGATGTTGGCCGCCTCGCCGGTCTCGTTCAGGTGCGCGACCCGCTCCTCCTCGGTGGCGCCCGGTTTGCCCTGGGGAAAGGCGCTCTTGAGCGGCCCGCTCAACTTGGCCGCCAGCACCAGTGGGTCTCCGCCGGGTTTGAAATCGCGGACCAGCCCCTCGGGGTCCATGAACAGCCCCAGTCGGTTCGTCTCCACCGCCATGGCCGAGGTGTCGGTCTGGATGAGGGGGGTGAAGGTGATCTCGGCCCCCTCCCGCTTGCGCAGCACCCCTGCGGAGGCCATGGCGATGGTGCCCAACTCAGCGGTGATGATGTCGCTGTCGTTGAAGTTGGCCTTGGTCAGGTCCACCCATACGGGGTAGTCGACGATGCGGCCGCGCCCCTCCTGGGTGAACTGCACTCGCTTGGCCAGCTTCATGTCACCGGCCACCCGATCCGGCGCCATCTCCACTCCCCAGGCGTTCAGCAGCAGATCGAATTCGGAACGGCGGGAGGCCTGCAGGGCGGCCATGGGGTCGGCCTCATCCACCTCCGGCCGCTCGGCCTCGGCGTAAGGGTCGACGAAGGCCAGCACGCGGCCGCCGCGCATCACGAACTGGTCGATGGCATAGAGGGTGGCTTCGGCCAGCCCCTTGGGGTGGACCACCATCAGCACGTCCACCTCGGCGGGGATCGTCTCCACGGCGGTGTCGAGGGTGCGCACCTCGAACAGCTGGCGCATCTGCTCGAAGATGATCCACGGCTGCTCGCCGTCCCGTCGCGGCAGGTAGTGGGCGCCGGCACCGGCCAGGGGCAGGGTACTCATCACCCCCACCACCTTGCGCTTCGGGTGGGCCAACTGATGGACCAGCTTGGTCACATCGTACTCGAGGAACGCCGATCGGCTCGGCTGGAAGAAGGGAATAACCTCCTGATCGTCCACCGAGTTGGTTCCCACCAGGCCGAAGTAGAGCATGGTGTTGCTGTTGTCCACCGGTGCGCCCTGCAGGCCGTAGGCCACCGCCCGATCCTCCTCTTCGGAGAAGGGCTCGGGGTCGAGGATCTGCAGGCGCAACCGGTCGCCGGCGAGGCGCTGATACTCCTCCAGCAGCTCCTGCACCCGCACGGCGTAGGTGTTGACTCCGGGGACGCCGGTGGCGAGCTTGCGTGACAGATAGAAGCGCAACGTTACCGGTTCGTCGAGCCCCTTGAGGATGTTTTCGGTCCCCGGTGAAAGGGTGTAGAGCCCCTGCTCGGTCAGGTCCAGCCGCGTGGACTTGAGCACCCCGTTGCCGACGATGTTTGCCGCCAGGAACAGGGCCGCGGCCAGGAAAATGCCGCCTGCGGTTAGAAATCGCTTGTTGGTCATTGGTTTGCCTCCCTGCCTCAATCAGCCTTTTTCATCTCGATGAACATCACGTTGGCGTACAGCCAGAAGGCGATGAGCGAGACGAAGTAGACGATGTCCCGCAGGTCGATCACCCCCTTGCTGATGGCCTCGAAGTGGGTGAGGAAGCTGAAGCTGCCGATCACCTCCACTACCGCCTGCGGCGACCACCCCCGGAAGAAATCGAGCACCAGTGGAAAGCCGCTGAGGATGAATCCGAGAGTGACCACCACCGCGACCACAAAGGCGATCACCTGATTCTTGGTGAGGGCGGAAATGGCCGAGCCGATGGCGAGGAAGGCCCCGGCCATCAGCAGGCTGCCCACGTACCCGGCAAGGATCACGCCGTTGTCGGGCTCGCCCAGGTAGTTGACGCTGAGCCACAGCGGAAAGGTGAGCGCCAGGGCAATGGCGGTGAAGGCCCAGGCGGCCAGGAACTTTCCGAGCACCGCCTCCAGGACCGATACCGGCAGGGTCAGCAGCAACTCGATGCTGCCGCTCTTGCGCTCCTCGGCCCAGAGGCGCATGGAGAGCGCCGGAATGAGGAACAGGTACAACCACGGATGGAAGGCGAAGAACGGCAGCAGATCCGCCTGGCCCCGAGGGAAGAAGTTCCCCAGATAGAAGGTGAAGATGCCGCTCAGAAAGAGAAAGATGACGATGAAAATGTAGGCGATGGGCGTGGCGAAATAGCCGCCCAGCTCGCGCTGGAATATCACCCTGACGTGATCGAACTGCATTGCTGAAACTCCTGTCTCAAACAGACTCCCTGGAAGGGGAATGACCTAACCAAGCGAAAACCCGATGCCCGACGGCATCGCCGTGGGCTCAGGCGGTGATGGTGCGGAACACCTCGTCCAGCCGCCCGCTCTCCACCCGCAACTCCTCGAGCGCCCACTGCCGCTCCTGGGCCAGGCGGCTCACCTCCGGGATGAGGGGGGCGTCGTTGGCGGGGAACAACCGGTAGCGCAGCCGCTCCGCCTCCTCCAGCGCATCGAGCCGGCCCACCTGGGGCAGGGCCTCGAGCTGGCGGCGCACCTGAGCGGGATCGGCGCCCCCCTGGAGGGTGAGGGTGACGGCGTTGTGGTACTCCGAGCGGGCCTCCAGTTCGGCGGGCGTGCCGTCGGCGACGATGCGTCCGTGGGCGATGATTACCGCCCGGCTGCACACCGCATGGACCTCCTCGAGGATGTGGGTGGAGAGGATGATCACCTTCTCCGGGGCCATCTCCCGGATGAGGGTGCGGACCTCATGTTTCTGGTTGGGGTCGAGGCCGTCGGTGGGCTCGTCCAGGATCAGCACCTCCGGATCGTGGAGGATCGCCTGGGCCAGTCCGACCCGCCGCTTGAACCCCTTGGAGAGGGTGTCGATGCTCTGGTGCACCACCTCGGCGAGGTTGACCCGCTCCACCACCGCCTCGATGCGCCGGCGCTTCTCGCCCCCGCGAAAGCCGCGCACCTCCGCGATGAAGGCGAGGAAATCGCCCACACTCATGTCGGGATAGGCGGGCGCGCCTTCCGGCAGGTAACCGATGCGCCGCTTCACCGCCAGGGGGTGTTCCGCGACGTCGTATCCGGCCACCTCCACCTTCCCGCGGGTGGGGGCGAGAAAGCCGGTGATCATCTTCATGGTGGTGGACTTGCCGGCCCCGTTAGGCCCGAGGAAGCCCAGTACTTCGCCCCGGCTCACGCCGAAGGAGATGCCGTCCACGGCGGTGAACGGGCCGAAATCCTTGTGCAGATCAGTGATTTTGATTAGTTGTTCCATGACACTCCCTTCTGCAGTCAACCTGTTCGGCTGTTGGATTTTGTTCGCTGACTGGCGTTTGACCGCGTTTTTCCGAAAAAATTCAACCAGAGATTCTAATCGCCTGTTCGCCTGGGGCAAGTCGTTGGATCCAATGGGGGCAGGTAAACGCATTCTGACCCGAGGGGAGGTAAGTTCTTGAGCTCAGGCCCTGCGGCCGTGAGCGCCCGCTGGTATTCACCGCGCCACCTGCCTTCAGGGGCTTACATTGTTCTGGGCCTTCTTTCGGCCCAAGCTGGATCGAGGGCGCCACCTCGCTCTATCCTGTCGTCGCGCGCCCGCGTACTGATCCGGACAACCAACCCGCGGAAGGGAGCCGATGCACTTCGTCCTGCTTGCCCTAGTCGTTACCGCCTTGCTGTTCGGGCCCCAGTGGTGGGCGCGGTATACCTTTGCCCGTCACGCCAAGGCGCGGGAGGAGTTTCCGGGGACCGGCGGAGAGCTGGCCCGCCATCTGCTGGATCGCTTCGGTCTGGAGAGTGTGGCGGTGGAGCTCACGGAGCGGGGGGATCACTACGACCCGGAGGCCCGGGTGGTGCGGTTGAGCCCCGCCAGTCATGGCGGCAGGAGCGTGACAGCGGTGGCGGTGGCGGCTCACGAGGTGGGGCATGCCCTGCAGCACCACCGCGGGGAGCCACTGTTGCAATGGCGGACCCGGCTGGTGCGCCTGGCGATGGTGGCCGAGAAGGCGGGGGCTGCGGCCATGGTGGCCCTTCCGGTGATGACCCTCCTCACCCGCGCCCCCTCCACGGGGGCGCTGATGCTCCTGCTGGGGTTGCTCAGCATGGGAACCGCGGCGCTGGTGCATCTGATCACCCTGCCGGTGGAGTTGGATGCGAGCTTCGGCAAGGCCCTGCCCATCCTCCGGGAGGGGCGTTACCTCCCTGCCGATGATGAGCCCGCCGTGCGCCAGGTGTTGCGGGCGGCGGCCTTCACCTACGTGGCGGCCTCATTGGCCGGGCTTCTGAATGTGTGGCGCTGGCTGACGTTGCTGCGCCGGCGCTAGCCCCGCATTTCTCACCTTCCTCCTGCGGATGCCGAAGCGCCCGGACCTTCCCTGGGGGCTCGCGCCGGTTGCCCGGCAATCACTCAACACGGCAGTGTTTCTTCGATCAGGTCAGGTAGATGGCAAACATCGCCAGGATCACCACCAGCAGGGTGCAGGTGACCACCACGAAGGTGGAGTAGGTCTGGCTGAGCTTGCGCTCCAGGCGCTGGTGCTGTTGAGCCTTCTGCACGATCTCGGCCTGGAGTTCCGCCTCGCGCTGCTGTGCCACCCGCACGATGCGCTGAGCGTCGCCCAACTCATCCCTGAGGCGCTTCAACTCCTGCTCCTGCAGGGCCCGTTCGGCAGCCCGTTGCAGCTCCCCCTTCTGCGCCTCTTCCTTCCACTTGGCCTCGTCGCCCAACACGACCATCTCCGGCTCGGTGCGTTTGAGGGCATACTCCAGCGCGTGCTCATGGGCCCGCAGCTCGGCGTAGTAGTGCGGCGGCACGGCGGCTGCGTTCCAGTAGCGCTCCTCCAGCCGTTGTTTCTCCACCTCGATGCGCGAGGGGGGCAGCAGAATCAGGCGCCGGTAGTTCTCCACGTAGACGAAGGCATCCTTGGCCGGAAAGTTGGGGATGTCACTCATCTCTATTCTCCGTGCGGGGCGAACGCACACTCCCCGTCATCTCGGGAGGCGTGGCGCGGGCGGTCAGCGCTTTTCGGCACATCCTTCCCCAAACAGGCAGCGCCCCTTGGCGTCGCTCGCCCTGGCACCTGAGGGCAAGCCTGAACGGACCCGGCGCAAGCAGGGTGAACGCATACTTACGTCGCTCTTGGGTGAGTATGCGTTTACCCTGCCGGCGCAAGGACTTCCGCAGTTCACTCTTCCAGGTAGGTGTAGCCTTCCAGGCCCGCGGCGAGCACCTCCAGGAACGCCTGCTGCCGCTCTTCAGTGAGTCCGGAGTCCAGGGCCTTGGTGCGGTAGGCCTCCATCAGGGTGGCGGGATCGAAATGGACGTAGCGCAGCAGATCGTCCACCATGTCGCCCCGCTCGGGATTCGCGAGTCGGAAATGGCCGTCCTCCTCCAACACCACATTCACCGAATCGGTATCGCCGAAGAGGTTGTGCATGTCGCCCAGGATCTCCTGATAGGCCCCCACCAGGAAGAAGCCGAGCAGGTAGGGCTCGTTCCCGGTCACCTCATGGACCTGCAAGGTGCTCTCCACCCCCTCCCGATCCACATAGTGATCGATGCGCCCGTCGGAGTCGCAGGTGAGATCCTGCAGTACCGCCCGGCGGCTGGGGTAGTCCCCGAGACGGTGCAGGGGGACGATGGGGAAGATTTGATTGATCCCCCACACATCGGGCATGGACTGGAAGATGGAGAGGTTGCAGAAATACTTGTCCGCCAGTTTCTCATTGAGCTCGTCGATGGCCTCGCGGTGGGCGCGGATGGACGGCTGCAGCAGGTTGAGCACCTGCCGGCAGATGGCGAAATAGTACTGCTCCGCCCGGGCCCGCTGCTCCAGGCTCAGCACGCCATGGGTGTACATGGCCTGGGCCTCCGAGAGCCAGTGGGCCGCATCGTGGTATGTCTCCAGCGCCCCGCGCTGAGTGAGTCCCTGCAGGGCCTCCCAGAGGTCGTGGAGAATGAAGGGGTCCTCCTCGCAGGGAGGCTCCGACGGCTCGCTGTCGGGGGCGGTCTCCACGTCGGTGACGTTGGTGACCAACACGGCGTGGTGCGCGGTCATGGCGCGCCCGGACTCGGTGATGATGTGGGGATGGGGCAGCTCCTGCTCGGTGCAGACCTCCCACAGGCTGTGAACGATGTTCTTGGCGTACTCCGAGACGCTGTAGTTGATGGAGTTGTAGCTGCGCGAGCGGGTGCCTTCGTAATCGATCCCGAGGCCCCCGCCGGTGTCCACCACGTCGATGGGCACACCGAGGCGGCGCAGTTCCGTGTAGAAGCGGGCGAACTCGCGGGCGCCGCGCTGGATGTCGCGGATGTTGGCGATCTGGGAGCCCAAATGGACATGCATCAGCTTCAGCGTCTCCAGCCAGCCGACCTGACGTAGCCGCGCCACCACCCGCAGCACCTGGGCCGCGGAGAGGCCGAACTTGCCCTTCTCGCCCCCGGTGTTCTGCCACTTGCCCGCCCCGGTGGAGGCGAGGCGGATGCGCAGGCCGAGCAGCGGTTCGATGCCGAGGGCGCGGGCCTCCTCGATCACCAGATCGAGTTCCGAGCTCTTCTCAATCACGATATAGACCCGGTGGCCGAGTGCCTTGCCGATGAGGGCCAGGCGAATGTACTCCCGATCCTTGTAGCCGTTGCAGATCACCGTGCCGCCATGGGGCACCATGCCCAGCACCGCCATCAGCTCGGGCTTGCTGCCCGCCTCGAGGCCGACCCGGCCGCGGCTGTGGCGCAGGATCTCCTCCACCACGCTGCGCTGCTGGTTTACCTTGATGGGGTAGACCGCGGTGTAGCCGCCCTGGTAGCCATCCTCGGCCATGGCCTCGCCGAAGGCCTGCACCAGGGTGTTCACCCGGTCGTGCAGAATGTCGTTGAACCGCACCAGGACCGGCAGGGTCAAACCCGCCTCGCGCAGCCCTTGTGCCAGCCCATAGAGATCGATGGAGCGCTCGGGCTGGCGGTCCGGCCGCACGACGAGCCTTCCCTCGGAGTTGATGTCGAAATAGCCGCTGCCCCAGAAGGGGATGTTGTAGCGTTCGCGCGCCTGCTCGATGGTCCAGTCGCTCATGGGGTCTCTCGTGGTTCGTTGATGGCCAATTATCGGGGATCTGCGGCCTGCAATGAAATGGCTATGCCGCTGCAGGCGAGTCGCTGTCCAGCTCCACCCCTCGACGCCAAGGTCCGCCGGGGTGCGGATTTCGCTCCGCTCCATCCGGGCTGCGCGTTCCGCCTTGCGGCGGACATGCCTCCAGGGCACGCCCTGCCATGCCCCCCAGGGTAAACGCATACTTACCAGAGAGTGATGTAAGTCCTTGAAAGCAGGTCGTCGGCCGCATGGACGCGGCCGTCGAGCGTACAGGGAGGTATTCACAGCGCACCTGCTTTCAAGGACTTACATCGCTCACAGCACGGCCGTGACGTGAGTATGCGTTTACCCTGCCATGCCCCCTGGCTCGGTTGCAGGGCGCCCTGCACAGGGGTATCTTTGCGCTCTTTTCAACCCGCTGGGGAGTTGATCATGGCCCTCGATGCCAACCAATGGTTCACCGAAGTCTGCGAACATGGAGGCTCCGCCTTCTCCTTTGCCATCAAGGGCAAACTTCATGAAGAGCAGTCACCGTTCCAGAAGGTGGAGGTCTACGAGACCGAGACCTACGGCAACCTGATGGTGATCGACGGGTTCGTCATGCTCACCACTCGGGATAACTTTCTCTACCACGAGATGATGTCCCATCCGGTGCTGTTCACCCACCCCAACCCCAAGCGGGTGCTCATCATCGGCGGCGGCGACTGCGGTACCCTGCGCGAGGTGCTGCGCCACCCCGGGGTCGAGAAGGTGCAGCAGGTGGACATCGACGAGGCGGTTACCCGCGCCGCTGAAAAATACTTCCCGGAGCTGTGCGAGTCCAACGGGGACCCCCGTGCCGAGCTGCACTTCGCCGACGGCATCAAGTGGGTGAAGGAGGCGGCCCCCGGCAGCTACGACATCATCATCGTCGACAGCACCGACCCCATCGGCCCGGCCGAAGGGCTGTTCGGCAAGCCCTTCTTTGAAGACTGCCTGCGTGCCCTGGCCGACGACGGCATCATCGTGCAGCAGAGCGAGTCGCCCCTGTACAACATGACGCTGCTGAAGGAGATGCACACCATCATGCGGGCCGCCGGCTTCGCCGATGTGCAGACTCTGCACTTCCCGCAGCCGGTCTACCCCTCGGGGTGGTGGTCCTGCACCATGGCCGCGAAGAGCGGTGCATTCGGCGGATTCCGTGAGCAGGAGGCCGCCAACCGGCCTTTCAAGACCCTTTACTACACCCCGGCGGTTCACCAGGGGGCGCTGTCGCTGCCTCCCTTCATGCGAGAGGCGTTCGACGCGCTCAAATAGCCGCGTTCCGCGTCGGGATGGGTTTCCACAGGGAAACCCATCCCGGGCGCTCGCGGTGCCCAACCCCTCCTGCCCCAGCGCCAGTTCGCGCCCCGGGCGCTTCGGCGTGTCAGCGCCCGCCCTGCGTCCGCAATCGGTCGAGCCGCAGCCGCTCGCGCTCGTCAAAGAGCCGCTTCGATCCCGCCCATACCGCCGCCACCGTACCGAACCCCGTCCCGGAGGCGATGAGGAACATGATGAGGATCTGGTATTTCACCGCCTCCAGTGGGGGCGTGCCTGCCAGGATCTGACCGGTCATCATCCCCGGGAGACTCACCACCCCGGCGGCGGCCATGGCATTGATGATATGGACCATGCCGATGCGCACACTCTCCCTGCGGATGGTGCCGATGGCCTCGTCGGCGGAGTGCCCGAGGGCGAGGCGGGTTTCGATGATCGCCCGCTGTTGCCACGCCCCCTGGGTCAGGCGATCCAGTCCCAAGGCGATCCCGTTCATGGTGTTGCCAAGCAACATGCCGAGCAGCGGGATGGCGTACTGCGGCTCATACCAGGGGGTATTGCCGATGACCGCCCCGAGGGCGAAGAGGGTGACCGCAAAGGAGGAGAGAAACATGGAGAGGGTCCCCATGCCGTAGCCCCACCAGCCGGTGAAGCGACGCTGCTGACGGGCCATCACTTCCCGACCCGCCACCCCCAGCATGATGAGGGACAGGCCCGCCACCCAGGCCAGATGAACATTCTCGAACAACGCCTTCAACACCACCCCGATGAGCAGCAGCTGCAAGGTGGTGCGCAGCGCCGAAAACAGGAGCTGTCGCCCGAGCCCCAGGTGGAGACGCCAGTTCACCCCGGCCAGGAGCAGGATCAACAGTGCCGCCAGGAGCAGGTCGAGGCTCGAGAGCGGGATCACGTTCATGTCTCGGCCTCCAGTCGCCCCTTGGCGATTCGAAAGCGCCGTCCGGCCACCCTTCGGGCCTGATCCGGGTCGTGGCTGACCCACAGGACCCCGGCGCCGTGCTCGTGCCGATAGGCGGCGATCACCGCCTCCACCCGGGCCGCGGTCTCGGGATCGAGGCTGGCGGTGGGTTCGTCAAGCAGCAAGACCTGTGGTGCGTTGGCGAGAAGCCGCAGCAGGGCGAGGCGCTGCCGCTCCCCAGTGGAGCAGCGGGCCACCTCCCACTCCAGAACGTCCGGATCGAAGCCCAGGGTGGCGAACAGCGGCTCATCGAACGCCGGGAAATGGGCACCCACGTGTTCGCCCCACCACTGGGATTCGGCGGGAAGATAGCCCACGCGTCGGCGCCACTCCGTGGGGGGAAACGAACCCCTGTCGCGTCCGCTCAGCGCGACCGTTCCGGTGTGAGGGTCCAGATCGGCGATGGCCCGCAACAGGAGGGTTTTGCCGCTGCCGGAGGCCCCCGACAGGGCGACACACTCCCCCGTGGCCAGTTGCAGGTTCACCCCGGTGAGGAGCAGGGTGGAGAGGTTGCGAAGCGCAAGCAGGGGTGATTCAGCGCTGGTTTGGCCAGTCATGTTGAAATTGGCAATCCGCCGTTTTGTAACGGGGCGCTCAGCCGGCCATTCCCGAGAAAAAGGGGGCGATGGTCAGGTAGAGAATCGCCGCAACGGCCAGGGCATAGAGGAGCATCCGCACGGGCTCGCGCCGCAACCGTTGGGCGAGGGTGTCGTGGTTCCCCTCTCGCCGCAGAGCTTCATACGCGTGGCGTGCCTGCAGCTGCCGCTCCTGCTGGTACCGGGTGATCAGCGCCTGTGCCCTCTCGAGGTGTCTGTCGTCCTTCAGCCAGATTGCAGCCACGGAAATTCCCCAACGACCCGCATGGGTCTCGTAGAAATCGATGTCGTGGGAGGTCAGCAGCTCACGAACGTCGTGTACCTCGTCCTCGGGGACCCCATTGAGCTTGAAAAGCAGAGTGGACATGAATGCATTGTACAGGAATGCGGTCAGGGACGATGGGGCGGGCATGCCACCGGCAGGGTAAACGCATACTCACCCAAGAGCGATGTAAGTCCTTGAAAGCAGGTCGTCGGCCGCATGGATTGGTGCAAGGACGCACTTATGCCGCGGGAGGGCAGGATGCCCGAAGCGGCCGCGGCCGTCGAGCGTACAGGGATGGAAGATGATTGCTCCTGCATAATCTTAACTCCCGACGTCCATGTCGGTCGTATTCACAGCGCACCTGCTTTCAAGGACTTACGTCGCTCACAGCACGGCCGTGACGTTAGTATGCGTTCACCCTGATGCCACCGGCTGCCGTGGACGCCATTGACCGGCCCGGCCCCTTGACCGCGTCGCTCGACAGTGGCGCAGCGGCGATTCCGTGCGAATTCGGCTACTTTCGGGGCAGTGCGTAGTTGCCCGAGCCCTTCTTCAGGAGTTTCTTCTCCCGCACCAGTTGCTCCAGTTGTCTGGAGAAGTTCGAAATATCGATGCCGCGGTTGCGCAGATGCTCCCGCAGCAGGCTTTCGCTGATGTCCAGGCGTCCCTTCATGATCGCGGCCAGCGCGGTGGCCAGGTCTGCTCCGCCGGATGCGCGGGACCCCGCCGCGGCGCGGGGCTTCTCCCCGGGGGCGGTTTCCCCGCCCACCCGCCCTTCGGGGGCGGAGGGCTGCTCTGCCACGGCCTTTTCCTCGCGGCGCAGTTCCGCGATCTGCCCGTCCAGCTCATCCACGGCGGTCTTGTGGCGAATCACCAATTGCCCGCGTCGATTGTGAAGTTCGCGGATTTGCCCATCCAGCGTCTCCAGTGTCCGGGCATGTTCGGCAATGAGTTCATCCCTGCGTTGCCTCAGCTCCCCCAGCGCGACACGCCGGGCTTCGGAAGCCTCCTCCTCCTGCTTCCGCTTCTTGGCCAACTCAAACAGCTCGTCGGATGTAAATTGATTGATATCGATGTACATAACACTGTCCTCGACAGCATCATGCCAGCGCTGTCTGGCATGTGAAATTCATCGCGCCACCCCTGTCCGGGGATGTTGAGTCCGCCTCGTCGGCACCGCGGGCTGGTATTCCCCGGGGTCAAAATGAGTTGTAGGGACCATCCGTTTCTCTTTTTGCCAGATTATGCTTCCGTCCAAGAACCGGTGCCACGTCGTGGCGCACACTTTTTGTGCACCTGTGCGGGGGCACACCGCAGGGTAAACGCATACTTACGTCACGGCCGTGCTGTGAGCGATGTAAGTCCTTGAAAGCAGGTACGCTGTGAATACGACCGACATGGACGTCGGGACTGAAGATTATGCAGGAGCAATCATCTTCCATCCCTGTACGCTCGACGGCCGCGGCCGCTTCGGGCATCCTGCCCTCCCGCGGCATAAGTGCGTCCTTGC
>JAWLHA010000012.1:0-83117 GCA_041690535.1 Gammaproteobacteria bacterium | reverse complement strand
GCCCAACATGTAGGGTGGATAAGCGCAGCGCATCCACCGTGCGGCGTCGAATTGGTGGATGCGCTGCGCTTATCCACCCTACCTCGGTTCGCTGCCCCCACCACCTGCGGCGCAACTTGGCTGCGATTGGCGATCTTTCGGTCCAGCTGTTCGGTGCTCTAGCCCCAATTTCTCACCAAGGTTCGTGGCGAGGGCGTTGAGGCGCCGCTGTGGTGGGGTGCGGACCCTGGGCCTGGGGACGGCGCCGGCGTAGATCACACGCGTCAAGCCGGCCGGAGGGAGTACGCCCCATCACAGCGAGCGGATCGGCGGCCGCAGCAGGCGGCTGGTGAGAAGTGCGGGCAGGGCTAGCCCCGTTTGGCCGTCGCGTGGCAGAGGCACCGCTCGAGCTTTGCCTGGTCAACCACTCTGCCGGACTCCGCGGTCACCCGCAGGTGAATGGTTTCATCATCCTGACGTACTTCGAACCCGTCGAGGCCCATCGGGCAACGCGCTCCCCCATCACAACAGGCCTGCAGGCGTTCCATCAGCCGGTGCCTCTCTTCACCACTGGCCTCGACCTTGATCTCGAAGAAGTCATGGTGGTTGTCAAACCGATATTGCATCTCGTTCCTCTCCCCGGGTGAAATCAGACAGGCAATGTCCAGGTCTTGTTCAGTGGCTCCATCGAGCCATTGCTCGACTCTCCTCGCCGCAGAGGCACGCACGCGCCGAGGCCCACGACGAAACCTTTCTTCTTATCTACCTCAAGTATGGTTCAAGATCTCAAATCGGCAACTTAGTTTTGGTTAGGGAACAGGGTAAACGCATACTCACCCAAGGGCGATGTAAGTCCCTGAAAGCAGGCATGCTAGGAATTGAATGCATCCGTGCACGCTCGGCACCTGCTTCCACGCACTTACGTTCTGCAGGTTAGGATGCGTTCACCCCGGCCCAGGTGGCCAGACTTGCGGGACGTTGTAGTCGCTCGTTAGCCATGCCCCCACCTTGACCAAAATCAAGGCATGTGCGCGGGCAAGGTTGGGATGCTGCTCGGCACGCCCAAGAGATGAATGAAGAGAGTGATGACCCCTCCCCTATCCCGTCTATGGCCCGCCGCGGTGGCCATTGCGCTGTGCGGCTGGATGATGCCTGCTGCAGCTTCCGACCCTCCGGCCGCGGACTATGAGCCGGACCTGTTCAACGGCGAAGAGATCAACGAGTTGTGTGCCGGTTGCCATGGTGAGTTCGGGCAGGGCGGCGGCGACGGCAAGTACCCGCGGCTCGCCGGCTTGCCCGCAACCTACATCGAGCGGCAAATGTTCCTGTTCCGCGCCCGGCAGCGCCCCAACCTGCCAATGGTCGAGCACGTGGACGAGCGCCAGATGCCTGACAACGATATCCGTGACGTTGCTGCCTTCCTCGCCCGCATACAGCTGCCCACCAAGCTGCCGCCTCAAGACGAAGGGGCGCAATTCGACCCCCTGGAGCGCCTGCTGCTGGCCAAGAGGACCATGAACATCCGGCGGGCACCGGGGGACATCAAGGCCGGGCGCAAACTCTACAATCGGGAGTGCCGCTCCTGCCACGGCACCGACGGTTGGGGGGAGACGAATAAAGGGGTGCCGTTGCTGACCGGCCAGTACACCGAGTACCTCTGGGGCCAGGTGGCCAAGTACCGCAACGGCCTCCGCATTCACGATCCGGACGCCCCCGACGAGCGCCTGCTATCGCTACTGACAGATGACGAGCTGCGCGACATCTTCGCCTTCCTCTCGGTGGCCGACGACTGAACGGCCGGCCGCCGCCTCAAGGCCGCAGGGTCTCGAATCGAAACGGCGCTGTCACCACGCCCAATTCGGTCTGCGCCACCACCTTCGCCTCCCACTCCATCCGCCCGCGGATGCAGATCGGCAGGACGCCTTGGCCGCTGAACTCCCCCGGGGCGCCGGAAGCGAGGGTGAAGCGGTTTTCACCCATGTTCATCGAGACACCATTGAAGTCAACCTCTACCGCGCGGGCCTTCGCCCCTTCGATCTGCACCTGTAGAGCCATGGGGGCCATCACCGGCACCGGCCGCGGTTCCAGCGCCAGGGTCACGCTGCCCCCTCCGGGGATCGGCAGGCTGCACGGGCCGCGATGCAGATCGCAGGCCGGATCGGGGACCAGCGCGATGGCGGCGGCAGGATAAGACCAGGGGCGGCTCATCCCGACGCTGAAGACCAGCAGCACCCCACCTATCGTGATCCAACCGAGTCGCTTGCCCATGGCGCTTCCCCTACTGTGGTTGTCACGGCTGCGGTTCGGCATGCATTCCGCCCGGCCGACCCCGCCCGAATTTTTCACCGCCCTCTCATTGCCAACGGTCGTGAGAGCTGCAGGTCAGCTCTCCAGCAAGTGCGCGCCCTCACGGCAAGTCGCTGCGCCGGAACAGGAGGTATCCCCCTGCCGCGCAAAGCGTACCGAGGGCGATCGGGTAGAACAGCGCCCACGCCAGATACCCGGCCTGGCCGAAGGTATCGAGGATGATATAAGCCGCCGGACCCAGCAGGACCAGCTGCGGATCGAACAGCAACATGGTGGCGGTTCGGAAGACCTGAAGCGGATTGGCCAAGGCGACGGCCACCGCGGTCTCGGGGGGGATCTGCTCACGCACCATCACCCCCAGCAGGATCAGGTCGAGAAACAGCAGCAGGGTCAGCCACACCATGAAGGCAGCCCCCTGGGCGACGTCGGTGCTGCGTGCGACGGTGGAGATGAGCATGCCGATCCCGAGGAAGCACCAAGCCAGCGCCACCAGCATACCGCTGTAGTAGCCCACCACCTTCCAGGGCACATCCAGCCCGCGCAGCAGGGCCCAGCCGATGGCCGCGACCATGGCCAGGAACACCGGCAGAAAGATCACGAAAAATCGCCCCAGCAAGCGGCCCCAGTACCAGGCCCCCAGGGTGACCGGCAGGGCCAGCAGGTATTCGAAGACGCCCGCCTCGCGATCCCCGGCCACCGAGCGGACCGTGGTGATCAGCACGAACACCGGCAGGATCGCCATGGTGAGCTGGATGTAGGTCACCAGCAGGCGGGACAGCCCGGTGAAACCGAGCACGCGGGACTCGGTCAGGCCGAAGGCGAAAAGCGCCACCACGATGCCGCCGAAGATCAGCGTATACACCATGAACCAGCGCGCCCGCAGCGATTCGAGGATATCGCTCAGGGCGGTGAGGTAAAGCTGGAGAGCCATCGGGCGTGCCCCCGGTGGATTCCTCCCGGCACGAGCCACCGGGACGGAGCGCCCCTCAATGACCGAAATGTTCGAGGTTGCCGCCATGAATGTTGAACCTCCGTTCGATATCAAAGATGTGTGCCCTGGCCCCCGCAAAGTCGAGGGCGGCGGGGGCCGGCTCCGCCTGGGCACCGAGACCGTATTCCATCGGTGTTACCTGACCGGTGACGTAGTGGGCCTTGCGCGCGTCAATCCACTGGCCGGTGCGGTGATCGGTCACCCACAGCTCAGTGGCCGGCTCCTCTTTCCACGCTTGCTGCTCCAGCCACAGGACCGCGCAGCCGAGGTCGTCGAACCGATAGACCCTGGCCCGCTCCCCCCCCGGGCCGCCCCGGACCTGGGCCGCGTGGCGCCGGTCGCTGAGGACCATGCGGCAGCGCTCACACCCGTCCCGATCCCACACCACCTGGACCGGGCCGGTCCCCGGATCGCCGGAGCAGGCGGCCAACCCGAGCAGAAACAGGGCCAACCCCAGGTGGTAATGCCATCGCAATGCCGGGTCAGCCATTGATCGCCTCCTGCCGCCGTGCACCCTGCTCTTCGAGCGCCACACCGGCCAGCAGCCCGGCGTAGCGGGAGAGCACACCGAGGAAACGCAGCCGGTCCGGCCCGGCGACCACACCGTCCCACACCAGCCCGTCCCGGGAGGGGTGAAAGCCCCATTCGCCGATGGCGCAGGCGAATGCCCGCTCGGGCCGGCGCAGGGTAATGCGACAACTCAGCCGGCTCGCCAGGTCGACGTTGTCGGCAACGCAGTCGTCCAGCGCGACGCGGCCATGATCGAGTTCAACCACCCGGTTGACCAACGCCGCCACCTCATCCAGGCGGTGGCTGGATATGAGCATGACCGCCTCATCCTGCCGCTCCGCCAGCAACTCGAAGAAGACGTGGCGCGCCTCCGGGTCCAAATTGGCGGCAGGCTCGTCCATCACCAGCAGATCGCTGTCGCGACCCAGGGCGATACCGATAAGCAGCTTCTGTTTTTGGCCACCGGAGAGCTTGACGAAGGGCTGACGGCGAACACGGGCGGGGTCCAGGCCGAGTCGCTCGGCCACCGCCTCCATGCGGGCCGGCTCAGCCCCGCAAACGCCGGCGGCAAAACGGATGAGCTGCCCGACCGGCATCTTCAACGGCGGCGGGAGTTGGGGCACGAAGCCGGTCCGCGCCAGTACGCTACTGCGGTCCTGGCGCGGCTCCCGGCCGTCCACCGTGATCCGCCCGCCGCAGTGGTACTCCCCGAGGAGGCAGCGGATGAGGGTCGTCTTGCCCGCCCCATTGGAGCCGACCAGCGCGACACGGCTGCCCCGCTCGAGGGTCAGGTCGATCCCCTCCAGCACCGTTTGGCGGCGAAAGCGCTTGGTTACGTTCTCCAGTCGGATCATGGCTGACTCTTTTTTTGTAAGTTGTCTGCGGGTTGGGCCCACATGGCAGGGGCCCTTCATTGCACAACCCCGGAATTACCCCGCCCATCTACGGCGTTTCACGAGTCACCCCCTTGATCTCGAAGCGCAGTGACCCCGTCGGGCAGACATCCACGCACGCCCCGCAGCGAGTGCAGTCGGCGCCGAGGGGTACGGTGGTATCGGTGGCCCGCCCCTTGATGACCGGACTGAGTACGTGGGGCACCAGACACACCTTGCGGCACTCCCCCTCGTGCTGGCAGGCCTCCAGGCGGTAGATCACCCGCACCGGTGAGAGCAGGCCCACCAGGCCGTAGGTCACGCCGATGGGGCAGACGTACCGGCACCAGGCCCGCCGCGAGACCAGGGTCTCGAACAGCAGCAGGGCCGCGACCCAGGCGAGGGCAAGCCCCGGACCGTAGATGAGGGCGCGGCTCAGGATGCCCGTGGGTGAGACGGTTTCGTACACGGTGTACCCGGTCGCCAGCGCCAGCAGGGCGAATACGAGGTAGAGCACGCTGCGCACGCCGCGATGGAACTCGTACCCCTTGCTCACTCGCTTCCCGACCAGGTAGAGGTGCAAGCGCTCGCTCCATTCCGCCAACAGGTGATAGGGGCAGACCCAGGAGCAGAAGGTACGACCGCCCAGCAACAACCAGAGGAGAAAGATGGTGGCGGTCCCGATGAGCAGGTTGATGAGGACCTGCTTGAAGGCGAGCATCACCTGAAGCGCCGAATTGAGATCGGCCATGTGGAAGCCGAGGAAACGGGAGGCGGTCAAGGCCCCCTCGAGGAGCTGGATATCCAGCTGGTAGGAGACCACGAACAGCAGGTTGACCGCGAGCAGCACGGCCCAGCGCCGATTGCGCCAGGTATGCCGCAGATGCTCCGCGTGGAGGCGCGCGGCGGCCGCCTGGTCCAGCTTCTCGCCCTTCTTGCGAAAGTGGATCTCACGGGCGCGGGGGGTGATGGCGTCCGGCGCGGGCTTGCGCGGTTCGCGTCCGAGCAGTTGGGCCAGGGATTCGAGCAGGAGGTTCATACCGTCTCCGCCGTCTGGTGAATGTCGATCACGATGGCCGCCGGCTCGGTGGGGCACACCATCTCGCACGCGCCGCAGCCGACGCAGCCGGGCAGCACCACCGGCACCATGGCCTGGGCCCGACCGGCCCCCCCCGCCCCCTGCAGCGCGATGGCATGCTCGGGGGGACACTGGCTCACATCGCCGGACGGGGGGCTGCCGGCGGCGCACTGGGCGATGCGGATCTCAATGGGGCAGTGGCTCACACAGAGGTCACAGAGGGCCAGGTCAAACTCCCGTTGGCGCACCGGAATGGGATTCCACCGGTCGATTTCGTTGTACCGGAATTTGCCGGCAAAGGCCGCGTCCCGAACCCGCCCCTTGAAGCCCTCGCCGCGCACGGCGAGACACCGCTCGGGATCGGCGAGGCGGGCGAAGCCCATGCGCACCTGGTGCGGATAGGCCAACTCGTGACTGAGGGCGCCCGTGGGGCAGGCGAGGATGCACTGCAGCCCGTCACAGGAGAAGTCACAGGCCTGGGCCCGGGCGTCGAGGTAGGCGGCGCCGTTGCCGAAGCCGTCCAGCAGTTCGGCAAGCTTGATGGCTTGCACCGGGCAGACCTGGACGCACTGGCCGCACTTGATGCAGGAGGCGAGATACTCCTTTTCTCCCAGTGCACCGGGCGGACGCAGGCGGTTGCGCACGTCACCGCCGGCCACGGGGACGAACCCGAGCAGAGAGGTGCCGACCACACCGGCCGCCAGACCGAGCGAGCGCAGAAAACGGCGGCGCGCCTCGCGCTGGCGGGGCGTCGGTGTGCGCGAGGCGCGGGAGTCGTGGCTCATAATGCGTTCCGCTCCCTCGCCAGTCGGGGTCGCTCGTCACGGAGGATGAGCGCGGGGGGACTGAACGGCGCCAGCCGCTCCAGGAAATCGAGGACCTCCAGGGTCGGCGAGCCCTTGAAAAACTGCGCCGCCGGGCGGTCCATCCACAACCGGTCCGCATAGGCGTAGTACTCGTAAGGGGTGTCACCGACGCCGTTGCGGTCGCGGTCGAACCCCTCGTAGTCGTCCCAGAGGTTTCCGCTCCACTCGTTACGGTTGGCGCTCTTGCCGCCGGAGACCGCCACTTGAGTCAGATTGCCCTTGAAGTGATTGCCCCTGAACTGATTGCCGATCCAGTCGTTCAGGAAGCGGACGCCGATGCCGTTGTAGGCCAACGTGTTGTTGAAAAATCGGTTCGTGGTGTCGGGCTGATACGGTGAGACGTCCAGGTAGAGGCCGGTCGCGCAGTAGAGAATGCGGTTGTTCTCAATCACCACGTCCGAGGTTTCCTTGAAACCAATCCCGACCCCGGTGGCACCGGTGGCGTGGGCGATGAAGTTGTTGCGGACTTCCACGCCGTCGCTGTACATGACGAAGATCCCCACCGAGTTGTCCACATAGCGGTTGTCCTCCACGCGGTTGCGCTGCGAGTACATGAAATGGAGGGCGTAGCGGCCGCGGCTGGCGTTGTTGCGCGCGATGAGGTTATCTCTGGAATACCACACCACCGTGTCACGGGAGTCCTCAATGGTGTTGTCGGTGATCTGGTTGCCGAAGCTGTACCAAAGCCGGATCGCATCGCCGCGCATTCCGAGATCCACCGCTTTGGAGCTGATGCGATTACGGCGCACGATGTTGTTCTCCGAACTCTGCAGGTCGATTCCGAAGAGGGTGTCGTCGATGATGTTGTCCTTGATAACATTGAACCGCCCCCGCACCTGAACACCCGCATCGATGTCATTGTGGGAGGAGCCGGAGTTGGTCAGCCGCAGGTTACGCACCACCGCCCCATCGGTGTCGAGCAGCAATACCGTGCCCTTGCCGCCCGCATCGATGGTGGCATGACCCCCGCCATCGAGGGTGAGCGGTTTGTCCACCACCACCGGCCCTTCGTACACACCGGGCGCAAGGAGCAGGGTCTCATCGGGCGCCGCGGCATCGATGAGCGGTTGCAGCGCCAAAGCCCCCCAGGCGGGGCTGCCGAAGAGCAGCAGGGCGAGGCCCGCGACCGCCGCGGAAGCGGTCCACACTAGGCCGCCGCCGGGCATGGGGTGTTGGGGGGTGTATTCGGACAGTTGCATCCCGGTCTCCCCTTTAGAGATCCCCGTTTCCATCACCTTCCTGCAGCTGTTTGCGCCGCAGCAGGACCGCCGACGCAAGGACGAAGGACATCACGACCATGAGGGCGAAGCCCCAGTCCGGGTAGGAGTGCGTGGCAAACTGGGCCACCTTGCCCTGACCGAACACCGTCGGCATGAACGGCTTGACAGTGAAGGCCCCCATGTCGTTGAGCGTGTGGCCGAACCACCACAGCCAGCCGGCGTAGTCGATGACGAAGAACAGCGGCAACGCCATCGGCACCGCCGGCAAGAGCCAATAGAAGCCACGGCTCTTCCATACCCCGACCACCAGCACCCCCATCGCCACCAGCAGCACGCCGTAGGCGGCGTGGGTAGCCGTGGCAACGACGCCGGCACGCCGGGCAATGGTCTCGGGATCGCGGAAGTAACGTCCCAGCGCCTCCTGGTAGCTCTCCTGCATGGCCTCAAAGCCGCTCCAGGCGGCAATGTCTTCGTCGTCCAGATCCATCGTGCCCTGCAGGTCGGCGAGATAGCTGGCAGTGAACAGTTTGACGCCTCCTTCGCTGTAGAGAGCTGCGGTCATCCACACGGCGATGGCCAACGAGCCGGCCGCAAGGAGCCCCACCCGAACCGCCCGGCCGGGCACCGCGAAGGCGACGATCATGAGCCCCAGCAGAGTGAACACGAAGGGGGCCAGCGCGCGCTCCACCGGGGCGCCGGCAGCGATGGGGTACATGCCCACGTAGTGGTTGATGGCATCCATCTCATGCTTGCAGTCGAGGGCCTCATCCTCATACTTCTCGTCGGAGGCGATCATTCGGCAACCGTTGAAGACCCCGTCGGTGTGGAACTGAATGCGAATGCCGTCCGGGAATGAGGTCTCCGGGTACTGCGGGGCGGTCAGGGAGACCCACCAGACGGGCGTCGAAAAGGGCGCCTGGTTGAGAAATGGGTTGGCGACGATGATGAGCAGCAGGAACAGCGCCGTCGCCGACAGGGCGATGACAAGGAGCGAGGGTCTGGCGGTGGTGCGCACGTGCATGGTGGTCTCCCGTGGTCGAGCATTGCGGCGGTAGGGCGGGTCCTGGCGCCACGTTTGCGCCAGGGCCCGCGCCCGGGTCGGTCACTCGAAGTCGGGATTCAACCAGTCGGCCGAGGGGGCCAACTGCTCCTTGGGAACCGGGATGCGGGAGGTGTAGTTGATCACCATCTGCATCTCCTTGTCGCTGAACTCTTCGATCTGCTTCACCATGTCGGGATTGGCGTTGCGCCGCTTGCCGTCACGGATCCATTCGAACTGGCGCACCATGTAGTTGTAGTGTTGACCGTTGATGCGCGGGTAGAACTTCTCGGTATCACCTATGCCGGTATCGCCGTGACAACGCGCGCAGTTGTCCGCGTACAGTTTCTTCCCTTGGGCGAATTCGGGCGTGCCCTCCTCCCACGGGCCCTTGCCGCTGGCCGGATTCATCGGCAGCTTTTCAATGTACGCGACCACATCGGCCAGGGCCTGCGCGTCACCAATGGCCTCAGGCAAGGCAAAGGGGTACATGGTCGGGTTGTCCCGGTTGAGGGCGCGGATGTCCGCCAGCTGCTTGATGAGCACCGAGCGGTGTTGCCCCGCAAGCTGCGGAAAAGTCCCCTCCTCGGTGCCCCACCCCTCCGGCAGATGGCAGGCGGCGCACACTTCATAGACATCGCGGCCGTTTTCCAGGTCGGGGGTCAGGTGCATCGCCTCATCCTTCTCCCCCCCCGCTTCGTTCCAGCCCCAGGCATTGGCCGTGAGGCTGAGGCCGACCGCCACAGCGATCCCCTTCAGTAACGTGCACCGCGCTTGCCCCCTGGGGGTCGGTTTCATGCTCATGAAGTCCTCCATTGTCATGGTCTTTGGCCTGAACTGTTCCCGGCAATGCGAACGAGCAACTGCCGGCTGGCGAGGTCAGCTACGCCCGTTCGGACTCAACATGGATGCTGCGTCAAGAAGATGCCTTGACATTGATCAAGAGCACCCGGGCACTCTCTCTGGCTCGACTTCACTGAGTGGCCAGCCAGGCGGCGATGGCCGCCATCTCCTCCTCGTTGACCATGTGCATTATCCCCTTCATCGCGGCGGTCATGCCGTTGTTGCGGGCCCCGCTCTTGATGTCCTTCATCTGCTGCAGCAGGTATTCGGCGTTCTGCCCGGCCAGCTTGGGGTAGAGCGGCATCATGGGGCTCTTCGCATCCTTGCCGTGGCAGGCCACGCAACCACCTTTGCGAGGGTTCTTGTAGAGCGCTTCGCCATCGAGGGCCAAGGCGGAGGCGCTGGTCAGCAGCAGTCCGGCGCTGCTCAGGGAGAGAACGAGACGACGGATCTTTACCATGCTTGTGATCTCCTTCATTGGTTAGCTTGGGCACGGGCCAAGGGGGCTGCGCCCCCCTGGCTCGCATGCACGCTCTTACGGTCGGGTCACTGGACCTTCTTGGCCCCGTTCTGCTCCAGGAACGTCTTGGCCCGCAGACCGAGATCGGCGGCCTTGACCTGGTACTGCCACCACTGGTTGGCCCAGAGCATGGCGTTCTGCCAGTCGCCTTTTGCCGCCGCGCCCTCTGACTTCAGCTTCGCTTCCTTGACGAAACCGAGCTGATCGGTGGCGTCCTCCACCAGGGCGACCACCGTGGGGAAGTCCTTGTAGTTGTGGCTGGTGATGAAGGCCACCACCTGGTCGATGACTGCCTGCGTCGCCACGTTCTCCTTGACCTGCTTGTCGTAATCCCCCTTGGTGTAGGAGACCCCCTCCTTCATGGCGGTCGCCGCGGCCTTGTAGCCCTTGGGCTTCACGAGCAGGTAGCCTTGCATCTCCAGATGCAGCGCGGAGCAGAATTCGGTGCAGTAATAGGGGAACACCCCCTCCCGATCGGCCACAAACTGCGCCGTGGCCGTCTTGCCCGGCTCGAGGGAGAGCTGGACGTTCTGGCCGTACATGGCAAAGCCGTGCACCTCGTCCTGGGCCCGCTCCAGGTTGGTCAGGTGGATGAACACCTCATCTCCCTGCTCCACCTCGATGATCTCGGGGGTGATGTGGGAGCGGATCACCGTGCCCATGACGCGCACCGTGCACTTGCCGCTCGCATCGCAAGTGCGTTCGGTTTTCTCACGCCCGGCGCGGGTGGCATACGGATGGCGCTTGTCGGTGCGGCTGTCGGTGCCCGACTTGTAGCGCACCCCCGGCTTCAGCTTGTCGGCCTTGATGGCAACCGCGTAGTGGGGCTCGCCCAGGGGCAGCGGCATGTCGTACAGCAGCTCCATCTTGTCACCCCGGATATCGATGAGCTGATGGTTTTGCGGGTGCAGCGGTCCGACCGGGTTGAACCGATCGATGGCGAGCTTGTTGAGAGCCACCAGGTACTTCCCGTCGGGTGAGACGGAATCCCCCTCCATGGTCATCAGGTGGCCGATGTTGTAGTGGATGGAGATTTTATCCAGCAGCTTGCCCTGGCAGTAATCCCACTTGCCCACCATGGAGTCCACGTAGAGGGAGGTGTAGGCGATACACGGCTTGCTGTCATACTGGGTGTGCAGCGGCCCGAGCCCCAGCTCCACCTGCTTGTGGATCGCATCGCCCATGGCGATGATGGGGATCCCGTAGGGATCCTTGCCCTCGAATTTCCTGGCCTTGATGGCCTGCTGGATCTTGTCGAAGCTGTAGACGGTGGTGTGACTGTCCAGCTTGCCGGAGACGATGATGAATTTGCCGTCCGGCGAGACATCGACACCGTGGGGACTCTTGGGTTCGGGAATGAGGAACAGAATCCCCTCCTTCACCGCAGTGTCCATGGTGATGACATCATGGCCGTTGTACTTGGTGGTCTTGCCTGCCTTGGCGACCTCGGCCGCTTTCTTCCAGTTGACCACGTGAAGGAAGTCGGTGTCCTTGGCGGAACAGCCGGCCTCGAAAGGCGGGCGGCCACGCTCGATGCCGCCCACGTAGCGCTCCGAGCAGAAGGAGTTGGTGAACGACCAGCCGTCACTGGGCCCCTTGCCGAAGTCGGAGAGATCCTGGCTGTAGGGCGGCGCCATCACCGTGAACGACTCTTCCGGCTTCATTCGCCCTGCCTTGCGATCGAACTTCCAGTAGGTCATCCCGCCGCGGTAACGCTCGTTGAACTCCTCGAGCGGAACGAATTCGTTCTCGAACGGCGCGGCGTACTGGGCCGCGTGGATCACGTAGTCGGTGTTGGGGCTGACGAAGGCACCGCCATGGGCATTCTTGAACACCGGGTTGACCACGATCTGCTTGGTCTCGAAGTCGTGCAGATCGATCACAGCCAGGCGCGGATTGGCCTTGTCGTTGATGAAGAGGAATTGACCGTCGTATTCGCCGTTGGTCTCGGAGATGGCGGGGTGGTGAGTGTCCCCATAGAGGATCTCCTTGCCATGGATGCGCCCCTGGTCCAGCACGGCCTTGGATTCGGCATCATAGCCGTAGCCCTGCCATGGCTCCGGCGTGAACACGCCGATGTACTTGAGGATGCGCATGGAGGGGATGCCATAGACGATCACCTGGCCGCTTTGCCCGCCCGAGCTGAACACGAGGTATTCATCACGCCCGCCGGTGGGAACGTAAGTCTTGGCGGCAGCGAGAAGATCCTTCTGGCTCAACCCGCGCTCTTTCATGACACTCTGCAACGCATCGGCTGATGCGGCGCCGGCTGCTACTGACAGCCCAACGGCTACCCCCATCAGTAACGGCAGCCTCTTATATCCTGTTTTTCTCATAGCACCCACTCTCCAAGGTCGGGAACTGTCGGAAAGTGCACCATGAAGAGTTGGTGAGTCAGGCGGCCTTGATTTAGGTCAAGAAGTGCGGCAAATCACACGATAATTGATCGCCATCAACAAATTGCACCCGTCCCGTCACCGCGGTTCCGAGGCGCGGCGCCGTTTCCCCGCAGGCGCGTGGGAACGAAAGCTCTGCAGGTTCCTCGAATCTCGTATCTCGAATCTCGTATCTCGTATCTCGTATCTCGTATCTCGTATCTCGTATCTCGTATCTCGTAACCCGTACCTGCTTTTAGCCGAGCGCCTCGGTCAGTGGCACCGGCGATCCCACCCCGAAACCCTGGGCGAAATCGACCCCGGCGGTGCGCAACTGGGCGATAACCGCATCGTTGGCGGCGTGCTGGCCGATGGTCTTGAGCGGCATGGCATGACCCACCTGATTGATGGCAGCCACCAGCGCCTCGTCGAGGCTGTCTTCCGCCATGTGCTGCACGAGATGGCCGTCGATCTTCAGGTAGTCGATGGCGAAGCGCTTCAGATGCTCCACCAGGGTGAGATGGTTGCCGAAATTGTCCAGGGCCACCCGGCAACCGCGCCCCTTCACGGCGGCAATGAACTGCTGGGCCGCCTCCGGATACTGCTCCAGCGATTGCTCGCTTACCTCAAAACAGAGGTGATCGGCAGGTACACCGTTTTTGAGCAGCTGCGCGTCGATATAGGCCGGCAACTCCTCATCCGGCAGTGATTGGCCCGAGACGTTGATACTCAGCTCCAACTGCCCCCTGTGGGCCGAGGCGGCGTACTGTTCCAGCGCCGTGCCGATCACCCAGCGATCGATGGCGGGCATCAGCCCAGCCCGCTCCGCCTTGGGCATGAAACTCTCGGGGGAGAACAGCTGGCCGTCGGCGGCCAGCCGCAGCAACACCTCCACCCGGCGGGGCAGCGCACCGACACCAAGCGGCACGATGGGTTGACCGTAGAGCTGAAACTGCTGACGGCTGACTGCCTGGCGCAATTCGCTGCCGGAGAACGTCGCCCGGAATCGCTCCACCGGAATGCCGTCCCGCATGCTATAGACATGCACCCGGTCGCCACCGGCCCGCTGTGCTGCCAGGCAGGCGACGCGGGCACGATCGTGGAGAGCCGGCACATCGAGCCCCGCCATCACTTCCGCCACGCCGGTGCTGAGGGAGAGGTGAAAGGTGCGCCGCTCCCAGAAAAACTCGTAGCCACGGAAATCGGCCACCAGCCCTTGCGCGAGTTCGATGGCCTCGTCCAGGGCGCAGTGCTCGAGCAGCAGACCGTAGCGCTCGTCAAGACGCACCAGGGTATCGCGGTCGCGCACCTGCTCCCGAAGCACGCCCGCCACCCGCCACAACAACGCCTCGCCCGCCTCCGCCCCCACCGCCTCGACCACCTGCTCAAATCCATCCACGGCGATGTGGCACAGGGAGAAGCGCGCATTGAGCTCGCGATTGCGGCGCAAGGCATTGCTGAGGCGCCAGTCGAAGCGGGTGCGATCGACCAAGCCCGCCGGCACCTCCTCGGGTCGAGACGCGGCCGCCCGCAGGGTCATCACCAGCCCGGTGATGTTGCCCCCGCTGTCGCGGATGGCTCCCACCGCATCGTCCACCTCCACAGTCTTGCCGTCCCGGGTGACCAGCAGTTCACGCTTGGGCACCACCTCCCCGGCCGTGGCGAGAAACCGGGCCATCGCATCGCGCACCGGCTTACCGGTGCGCTCATCGAACAGGTGCAGGAGGTCGGTCACGGGCTTGCCGCGCGCCTCACCGGCGGTCCAGCCGGTCAGCCGCTCTGCGGCGGGATTGAGATAGCGCGCCCCCCCATCCGGGTCGAGCACCAGCACCGCCCCCTCGATGGCCTCGAGGATGGCCCGATGCTGCTCGCGCTCTTCCATGTTGCTCTCGGCCAGGCGGTTGTAGGCAATGATCTCCTGCCTCAACTCCAACTGGGTCTTCACCAGCTCCGAGCCCCGCTCATCCAGCTCCCCGCGGGCATCGTGGAGTGCCTCGCGCAGGGCCTTCAGGGCGGCCACATCCCGCTCGACCAGCACGATGCCAACCACCTCGCCCACCTCGTCGACCATGGGCCCGAAGCTGCTGAGCACCGCCACCTTCTCACCATCCTTCCTGATGCGTTCCCCGTCGATGCCGGCGATGCGCTCCGCGCGCGCGGCCCTCGCCAGCAACTGCTCGGTCTCTCGTTGCAGTTCCGGAGAGACCAGTACCGCCAGGGGGCGCCCCAGCAACTCGGGGCGGCGCCAGCCATAGAGCTGCTCGGCGACCCGATTGAGGTCGAGGATCTTGCCATCACGCCCGACGATAAGGATGGGATCGGCCGAAGCGCCGAACACAGCCATGCGCTGGCGCTCGGAAATGGTGACACGTCCGTGGGGTCGCTGCTCTTTCACAGAGGGGTCCCGTCGCGTCGGTGGTGCCTATACGTATAGCAGCCCATCGCTGCCCCACGGCAACGATTGGCCTGCATCGTTCGCCGCGGGGCCCCTAGAGCAACAGAACAGATAAATCCGACGCGCCCAACATGTAGGGTGGATAAGCGCAGCGCATCCACCGTGCGGCGTCGAATTGGTGGATGCGCTGCGCTTATCCACCCTACCTCGGTTCGCTGCCCCCGCCACCTGCGGCGCAACTTGGCTGCAATTGGCGATCTTTCCGTTTACCTGCTCGGTGCATCTAGCCCGCATTTCTCACCAGGGACCGTAGCGAGAATGCCGAGTGGCCGGTAGATTTCAGGCGCACGAAGGATTTGCAGTTGGGCAGACGGGTGGCAGGGTAAACGCATACTAACGTCACGGCCGTGCTGTGAGCGATGTAAGTCCTTGAAAGCAGGTACGCTGTGAATACGACCGACATGGATGTCGGGAGTGAAGATTATGCAGGAGCAATCATCTTCCGACCGACATGGATGTCGGGAGTGAAGATAATGCAGGGAGCAATCATCTTCCATCCATGTACGCTCGACGGCCGCGGCCGCTTCGGGCCTCCTGCCCTCCCGCGGCATAAGTGCCTCCTTGCACCCATCCATGCGGCCGACGACCTGCTTTCAAGGACTTACATCGCTCTTAGGTAAGTATGCGTTTACCCTGAGACGGGTGGTGAGAAATGCGGGTTAGACTTGTACACATGACACTCTCGGCCCCAGGAGGCTTCAGGAACGCACCCGGCCTGGGTCTTTAAACACCCCCCATCAAGAGGCTCCCGCCGCTTCGGCGGGAGGCAACGTCGCGCTGCGTTCCCGCGTCGATGGGCATCACTGGCAGCAGCTGCCGCCAACAAGGGGAGCAGACCGATGAAGAAAACCGCATGCAGCAGGCATCACACCGTGGAGATGGAAGAGGGGGCGGGCGCCAAGGTCCACCGTCTGATGCCTGCCGCCGGGCTGTTGAACTTCGACCCGTTCGTGCTGTGCGACCACTTTCAGCTCAAGGAAGGCATGGGCTTTCCCGACCACCCCCACCGCGGTTTCGAGGGGATCACCTACCTCCTTTCCGGCAGCATGTCCCACACCGACAACCTCGGCAATGCAGCCACCGTTTCGGCCGGCGGGGCGCAGCGCTTCACGGCGGGGAGCGGGTTGACCCATTCGGAGATGCCCGATCCCGCCACCGAGACCCAGGGGATCCAGTTGTGGGTTAACCTGCCGTCCGGCCTGAAGGCGATCGACCCAACGTACCAGCAGGCGGACGCACCGGAGATCCCGCAGTGGCACAAGGATGGGGCAACCATCCGCCGCATCGTCGGCAAGGGGGCACCGCTGGAGGTGAAGACCCCCATGGTGTACGAAGACGTGACCCTGGAGGAGGGGGCCGTCTATCATGCCTCCTTCCCGCCCGATTTCCGGGGCTTCGTCTATGTGGTGAAGGGCCACGCCAGCGTCTGCAACTTCGGCATCTCCGCCCACGAGGCCTGCCTCCTCGACCGGGCCACGGAGCTCGAAGTGTCGGCCCTGGCGCCCTCGCGGATCATCGTCTGTTTCGGACGTCCTCATGGGGAGCCCATCATTCAGCGGGGCCCTTACGTGGATTGAGCAGACGAAGGCGGGTGGCGGCGAGGTTCGCCTTCAGGCGGGCGTACTGGAGTTTCGCAGTGCCCACCAGTGGGCGGAGGTCGGGTTGGCGCAGCGTAACCCGACGAAACGGCCCACCGGCGAACCTCGCCATCGAGCGATACTCACCATTGAATGACAAATTTTGAAGAGCAGGAACCGATGACAGAAGAAGTGCTGGAACGGCGTATCGACGACCTGGAGTTTCGCAGTGCCCACCAGGAGGCGGCACTGGAGGATCTCACCACCACGGTCATGGCTCAGCGGCAGCAGCTGGAGGAGCTTGGCGCCCAACTGGAATACATGAAGTCGTTGCTTCAGGATCTCTCCCCGTCAGCCGTGGCGCCGGCCTCGGAAGAGACACCGCCCCCCCACTACTGAGCGCCCGGAGGCACAAGGATGTCGGGCAAGAGGAGGCGGTGGAAACTTGGGACGGTGTGGCTCACCGCGATACTCTGCACTGGAGGGCGCGGGTTCGCGGTCGAGTCCTCCCGCATCGACGTGGAGCGGGAGGGGGAGGCCTACACGGTCTATGCCGAGATGGTGGTTGCCATTCCCCCCGCGGAGGCCTTCGCGCTGCTCTCCGACTACGACCGGCTGGATCGCCTGAGCCCTCTTGTGAAGAAGAGCCGGCTCCTTGCCTCGCCCCAACGTCACCGCCACCGGGTGCACTCCGTAGCCGAAATGTGTGTGCTGTTTTTCTGCGGGCAGGTGTTTCAAGTGCAGGAGGTGGCCGAAATCCCCAATCGCGAGATCATCGCCCTCACCGACCCGACGCAAAGCAACCTCAAGGAGGGGATAGTGCACTGGCGGCTCGCCCCGGACCCGGCCGGCACCCGTCTGACCGTCTTCGCTCGAATGATCCCCGCCTTCTGGGTTCCACCGCTGATCGGCCCCTGGGCGGTGGAGCGCGCCCTCACCACGGAGATGCAGGAGACCGCCCGCAATCTGGAGCGGCTCGGGGCAGGCTGACCCAATGCCCTCTAATCACAGCCTCGGCTTACAGGCGAGATGGTGCCCCTGGAGTCGTACTCCGCGAACTCCGGACGAGAAACGTCCCCTGCCCATCCGGTTATCTGTTCGACCGTGGGCGGTCAATCGGCGCACGGCTCAATGACCGGATGTCACTCGCCCGTGCGGGCTACGGCACGGTGGGTTCAACGGGCGCCCTGGGCCGCCTCCACCGCCTCCTCCATCGCCGGGGCCGGTGCCTCATGGCCGTTGCGGCACTGGAGCACCTTCCAGTAGCCGAAAAGGTTTGCGCCGCGCACCGAGACCACCTCCAGTCCGGTTTCCTCGATAAAGCGATCCAGGGCCATGTCCGGCCGAAACCCCGCCAGTTTCGATAACGGGGCCAGCAGCCGTTCGAAAAGCGCGAGCACGGGGTTTTGCGAGCGGAAGTGGTTGACGATGAGGATTTCGCCGCCGGGTTTGCAGACCCGGCGCATCTCCTCGACCACCCGGGTGGGATTCGGTGCCACCGACACCACATACATGGCCACCACCTTGTCGAAGAAGCCATCCTTGAAGTCCATGCGCTCGGCGTCCATCAGCCGAATGTCCTCCACCTGGGAGAGCTGCCGTTGAGCGACCCGCTGGCGGGCCTTCTCCAACATCTCCCGGGAGACGTCGATGCCGGTGACATGCACCCCTTTGGGGTACAGCGGCAGGGACAGGCCGGTCCCGACACCTACCTCGAGAATTCTGTCGCCGGGTTGGCCCGCGAGAGCCTCGACGATGCGCTTGCGCCCGTGGTGCATGATGGGGCCGAACAGAAGATCGTAAATCCCGGCATAACGGCGGTATGCATTGATTACGGCGTCGAGGTTCATCGATTCCCTTCCGGTTATTATTTGCGGTTGCCGCAGAACGGGTCGGAAGTGACCTGCTCAGTGGAAGGCCTTTCAGGTAATAAGGTAGACGGTTTCCTGGTGGTTGCTTTTGAGTGCGGCTCTTCTCTATCGAGGTCCTGGCTGCAATTCGGGAGCGGGCGCGACATGCCCCGGCCGGACCGCCTCATCCCTGCGGTCTCGCGGTCAGGAGCAGTTACCTGATCATGCCCCGAGGCTCAAGACCTCCTCCTCACCCAGTTTGTCCACGGTGTGCAGTAGCACGGGACGGCGCCAGATCCGATGGAGATAACCCAGGACCCGCTGGGCGCGGGTGAGGTCCAGGCCCCGGCCGTCGACCTCATAGTCGTGGCGCAGCTCCAGGGTACCGTCGTTGCGCATGTTGGCCACGTGGACCCGCGGGCCGCCGAAGTTGAACTTGGGGGCAAGCAACGCCTCCTGCAGCGCGTCGAGGTCGCGCTTCTCCACGGAGACCTGACCGTCGCGCCGCGCGGCGTACTCGAACAGGCCGAGCTCCTCCGCCAGCTCCTCGGTGAGATGGTTGCGGATGAAGCTGAAGTCGTCATCTTCCATCATGATCCCGCGGGCGCGATCGAGCCCCTCCGCCTCGACGATTTTCTCCCACATGCAAAACCCGAGGTGATATGGGTTGACCGACAGGGCCACCTGACGGTCGCCTGCGTAGGGGCGGACCACGTCCGAGTGGGTCTTGGCCGCCTCCACATAGAGTTGCTGGGGCAGGAAGTCGGCATTGCGCAGCAGCCGGGCATGCCAGAACGAAGCCCACCCTTCGTTCATGATCTGGCAGGCGAACACCGGATAGAAGTAGAACGACTCCTCTCGCACCGCGAGGAAGATGTCCCGCTCCCACTCCTCCATGTCGGGGGCATAGTTTGCGATGAACCACAACAGATCGTATTCCGGGTGGGGCGGGGTCGGCAGGCGCTTACGGCGCGCGGCGGTCAGCTCGCGGGCCGATGCCCCCGGTGCGCCGAGGGCCTCGAAACGCGCCTGAAAGGAGTCGGCCGGCGCCGCCGGCGCCGCCACATCCTCGTAGTGCGGATAGCGGGGGCGGCGCAGCCCCTGATGGGGATCGATGTACTGTTCGAGGGAAAGCGCGGCATCCAGCACCGCCTCGACCCGTTCCTGGCCGTGCAGTTCGATGGCGGAGGTGATCTGATGGGCGTGGGAGGCGGCCTGTTCCACAATGCGATAGCCCACCTGCTCCTGGCTGCGCCGAAACAGAAAGTTGTTCTTGGCAAAGTCGGCATGGCCCAGGACGTGTGCCACCACCAGCGTGTTTTCATCCAGGGTGTTGGTATTTGCCAGGTACGCCCGACCGGGATTGCCCGGGAAAACCACCTCGAAAATGCGGGAGTGGCCCATGCGGTGCTGGACCAACTGGTAGATGTAGCGCACCCCGAACGACCAGTGGGGCATGCGCACCGGCAGGCCGTAGACAGCCACCTCCATCATGAAGGTGGGCGGCACCACCTCGAAGTCCACCGGGTAGTAATCGAGGCCGGCCTCCTTGGCGAGCGCCTCCATGCGTACGATGTTCTCTTTGAGCTGTTCAGTCTCGGTCATGGCTCGGTTGTTCTCGCTTGGTGATGGCCAGCGCACGGGCGCGCTGCCCGCCTGCTCCCTCAGACCTGCGCCTCGTCGCTCCTGGCCTGCTGGCGGAAAAACCGCTTGATGGCCTCCCAGATGTCGTTCTCCTCGGAGAGGGCATATGTCCCCACGGGCATGCCGGCGCTTGCCAGGCGAGCAAACAGTCGGGCCGTCTCGGTCTCGTACTCCAGCTGCATCGTCCGCCCTGTCTCCAGATAGCCCATGAAGCTGGCCGCTTCCCCCAGCTCCTGCAGCGCCGAGGCGGCGGGCATCCGGTCATCGGCAAAATTTTCACCATCCGAAGCGTAGAAGAGGTAGATGTTGTAGCGGCTCGGGTCGTAGCGCTCGTGGATGATCTCCAGGGTCTTCTTGAACGCCGTGGAGGCGACAGTCCCCCCTTGGGCGCGCACCTGGAAAAACTCCTCTTCGGGAAACTCCCACGCCCGCACGGTATGGGCGATGAACACCGTCTCGATCCGCTTGTACTGCCGACGCAGCCCCTGCAGCACCCAGAAGAAGAAGGTCTTGGCCAGGCGCCGCTCCCGATCGCTGACGCTGGAGGAGACGTCAAGGGAGAAGAAAACCACCGCGTTGGTGGAGGGTTTGGGCCGTCGCACCAGCTGGCGATAGCGCAGGTCTTCATTGGTGAAGGCCGGTCCCCCGGGCTGCACCGTCCGGCGCTTCACCGCCTCCTTGAGCGAGCGGCGCCGGTCGAGGCGGGCCCGTGCACCGCGTCGGTCCCACCCCGTGCGGGTGAGCTCGTCATCGGTCACCGTTCCACTTTTCGGCTCCAGATTGGGCAGTTGCAACTCGTCCCAGAGCCAGTCGACGATCTCGTCGACCTTGAACTCCAGCACGAACTCCATGCCGCCCTCCCCGCTACCGCTGCTGCCCTTGCCGCGCCCCTCGCCGCCGGGCTGTGCCGGCCGCAGGATGTCCCCCGGCTGGACCTGTCCCTGCCCCACCCCGTGGCGCTCCCCCGAGTCGTTGAGACGGAAGCGGTAGTGTTCGAGGAAACGGACCGGCACTTGAACGGTGCGGTCTCCACCGCCCAGGACGTCCGTCTCCCCGGCCAGCTCCATCACCCGCTTTTTGACCGCATCGCGCACCTTGTCGTTGTGCCGAAGCCAGTCGCGGGTCCCTCGTGAGAAGAGGTCGTACCAGCGTGTGTCTTTGTCTTCGATAGTATCGCTCATGGCGTTAACCGGAAGTCTGCCGCAGGATTTGTGGGGCCACCGATCTGGCGTTCACCGCCACCACGGCCCCTTCACATTGAACATAGCCGTTCTTGCGGCGCGAGTGGTTCCTGGGCGCTATTCCCGCGAATGACTCGCTGCCATTGCGAACTCTCGGAGCCCCCTGTGATCCCGAACCGCTATTCCTGCGACAGAAGCGTGGTGACGTAATTGAGTGCTTCCCGGGCCGAGTGGGCATCGTAGCCGTAATCCTGCACCAGCCGCTGCTCCACCGCCGAGATCTTTCTCTGTGCCTCCTCGTCCGGCCGAGCCGCCGAGGTCACCAGCCGCAACACATCGCGCCGCTCTTCGAACAGGTACTGTTGAATCGCCTCATGCAGCCGCGAGTGGCTGTCGAGGGTAAAACGCTCGCCCCGCTTGAACGACACCATCGCCTTGCGCACCACCTCCTGGCGGAAGGTGGCCTTGCCGGAGTCGGATATCTTGATCTTCTCCTCCACCGAGCGCATGAACCTCTCGTCGGGGGCGCGCCGCTCGCCGGTGATGGGGTCGACGATCTGGCGCTGGTCGAGAGAGGCCTCCACTTCGTCCAGGTACTTGTCGAGCAACGTCTGGGCCTCCTCCTCGAAGGAGGTGAAGAGGGCCTTGTGAACGTCCTCCTTGACCCAGCGGTTATAGAAGTCCTTGCGGGCGGTGACGAGGAAGTCGATCCACAGCGTCTTCTGCTTCTGCTCCATGCGCGCGTCATGCTCGATGGCATCCTTCATGGCCAGCAGCACATCCATGCTGGTGAGGCTGCTCACATCGCTGCGGGTGATGGCGTTGGAGATGGCGTTGATGACAAAACGCGGACTCACCCCCGTCAGCCCCTCCCCCGGTGTCTCCCGGCGGATCCGCTCCACCTCCACGGGCGGGATCCCCTCCACCGTCTCACCCGCGTAGAGACGCACCTTCTTGGACAGGTCCAGGTCCTCCCGCTCCCCGCGGTTCAGGCGGCTGAGGATGGCGAACACCGCCACGATCTTCAGGGCGTGGGGGTCGAGGTGGACATCCCGGAATGCGGGGGCGTTGGAGATGAGCTTGGCGTAGATCCGTGCCTCCTCGGGGTAGGAGAGGGTGTAGGGCACCTGCACGATGACCATGCGGTCGAGCAGCGCCTCGTTTTCCTTCTCCTGGAGGAAGTTGTTGAACTCGGCGAGGTTGGTGTGGGCAATGATCGCCTCATCCATGTAGATGAGCGGGAAGCGCGCCACCTTGACGTTCTTCTCCTGGGTCAGGGTGAGCAGCAGGTAGAGAAACTCCCGCTTCACCTTGAGGATTTCGATCATCTCCAGCACGCCGCGGCTGGCGGCGTAGACCGCGCCGGACCATGACCAGGCCCGGGGGTCGCCTTCGTCGCCGAACTCCGACACCTTGGAGAGGTCCACCGAGCCCACCAGATCGGCAATGTCCGCCGTGGTGGGGTCATGGGGCGCGTAGGTGCCGACCCCCATGCGCGCCGCCTCGGAAATGAAGACCCGCTCCACCGGGAATCGCATGAAGTCGCCGTCGAACTCATCCTCCAGCCGCGTGCGGCAGTAGGGGCAGAGCTGTCCCTGAATCTCCACGCCATAGTTCTCGCGGAAACTCCCCCGCAAGGTGTGCGGTACCAAATGGAGGGGGGACTCGTGCACCGGGCAGCCATCGATGGCGTAGACGGCCCCCTCCTCCGTGAGGCTGTACTCTTCCAGCCCGCGCTTGAGGAGAATGACCATGGTCGACTTGCCGCCCGAGGGCGGCCCGAGCAGCAGCAGCAGTCGGCGACCCACCTCGGAGCCGGCGCTTGCCGCCTTGAAGTAGTCGATGACCCGATCCAGCGCCTCATCGACCCCGAACAATTCGTTGGAAAAGAGCTGTCTGGGGGGGATGCCCTCCGCCTCTCCACCGGCCTCGTGGCGATACCAGCGCAACATGTCCCAGATGTACTGATGGCTGGTCCGGGCAAGAACGCGTGCATCACGCGGCAGGACCTCTTCCATGAAGCTGCGGAAGCTCCCTTTCCAGTGGTGGGCCTTATGCTCCCGCGTGTATGCGGACAGGGACTCGAGAAATTTGCTCCGTTCTTCTATGTATTCGCTGCTCATAAACACTTCCCGGTTGACGGACTGAAGGTGCGGTCCAGAAAAAGCCCGCATTCGTTGCAGGGCTTGCATCCCCCTTCGCGGGTCTGTCGATGGAAGGCGCAGACTCGGCGCGACTTACAGTTAAATAGTAGCCAATAATCCCGTGACGCAATCGAGGGCGAAGGACGGGCAACGAGAAGCAAGGCAACCACGGGATGCGCCGGACGAGGTGAAGCACGCACGTTGCGGACGACTGATTTTCGGGCTCATCCATGGCCCCCCATGGGCGATCGCGTCCGTTGCAGGATGGTATCGAGGAGGGGCTCGCGTCTCTCCCTGAAGAGGCCACCCTGTTCCGAGCGATCAGTCACTGATCGGATGCTTCATAAACGGCAAACAGCTGTCCCGCACCCGGTGGTTGGGCTGGGTCGTGGTAGAGTTCGGCAAGCCGGAAATGGGCCGGCGGGGCGAGGGGCGGCCCGGCGGTCAGCGTGTCGAAACCTTCGCCCCCCAGGATCACCTGCGCAAGGGTCAGGTAAAGGCGATGGAGCAGCCCCTCGCGGAGCAAGGCGGTCATCACCCGAGGGCCGGCAACAGAGTAGATCATGCGGTGGCCTCGAGCGGCCAAGGCGGCCACCGCCCTGGCCGCCGGCACCCCGGAGCCTGTCTCCATCCGCAGCACCTGGGCGCCGGCCTTCTCCAGGTGGCGTGCCCGCGCGGGCGCGACGGCGGGATCGGTGAGGAGGATCACCTCGCCGCCGTACACCGCGGGAATTTCCGCAGGAATGGCCAAGGAGGCACTCAAGGCGGCAATGGCCGGTCGGGCCGGCAGCCCCCGATCAAGCCGCCAACGGCTCAGCCGGGCAAAGCCCCCCTCATCGGTGGGCAGAAGCTCCAGCCGACGCCCCGCGCCCACTGCCCGCAAATGCCGACCGGTGGTCAGCAGCACATCGGCCTGGGCCGCCAACTCCATATACAGTTGCCAGTCGTGGGCGTTGGCGATCTCCGGCGGCACCCTCCGGCGGCCAGAGAGGGGTTCCGGCAGGGAGATGCGGCCGTCCAGACTGCTGATGAAGTTGGTGTAGACAAACGGCTCCCCGACCCGCGCCACACCGCGCAAGTCCTGCTCGAGAAACGTGCCGGCCACCGGCCGATCCTGCGCCGGCAGGGGCAACAGCCGCAGCAGCATCTCCTCGCTCATGCCCCCCCCCCGTGTCAGGGAAGGCTAGCCTGACTTTCGGCACACGCAGGAGACACTACGCGGCCACGAGCGCTTGAATTGTTCGGGTCGGATTCGATCCTGACAGTGCCGGACCTCGTCTCCCGAACCGCCCACCTCGTATCTGCCTTATAATCCCCGCCCCAGCGGAAGAGAGGCGCCCCCATGAAATTCTTTGCCACAGCCCCCCGGGGCATGAACCAGTTGCTTGGTGACGAACTGCGCGCCCTCGGCGCCGAGCGGATCAACGTGATCGAAGCAGGCGTCTGGTTCCAGGGGCCCCTCGAGACCGCCTACCGGGCCTGCCTTTGGTCCCGGATTGCCAATCGCGTGCTGCTGCCGCTCACCACCGTGCCTGCCCCCGATGCCGAAACCCTGTACGAGGGGGTGAAGGCGATCCGCTGGGAGCGGCACATGCGCTCCTCCGGCACGCTCGCGGTGGACTGCACCGCCAGTGACTCCCCCATCAGCCACAGCCGCTTTGCGGCACTGAAGGTGAAGGATGCGGTGGTCGATCGCTTCCGGGAGCAGTTTGGCGAACGACCGGACGTGGACACCGATCACCCCGACATCCGCATCAACGTGCACCTGCGGGGCCCGCGGGCCCAGGTCAGCCTCGATCTGGCCGGCATGGGGCTGCACCGGCGCGGCTACCGGGCCGAGGGTGCCATGGCACCGCTGAAGGAAAACCTGGCTGCTGCCATCCTGCGGCTGGCCGGGTGGCCGGAGATCGCCGCCCGCGGGGGCGCTCTGGTGGACCCCATGTGCGGCTCCGGCACGCTGCTCATCGAAGCGGCGCTCATGGCGGCGGACATCGCCCCCGGACTCGATCGCGACTACTTCGGATTTCTGGGCTGGCGGGGACACGATGCAACCCTGTGGGCCCGCCTGCTGGAGGAGGCGCGCACCCGGCGTGAAGAGGGGCTGAATCATCTGCCCCCCATCCGGGGCTTCGATGAGGCCCCCGAGGCCCTCGAGGCGGCCCGGGAGAATGTTCTGATGGCGCGGCTGGAGGGGCGCATCGAACTGATTCACAAATCGCTGGAGGACCAACCTAGTCCGGCCGACCTGCCCCCCGGGCTGGTGGCGACCAACCCCCCCTATGGCGAGCGCCTGGGCGAGAGCAGTACCCTGCGCCCGCTCTACGCCGCACTGGGGGCACAATTGCGGCCCCTGGCCGGCTGGCGCGCCGTCGTCTTCACCGGGAACCCGGAACTGGCGGGCTACCTGGCGCTGCGGCCGGTGCAGTCTGCCGTGCTCTACAACGGCTCCATCGAGTGCCGCCTGTTCACCTACGATCTCGCCGCCCGGGCCCCGGGGGAGTCCCCCTGGGCCAGCGCACGACCCGGCGACGGGGCCGGCGGTGAGATGCTGGCCAACCGTCTGCGCAAGAATTTGAAGAACCTGGGCCGCTGGGCGCGCCGCGAGGGGATCGACTGCTTCCGGCTCTACGATGCCGACCTGCCCGAATACGCCTTTGCGGTGGACCTCTACCACGACCCCCAGGGACAGCGCTTCGTCCACGTCCAGGAGTACGAGGCCCCGAAGAGCATCGATCCGGACAAGGTGCTGCGGCGCCAGCAGGAGGCCCTCGCGGTCATGCCCAAGGTGTTGGAGGTGCCGGCCGAGCGCCTCTTCTTCAAGACCCGCCGCCGGCAGAAGGGGCGGGCCCAATACGAGAAGCTGGCCGCCCAAGGCCATTTCCATGAAGTGCGTGAGGCCAAGGCCCGCCTGCTGGTCAACTTTGAGGACTACCTCGATACCGGCCTGTTCCTGGACCACCGCATCACCCGAGGCATGCTCGGACAGCTGGCCGCCGGGCGGCGCTTTCTCAACCTCTTCGCCTACACCGGCAGCGCCACCGTCCACGCCGCCCTGGGGGGGGCCAGCGCCACCACCACCGTGGACATGTCCAACACCTACCTGGAGTGGGCGCGGCGCAACCTCGCCCTCAACGGTTTCGGGGGGGAGGAGCACGAGTTCATTCGTGCCGACTGCATGGAGTGGCTGGAGCGCGAGGCAGCCCGCCGCACCCGCCGTTACGGGCTCATCTTCCTCGACCCGCCCACCTTCTCCAGCTCCAAGAAGATGGCCGAGACCTTCGACGTGCAGCGGGACCATGTGACTCTGATATCGAGGGCGGCAGCACTGCTGGAGGAGGACGGGGTACTGATCTTTTCCAACAACTTCCGCAGGTTCAAATTGGACACGGAACAGCTTGCATTTCTCTCGGTTGAAGATGTGACCCGACTCACGATCCCCGAAGATTTCAAGAGACGCCCCGACATACACCGCTGCTGGCGAATCACCCGCCCGGGCTGATCCGCTTCGCCAGGGGTTGCCGAAAAGTGAAAATGGCGGCTAAGCCGCCATTTTCGTAGTGGGAGTTCCGCTTCCTTATTGGATGGTCTTGTGGCCAATCTCCGAATAACCGCTCTCGATACCGTTCACATCGACTGCGGTCACGGCGAAGTAGTGGGTTCCCACCGCCAGTCCGCTCACCATGTAGCTGGTGGTGGTGTAATCGGTGATCTCCGCCAGTTTCTCGAGCGCGTTGGCCGACTCACCGGAGTACACCCGATAACCGTTCAGCTGGGACAGCGCCAGGGGCGAACCGTCGGTGCGGGCAACCGGTGCCACCCAGCTCAGCGTTGCCGAGCCCACCACCGGCGCCGGTTCGCTCGGCTGTTCGGGCTCGCTCGGAGCCGTCCCCACATCCGTACCCTCCTGCGGATCGGTTGCGCTCTGCCCATCGTCGGTGGGCACGCTCCCCTCCACCGGGTTGACCGACACATCCAGTTGGGTCTGCCCATCTGTTGTCTGCTCCGGCGTCACCACGATGTCATAACCCGGAACATCGAGGGTGATGGTTCCGGCCGTTTCACAACCGGTTCCCATCAGCACCAAAACGGAAACCGCTACACCATACTTGACGCTGCTACGGAAGTTTTTCATTGTCTTTCCCCTACAATTTGACCGTGGTTTGGTTCGTGTTGGGGAGTATGTTCCGCTTCCGATGCCCTCCTTTCTGAGACCTCCATCAACCTTCACCGGGCCTTAGGCACCCACCTTCCCATTTCGTGAAAGCCGCCCGTCCCGGGCGCGAACCCAATCACACTCAGCCGCCGCCCGTAAAGCCCTCGTGGCTTTCATCCGTTACCGGGTGCGTATCAATGCGCGCACGCCCCACGACGCCCGCACCCATTCCGCACCCGCAGCTGCGGTCATCTGCATCTCCGGATACCGCGCTACCAAAGGAGGTGCGAATTCATGCGCAGAGGCACCTGTCCCCCGCTCTCCACTTTCCCTCTGCGGGCCGTAACCGCTCCCCATCGCCGCGGACTTAAACCGCACCAAACGAAAATGGCGGCCTGGTGGCCGCCATTTTCATCTGCAGTGAACCGCTGCTCGGTTTTACTGGATAACCTTGTGCCCAATCTCCGAATAATCGCTCTCGATGCCGTTCACATCGACTGCGGTCACGGCGAAGTAGTGGGTTCCCACCGTCAGTCCGCTCACCATGTAGCTGGTGGTGGTGTAGTCGGTGATCTCCGCCAGTTTCTCCAACTCGTTGGCCGACTCACCGGAGTACACCCGATAACCGTTCAGCTGGGACAGCGCCAGGGGCGAACCGTCGGTGCGGGCAACCGGTGCCACCCAGCTCAGCGTTGCCGAGCCCACCACCGGCGCCGGTTCGCTCGGCTGTTCGGGCTCGCTCGGAGCCGTCCCCACATCCGTACCCTCCTGCGGATCGGTTGCGCTCTGCCCATCGTCGGTGGGCACGCTCCCCTCCACCGGGTTGACCGACACATCCAGTTGGGTCTGCCCATCTGTTGTCTGCTCCGGCGTCACCACGATGTCATAACCCGGAACATCGAGGGTGATGGTTCCGGCCGTTTCACAACCGGTTCCCATCAGCACCAAAACGGAAACCGCTACACCATACTTGACGCTGCTACGGAAGTTTTTCATTGTCTTTCCCCTACAATTTGACCGTGGTTTGGTTCGTGTTGGGGAGTATGTTCCGCTTCCAATGCCCTCCTTTCTGAGACCTCCATCAACCTTCACCGGAGCACGCCGGCCTCGCACTTCATTTCGTGAAGCCGCGCCCCTTCTCAGTGAGAACAGGCGCGCATTTCAGCCTTGGCAACGTGATTTGACGCCATGCGATTCTTTACCGACAGTATATGGAGCCGGGCATGTGCGCCCAACGTGGTGAGATACGCCAGAGCAGTGAGGAACGTTATGGAACTGGTCGTCACAATCGATACGGAAGAGGACAACTGGCACCCGTTCGCGCCTGAACCGCAAACGCGGAATGCGCACGAGATACCGCGCCTGCAGGAGCTGTTTGAAGAGTTTTCGATCCGCCCCACCTATTTGATCACCTACCCAATGGCACACAGCACCCCGCTGGTCGAAGCCCTGCAGCCCTATGCCAGACGTCACCTTTGCGAGATCGGCATGCATTGCCATCCATGGAACACCCCCCCATTCAGCGAAACCCGGGAGATGCGCAATAGCATGCTGTGCAACCTGCCCCAGGAGGTCGTGGAACAGAAACTCGCAACGCTGCACAGCACCATCACGAATGTATTCGGAACGGCTCCAACTTCGTTTAGAAGCGGACGCTGGGGCTACGGACCTCACGTGGGCCGCGCGCTGGCCAGGCTGGGCTACAAGGTCGACACCTCCTTCACCGCCTTCACCGACTGGAGCGCCTATCACGGTCCCGACTACTCACGGGTGGGCCCGGAACCCTCTTCCATCGTGTTCGAGGAGGGCGACAAACGTGCCGCCCTGGTCGAGCTTCCGGCAACCGTCGGCTATTTGCAGAAGAACTTCTCGCTGATGACAGGGATCGAACGGCTCGTACGCACCAAGCCGCTAAAATGGCTACGCTTGGTCGGAATACTCGATGCCCTTGGGGTGATGAACAAGGTTGTACTTAGCCCGGAGCTCTCCAATGCCAAGCAGATGATTGCACTTTCAGAGGTGATGATGGCACTGCACTATCCCTACCTGAACCTCTTCTTTCACTCACCGACCCTCGTTCCAGGGTTAACACCTTTTGTAAAAGACCAGTCGGAACTTGACGACTTCTACTCAAACCTTCGCGCTCTGTTCAGTCATCTCCGAACCCATCACGAATTCTGCTCGGTTACGGCATCAGAAGTTGCCAACGCAAAAACCGGCCTGGCCACCTGTGCCTTTGCCTCCTGAAGCGACTCGCCGCTCACCGGGCAATGCGCCGTGCCCATGCTAGAGTTTTACACGAACGCGCATCGTTCCGGCTAAGGCGAAACACCATGAGCATGCCCCGCATACTCCACGAAGCGAGCAGGAACCGCATGTATCGTCTCGCGTCGACTGCCTTGATGTAAGGCATCAAATGCGGTGCTCGGGACGCCTCGGCACCCGGTTCCCCCTGGTCTGAACCCACACCTGCACCAGGAACACCTTTTCGCCGGCCGCTGACCACCCCGGGGCGCAAGCCCGAATGGACAAGGACCGTACAGGACATGGACCAACACATTCTTCACCTCATCGAGACCGCCGGGCCGGGCGGCGCAGAGCGCATGCTCATCAACATGGTAGGCGGCCTTGGAGAGAGGGGAATCCGCTCAACCGTCGTGCTGCTGAAGGATGGATGGTTACACCCTCAGTTGGTCGGCGCCGGAGCCGAGGTCCTGATTTTGCCCCAATCCGGATGGTTCGATGTGGGTTGGATCCGCCAGTTGAGAGCCATTGTGCTCGAGCGCAATGCGCAACTCCTGCACGCCCATGAGTTCGCGATGAACTTTTATGCCGCCGTCCTGAGCAAGTTCACGGCGATCCCTGCGATTACCACCGTTCACGGTCGCAGTTACTATGCGGATCGACTGCGCCGCCGGCTAGCCTATCGTTTTGCCGCGCGAAACTCCACCATGGTGCCGGTCTCTCGGGACTTGGCTGACTTCCTTGTGTCTCGCGTCGGGATCCCGAAGCGGCGCCTGACCGTCATTCCAAACGGTATTGACCTTCGGCAATACGAGTTCGATCCCGACCTGCGGACGCAGTCGCGGCGCCAACTTGGATATGGCCCCGCGCACACGGTAGCCGGTGCGGTCGGAAATCTCTACCACGTGAAGGGTCATGAGGTCTTGATCCGCGCCGCAGCCCTCCTGGCGGAACGACACCCAGATTTCCGTATCTTCATCGCGGGACGAGGGCGCGAGGAGAAGAACTTGAGAGCACTCGCCGACAAGCTCGGCGTCGCCCACATCGTGCAGTTCCTCGGCTTCAGGGAGGATGTGCATGCGCTCCTTTGCGCATGTGACGTGTTCGTCCTTCCCTCACTCTCCGAGGGACACCCTCTATCGCTTCTCGAAGCAATGGCGTGTCGTCGACCCGTCGTAGGCTCGAATGTGGGAGGGATCCCTGAGGTGATCACCGATGGGCTGAACGGCCGTCTTTTTCCGGTACGGGACCACGCCGCCCTTGCAGCGACCCTCTCATCGGTACTGACGGACCCCGAAGAGGGCGCCCGACTCGCCCGGCGGGCCCGCGAATCCGTGAGCGAGACATACGGCATCGACGCCATGATTTCCGCGTACCTTGCCTTGTACCGGCAGAGAGGGTTTGGGGTGAACGCCGGCACCGCAGTGAGGGAAGGCGCCGAGGCAAGCTGAACGTGATCCCCGACACATCCAAACTCGGTTCCGGTTCCACGCACACCGGCAAGGGCAAGGGGCGCACCGCAACCTCAAGCGTAACCCCGGGCTCAGCCGGCATCGGCTTTGCGCTGGTCATCCTGTACTACCTCGTGGAATACCTGCGCCCCCACGAGTACCTACCGGTGCTGAAATTGCTCCGCCCCGGACTCCTGGCATCAGGCCTGGTGTTTCTTGCTTGGCTGTCCCGTGGTGACAAGAGCATTCTCCGAGAGCCCATCGTGAAGCTATACATTGGATTCCTCTTCCTGATGGCCCTTGGCGTGCTCTATGGCGCCAATCGCTACTGGCCCTATGTCCATGCCACGGACCTGCTGATAATGCTGGTCGCCGGACTGCTTCCCACGGTTGCCTTCCTCGACTCCGAGAGACGCCTCATGACGTTCTTTCAGTTCTGGCTGCTGTTCCATGTGGCTGCAGCAGCCCACGGACTGGTCCGGAATGGATACGGGCCCGGCTCATTTCTCGGGGATGCCAACGATCTTGCGCTCGCGCTCAACATTGCCATCCCCTACGCCTATTTTCTCAGCCAATCAGCATCATTCGGCAAGTCCAAGCGATTCCTGCTGTTTGCATCCGCGGGATTTCTGGCGGTAGCGGTCGCGTCAACGCTCTCGCGGGGCGGATTTCTGGGCCTGATGTCGGTCGTCTTCGCTATCTTATGGCTGTCCAACCGGCGCAACCGTGACTTCATTATCGTAGCACTGCTTGGATTCGTGCTGGTGTTGGCCGCCCCCCCGGAGTTCGTTGGAGAGGTCGAGTCAATCCAGGATGCAAATGACGAAACCCGAAACGAGCGCCTCTACTCCTGGCGCAGGGGCTTTGAGATGTTCCTCGACAATCCGGTGCTCGGTGTCGGGGCGGGCAATTATCCCTGGCGCGTCATGGAGTATGAACTCCAGAGTTCGGAGTATGACCCCAACCGCATGCGCTTGCACGGCGGAAGGGCCTCACACTCCCTCTATTTCACTCTGATCCCCGAACTTGGCCTGGTCGGCATTGCGCTGTACATCGCCATGCTCGCCATCGCGTGGCGAAAGCTCCGCTCGATTGTCGGCACCGTGAGAAAGGGAAAAACCGACCCTCGCGAGGATTCCGATGTGGTTCTGCTGGCCAAGGCAACTCTCGCAGCCTTCATTGGATTTCTTACCACCGGCGCCTTTATTTCAGTGCTCTACTATCCTCACTTTTGGTACCTGCTCGGGTTTTCACTGGCACTTTACCGGGTCGTCCACCCGCCGACGCACTACGGAGTTCGCCCGGCGGTCCTCCCCGGGTTGCGCAACACCAAGCCGACGGGGCCTGTGCGGTCCGAATGACTGCGCCGAAACCAGAGACACCCAATAGATCAGGAATCCGAAAAGAGACGGTCGGCGGTACGGACCGGAAAGTCGTGAGGCGGGGAACGGCCGTAGCGCTCGCCCACGGCACCGCGCACAGACGGTGCCCTTGTTGGCGGTCCCCTCCGCGAGTCCTGGACCATTGGCGCATTGGAAGCAAACAGATGAAGTCCACTGACCGCGCGTATCGTGGTTGAGGTCATGCCCTCTTCTTGGGCGCGATAAGCCCCACCTGCTGGGGCGTTTCTCCCCATTCCGGGGTCTGTTCGTACTCGTACTGAAGCAGGAGATCGTTATACCGCCTCTTGAACTCCCTCACGTGCTCCTCCTTGAAATAGTTCTTCCAGTCGCCGGCGATCCCTTTTCGGTAGTGGCTCTGCGGGTCTTCCTGCCCGGGCTTCCTTCCGCCTGACATCTTTTCAAACCGATGTTCCCAAACGATACCCAGCAGTCGCTCGACCGGGAGCCGTTCAATGCCGGGCAGCCGGACCCCCGCGTATCGACCGATCTTTCGCGCCGTCCTTGATGCCAAATACCCCACTCGCTTCATCGGGGCATACTCTTCCCGATCGACAATCCCAAGGAAACTGAACACGTCAACTACCAGACGGTACGGGTCGGAAGTGAGCTGCTCCATCTTACAGGTCAATACATTCTCACCAACGGCACTGGGCCAGCTGCGCATCTCATCCAGGTGCTTCTGATTGAACTCCATCTCGAGCAGCAGCCCCTCCTCGAGGGAACACCGCCGTAGCTGCTCCCGATGGTCCACCAGCGCAGGCCAGGCATGCGTCGGATGGCTGTTAAGATGGGAGAAATACGCGGAGACAATCAAGTCTCTCGGATCCCGCACGACGTGGAACGCCTTGTAGTCCGAAAGGCCGCCGACATACCTGTAGTCTGCATTGGTGTAGGCAATGAAGTCCAACTTCCTCCTGCTCACATGATTCTGAAGATTCCCGTCAAACATCTTCTCATCGTAAAGCGTCTGGGTACGCAACCCCAGTTCTCCGCACACGTCAATACAGATCTCACCAAGCCATGTGGTTGCGCATTTGTGGTGACCGAAAAACGCCAGAAGCGGCTTCCTTTTCGCCATATCCATTACCTTTTTCGTCAAGAATCATGAGTGCCTGGGGATTGTGCTGGAGTGCGCTGGGCCGAAGTTGTGGCTCGCCGCGGTTGGCGCATCGTCCGAGTTCAATTGACCAGTATGAGGATAAAGACGCTGCTTCACCCCACTGTCATTATCGACCATTGCGACTAAAATTCACGTAACGTCGATATATCCACCCCGACGGGGGATGGCAAACTCCTCTTGTAAAGCATCCGAGCCAAGTTATTCCATGCCATCGGGCGCGCCGCCCATCCGTACTGGGAAACACCAACTATTCTCCGCATGCGTCGCAGGATGTTCGTAATGTGATCCCGTACCGCCTCCGGCTCGAACCCGTCTGCAGTTACCACGAACGAAGTGGGCTACCCTACACGCGCTGTATTGTGAGACGTCATTCCAAGCACAAGCGTAAGGGATATTGTGCGACATTCCCATAAAGCCGGGGCGGAACAAACGGACTCGATCACGATCTAAGGAAGTTGTGACCGTCTGCTGCGTGTAAGGTAGCCAAAACCATGCTGAATCGAATCAGATACTTACTTGCCATCGCATTTCTGGCGTTCGGGACGGTGACCATTGCCGCCCCGTACCCGCTGGAAATCACTCAGCCACAGCCGAACCTCAATACAGACAATCGTTTCTATAGAGCCTATCCCGGACTTGAGTACAACGTCCGCCCGGCCGTGTTTGGCGGGGTATACCCCTTTACCTACCAATTGACCCAGGCCCCGACCGGGATGTCCATTGATGCACGCACCGGCGAGATCGTCTGGCCCAAGCCCACGACGACCAACTCGCCCCATTCCGTGTCCCTGAGGGTCACGGACAGCCAAGGAACCGTCGACACGGTCTCGTGGACCATAACAGTAACTCAGGACGGCTTTGCCTTCATCGATGCCAACAACGGCAAGTCGGCGGCCAACGGCGGTACCGGGACAATCACCAATCCATGGCGCACCATTTCCGACTTCTATGGGCGGGCGCCTGCAAACACCTTTGTCTACTTTCGCAAAGGGACCTATTACACCTATGTGGCGAACTGGGATGTGGGTGGCCTGAACCTGCGTTCGACCGAACCGGTCGTGTGGTTGGCGTACCCGGGTGAGCAGCCGGTCGTCGACATGACGAAAGCCTACATTCGTCTCGATAAGGGCAACGATGCCTGGTTTTCCGGGTTCAAGTTCCAGAACATGAGCGGCGGAAACGCATCCTACGGTTTCCTGGTCGCAGGGCCCGCCAGCCGCGGCATGTGGTACAAGAACCACTTCTACCGTCACCTCTACAGCCCCGACAGCAAAAACCAGGCGCCAATTTCGCTCCGCTCCACCAGCGGTTCCAACTACATCGCCATTTTGGACAATGTCGCCGAGGACACCAGCAATGGGTATGGACTGGTGTGCAGCTACAAACGAAACAAGGTCGTTGTCGAAGGGAACACACTCAAGAACATCGGCTCGCAGATTGGCATCGGGCTCAAGGATGGGAGTTACTACTGGTCCATCCGTGGCAATACGGCTGTAGACGACGTCCGCTCGAACCAGGGTGTCATCTGGACGTACAACCAGGACGGTGGCGGGAATTATGACATTTCCTTCAACCTCATTAAGTCACCTTCCAGCGGGCGTCCGGTACGGGTAGGGGCCGGTCCTGCCGGATACGGCGAGCACTACTTCTATCGGAATACCTTCATCGGAGGGCAGAGCAAAGCGGTGACAGTGGATGAACTGGGAAGCTCCCCCGGACCCGTCCGCTTCAAGAACAACGTCATTGTCAATGAGGATGCCAGCTGGCCTCAGCATATCTCTTCGTGGGACGGATACAGTGGCTCGAAGCTGGTCCGCGAGGACAACCTGGCCGGGCGGCCAAGCGCAGGAATCGTCGACACGGAGGGAATGCTCACGGCGGCGTATGCCGAATACCGGGGAACCCATGGTCATCACGTCGACTTTGTACGGCCCCTGCCCCCCGAGTTGATCGAAGTACAGTAGTACAACGCCGAAGCAACACCGGACACGATGCACACGGACGTGCACCCGACCTACGCCCCCTTGCCCCGATTTGCAACCCCGGACTGCGGCCGCACTCGCCCTCCGATTCGCTCCCGCAGCATGTTCGACAACAGCCCCGGGCAGGCAGCGCATGCCCCCCGGCGGAACGACTCGCCTCATGCGCTCCAATCCGGTAACCACCCCGGGATCGAGATCTTCCATGCAGCTCCCAACCTATTGACTATCATCTGATTGCGGCGCACCTGCTCGCCCCGTGCCTGCCCACTCGTGAGTGGGCCGCTCGTTTGGTCGCAAGACACCCAAGGTGAACGCATACTTACCGAGAGCGACGTAAGTCCTTGAAAGCAGGTCGTCGGCCGCATGGATTGGTGCAAGGACGCACTTATGCCGCGGGACGGCAGGATGCCCGGAGCGGCTGCGGCCGTCGAGCGTAACATGGATGGAAGATGATTGCTCCTGCATAATCTTCACTCCCGACATCCATGTCGGTCGTATTCACAGCGGACCTGCAAGGACTTACGCCGCTCACAGCACGGCCGTGACGTTAGTATGCGTTCACCCTGGCAAGACACCATGGCAACATCATGCGCGCACACGACTGTGTTAGGGCATGTCCCGGTCTTGACGCCTGTTGCTGGCAAGTGCCGACTGTTAGGGAGTTCGTCGCAACACCGGCAGACGGCCCCCCGCAAACCCGAGGGCAGCGGAGTACATGAGGAACCGCGCCTGCAATCGACACCCGCGTTGTCACCTATTTCCTCTGGCGAAACCGAGAGAACGGCTACCATGAACTCCGCACCACCCACCTACTCACGAAGCACGCTTATCCGCTTCACGCTTCGCCAGGACCTCACCTTTCGGCTATATACCCGGTTGAAACAGCCGATCGCCTACACCCTTGTCCTTGCCGGTTTTCTACTTCGCATCCTTGGCATGCGTCGGCGTGCACTGGATTTCATTCTCAAGGGACGCCGCATTGGGACCGTCCCTGCTGCAACATCGATGCTGGGGGGCCTTCTGTCCGGGTCTAAGAGCGGGGTTCAAGAGATCGTCAGCATTCTAGGCCCTCCCCCAACACACGCCGCAGCGGATCTGGCGAATCGCGTCCTCATCCTGAAGACGCCATCGATTTCGCCGACCGGTGTCATTGAACGAGGCGCCGTCATCGTCAAGTTCACCGAGACATTTTCACCGTTCCTTCAGCTCCTGGAGACAAAGCTGCTAACCAAGTATTTCCAGATCGTCCTGGAACCAAGCTGGGTTGGTTACAGCCTTCCGGACATTCTGGCCTATGCGCAACTGAGGCCCGAACCTGTGGTCGTGTTCTCTCCCTACGATGATGACTACTCGCTCCTTCACGACATCCACTCCAATCTTGTGCCGGTGACCCTTGGTCCCGCGGACTGGGCCAATTCCGCCCGCTTCTATCCGTTACCCCACGAGCCCAAGTTGTACGACTCCATCTACGTTGCCAACTACAACCCAATCAAGCGTGTCGACCGCTATCTCCGCGCAGTCGCAAAGGTGAGCCAGAGGCGCGCTGAATTCACGGCCGCCCTGGTGTGCGCAACCCATGGGACCGCCAGGCGCGAAGTACACGAGACCTTGGCCTGGGCCCGGAAGCACGCACGCATCGACTTCTTTGATGGCGTCAGCCAGGAGCAGCTCAATGTCCTGATCAACCAATCGAAAGTCAACGTACTGCTGTCACTGAGGGAGGGGTCAAACAAGGGGCTCGCTGAGGGGATGTTCGCAGGCACCCCGGTGCTGCTGCTGAAGGAGAGTGTCTGCGGCAACCACAGGCACATCAACGCATCCACCGGCAAGGTGGTGGCCGACCGCGAACTCGAGGACGCGCTGAGCTGGTTCTCGGACCACCACCGGGAGTTTTCCCCTAGGGTTTGGGCGGAGCAGCATATCTCAGCAGAGGCGAGTACACGCGCCCTGTCACGCACGCTCCGGGAAATCGAACGAGAAGCCGGTCGCCCCTGGACAACGGGCCTGCGTGCCAAGGTCAATCAGCCGGAAATGCGGTACCTCAATGCAATAGACAACTGGCTGCTGGGTGAACGAGCGGGCTTGCTGAGTGCCTTCTCAAAAGGCGCGAAGGAGTCGGATGCCGTTGCGGTCATTCAGCGTCTGAGCCGGCTTGAAGAGCAGTTTGGCGCCCCGGACCCGGCGCGGACTGACGCACTGAACGTTGCGTGCAGGCCCGGCAACTGAGCAGGTCGAGCGCACACTTCCATCACGGCCGCGCGGTGAGATGCAGGACTACGGGAACAGAACACCAGGGAGGGGCCGGCCCCAGTTCGTTAGCCATCCAGTCCTTGGGCCTTCGGGAACGGGTCCGCTTCAAAACCGAAGTCGGCCAGTAGCTGAGAGAGCACCCTTTGATGATAGCTCTTCTCGTCCAGTGCCAACTCTGCGCGACGCCTCCCATTGCACCCCACCCGTCGCCGCTCCTCCGGGTCTCCGATCAGGCGCACCAGCGCCGCAGCCAGTGCGCCCACATCGCCGGGCGGAACCAGCACCGCGTTACCCGGATCACCCACCTGCTCGGGAACGCCCCCAACCGCCGTGGCCACCAAAGGCCTGCCGGATGCCATCCCTTCCGCCACCGACGAGGGGCAGGCATCGCCCCATATCGAGGGTACTACGACAATATCCGCCCTCTCCAGCAGCTCATGGATGCTGCTCAATTGCCCTGAAAACAGCACATGCGGCTCCAATCGCCACTGCTTGACCAAGCCTTCAAACCATCGCATGTCCGGGCCATCGCCGGCGTACACCACCACGAAATCGGTGCACCCATACTCGTCCCTGAGCACTCTTGCCGCCTCGATGAGTATGTGAATCCCCTTGTGCTTCGTGGCCCGACCGGCGCAGACGATCCTGATCGGCCCGCTCCTCTCCTCCGTGGCCGGGGGACGGATACGCCCTACATCCACTCCGTTAATGATGGTAACGGCCCGCTTTTCAGGAAATCGGCCTTTCAATATCAGCCGATCGCGCACGAAATCGGATACGGCATAGACGCGATCGGCCCCGAGGAAGGGCACGCGCGACATCGCGAACTTGAGCCAGCCATAGGCACTACGGTCCAGGTGTACCGGATCGGGATCGGGTACGGAAATACGGCAATGAACGACGATGGATTTGACACCCATCATCCGATAGAGCGGGTATCGCCAGCTGACCACCGCTTGATCAGTCAAATAGAGGTAGCGCACACCTCTTGTCCTGATCGTCTGGAGCATGCGCATCAGGGTGTTGAGCGTCGATGGCGCAGGTGATAGCTGCAGGATCTCCTTGACATGCCCTTCATTGACGCAGTCAACCGGGGGCTCGATCTCATCGAAGGAGACAACGACATCGACACCAGCCCGGTCTACAACCTCCGTGATGGCACCGAATAGACGGTGGATGTTGTTCCACGCGTATCCGACGCGGTTCGAGTAGTTCCCGACAACCAGTAGACATTCTTTCCTGCGATGCATTGCCATTCCCGCCTTGTGCCCGACCTCGCCTTACTTGTACAGCCCTGAGCCGCCGGACACGCAAATCTCCCTGCCGATTCGACACTGCCATGACTTTCGAGAGGTGTTGGGTTGCACCATCACGTACCGCTGCGTGGTTATTTTCTGTAAGAACGATTATAGACATGAAAGGAATGCATCCGCTGGGCAACCCGGCCCATCCGGCTTTCTCTCCTTGGCTGTGTACTTGCGCGTGGGCAATGGGCCTGAAGTGAGACGGTGAATTCGCGCAACTCGCGTGCACCGTCTCAGCCGGCGTAACCGCCTATACTACCCTTCTGAAGAACGCTTTCCTGACTCGCGAGTAGGTATGTGGATAAAACGTCTTGTTAAACGCGCCATGGTTGAATGCGCTGCGGCGGTCGCCCCATCGGTTTGGCCACTCACCAAGAACCGGCTGCTCATCCTGACTTACCATCGCATCCTGCCCCCCCATGATGAGAGACTGCTTGATGAGCAACCGGGAATGGTCGTATATCCCGAGGCGCTGCAGATGCACTTAAAAGTGATCAAACGCCACTTCGCTCTGGTGCATCTGTCCGACTGGATCGCGCGCGTGTCCGCCGGCCACAAGGTTCCGGAGCGGGCTTGCGCCGTGACCTTCGATGACGGGTGGTGCGATAATTATGAGCATGCGTTTCCGCTCCTCAAGGCACAGGGCGTTCCCGCGACGGTGTTTGTGGTGTCGGACATGGTGGGGGGCCATCAGGGGTTTTGGCCAGAGCGGTTGGGGGCTGTTCTTCGGGCCGCGCAGTCGTCGCCTTTCAGTGTGTGGAAGACGAGAGAGTTCAGATGGCTTACCAGGTTAGCCGTTGATCAGCAGGCCTTCCACCGCCTGCCGGATCCCGAGATTCTCGACACGATCATCAACGCGGCGAAACAGCGGTTCGGAGATGGCGATCTGGTTGAACGCGTCGCTTCGATGGAGCAACGGATTGAGCTGAACCAAGGCCACACGGGGGCGTCAGTATTGGACTGGGCTCAAATCAAAGAGATGATGGACAGCGGTCTTGTGGAGATTGGCTCGCACACCTGTCGGCACTCCCGGCTGCTGCCGAGCCTGAGCGACGCACAGGTTGAGCGCGAGGTGCGCGAGTCGAAGGCGACCATTTCCCGGCACACCGGCACCGCTCCGGCGCTGTTCTGCTACCCCAATGGGGATGCCTCGCCGACGGCCATGAGAGAAGTTGAAAGGAACTATTCCGGGGCGTGCTCCACGGTCAAGGGGTGGAACCACTCGCACACCGATCGGTATATGCTTCGCCGGGTCGGCCTCCATCAGGATATCTCGGCAACCAAGAGTGCTTTCCTTGCACGAATCTCTGCGTGGTTGTGACGGATTACCGCGTTCACTCTCCCTCAGGGTGCCGCATGGGCCGCTGTGGGGTGTGGCTCGAGGCGGGTCACCGGCTGGTGCTTAACGTCCGCGTGCCACGCCAGGAACATGAGCACAGCCCACAATTCCGCCTGGCGGTTATGACGACCACTGAGGTGCTGCGCCCAGCAGGCGCGGATCGGGCCCGGATCGAAGATCCCCTGGTTCAGAAGGCTTGCCGGGTCGAGCAGTGATTCTGCCCAGTCCCGCAGCGGCCCCTGCAGCCAGCGACCGATCGGAACCGAAAAACCCATCTTCGGTCGCTCAACCAACTCGGGAGGGACCTGACGATACAGCACCTGTCGCAGCGGCCACTTGCTGCGCCCCTTGTACACTTTCGTAGCAAGGGGAAGGCGCCATGCGAATTCAACCACGTGCCGATCCAGGAGCGGCAAACGTGTCTCCAGGCTCGCAGCCATCGAGGCCCGGTCCACCTTGGCCAAGGAGTCGTCGGGGAGATACACCATCCCGTCCCAGTACATCATGTGGTCAGCGGGTTGGTGTGGCAGTTGCAGGGGTTCAACCTGGGGGATCCCGTCCCCCCGCCCCAGCAGCTGCCCGGGGGTCTGCCAATAGCTGATCCCCCGTCGATAGAAGGCCTCGAGGTCCTCGCCTCCAATGACGCGGGCCAACTTGTGGAGGCGATGGCCCGCCGAGGTCGGCGCCGCCAACCCATGCCGCCGTCGAGGGAAGAGCAGACGGTCGTAAAATGCCGGTGGGAGCGCGCCAAGCATCCGCCCGACGCTCTGCCGTGCGGCAACAGGAAGCCGCCGCAGATGGCGCCAACTCGCGCCCAACCAGTGGTAACGGTTGTAGCCGCAGAAAAGCTCGTCACCACCATCTCCGGTCAGACAAACCGTCACACTCCGCCGGGCCAGCCGTGAGATGAGCAGGGTCGGGATCTGCGAGGGGTCGGCAAAGGGCTCGTCATAATAGTGAGGTAACTCAGGGATGAGGGCCAACGCCTCCTCTTCGCTCACCCTGACTTCGGTGTGATCCGTCCCGAGGTGCCCGGCGATCCGTCTCGCATGATGCGACTCATCGAAGTCGCTGTCAGTGAACGCGGCCGTGAAGGTCCGGATCGGGCGGGTCGACTCCCCTTGCATGATTGCCGCGACGGTCGTGGAATCAATACCGCCGGAGAGGAAGGCGCCGAGAGGAACATCGGAATGGAGCTGGCGCCGCACCGCCGCACGCAGCAATGGCTCCATGGCCTCGCCCACCTCTTCGGCGGTGACCGGCAGTGGGTTGCGGATCCCCTCTTCGGCGACCTCACGGAGCGACCAGTACCGCGCTGGCTGTCCCGGCCCCATGGCTTGTCCCGAAGGTGTGGGAACGATGGGACGCCGTGAGCGGTCGAACTCGACCCAGCAGCCTGGCGACAGCTTGTATATCCCCGCGTAGATGGACCGTGGGGCGGCCACGTAGCCGAAACGAAGCTCGCTGGCAAGGGCCTCCAGATCGACGTCCCCACACCAATCGGGGTGACGCGCAAGAGCCTTCAACTCTGAGGCGAACAGCAGTTGGCTCCCCACATATCCATAGTAGAGTGGCTTCTCGCCCAACCGGTCACGGGCCAGCCGAAGTGTGTGCCGTTTCCGGTCCCACAAGGCAAGGGCGAACATTCCGTTCGCCCACTCCAACATCCGTTCAAAGCCCCAGTGGTCGACCGCGCCAAGGAGTACCTCGGTATCGGAGTGGCCGCGAAACATCGCCCCTGCACGCTCCAGTTTTTGGCGAAGTTCCGGAAAATTGTAAATTTCGCCATTAAAAACGATGGTGTAGCGCCCGCTGGACGAGTGCATTGGCTGGCGCCCATGGGGTGACAGATCGATCACGGCCAGGCGGCGGTGGGCCAGCGCAATGCCGGCCTCGGCGTCCACCCAAACACCACCGCTGTCCGGACCCCGATGGTAGAGGCTGTCCGCCATTGCAGAGGCCAGGGAGCGAAGTTCCGGTTCAGGCGTCTCCCGACAGCAATCCAGCACTCCCGCTATGCCGCACATCGGTGTGTCAGCCCCTCTGCACCGCTGGAACCGAACACGCCACGGGCAACGACTCGTAAATCCGGGAAAGGCGGGCCCCGATGCTGCGGTAGGAGTAGCGTTCGGTAACCAGGGTCCGCGCCGCCGCGCCCATCCGCCGACGCCGCTCCTCATCCCCGACCAAGTCACAGATGCGCGCTACAAAGGTCTCCGGGTCAGTGGCGAACTCCACATCTTTCCCCTGGGTCACAGCGATTCCCTCGCACGCGACGGGATCGGCCACCAGCGCCTTGCCCATAGCCAGTGCATCCAGTACCTTCAGCTTGGTACCGCCTCCGTCACGGATGGGGCAGACGTAGACGGCCGCGCCACCGATCCAGGGGCGCACATCGTCCACGAAGCCATGCACCCGAAAACGCGGGTCTTTTGCGGCCAGCCCGAGAAGCTCCGCCGGCGGTCCGCTCCCACACACGTCCATGGTAAGCTCCGGAAGCCGCGAGGCAAGCCGCGGCCAAACTTCACGCGCGAAGTAGATCATCGCGTCCCGATTGGGATACCACTTCAGATTGCCGGCAAAAACGAGCCGAGACGGTGACGCCTCCGTCTCACACCCCGGGCGAAAGTAATCTGTATCAACACCGTTTGGAATCACCTCAATGGGTAGGCCCGGCGAGATCTGCAGCAGCCGTTCCGAATCGAGCTCCGAACAGGTAATGTTCAGATCGAAGGATCGGCACACCCGGCGCTCATATCGCGCAAGTTTCCACCCCTCCTGCACGAAGTAGCCCCGCTTGAGGAGATCTCTCTCCTGCTCGGCACGCCGGACCATCATGTGTGATTCCACGTTGTGATGATCAAGGACCGTCGCCGGCCCCCTCACGAGCGATCTGTAAGGCGCGAGGGAGATGGTGTCGAAGTGAACCAAGTCGAAACTGAGGCCTTTTTGGATCGCTTCTATCTCACGCCTCATGACTGACGACCTCAGCCACTCGATCGTGTATCCCCCCGGCCGGGCCAGACCGCGCAGCGCCAGCAGCGTGCGCCCGTGTCGTCGGGTCTCTGCAGGAATGGGGACAAAACGGACCGATGCACAAAATCCGCGCAGTGCCTCATCGGCCTCCTTCAATCCCTGGGCGACTGAACCGGTGGTATCGGCGAGGAGTTGCGACTGTATGAACGCAAGGAGGTGAACCTCCTGACGCGCGCCAAGCTCGCGCAACATATTGTAGCTCCGCTGGAGCACCCCCCCTTTGGGCGGCCAGGGAACCAGGTGAGAGAGCCAAAGAATCCGCACTGTATCTACCCCCCAAAATCTCCACCGGCCCGCCTCATCCAGCGGCGCGCCCCAGTGGGACGAAGACGTGTGGCGCCTGCGTGGATGGTGATAGGGGCCCGAAACAGCTTCTTAGGTGTAGCAGAAAATGGAGTGGCCTGCCTGCTATGGCCTATCGTAACCAGGGTAAACGCATACTAACGTCACGGCCGTGCTGTGAGCGATGTAAGTCCTTGAAAGCAGGTCCGCTGTGAATACGACCGACATGGATGTCGGGAGTGAAGATTATGCAGGAGCAATCATCTTCCATCCCTGTACGCTCGACGGCCGCGGCCGCTCCGGGCATCCTGCCCTCCCGCGGCATAAGTGCGTCCTTGCACCCATCCATGCGGCCGACGACCTGCTTTCAAGGACTTATGTCGCTCTTGGGTGAGTATGCGTTCACCCTGCCCCTCACCGTACCCGATGAGAAATCCCACAATTCCTGGTGTATCTACCTGCGGTTAAGTCATTGACCGAATTCCGCTGGCAAGTTTGTTAGCCGTGGCTATCCTCTTAAGGAACTCGGCCGCACCCTCTGTATTCACGGCCACTGGTTAGACGTACCCTCCGGTGCACATTCGTGTCCGAACGTGTTCGATTTCATCGACGATCCTGGGGACTGCTATGCCTGATACGGTAAGGAGACGGCTCGGGCTGATGCCGGGCGCACTGTTGGCCGTGAGCGAGGCTCACGGGGAGTGGGGGATCAACTTCCCTGAGCCGGCCTGGAGCGGCGCGCAGCAGATCTATGACGTCCACATGCTGACGTTCTGGATCTCCACGGTGCTGATGCTGATCATCACGGCCGTGGTTGCCTACTCCGTCTTCGTCCATCGCAAGAGCCGGGGCTTCGAGGCGGATCAGAACTTCAACGAGACCTGGTTTGGACGCTGGGGGTGGATCTCCGTGCCGGTGTTGGTGCTGGGGGTCGATCTGACCATCGCCGGGTCCGCGCAGCGGACGCTCGAGACCCTCTGGATGGTGCCCAACGACAAAACGATGATGGATGTCAAGGTGACCGGGCACCAGTGGTGGTGGGAGTACGACTACATCGACCACGGCATCAAGCTGGAAAGTCGCTACACCCCGGAAGAGCAGGCGGGGGACCACTATCTGCGCGAGGTGGACAACGCCCTGGTCCTGCCCACGCACACCCCCATCCGTTTCCTGCACACCTCCGCCGACGTTCTCCACGCCTTCTGGGTCCCCGCTCTCGGCTTCAAGAAGGATGCCATCCCCGGATACATCACCGAGACCTGGGCGGAAATCGAGAAAGAAGGCGTCTATCGCGGCCAGTGCGCCGAACTCTGCGGAACCTGGCATGCGCGCATGCCGGTGGTGGTGAAGGCCGTCAGCCCGGAAGCGTTCGATGTCTGGCTGAGCGAACGCAAGGAGGCGATGCAGGCCGCCGCACTGGAGGCCGCCTCGGATCGCCAGTGGAGCAAGGAGGAGCTCATTGCCCGGGGCAAGGTGGCTTATGAGAGCAAGTGTGCCTCCTGTCACCAGGCCAACGGCGCCGGGCTGCCGCCGGCGTTCCCTGCACTGAAGGGCAACAAGGTGGTGATGGGGCCCATCGACGATCACATTCGAGTCATCGTGGAGGGGAGACCCGGGACGGCGATGCAGGCCTGGAACACCCTGAACGATCTGGAGATCGCGGCCATCGTCACCTACGAGCGCAACGCCTGGGGCAACGACACCGGTGACATCGTCCAACCGCTCCAGGTGAGCGGCACCCGTACAGACATTCGCCCGGTCGCACGCTGACAGCCATTTGGAGGAGAGTCATGAGCACCACAGCCATTGCGCTCGAGTCTGAACACCACGCGCGGCCCCACGGCCTGCGGCGATGGCTGTTCAGCACCAACCACAAGGACATCGGAACGCTCTACCTGGTCTTCGCCCTCTGCATGCTGTTCCTGGGCGGCATCAGTGCCATGGTGATCCGCTCGGAGTTGTTGTTTCCGGGGTTGCAGCTGGTGGACCCGGACCTCTACAACAATCTCATCACCAACCATGCCCTGCTGATGATCTTCGGCGCGGTGATGCCCGCGGCGGCGGGCATGGCCAACTGGATGATCCCCATGATGATCGGCGCGCCGGACATGGCGTTGCCGCGCATGAACAACCTGAGCTTCTGGCTGCTTCCGGCCGGGGCGACCATGCTCATCCTCTCGTTCGTGGTTCCCTTTCTCGGCGGGGGAAGCCAAATCAACACGGGTTGGACGCTCTATCCGCCGCTCTCCACCCAGGTGGGGATGGCCATGGACTTTCTCATCTTCGCTCTGCACCTGATGGGGATCTCCTCCATCCTGGCCTCCATCAACATCATCGTGACGCTGCTCAACATGCGCGCGCCCGGGATGACGCTGTTGAAGATGCCCATCTTCTGCTGGGCCTGGCTGGTGACGGCGTTTCTGCTCATTCTGGTGATGCCCGTGCTGGCCGGCGGGATCACCATGCTGCTGTTCGATCGCCACTTCGGAACCAGCTTTTTCAACGCAGCAGGCGGTGGCGATCCAGTGCTGTTCCAGCATCTGTTCTGGTTCTTCGGTCACCCGGAGGTCTACATTCTGCTGCTGCCGTCGTTCGGCATCCTGGCGCACATCATCCCCACCTTCGCCCGCAAGCCGCTGTTCGGTTACAGGACCGTGGTCGGCGCCATGCTCGGCATTGCGGCCCTCGGGATGATCGTCTGGGCCCACCACCAGTACACCATCGGCATGTCCCTGGGGGCGGTGAAGTATTTCATGTTGGTGACCATCCTCATCTCCATCCCGGTGGGGCTGATCGTCTTTGCCTTCATCGCCACCATGTGGCGTGGCGCCATGACCTTCGAAACGCCCATGCTGTTCGCCATCGCCATTATTCTCACCTTCACCTTCGGCGGGCTCAGCGGGGTCATGCTGGCGGTGGTTCCGGCTGACATGCAGTACCACGACAGCATGTTCGTGGTGGCGCATTTCCACTATGTGTTGCTGCCGGGGGCGGTGTTCGGGCTGGTGGCCGGGGTCTTCTACTGGCTGCCCAAATGGACCGGCCGCATGTACGACGAGAGGTTGGCCAAGCTCTTCTTCTGGACCAACGTTATTGGCTTCAACGTCACCTTCTTCCCCCAACACTTTCTCGGCCTCGCCGGCATGCCTCGGCGGATCGTCGACTACAACGTGATGTTCACCGAGTTCAACGTGATTTCAAGTGTTGGTTCGTTCCTCTTCGGAGCGAGCTATCTGCTGTTCCTCTACGTGATCGTCAAGGCGGTGCGCAGCGGCGAACGGGTGGATGCGCAGGTGTGGGAGGGGGCGCGGGGACTGGAGTGGCAGCTTCCGTCACCACCGCCCTTCCACACCTGGGGCAAGGCACCGGTCATCACCACCTGAAATCCCGGGTGCCATCGTGACGCTGAGCGGGAGCGGGTGCATGGACGATGACGCGGAGAGAAAGGAGGCGTTGAGGCGGCGCAACAACCGGCTCGCCCTGGCCCTCGGGGCCTTCGTGGTGGCGCTCATGGTGTTGTCCATGTTCGTTTTGTCGGGAGTTTCACCTTGAGGTGAGAGGCGGCAGATGGCAAGCGAACCGCGGAAGAATGGGAGAACGGCACTGCTGCTGTCGCTGGTGGGGGCCGGAATGTTCGGCTTCGGATTCGCCATGGTGCCGCTGTATGGGCTGATCTGCCAGGTGGCCGGCATCCAGTCGGCGCAACGGGCCGTGCCCTCGGCTACCGCCGCCGCGGAACACCCGACCGGGCGGATGGTAACGGTGCGATTCGATGCCACCGTCAACCGGGACCTCCCCTGGCGCTTCGAACCCAAGGTGAAAACCCTCGAGGTGCAGGTGGGCAAGATGGCCCAGGCGGCCTATGTGGCACACAACTACTCCAGCCGCAGCGTGGTGGGGCAGGCCATCCCCGCCGTGGTGCCCTGGCAGGCCACGGCCTATTTCGAGAAGAACGACTGCTTCTGTTTCAACCGCCAGCTGCTGCAGGCCGGTGAGACCAAGGAGATGCCGCTGGTGTTCGTGGTCTCGCGCGACCTTCCCGCCGATGTGGATTCGATCACCCTCTCCTACACGTTCATGAATGCGGATACCGCACGGGAAAGGGGAAACGGGGGCAATGAACCAACCGGAACGGCAAACGGAATCTAGCGGAGCCCACAGCGGCCCGGAGGAGGCGAGTATGTCCGCAGAGCACTCGGAGTACTACATACCCCAGCCCAGCCCTTGGCCCCTGGTGGCCACATGGACGGCGTTCAGCCTGCTGCTGGGGGTGGCGCTGACCATCAACGGGGTGGCGGCGGGAAGCTTCATATTGACCGCGGCATTGGCGGTGTTCGCCTATCTGCTTTACTCCTGGTTCGGGGATGTGGTGCGGGAGAGCCTGCGCGGTTACTACAACACGCAGGTGGATCGCTCCTTCCGCCAGGGCATGTTCTGGTTCATCTCCTCGGAGGTGTTCTTTTTCCTCGCCTTCTTCGGCTCCCTCTACTACCTGCGCAACATCGCCGTGCCGTGGCTGGGGGGCGAGGGCTACCTGGGGGCGACGCAGGAGTTCCTCTACCAGGGCTTTGCGGGCCAGTGGCCCACCGCCGGACCGGAAAACCTCGGCGGGCCCTTCACACCCATGGGGGCGTGGGGCGTTCCGGCGCTCAACACCCTCATCCTGCTGACCTCCGGGGCCACCATCACCTGGGCCCACTGGGGCCTCAAGATGGACCGCCGTGACCACCTCATCTGGGGGCTTGTGGCGACCGTCGCCCTGGGACTCCTGTTCGTGGTGATGCAGGCGTGGGAGTACATGGAGGCCTACACCCACCTCAACCTGACGCTGAAATCAGGGGTCTACGGTTCCACCTTCTACATGCTCACGGGCTTCCACGGCTTTCACGTCACGGTGGGGGCCATCATGCTGCTTGCCATTCTGGGGCGGAGTCTGAAAGGACACTTCAAGCCGCACAATCACTTCGCCTTCGAGGCGGTCGCCTGGTACTGGCACTTCGTGGACGTGGTCTGGCTGGGGTTGTTCATTTTTGTCTACATCATGTGACCTGTCAGCGCACCGGGCTGTGGGGCTCGATGAGCCCGAAGAAGGCGCTGGCGGCGACCACCGCAAACAAGAGGATGGACAACGCGATGCGGACTGTCAGTGCCTTGACCACACGGGTCTTGCTCGCCTCGCCGCTGTCTCTCGCCAGGTAATACATCGCCTCGGCGAGAGAGAGCACGATGACCGCGAGGATGAAGAGCACGAGCCATTTCATGGGCAGACTCCATAACACGAAGTATTGGGAAAACGTACCTACTCACCCCATGTCAGCCGCGTCTCGATGCTACGGGTTACGGCACCTTTGCCGTGGAGTGCGACGGCTTGCCGCCGCTTTGCAGGACGGGAGCTTGCTCCCGCCGTCCCCGGCCAGCCCACAACACGGCGCACGGCGGCAAGCCGCCCCTCGGGAAAGCGGGGGCAAGCCCCCGCACTCCAGTGCCGCCGACATGGGGTGAGTAGTTACTGGAAAACTATAGGAGATGTCGGCAGGTGCTGGGGAACACCCTTCAGTTTCGACCGAGGTTGTGGAGTAGCGTGACGGTTGTGCTGGCCTGCGCCATCTTCGTGAAGTTGGGGCTGTGGCAGATGGCGCGCGCCGAGTCGCGCCAGGCGCTCGCCGAGGTGGTGGGGCAGCGGCCTCTGCTCGCGACGGTCGAACTGACGGAGTCCACCCCCTTTGAAGAGGCGCTGCTCTACCGGCGGGCGGTGGTGCGGGGGAGCTTCGAACCGGCCGGCCGCATCCTGCTGGATGGCCGGAAGCAGGACGGTCGGCTCGGCTATCACCTCATCGTCCCCCTGCGGATCTCCGGCGGCGACCTCCGGGTACTGGTCAATCGCGGCTGGATCCCCCGGGAGGAGGCGCAGCGGGCGGTGGCCGCCCCGTCCGCAGGCGATACCGAGGTGCGGGGGCTGATCACCCGGCCCGCGCTACCGGCCATTCGGCTCGGCGGCGCCTCGGGCGCCGACTGGGGGGAGCGCTGGCCGTACCTGGATGTGGAACACTTCGCCGCCCTCCGTAACTACCCGGTCGGGCCGCTGGTGCTGATCGAAGATGCCCGTCTCGTGAGCGAGACGCTGGCGGCACTGGGGAACGGGGAGGAGAAGTGGGGGATGCACATGGGCTATGCGATCCAGTGGTTTGCCTTCGCGCTGCTGGCCGTCGGGCTCTACGCCCTCCATTCGGTGCGGCGCCCGGGATCGACGGAGGCGGAGAGGGGTAGGTGAACGTGCAAGGCAGATCGACGCTGTTGTGGTTGGTGCTCCTCTTCTCGGCGCCTTTCGTGGCCGGGTGGATGCTCATTCTCAAGCCCGAACTGCTGCCCGAGCGACGGGCCAACCATGGGGAGTTGCTGGAGCCGGTGCGCTCGGTCTCGGAGATCGCCTTCCCGCTCCCCGGGGCAGAGCCGCTGAGCCTCTCCTCGCTCAGCGGACGCTGGGTGCTGGTGTCAGTGGTGAGCCGCTGTGAAGAGGCCTGTCGGAGGCGGCTGTGGATCCTGCAGCAGATCCGGCTGGCGCTGGGGGAGGATCGGGGGCGGGTGGAGCGCATCCTCCTGTGGCACGAGGTGCCCGAGACCGCCGCCACGGAGCTACGCAGCGACTTCCCGGGGATACACATCACCCCGGGTGACGGGCGTGCCCTCGACGCACTGACCGGCGGCACCCTGCCCCCGGACAACACCCTCTATGTCATCGATCCCATGGGCAACCTGATGATGCGGTTCGGGCCCGAGCAGAGCGCGGATGACATTCTCGACGACATGCAGCGATTGATGAAGGTCTCGAAGCACTGGAGGAACTATGTCAGCAACTGAAACCGCGATCTGGCCCGCCCCCGCACTCTGGAAGCGCTATGCGGCGCTCACCAAGCCGAGGATTGTGGCGCTCATGGTGTTCACCGCCTGGGTCGGCATGCTGTTGTCGGCGGACGGCGCGGTGGGCTGGCCGCGGATCGTGTTCGGCCTGCTGGGGATCGCCCTGGCCTCCGCCTCCGGGGCGGCCTTTAACCACATCATCGACCGCCGCATCGACGGCGCCATGGAACGCACCCGCCACCGCCCCCTGCCGTCGGGGAGTGTCGAGACGGCGCAGGCGCTTCTCTTTGCCGCCACCCTCGGGATCTCCGCCGTGGTGATCCTTGCAGTGGGAGTCAACGCCTTGACGGCACTGCTCACCGCGGGAGCGATGATCGGCTACGCCGTGGTCTACACCGCGTTCTTGAAGCGCACCACCCCACAGAACGTCGTGTGGGGCGGGGCGGCAGGGGCCGCGCCGCCGCTGCTGGGGGCGGTGGCCGTTACGGGGGAGATCACCACCCAGGCCATCCTCCTCTTTCTCATCGTCTTCATCTGGACACCGCCCCACTTCTGGCCCCTCGCCATCCACCGCCAGGAGGAGTACGCCCGGGTCAACCTGCCCATGCTGCCGCTGACCCATGGGGTGCGGTTCACCAAGTCGCAGGTGCTCATCTACACCTTCATGCTGCTTTCGGTGAGCCTGCTGCCCTTCGCCTCTGGATTGAGCGGGTGGTTCTACCTGGGCGCGGCGCTTCCTCTCGGGGCGGGCTTTATTTATCACGCCTTCCGTCTCTACCGTAGCGATGGAGATGGCCACGCCATGGCCACCTTCCGCTACTCCATCTGGTACCTGTTTCTGCTGTTCGCGGCGCTCATCGTCGACCGCTATGTGGAAGTGATGCGGGCGGGGACGGCCTGACGGCAGGGCAGTGTCACGCCGCTGCCCACCCTGACGGGGCAACCCGCATGGAGCCACCAGGTTGTTCGAGGGCGGGCAGCGGCCGATCGGAAGGTGCGAGGGCCGATGGGCGCAGGCTGGTCGCTGGTCGTTGGTCGCTGGTCGTTGGTCGTTGGCTAGAGCACCGAACAGGTAAATCCGATGTGCGTGATAGGTAGGGTGGATAAGCGCAGCGCATCCACCATTCACGGCGTCGAATTGGTGGATGCGCTGCGCTTATCTACCCTACGCCGGTTCGCTGCCCCTGCCACCTGCGGCGCAATCTGGCTGCGATTGGCGATTGTTCCGTTTACCTGTTCGGTGCTCTAGGGAAACGCTGATTAATTTGTCATGCCCGCTTCAAATGGCGACTTCTGTCGCGGTGTTCTCGCCGCACGCCTCCACGAGGCTGTGCCGAAGCTGCGCACGCAGGCTTCCAAGCTCATCGGCCCCGGCGCCCCGGCGGGCTGCCATCTCCAGCTCCCGGGCGATCTCCGCCACCTCGTTCAAGTAGCAGGTGGCGGCGGCCCCGCTGATGGTGTGGGCCAGGTGGCGGACCCGTTCGGGGTCGCCAAGCACCAGGGCATCCAGTTGACCAAGGTATTTGCCGCCTTCCTGTCGGAACAGCCGCGCCAGATCGCTCCTCAACGCGGCAGTCTCGTCGACCGGGCTCGCCTGGGGCGCCTCGGGGCAGGGGAATCGGCGGCAGATGGCCTCCAGCAACTTCTGCTCCTCCACCGGCTTGGTCACCAGGTCGTCCATCCCCGCACTGACGACCGCCTCCCGTGTTTCGGGCAGGGCATTGGCGGTGACGGCGATCACCGGCACCTCGATGCCGGCGGCCCGCAGTGCGCGGGTGGTCTGCCGCCCGTCCATGCCGGGCATGTGGAGGTCCATCAGGACCAGATCCGCCGGCAGGGCGCGATCCAGGAGGAGTCGCAAGGCCTCTGCACCACTCTCCGCCTGTACAATCTCCGGTCCGTGGATCGAGAGCATTTCCGCAAGAAAGGTCCGGTTCAGGGTGTTGTCGTCCACCACCAGAATGCAGGCACCGCTGAGCGGCCGTGGCCGGTGGGCTGCGGTGAGGTAGGCTTCCACGCGGTCGGGAAGCGCGAGGATCGGGCCGAGCACCTGCAGCAGCGTTCGAGTGCGCACCGGGGCGGGGATGAAGAGGGCACCGCGCTGGCGCAGCCTCTCGGTCTGGGGCGAGTCGGGATCGAGGCCGCACACGACCACTCGCTCGGCGAGGGGAAGCGCCGCCTCGGTCAGCCTCTGCAGGCTCGTACCATCGGCTCGCCAACGCACGAAAATCGCATTGAGCTTTGCGGTGGCGGGCTGGATCTCGGAGAGGTCGCTCACCGGGGTCACCGCGATGCCGAGATCGTGCAGGTGGCCCATGACCATCTGGCGGAAAGAGCTCCGCTCGTCCACCACCGCAAAGCGGCCGGGGTGGGGCTGTGGGGTGTCGGCGGCACCGGCACTGCGGTGCATGGGCACGCTGAACCAGAAGGTGGAGCCGCGGCCCGGCCCGTCGCTCTCGACACCGATCTCCCCACCCATCATTTCCACTAGCCCCTTGCAGATGGCCAGCCCCAGCCCGGTTCCCTGGTGGACTCGCGCCATTGAGTCATCGAGCTGCTCGAAGGGGAGGAAGAGTCGGCGCAGATCCTCCGGGGCGATCCCCTTGCCGCTGTCCTGCACTTCGAAGCGCAGCGTGAGGGTATCCTCGTTCGGTTCCGACTCCGTCATGGCACGGATCACCACGCCCCCGCGCTGGGTGAACTTGATGGCGTTGGCCAGCAGGTTGGTGAGGACCTGGTGCAAATGGGCCCGATCGCCGATCAGGCGGCGAGGCACGTCCAAATAGGGAACCACGTCCACGTAGAGATCCTTGTCCCGGGCCTGCTGGCACAAGGTGGCGGCTACCTCGTCGAGCAGTTCGGTGAGGTCGAGCGACTCGATGGACTGGGTGATGCACCCGGCTTCGATGCGGGAGAAATCGAGCAGCTCGTTCACCAGCTCCAGGAGGGTGGAGGAGGCGATGGCGATGTTCCCCACGTGATCGCGTACCTTCTCGGGCAGGGTGGACTGCTCGCGGCGAATGAGCTGGGTATAACCCACGATGGAGTTGAGCGGGGTGCGGATCTCGTGGCTCATGTTGGCCAGGAAAGCCGACTTGGCCCGGGTGGCGGCCTCGGCGGCCGATCGCGCCTCCGCCAGCTGTTCGTTATGACGCTCGAGCTCCTCATTGGCGCGGATGTATTCGCCCGTGGCGGCGCGGACATGGTGCTCCAGGTCGTCGCGATGGGTCTGGAGGGCGTGAGCCATTCGGTTGATGCCTCGCTCCATGCGGGCCAATTCGTTGCCGGCGGTTTCGGCCACGCGGGTCTCCAGATGGCCCTCCTCGATGGCGTGCATCGCCTCGATGATCCGCGAGACCGGTGCCGCGATGTTGCGGAACAGGCGCACGGAGGCATACCCGGCCAGCGCGAGCAGCACCATCATCAGCCCGGCGGAGAAGGCGATGGCGGTGATCTGCGCCCGCCGGGTGGGGGCGACATCGAGCAGGATCCGCGTCTGGCCGATGAGCGACTCCGTGCCTTCGCTGCCGACCCTATCCCACACGTGGATGGGGCGCACCACCTCCACCGTCCTCAACGTCGACGCACCAGGTCGGGTGAGTTGCACCACCTGGCGCCCCGCGGCATCCTCGATGGTCACTGCGGCGATCTGCCCGTCCGCAAGCGCATGCCGGGCCACCGAGGCGAGGGCCTGCGCATCGCCCGCCAGCAGCCCGTACTCGCTGGCGATGGCGATGTAGCTTGCTGCGGCGAGTCCCTGCTGCTCCAGCCGCTCATCCAGCAGCAGATGGCGGCTGGTCGCGACAGAGACCAGACCGATGAGCCCCATCACCAGAAGGGGGGCAATGGCGATGAGCAGGATTTGGGAGCGGATGCTGCGGTTCATGGTACCTCCAGGACTTCCCGGGGGGGGCGTTCGACCCCACCCGATGGCTTTGCCAGGGTGGTGATCGGGCGCACATCCAGAATTCTTGCCACGGAGCGATTGGTGGTGATGCGGTATTCACCCGCATAGGCCGGATCGCCCCACTGACCGGCTTGGGCGCTGTGGAGAAGTTCGGCGGCGCGGCGGCCCATTCCCTCCTCGGTGGCGAAAACGCCCGCCGCGATCCCCGCCTCGACGTAGGCTTCCGAGCGCCCACCGAACATCGGCACAAAGTGGCGGGCGGTGCCCAGCAGCAGCGGTCTGATGGTGGTGGGGCCGAGGAGGGTCGGATCGGCCGGCATCAGCACGGCGTCGACCTCCGGCAGGATGTCGTGCAGGATGCGCGCCGGATGGACCCCCTCGGGGACCTCCGCCTCCACCAGCGTGAGCCCCAGCCGGCCGGCTTCCGCCCGCACCTCGCCGAGTTGCGGCCGGAACCAGCTGGAATGGAGAAGGCCCACGCGCCGCGCCCGTGCTGCGGCCTCCTTCAGCAGGCGCAGTTGGGTGGCCGGATGGGCCTCCAGGTAGACGCCGGTGAGTCGTGCCGCCCCATGCCTCTGGCGCAGCCGGGCGAGCTCGGCACGGCTGGTGTGGGTCGTCACCACCCGTGTGGCCGGACAGTCGGCAAGCAGCCGCTCGGCGGCATCCCCGCCCACCGCGAGGGCCAGAGGGGGGCATGCGGGGGTCTCCGGGGGAGATTCTCTGGGCACCACCTCCAGGGACGAGGCCGCCTTCAGGGTCTGCAACAGAGGGCCCGCGTCAAACCCTTTGGGACAGAACAGCGGGATCGTCTCCGCCCACGCGGGCAGCGCCTGCAGCAGCAGAAACAGGGTAAGGAGTGCGGCAACCAGCGGTTGCCCCGGCCCCCGCTCCCCGGCTCCCCCGGTTGCCGGGTAAGCCGGGGAGGAGGGCGGGGTGGGAGCCGACAGCCGAAACGGACTCAGGGCGTGGGAGCCGATCCTTTTGCTCATCGATCGAGAGTTCTTCCTGGAGCACCTGACAGATCAACGAATTCCTCGCAGCCCCTCGCGACTGGATTGCCCGGAAAATGCGAGCGGCTGCCGCAACGACATTGGCGCGGGGTGAAAAAGCGCGGCGCCTCCACCGGATCGGTGCCGTGAGTGGTGGATGCGCTTGCGCTTATCCACCACACGTTTCTGGCCAGTTTTGCAGTTCGGAGGCGCATCGGGTCGGATTGATCGGTTCGGGCTCTAGAAATCAACGGACAGCCGAACGTATCCGAGCGGCTCCCAGCGGGCGTCGCGGCGATAGTCGGCGTGTGCGCCGCTCAGGTTCTGGCCCACGAGCTCCAGGCGTACGGCCTTGTTATCCACCCGCCAGCGCCTCGCCAGGCGCAGGTCGAGGCGGTCGCAGGCATCGATGGCGGACCCGTCCAGCCACGCCATGCGGTCCTGCCAGGTATAGAAAATGCTGCCTTCGAGCCCGCCGGTGAAGTCGTGGCTCAGGAGCAGCGCCAGCTTCTGTCGCGGCGCGCTCGCTTCGAGATCTTCGGCCCCATCCCCAGCGATGATTTCGGTGTAGGCGTAGGAGACGAACAGCCGATCCCGGGAGGTCAGGCGCAGATCCCCCTGGGTCTCGAAACCGACGATCTCCACGTCATCCTGGTTGCGGAAGTCGAGCACCTGGGAGCCGGGGTAATAGCCCACCTCCCCGTCGGTGTCGCGAAGAAATTGGGTGATGAGGTCGGAGACCTGCTCGTAATAGACGCGGCTGTCCACGGTCAGGCCGGCGTGGGGCCGATAGACGTGGCCGAGATCGTAACTGACGGCCTTCTCGACCGTCTCCACACCCGAGGAGATGGTCTTGTACATGGTGAACGAGCCCTCCTCGTTGGCGAAGCGCTGGCGTGCCTGGTTCTCCCACAGGGTCGCCACCCGCGTGCCGGTATTCATCGCGAGCCGCAACGAGTGTCCTGGCGCCGGATGGTGGATCACCGCTGCGCGGGGGGAGAACTCCGGGTCCATGATTTCCGAATCCTCCACCATGAAGCCGGCGTTGAGGAGGGTGCGGGGGGTGAAGCGGTACTCGAGGTGGGAGAAGGCGCGCCAATAATCGTTCTCTTGCGTCGCCGCCGTGTCGAAATAGGCCTCCGATTGCACCTCGTCCCGGCGCAGCCCCAGCCCCCAGACCGCCCGCAGCCGCTCCGAGGGTGCGAGGGTATGCTGGAACTCTGCATCGTAGCGGGTGACCTCGTAGCCGTAATCGAACAGCAGCGTGCCGACCGGGGGGGAGGGGATCGGGCCTACCGGGTGGGCGTGAATGTTCTCGAAGTGGTTGCGGCTCAGGGCGACCTTGAGCTCATCTCCCCCCTGGCGGGCGCGGATCCAGCGCAGGTACTGAAAATCGTCGCGCTGCCGGATGTGGCGCTGGGGGTTGAAGAAGTCCCCCGTTCCCGCCTGGTACTTGCCGTGGGAGAACCCCGCCTCGGCACTCAGCTCGTCCCGCAGGGTGGGGGTGTAGTCCAGACGGGTGAAGAGGGCGTCGTCGCGGCGGGTATCGTGGAGTTGGTCGTAGCCGCTGTCGTGCTGACGGCTCGCACTCACGGAGACGCCGAGGGCACCGCTCTGGCCGCCGAAGTGGACGTAACGGTCGTCAATGCCGTCGGTGCCCACCGCCGCCCCCACGCGAGGGCCGGTGGCTTCGGAAGAGTGGCGGGTGAAGATGTTCACGGTGGCCTGGAAGGCGCTGGAGCCGAAGGAGGCGGCGTTGGGGCCTCGGATCACCTCGATGCGGTCGATGTCCTCGATGGGCACCGGCAGATTGAGCCAGAACACCCCTCCGGTGGCCGGTTGCCAGGTGCTGCGTCCGTCCACCAGGACCTGGATGCGCCGTGCATAGCTGTCGGAGAGGCCGTGGTGACCGACGCTGGGCAGGTTGCCGTAGGCGGAGCCCACCGTCATGCCGGGCACCAGCCGCAGCACATCGATGAGCTTGCGGGCGCCGGTGGCGGCGATGAGTTGCCGATCGAGCACCGTCACGGCCGAGGGGGATTCCGTGATGTCCTGGGCGAGGCGGCTTGGGCTGAGCACGATGGGTACGCCGGCGTCCGGCGAGGAGGCGATCGCGGAGAGGTTTCCTGCCAACCCTCCCAAAAGGATGAACAGGCCGCGGGCACGCATTGCTGACTCCGTAGTGGGGCACGATGAAAGGCGGGTATCATACCCGCCCCGGCGGAAGTTTCGAAGGCTGCATCACTCTCATGAACACCGGCAAGCGGTTACTCCTCCTCGGTTCGCTGGCCCTGGCATCCGGTTGCGGCAGCTCCGCGATCCCGGAGTCGAGCGGGCTGGCCCCCTCCCACAGGTATCCGGGGGCGGTGTGGACGCACAATGACGGCCCCAATGTCCTCTCGGCGGGCGGCGGCGACAGCCGCCTCTACCTGCTCGATGAGAACGGTGCGATCCGCGCCTCGGTCGTGGTGAACGCCCCCAATACCGACTGGGAGGACATCGCTGCCTTCCGCCAGGGCGGGGAGGGTTACCTTCTCATCGCGGCGGTGGGCGACAATGCCGAGGCCAGGGAGGTGTACGAGCTTCACGCCCTGATAGAGCCCCGCGAAGGCGAGGCGATGGTCGAGCCTGCCTGGACCCTCCGCTTCCGCTTCCCCGACGGCTCTCACGACTGCGAGGCCGTGGCCGTGGACCCGGTGGAGCAGGCGGTGATCCTGGTGACCAAGCGGGCGCTCCCGGCGGGGGTCTATCGTCTGCCGCTGGGACCGGGGGGACCGGAGGTGGTCACCGCCGAGCGGCTGGGGTCGTTGTGGGCGCTCCCCCGACCCAGCGGGTGGGACAAGGTCCGCAACCCCTTTCAGGGGGCCTACACCCACCAGCCGACCGGCCTGGACATCTCGGCGGATGGGCGCCGGGCGGTCATCGCCACCTATGACAACGCCTATCTGTGGCACCGGGCCGAGGGGGTGTCGTGGGGAGAGACCTTCGCCACCCCGCCGCTGGTGGTGGAGCTGCCGGGCATCCGCCAGTACGAGGGCGTCGCCTTCTCCCGGGACGGCGAGGCCATCGTGGTCTCCCGTGAAGGCTCCACCGCGCTGCTGCAGGTTCCACTGCCGGTGCGCTGAAGCTCCCAGCCAATCTTCCCCCAGAGTGTCCCAGGGTGAACGCATGCTTACGTCACGGCCGTGCGGTGAGCGATGTAAGTCCTTGAAAGCAGGTCGTCGGCCGCATGGATTTGTGCAAGGACGCACTTATGCCGCGGGAGGGCAAGGATGCCCGGAGCGGCTGCGGCCGACGACCTGCTTTCAAGGACTTACATCGCTCTTGGGTAAGCATGCGTTTACCCTGCAGTGTGTCCCAGTTCACGGCGTCACCGCGCCCACGCGGTTTAGGATGGCTGCCGGTTGGTTGGAGACAGGGGCAGACAATGTTTACCTACGACAAACAGTCACTGGGGGTTTGCTGGGCCAGCCACGAATTCAGCCGCTTGGGCGAGAACGCTCAGGATCTGCTGCGGCGGCATGTGGCCGTGGCCTTGCAGGATCCCTCCAACGCCAAGGTGATGAAGGTGGGTGACGGCGACATCGTTACCTTCCACAAGGGGCGCAGTGGGGAGCCTCTGGTGGTCTGGACCCTCTGCACTCAGGAGATCGGGCGCGAGACCTATCTGGTCACGCTCGGGGAATTCAGCCACGGCTTCAGCGCCTCTCCGGTGGTGATGCCCCACACGCTGCACTGAACGGAGTCATCGTATCCGCCCACCTGGGCGTCCGGACTCTTCCTCTATGTCCCCGGAGCGTTCCGGCTTACAATTCGCGCCTGTGGGCCCCAAGGGCAACGGGAGGCAAGCGTGGCGGATTCGAAGGGAATGGATGGGGAGCGCCTGGCGGGCGCGGTGGTTCGGCCTGGAGAGCCAACGCTGCTGTACGCACGGGGCGAACGGGCGATCTACTGGCTAGGCATTGCCGAGGAGACGGCCTTTCGCTGCAACACCTACCTCTTGCGGGATGGGGAGGAGGCGATCCTCGTCGACCCCGGCGGTCGCCTCCATTTCCAGCAGGTGCGGGAGAGCGTCTCGCGCATCCTCCCTCCGGAGCGGGTCACCGGCATGGTGTTGTGTCACCAGGACCCGGACGTTGCCGCCTCCATGATCGAGTGGCTGGAACTGAATCCGGACATGCGGGTGTTCAGTTCTGCCAGGACCCACGTCTTGCTTCCCCACTACGGGCGTGCCGACTACCACGCCTACGACACCGACGAGGCGCCGTTCTTCTCCCTCCCTTCGGGAAGCCGGCTGCGTTTTATCCCCGCCCCCTTCCTGCACTTTCCGGGCGCCTTCACTACCTGGGACGAGGACTCCGGCTTTCTCTTCTCCGGCGACATCTGGGCGGCCCTCGACCTGGACTGGAGCCTGATGGTGAGCTCTTTCGAGCAGCACGTGCCCAAAATGGACCTGTTCCACCTGGATTACATGTGCTCCAACCTGGCCGCCCGCGGGTTCGTGCGGCGTCTGGAGGGGCTGGCGATCCGGGCCATTCTGCCCCAGCACGGCTCACTCATCGGTCCTGCGCATGTAGGTGAGGCGTTGAGATATCTGGCATCGCTTCGTTGCGGCCTGGACATCATCTACGCGGACCTCGACAGTGAGTGACCGGGAGCAGGCCGTGGAGCCGCTGAGTGCCCGCCTCGAAGAGCTGGAGCGACGCAATCGTCTGCTCACTCAGGGGCTCAAACAGGCCGAGCGCATTCGGGAGCTGTGGGGACGGGCGGTCGAGGAGCTCAAGCAGACCAAACGCGCCCTGCGCCGCTCCGAGGCGTTCCTGCAGCGGGTGCTGACGGCCGCCCCCGAACCCATGGCGGTGGTGGGGGCGAACGGCCGCATCGTGCTCGCCAACCGGGCGCTCGCCGAGCGGGTGGGCCGCCCAGCCGAGCAGCTGGTGGGCACCAGACTGCTGCGCCTCCTCCGCCGGGAGGATCGGCGGCGGGTACTGCGCGCCTTTGCGGGTGCCTCGGGCCGCTCGAGGGCACTGGAGGCCATCATCGTGGGGGCGGACGGGGAACCGCGGCTGCTTGCGGCGGAGTGGTCGGTGATTGAGGATGGCGCCGGCCAAATCACCGAGATCGTCGTCGCGGCGCAGGATGTGACCGAGCGGGCCCGTGCCGAGGCCGAATTGCGCAGCACAAGCGAGGAGCTTCGGGAGCGCAACCGTGAGCTCTCCATCCTGAACGGGATTTCGGCCTGCATCGGCGAGACCATCAGTCTGGAGGAACTCTCCCGTAAATTCCTCGGGTATATGGACAATCTGCTGCCCGAGGGGGATTGGCCGCGGGGGATCTTCGTGGTCGAGGCCGAGGCCATGCGCCTGGTGGCCCACCGTGGTGGCCCGGATGTCTTCGGGATGGCCCATCAGGGCATGAAGGTCGGTCAATGCCACTGCGGGCGCGTGGCACTGACGGGGCAGCCCATTGTCGGGCCCGGGGATACCCAGGCCACCATCGTCAGCGGTGAGGAGCGCCCCCATCTTCACCTCATCATCCCGTTGAAGGCGAAAGGGCGGGTGGTGGGGGTCTTCTTCGCCTATCTCCCCGAGCAAGCGGCACTCGATGAGCGCAGGATTCGCCTGTTCACCACCATCGGCGAGCAGCTGGGGATGGCCATCGACAATGCACGGCTGTATGAGGAGACCCAGGCCCTCTCCCTCCACGATGCCCTGACGGGTCTGCCGAATCGTCGATCCATGGAGCTGGTGCTCAATCGCACCGTGGCCGATGCGCGACGCTATGGCGCAGATGCATCGGTGATCCTGTTCGATGTCGACCATTTCAAGCAGTACAACGACAGTCACGGTCACCTGGCGGGTGACGAGGCCCTGGTGGCACTGGCCCGGGTGGTAAAGCGGGTGCTCCGCCAAAGCGATTTCCCCTCCCGCTACGGGGGCGAAGAGTTCCTGGTGGTCCTTCCCCACACCAGCCTTGCCGGCGCCGTCGGCGCAGCGGAGCGGATCCGCAGGGCGGTGGAGGCGGAAACCCCGGTGACGGTCAGTTTGGGGGTGGCCGCCCTTGGGCGGAGCGCAGAGAGCTGCGCCGAACTCGTCTTGCGGGCCGACCGGGCCCTCTATCGCGCCAAAAACGGCGGTCGCAACCGTGTCGAGGCGGCGGAGCTGTAGGTGCGGCGCGGTGCACGCTCGACCCGCCCGGCGGCGGCTCTGCACCCCGCAGGGTAAACGCACACTTACGTCACGGCCGTGCTGTGAGCGATGTAAGTCCTTGAAAGCAGGTACGCTGTGAATACATCCCTGTACGCTCGACGGCCGCGTCCATGCGGCCGACGACCTGCTTTCAAGGACTTACATCGCTCTTGGGTAAGTATGCGGTCACCCTGCAGCCCTTCGTTACCCTGTTGCCTCCATATCGGGTAAGTCATATGCTGCGGGAAAACTTCGAGCCCGACGTCCTGCCCTCGATGGTTTCCCACCTCATAGGCGGGGAGCCCCGGGGGCGACAGCCACTCCGAAAGAGAGGAGGGATGCGTGAGTGCCGTGATCGAACAAGGCGCCCAGACACAGACAGGCAGCCTGCTGTTCGTCGACGACGAGCCCAACATCCTCAGTTCGCTGCGGCGGCTGTTCCGCCCGCTTGGATACACCGTCTTTACGGCCCACAGCGGGGCCGAGGGGTTGGAGATCCTCGAGACCGAATCCGTCGACCTGGTGGTCTCGGACATGCGCATGCCCGAGATGGACGGGGCGAGGCTGTTGGCCGAGGTGGCCGAGCGCTGGCCCCAGGTGGTGCGGTTCCTTCTCACCGGCTATGCGGACATGCAGTCCACCATCACCGCCATCAACAAGGGGCACATCTACGGCTACTTCAGCAAGCCATGGGAAGACAACGAAATCAAACTGGCGGTGCGCCACGCCCTGGAGGCCAAACGGCTGGAGGAGGAGAGGCAGCGCCTGGAGGCGTTGACGCGGCGCCAGAATGAGGAGCTCAAGGAGCTCAACGCCACCCTGGAGCAGAAGGTGGCGGCCCGGACCGAAGAGCTGCGCCAGTCCAACCTGTTCCTCGAACTGGCTTACGCGCAGCTGGAAGAGGCGTACTACGCTGCCATTCCCATCTTCGCCAATCTCATTGAGCTGCGTGAGGGACCCAAAGGGGGCCATGGCAAGCGGGTCGGTCTGCTGGCCCGGGAGATTGCCCTGCGCATGGGGTCGGACGAGGCGACAGTGCGTGATGTCTACTTCGCAGGTCTGCTCCACGATGTGGGCAAGATCGCCTACCCTGACGAACTTCTGCAGCTGCCCGTGGCCAGGGCGACGGAGAAGCAGCGCAAGATCATCGAGAAACACCCCACCACCGGTCAGGCCATCCTCATGGGACTGGGACGCCTGGAGAACACCGCCCTTTATATTCGCCAGCACCACGAGCGTTACGACGGCAAGGGCTATCCGGACCACCTCGCCGGGGAGGCCATCGCCCAGGGCGCCCGCATCGTGAAACTGGCCAACGACTATGACGGATTGCGGGCCGGCAAGCTGCTCGGACGCACCCTGACTGTGCCCGATGCGCGCGAGTTCATCGTTTCCCGCTCCGGGACGGCTTACGATCCCGAAGTGGTGGAGGCGTTCGTTGCCGTGTTGGAGGCGCGGGCCGAAGGCCACGGCGAGGTGCGCGAGCGCCATCTCTCCACCGTGGAGCTGCGCCCCGGCATGCTCCTTTCCCGCGATTTGCTGAGCAATGACGGCATTTTGCTGCTCACCAAGGGGTATCAGTTGACCGAGATTCTCATCGACCGCATTCAGGCGTTCGAGAACGAATCCGAAGGACGCTTCATCGTCTACGTCTGTGCGGAAGAGCAGGGTGGGTGAGCGGAATGGCCAAGCAGAACGGGAATGAGGCTTCGTCAACGCCCCGACGTACCTGGCCTGCTTCGCAGGTTTGGGCACGCGTCGGAGTTAGGCGTTCGGTGCTCTGGAGCGCCCGTTTCAATACAACTCGGGAGAGTATGTGATGTATCGGATCATGTTGGTCGATGATGAGGAGCGGATTCTCAAGGCGCTCTCCAGAGTGCTGGGACGTAACAAGACCATGGAGATCGAGCTCTTCACTGCGCCGGAGAGCGCGCTGAAGCGGGCCCAAACGGCGGTCTTCGATCTGGTGCTGTCGGACTATCGCATGCCCCAAATGGACGGGGTTGTGTTCCTGACCCAACTGAAGATGATCCAGCCCGAAAGCATGCGGATAATCATCAGTGGTCACGCGGACCTCAATGGGCTGCTCGAGGCGATCAATCAGGCGGAAATCTACCGCTTCATCAGCAAGCCGTGGGACGACTACGAGCTGCGGGAGACGGTGGAGAAGGCCTTGGCCATCCGGGACCTGACGGTCGAAAACCGCAGGCTTGCGGATCAGGTGAGACGCCAGCGCGAGGAGATCGAGCGGCATCGACGGATCATCGAAAGGATCGAGGTTCTGCATCCTGAACTGATGAACGTGAACTGGGGGGAAGACGGGTCGATCTTCCTCGACGAAGCCGAACTCACTGACGGGAAAGGAGGTGTGTCGTGAATCGCCTGATGTTGGTCGATGATGACGAGAACATTCTCAAGGCAATGCGCCGGGCCCTGCGCGCCCAAGGGTACGAGATCGAGATGTTCCGGGATCCCGCCGACGCCCTCGAGCGGGCCGCTGAAGTGGAGTTTGATCTGGCCATCGTCGACTACCGCATGCCCCGCACTGACGGGGCGCGGTTTCTCGAGAAATTCCGCCAGATCCAGCCGGACGCCTATCGCATTCTCGCCAGTGCCTTCGACGATGTGGAACTCTTCAGGAATGCCATCAACCGGGCGCAAATCCAGAAGTTCATTCCCAAACCGTGGGACGTGTATGTCCTTCTGGATTCCGTGGCCCAAGGGGTCGAGCAGAGCGGACTGCATCGGCAGCTCACCGCGCTGAAGCGGGAGTTAGAGGAGAAGGAGCGGCTGCTTGCCGAGCAGCAGATGTTCATCGACCGCATCCGTCGCGAGCATCCCGAGTGGCAAGAGTGAACGATGTCCCCTTGAGGTGCCCCGCCTCCCCACCCGCGGTTTGGGGGTAACACCCGCCCCCTATCTACAGCCTTTCGCCCAACGGCGAAATGGCCCGCGTCGGCTAGTTTTGTACCCATCCTGCCCCACACGTCGGGGTCGTGCTGCATCGGTCCAAGGGAGGTCGTATGCGAAGAGGCTGGGTACTAACAGCGGGTAGCGTGTTGTCGATCATCGTAGGGACCGTCTCGCCGGGCGCCAGTGCCGGCGTCTACCTTGCCGACGAGGAGGTGACCTACAAGGAATACTGGGTGCCACGCAGCGAGTACACCGGGGGCTGTCCCGCCTCGGCGCCGGGGGCGGAGGGGATCTTTCCGGGCCTGAACTGCCAGAAGACCCTTCGGCTCTCCCTTCCCGACGATGTCTCCGGGGCTCTGCGGGCCGAACTCTATCTCGACCTCTGGCAGAACGGCGATCAAGCGCGCCGGGCCAACGTGCGGATCAACGGCGGGGCGCCGGTGGTGCCGGATGTCGGGGCCGCCTGGAGTCGAACCCCCTACATCGCCGCCATTCCCCTGGGGGATTTGGGGCAAGAGAATACGTTGACGTTCGGCACCCAAGGCAGCGAAGCCTACGGGGTGCTGGATGTGGCCATACGCATCTACCACGACGCCGCGAATCCCCTGGTCGCCGGTCCGAGCAGCGATGTTGAGCCGCCCACGGGTGGGCTGCGCTCGGTCGGCGGCGAAGAGCAGGTTGCCCTGGGCGGGGACTTGTTGGTGGATGGTAACCTCCTCACCCTGAGTGCGGATGCACAAGGGGCGGCCTATGTGGAGTTCCACGCCTTCTACTACGGCTTCGATGACGATGCCGACGGGGAGCTTGTGCAGTGGCACAATCGCAAGCGCCCTGATCTCGCCCCCGGGCCGAACGCCACCATCGGCCATGTGGGCACCGCCACCGCCGCCCCCTACACCGTGACCTGGGACGTCTCCAACGTGCCGAGTCAGGACGGCGTGTTCTTCAAGGTTCGCTTGGTGGACAGTGCCGGCAACGTGCGTGAGGCGCCGGGCGGACGGTCGGGGGAGTTTCGGCTGTTGCGGTCCAATCAGCTTGTGGAGAGCTACCCCGTCCAAGCGTTTCGCGATCTGCGCCTGAGCCCGGGGACTGCCGGGACGGTCACCATTGACCTGCCCGACAGCGTGGCCTCACAAGTGACCGGCGCACGCCTGCTGGGGGCCTACCGGGGCAACCCCTCCATCTCCGTGAACGGCGCGGCGGCAGTGCCCGGCCTGCCGAACGGGAGTGGGTTCGGGCGCTTCGTGGTCGAAATCCCGCCGGCTCAGCTGCGCCCCGGGACCAACGAAATCACCCTTGGCGCCTCCAGCGGTGAAGTCTTCATCGAGCAGCCCGGGCCGGTCCTCGTCCTGACCCGAGCGCCCGGGGGAGCCCCCTTGCCGCTGCACGGCTTCAAGCAGGCGTTTGTCACGGACAACTTCACCTCGGGCGTGCTTGCCGCCAGCCTCTGGAGCATCATCGATCCGCAACAAAACGCCACGGTGACGGTCGCAGGCGAGGCCGTCTCCATTACCGTACCCGCCAATGGGCTCGACCAGCAGCCGGACAGCCCGGTCAACTCGGCGCCGCGGATCATTCAGCCCGCGTCTGACCTGGACTTCGACCTGGAAGCCAGGTTCGACTCGCCGCTGAACGCTGGCCAGCAGCAGGGTCTGCTGTTCCAGGAGGATGTGAACGACTACCTGCGCGTCGCCCTCCATTCGCCCCCGGACGGTTCGGGCACCCGACTGGTTGCCCACGGCTTCAGAAATGGCGTGGAACAGGGGCAAATGCTGGTACAACCAATCGCCCTCGACGTCCCCCTTCAGTTGAAGGTCCGGCGGGAAGTGGATCGCTGGAGCGTGAGTTACGCCCCGAGCGCCGAGTCCGAGCCCGTGTGGGTTGCAACGCCGGATTTCGAGTTTCCCTTCAAGCTGCGCCATGTGGGTGCATTTGCGGCCAGCACCGGCGCCACACCGCCGGGGCATACTGCGGTGTTGGACCGTTTCCTCAATGCCATGAGCCCCGAAGACATCGATCTCAGCGATACCACGCCGCCCCAGATCAGCGACGTGGCTGCGCAGCCCTCCGACCGAACAGTGACCATCACCTGGCTTACGGATGAGCCTGCCAATAGTCGGATACGGTACGGGGTAGGGGGACTCGCCGGCGGAGAGCTCATGAATGCGGCCCTGAGGGTCCAACACAGCGTCACTCTCACCGGGCTTGAGCCGGAAACCACCTACCAATTCGCCATCGACGTCAGCGATGCGGCGGGAAACACCACGACCACACAGGACGTCACCTTCATCACCGGCGCGCAGGACTTGCCAGGTTCGGGAGGTGGCGGCGGCGGTAGCGGCGGCGGCGGCGGTGGTTGCACGGCAGGCCCAACGGGAAAAACAGTGGATCCTACCCTCATCCTCTTGGCGCTCTCGGCACTACTTGCCCTGGGCTTGCGCCGCAGAGGCACGTGATTGCTGGTTCAGATCACAGAGACGGCGGCCTGGTGCCGTCTCTCTGTGATCTGGTTTGCAATCTCCAGGTTGTGCAACTAAATAGTAGTACTCCATCAGAGGCGTCATCGCTCGGAGCCGTGCCCCGGCGACCTCGCTCTTTACCGGAAAATACAGGGAAAACAGCGTGCAGTGTCCTCTTCCTCTTCACGACCGCAGTAAGGCATCTGCGCTGATGGTTGGCTGCTCATCCCTCCGCGTGACAGTGCAGAATCCATGAAGGTGGGAATTTCTCCGCTTGGCCCCGGAACCGTTCGGCTGCGGATAAATCCGCACCCAGTAGACCTGACTTGGTTAGAGTGACGGGAGTGTTTACCGGACGGGCGCTGTCCGTCCACTGCATGAACGGAAGCCTATGGGAGTCCATGAAGACATTGATGTCCCGCCCGTGACTCCGTCTATCCGGGGCGTGGCGGATCTGGGCAAGGCCCTCAGGAGCGGAGAGCATCCGGACCAGATCACTTCGCTGGCCGTGAGTGTCCTCACCAAGGGCCTCGGCATGTCGAGAGGACTTGCCCTCGGCCCGCCCGATGGCCAGGGAGTGTTGCGCGCGCTCCACCCCTTTGGATGGAGTTCCTCGGAGTGGCCCGACCTTACCCACTGGCGGCTGAACGAAGGGGAGGTCTCCCCCCTCGATGTGGAACTGCCGGTCATCCGGTCGGGCGAACTCCGCATCCTTCCCCAATCGACACGCCTCCGTTCCGTGGTGCGTTACGGGATCATGATTGCGATCCGCGATGGCTCCAGCCGGCCCATCGGCTATCTGGTGGCCTTCTCCCGTACCAGGCGCTACTTCAAGGAGGATGAGTTGGCGTTTGCCCAAGCGGTGGGAGAGCTCACCTCTTCGGCCGTAGCGATGCATGGCAATGTCTCTGCCAATCAGCCTCCAGGGCTGCTCCATGAATTCCAGAAAGCGATCTTTTTTCTGGATGAAGAGGGTGAGCTCTCTGCGGCCAACTGGCGCGCCAGCGCCATGTTGCAGGGGCTCGAGCACGCCAGCCTGCACCGGATCCTGCATCCCACCTGCACCGATCCGGCGTGCCGGGTCGGGAACACGGCTTCGGCATTGATGAGCGGCAAACGGGAAGCACGTGATGAGTGCGTTGCCGATCCCGGGTCCGGACTTCACTGGCGTGTCCAGCTGGCGCCCTCCCCCGGGGAAAGCGGCAGGGGAAGGGGGTTGGTTGCGCTGGATGGTATTCCGTCATCGTTCTTCTGCATCCAGGGTTCCCGTTGGGCGGTTGAGTGCCAGGAAGCGGAGCGCAAACGAATTGCTGCCGAGTTGCACGACAGCATCGGGCAGACACTCAGTGCAGCACGCTTTGCGGTGGAAGATGCGTTGGCGACGGCCGTGCCCGACACCGCTTGTGCCTCATGCCCGACCCTGTTGAGCACAAGTAGCCGATTGCGGGGCGCCATTGACGAGACGCGGCGGATCGCTCTTAATCTGAGACCATCCCTGCTCGACGATTTGGGATTGCGGGCTGCCATTGATTGGTTTCTGAGAGAGTTTCACGCGGTCTACCCGAAGATCGCGCTCATCGCCCAGGTCGAATTGCGGGAGGATGTAATCCCGCTGCCGCTGAAAGTGGCGTTGTTTCGCATCATCCAGGAGTCTTTGGCCAATGTGGCCAAACACGCCAAGGCCACCGAAGTGTCAATCGCGCTCAGGTACGAGGGGACCGAACTGAGTCTCTCCATTGAAGACAACGGCCAGGGGTTCAGCACCAGCGGCGCCCCGGGGGAGAGGTGCGGACTGGGGTTGCGGGGCATGCGCGAACGCGCCGAAGCGACCGGGGGCACGCTGCACGTTGTCGCCGAGAGTGGACAGGGCGTCGCAATACGCGGCCTGTGGCCCCTTGGGAATCGTGCGGCCGGTGATCTCGAGGCCACCGGCTAAATTACTCTCCTGCTCGTGGGGCAGAGGTGAAGGGGCCTGGTGGGGTATGCGCGAAATCGCGCACACGATCATGCACAGCCTGTTACGCCCTCTGAGTCATTGAGACCAGGTGAATCCTGCACTTTCCCGGGCGGTACGGGAAAAGATGAGCGGCGGACGCGCCGCTACCGGGTCAGGTCCTCGATACCAGACCATTGGTGATCGCATACGCCGTGAGCTGTGACGCGCTGTGGAGGTTGAGCTTGCGCATCAGGTTTGAACGGTGTTTCTCGACGGTCTTCTCACTGAGGGAGAGGTAGCGGGCAATCTCTTTGTTCTTGTATCCCTCGGCCACCAGTTTGATCACCTCGCGCTCGCGATGGGTAAGGAGATCCCACGAGGGGGCACTCCCGGTGCGCGGCTGGGATCCATCCATGAAGTCATTGATGACGCTTCCGACGATGGCGGGGCTCAGGTAGGTCTTACCCCCAAGCACACTGCGAATGGCGATGAGCAGTTCGGCCCGGGAGTCATCTTTCAGCACGTAGCCGTTCGCCCCGGCCTTCAAAACGGCACGGATGTACTCGTCGGTCTTGTGTACGGTGAGAATGAGCACGTGGGTGCTGGGATAGCGGGTCTTGATGTTGTGGATGGCCTCGGTGCCGTTGGTGTAAGGCATGGAGAGATCCATCAGCACAAGGTCGGGACGGAACTGGGCTGTATAGAGTACCGCTTGTCGACCGTTCTCCGCTTCGGCTACTACCTCGATGTCGGGTTCTTGCGCCAGAAGGGCACGTAGCCCTTCCCGCAGTATGGAGTGATCCTCTGCAAGCAAAATACGGTGTTTTGCGCTCATAGGTGGGTCTCGGTACCCATGTCGATGGGGCAGTGCCTGCACCCCGTGTCTGCGTCTCCCGGACTACGCAGTAGTTATAGACGGCAAACTACTGAAAGCAAAACCCGGGCCCTTGCGCTCCTGGGGAGGATGGGCCGGGAAGGGAGTGGGGTTTTTCCACACGTGCCATGGGGTTCACCCCCCATGTGCTCAGACGAACCCGGGCCAGGCGACCGAACTCACATCTGGCCCGCATTTCCCACCAGACGCCGTGGCGAGGGCGCCGAAATGCCGGTACCCGACCACTTCATCTCGGCAGATCCCGGCGGATTGAGCGGTTCGGTGCTCTGGGCAGCACCGGTTGCACAGGCGAGTGCTACAGCAAATCCCTACCCCAAGTGGCGGGGGGGATTGGGCCATGAAGCGGGATTTCCCTACCTGCGATATCCAGTGTCACTGTTAGGCTTGGTAGTGACTCCATCCGGGTTCGGCTATGCCATCGCAAATACGACTTGCATTGGTCCTCGGTGCCGCGGTTGCCGCGGTGATCGCCAGCGCGGATGCGTCGGAACCCGATGGGTATCGTGCGCGGGTTGAAAACCCAACCGAATGCAGCGATGCCGAAGCCGCGGACAAGTGGGGGATCTGCGCATACGGCGTTCGTCTTTCCGCGGCCGGCTATCTGCTCGACTATCGCTTTCACGTGCTCGACGCGAACAAAGCGGCACCGCTCCTCGACCGGAAACACACGCCGAGACTGATGGTGGAGAGGGTAGGCGCGGTCCCCGCGGTTTCCGCATCGTCCGTTGGTGCATTGCGCCAGAGCAGCCGCAGCACCGACGACGAGCCGACTTATCTCGTGTTTTTCGCCAATCCCGGTCGACGGATCGCCTCGGGCGATGTGGTGACGGTCTCAATTGGCGAGTTCACGGCCAAACACTTGCAGGTGGAATAGCCTGGAACCGCAGAGAGCGTCCATGAATAGCCGTAAGCGAATCCTTGTGGCCGACCACGATGAGCAGTCGCGCTCACTCCTGAGTGAGGCGCTCTCGGCCCGGGGGTACGAGGTCGAGACGGCCGCGTCCGGAAAAGAGGCTCTCGCGGCCGCACGCCGGAGGACGCCGGATCTGGTCATCTCCGACATCCTCATGCCGGAGATGGACGGTTTCGCCCTCTGCCGCGCCCTCAAGGCCGATGAGCGCTTTGCCGATGTTCCCTTCGTCTTCTATACCGCGGCTTTCGTGGATCGGCAGGACGAGCGTCTGGCCATGGAGCTGGGGGCCTCCCGATTCATCGTGCGCCCCATCGACCCGGGCGAGTTCCTGCGCATCATCGAAGATGTCGTGCGCACCTACGAGGCGGGTGAACTGCCCGCCTTCGAGGGGGGCGCGTTCACCGCCGGGCACTATCGGATAGAGCACGATCGGCGGTTGTTGGCGACCCTTGAGCGCAAGCTCCAGGAGTTGGATCAGGAGCGTGCTCAATACCGGGCCAGCGAGGCGCGCTTTCGCGGTCTCATCGAGACCCTCTCCGATTGCATCTGGGAGCTGGATGCGCAGATGCGGTTCGCCTACATCACGCCGCGGGTCGAGGCACTGCTGGGCTACCGACCGGAGCAGATGCTGGGTCGCAGCCCACAGGACTTTGACTATGGCGGCGCATTCAGCGGTCATGCGCAGTTGGCCGAGGCCTTCGGCCGGCGCGAGCCCATCCTGGGGCTGGATCTCCACTGTCGGCACGCCGAGGGATCGTTGGTGGTGATGGAGACTAATGCCACACCGCTGTTCGACGAGCAAGGGACCTTCCTCGGCTACCGCGGCACCAGCCGCGACGCCACCGAGCGGCGCCGGGCGGAGGAGTCGTTTCGGCTGGCCAACATGGTGGTCGAAAACAGCCCCACGCTTGCCTACCGTCTCTTGCTGGAGACGAACCGGTTGGAGTATGTCTCCGGCAACGTGCGCCGCTACGGGTACGATCCCGACGAACTCATGAGGGGGGAGCTGCCGCTGGAGGAGATCGTCCACCCCGATGACCGGCAGCGGGTGACCGAACAAATCAGGCGTGCCTGCCTCGAGGGTGGGGGCGAACTGGAGAGGGAGTATCGAATCGTCGGGCGCGATGGCCGTGTGTACTGGATGCTGGAGCGCTCGAGCCTCCAATGCGACGCGGCGGGGTGTCCCACCCGCATTCAGGGGCTCGCCACCGACGTCACCGTACAGAAGATCAACGACCTGAAACTTCACAAGCTCAACCGCGCGCTTCAGACCCTCAGCCAGTGCAATCAGGTGCTGGTGCATGCGGAAAGCGAGGCGGCGCTGTTGGAGCAGGTCTGCGGCATCTTCGTGGAGACGGGGGGGTATCTTGGGGCCTGGGTGGCCTATCCGTCCGGTGAGGAGGGGATGCGTGTTCAATTCCAGGCCGGTGCGGTGAGCGAATTGCTGGAGAAGTGGTCGGCGGCCGCGCGCACCGCGCCCGCGCAGGATCCCATGCGCATCGCATCGGCCACGGGGGAGGTGTTCCTCGAACAGCGGGTGAGCGAACGGGCGACGGACAGCCCTTGGGTCGGGTTGGCCGCGCAGCATCATCTTGGCGCCTTCGCGCTGCTGCCGCTCATGGGCGAAGAGCAGAGTTTCGGGGCGCTGGGTGTTGCAGCGCGCGAGAGTGATGCCTTCGATCCGGAAGAGATGCGTCTTCTCCTGGAGCTGAGCGGCGATCTCGGCTACGGCATCGCCACGCGCCGCTCGGAGCAGGAGAAGGCCCTTATCGAGGCGGCACGGCGGCGCGGTGCGGAGCAGCTGAGAAAGAACCTGATGGACACCATCGGAGCCATTTCGCTGGCGCTGGAGAAGCGGGACCCCTATACCGCGGGTCATCAGGCGCGCGTGGCGCAACTCGCCGGGGCCATTGCGCGGGAGATGGGGTTGCCGGACGAGCGGGTCGAGGGCATACGGCTGGGAGCGCTGGTGCACGACATCGGCAAGATCGCCGTCCCTTCGGAGATCCTCGGTAAGCCCGCCCACCTCTCGGAAGTGGAGGAGGAGTTGGTGCACGAGCATCCGTCCGCCGGTCACGAAATATTGCGGGATGTGGAGTTTCCGTGGCCGCTGGCCATGATGATCCTTCAGCACCATGAGCGGATGAATGGATCCGGTTACCCCTCGGGGCTGGTGGATGGCCAGATCTCCCTGGAGGCGCGAATCCTCGCCGTCGCCGATGTGGTGGAGGCAATGGCGACCAACCGGCCTTACCGCCCCGGACTGGGCCTCGAGGATGCGCTGGATGAAATCGGACGCAACCGCGGCACCCTTTATGATGAAGCTGCCGCGGACGCCTGCCTGAGCCTCTTTCGGGAGAAGAACTTCCGCTTCAGCGAACCCCAGCAAGGCATGCGCTGAAGCAGGGTTGCAACCTGGCGCTGGGCGGCGGCGAACCGCCAGTGTGCCCAGCGCCGCAATCGCCGCCCGAGGCCTCCGGCACACCCTCCCGCTGCCGAGCTGTTCCGTCACCTTGCCGTGAAGTCAAGCGGACCCGAATTACCCCACGCGTCCGGGGGAGAGACGCCACTTCGGGAGGCGCCCACCCTCGTGTTGCCCCGTCCGGCAGAGCTTGAACCTTCTACTATACTGTTAGGAAACCCGACAGGACGGCGCTCAGCGGACACCTGAAACCTGAAACCACGCAATGGCTTTGCCGGCGCCGAAGGCAATAAAAAACGGCAGGGAAGATGCCGATGAGCATGTGTCTCAATTTTGGGGATAAGAGAACGAATGCACGTGCTTCGGCCGTGCTTGGATTATTGATCCTCACCGGGGTTGTGGTGCTGAGCTGGCACGCCTGGGATCGCTTCACAACCCTCCAGCATCAACAGGCGGTTCTGGCGGAAAAATCGGTCCAGGGCACCGCCTCCGATCTGGCGCTGACGCTCAATGGACTGGCCCATCGGGTTCAACTCTTCGCCCAGGAGAGCGGGGCGGCGCGTGTGGAGGGATTGGCCGGTTTCGAGGAGCGACTCAGGCGCCACTTTCCCCAGGCGGCGGGCTACCGGCTGGTGGACGCCATGGGCGAAACGCTGCTGGAGTCCGGCTGTTCCCATGGGGACGAAGAGGGCACGGCCGATCCCGTGCGGTTCCATGACAGCCACCGCCATATCGATGTCACCGCACCGTGGCGCGACGGGACTGCCACGGGTCTGCTCACCGTGGCCTTCGGCCCCCAAGTGCTTGGCGCCAGGCTGACCACCCACCAGATTCCGGGGAGCGAGCTCGCACTGGCCTTCGGCGCCGACGCAGTGGCGATCTCCTCGGACGGGGTCCCATCCGACCGGTTGCCCGCGCAGGCCTGGGTTGCCCGCGGTGTCGCGGGCACGCCGTGGCAGGTCCTTGCGTTTCCCGATCCGGAGTCGATGAGCGGAAGGATCGCGCAGAGCGCCCGCGGCAGCGTGTTGGCGTTCATTGGGGTGTTGATGGTCTCGGGGGTGGCGTGGTGGTTCTTGCGTCGGGAGGGCGCCCGGCGCAGCGTGGCCATCGCCTCCCTGCAGCAGACCGAGGAGCTGCTGCGGGCCATCCTCGACTACAGCCCCGCGGCCATTTACGTCAAAGACGACGCGGGGCGCTATGTGCTCGTGAACAGGCGCTTCACCGAACAGCTGGGCGGCGATGGCGAGGTGCTCGGACGGACCGACCGCGACATCTTTCCCGCGGAGATCTCCGAGGCCTTCCAGGCCAATGACGCCGAGGTGTTGCGCGCCGATGAGCCCGTGGAGTTCGAGGAGGGCTACGCGTGGGGCGGGAAATCGCGCACCAATCTCTCCATAAAGTTCCCCCTGCGCACCTCCGACGGCCTGGTCGGCGTCTGCGGCATCTCCACGGATATCACCCAGCGCAAGGCGGCCGAGAACCGTCTGCGCGAACTCAACCGCCTGCTGCAGGGGATCTTCGCCAGCCTCGACCACGCGCTGTTTGTGGTTGATCCCGCCACCCGGACCGTGGTCACCTGCAATCCCGCCGCCGAGCGCATCTTCGGGTACTCCGCCACGGAGTTGGTGGGGCAGCGCACCGATCTGCTCCACGAGAGCGGCGATGCTTTCGAGATCTATGGCGAAGAGCTGTTCAACGCCCTGGACGACCACGGGGTGTTTGCAACCGAGTGGCGGATGCGCCGCAAGGGGGGGGAGGTGTTCCCCACCGAACACACCGTCACGGGCATCGTGGACGAGGACGGCCGGCGCAACGGCCTGGTGTGCATTGTCAAGGACATCACCGAGCGTAAACGCATCGAGGGGGAGTTGGAGCGCTACCGCAACGAACTGGAGGAGCGTGTGGTGGAGCGGACCCGGGATCTCACCGTGGCCAACGCCGAGCTGCAGTCGTTCAGCTACTCGGTCTCCCACGACTTGCGCGGACCGCTGCGCGCCATCAACAGTTTCAGTCAACTGCTGTTGGAGGAGTGCAAGAGCCAGCTGGACCCGGCATGCCAGGGCTATCTGGAGCGCCTCGAGGGGGCGGCGGTGCGACTCAGCGAGCTGGTGGACGGTCTGCTGGCACTGGCCGACGTCAGTCGCCGCACCATGGGGGCGGAAGTCTTCGACTTCAGTGAGGCGGCCCGGGAGATCACCGAGGGGCTGCATCGAAGCTCGCCGGGGCGATCGGCGGTAGTCAACATCGAACCGCAGCTCTGGGCGGAGGGTGATCCGGCCTTGCTGAGAGTGGTGCTCGAACAGCTCCTGGACAACGCCTGGAAGTTCACTGCCCACCGGGCCATGGCCCGGATCACCGTCGGGCGCGCCGTCATCGAGGGGGAGGAGGTCCTCTTTGTCGAGGACAACGGACTCGGCTTCGACAACCAGTATGCGGACCGCCTGTTCGAGCCGTTCCAGCGCCTCCATCGCCCGGGCGAGTACCGCGGCACCGGCGTGGGCCTCGCCACGGTCAGTCGCATCATCCACCGTCACGGGGGACGGGTGTGGGCGGAGGGGCACGAAGGGGAGGGGGCGACGGTCTATTTCACACTTCCCAGAATGTACCAGGCGGAGATGGACAGGGCCTTGGCAAGGGCCTAAAGCACCTGGGCAAACGCTGATTCATTCGCCATGCCCGCGAAGGCGGGCATTCAGTCCCGCCGCGCACCTCTGCCCCAGGTCCCTGCACTGTCACCCACTCCATGACCATACTTACCGGGAGACCCAAAAATCCGGGGGACTTCCGATGTCCGATGGAACCGTGCACCCGATCCTCGCTGCACAGGGTGAGCCCGGCACCGAACCGCTGGCCAAGGTGCGCACCGGCATCGGAGGCATCGACTACGTCCTGAACGGGGGACTGCCCGAGGGGCGCATGACCATGGTGGCCGGCGGACCGGGCACCGGAAAGACCCTCTTGGGGCTGGAGTTTCTCTACCACAGCGCCATGGAGGGGGAGCCCGGGATCTTCATCGGCTTCGAGGAGCGCGCGGAGTCGCTGCGGCAGAACGCCCGCACCCTGGGGTGGGCGCTGGCCCCGCTGGAGGAGGCGGGCAAACTGTTCCTCCTGGACGCGCGCGTGGACCCCGAGGTAATCATCTCCGGGGAGTTCAGCCTCAAGGCCCTGCTGGCCATCATCGAGGGGCAGGCCAGGGCCATGGGCGCCCGGCGGGTGGTGGTGGACGCCGTCGACGTGCTGCTGAGGCTGTTCGATGACCCGGCGCGGGAGCGCCGCGAACTCTACCTCCTCAATGATTGGCTCAACCAGCACGCCATAACCTCAGTGCTGACCGCCAAGGTGAGCACGGAAGGGGGAGGACGCTACGAGTTCCTGGACTTCATGGCAAATACCGTGATTTATCTGGACCAGCGGGTCCTGGAGCAGGTTTCCACGCGCCAGCTGCGGGTGCTGAAATATCGCGGCTCCGGTTTCAGCCGTAACGAGCACCCCTACATCATCGGCCCCAGCGGCATCATCCTCGTTCCGATCCCCGCGGTGGAGCTCAAATACCAGGCCCTCGGTCCCATGGTCCCCAGCGGCCATCCCGAGCTGGACGTCATGCTGGGCGGCGGCTACCGTCGCGGTTCTGCCGTGCTCATCTCGGGAACCAGCGGATCGGGAAAAACCATCCTCGCCTGCACCTTTGCCCGGGCCGCCTGTGCGCGCGGCGAGCGGGTGCTCTACATCGACTTCGAGGAGTCCGAGGCGATGCTGGTGGGTTCGGTACGCAGCGCCGGCATCGACCTGCAGCCATGCATCGAGAGCGGCCATCTGAAGGTGCTGGCCACCGCCGTCGAGTCCCAGGGGGCGGAGGAGCACATCATCGATGCCGGCCGGGTCATGGAGGCGTTCCAGCCCGACCATGTGGTGCTCGACGCGGCCTCCTCGGCGGAGAGACTGGGCACCCCCAAGGTGGCGTTCAATTACCTGGTGCGGCTCATGGGTCTCTGCCGCAATGCGGGTCGGATGCTGCTGATGCCCAACCTTTTGAGCGGGGGGGAGGTGTTGGAGGTGGTCAGCGGCATCGGTGTCTCCTCCCTGGTGGACAGCGTCATCTATCTACGCCAGCAGGAGAGCGAGGGGGAGCTGAATCGTACCGTCCTGGTCCTGAAGTCCCGGGGTGCCAAGCACTCCAATCAGGCGCGGGAATTCCGCCTCACCGACCACGGCATCGAGGTGCTGCCGCCCTACGTGGGAACCGGCGCCCGCCCCACGGGGATCGCACGTCAGCAACAGGAGGCGCGCGAGGCTGCCGAAGGGCGGCGGCTGGACCAGCAGATCCGGGCGAAGGAGGCGGAGATCGCCCACCTGGCCGCGGCCCTTGAGGCCCGGGCCGCTGACAGCCGCGCCACCATCGCCCAGGCGCGGGCGGAGCTGGAGACGATGCGCATTGAGCTGGAGGAGCGCGAGCGGGGACGGCAGGTGCGACTGGGGATGCGACGGCCCGAGCGGGAGCGACACCCAGGAGAGGGCAACCATGAATGACCACGCAGTCCCGGAGAACGAGGCTGGCGGGGCGCCCGGAACGGTTCGCCTGCAGCTGTTCGTGGCGGGGGACGAGCCCAACTCGCGCCGCGCCCGGGTCGTGGGTGATCTGACCAATACCGATACCGTCCTCTCCCTGCTCTGCATCGGTTCGCAGACGCCCCCCATCGATGGCGGTGACGTGTATTACATCCCGCCGTGGATAGCGCAGGTCCACCTCCAGTCTCGAGACGCACTACATGGATGAGCAGCGAAAAGGTGCGCAATCCGCGGAGCAGGCGCATGGCGAGTGCGAAGAGCACCTGCGTGGCCTCTTCGAGGAGGCCCCCGCGGGGATCACCCTCATCGGGCTGGATGGTCGTTTCATCCGCTCCAACCGCCGCTTCTGCGAACTGCTCGGTTACGGCTGCGAGGCGCTGCAGGGCAAGCACTTTGGCGAGTTCATGCACCCCGACGACCTCGCCCTGGCCCGGCGGTGGTTCGAACGGCTGGAACGGGGCGAGGTCCAGCGCTATCAGATCGAGTGTCGCTACCTGCGCGGCAACGGCGCGACGCTGTGGGTGAGCCAGGCGGTCAGCCTGGTGCGTGGCCGGGGCGGTGAGCCCGCGGTCTGCAGCGCCGTGCTGCAGGACATCACCGAGCACCGACGCAGTGAGGAGCAGGCCCGCTATCTCGCCGCTATGGTGAACTCTTCCGACGACGCCATCATCGGCAAGACGCTGGACGGCACCATCGTGAGCTGGAACCGGGGCGCCGAGCGGCTCTATGGTTACCGTGCCGAGGAGATGATTGGCCGCTCCATTGAAGAGCTCGCGCCATCGGAGCGCCGGGGTGAGCCCTTGGCCATTCTCGAGCGCATCGCCGCCGGGGAGCGGGTGGAGCATTACGAAACCGTTCGCCTGCAGAAGCAGGGCGCTTCAATCCATGTCTCCCTCACCGTCTCGCCCGTGGTGGATGCCGAGGGGCGGACCATCGGCGCCTCCACCATCAGCCGGGACATCACCGGGCGCAAGCGCGCCGAGCTGGAGGCCCGCCGCTCCAGCGAACTGCTGGAGAAGGTCTTCTCCAGCATTCATGTGCTCGTCGCCTACATGGACCGGGACTTCAACTTCCTCAAGGTGAACGAGGCCTATGCGCAGGCCGACGGTCGCGAGCCCGCCTTTTTCATGGGCAAGAACCACTTCGAGCTCTACCCCAATCCGGAAAACGAAGCCATTTTCCGCCGGGTGGTCGAGACGGGCGAACCCTTCTTCGTCCTGGAGAGGACCTTCGAGTACGTCGGCCATCCGGAGCGGGGCGTCAGCTATTGGGACTGGGCCCTGCAGCCCACCACGGACGCCGAGGGGCGAGTGGAGGGGCTGGTGCTGAGCCTGCTGAACGTCACCGAGAAGACCCTGGCCAAGAGAGAGGCACAGGCCGCGGCCCGCTACACCCGCAGCCTCATCGAGGCGAGTCTCGACCCGCTGGTGACCATCGGCGCGGACGGCAGGATCACCGACGTCAACGGGGCCACCGAGGCGGCAACGGGGTACGACAGAGATTGCCTGGTCGGTACGGATTTCTCCGACTATTTCACCGAGCCGGAGCGGGCGCGGGCGGGGTACGAGCAGGTCTTTCGTGAGGGTTTCGTTCGCGACTATCCGCTGGAGATCCGCCATCGCGACGGTCACGCCACGCCGGTGCTCTACAACGCCGCCGTGTATCGCGACGAAGCGGGGGCGGTCACGGGCGTGTTTGCTGCCGCCCGCGACATCAGCCGGCGCAAGGCGGCAGAGGAGGCGCTGCGGCGGCTCAACCTGGAGCTGGAGCAGCGGGTGACGGAACGCACCGCCGAGCTGGAAATGGCCAACCGGAACCTGCAGCAGGAGGTCCTCGAGCGTCAGTCCATGCAGCGGCGCATCGCCGACGCGCTGGCCTTTAATCAGACCGTGATCAACGCCTCGACCATCGGCATCGCCGCCTATCGGGCCACGGGCGAGTGCATTCTCGCCAACGAGGCCTCGGCGCAGATGATCGGCGGGACGCTGGACGAGGTGCAACAGCAGAATTTCAGGCGCTTGGCCTCCTGGCGGGAGTCGGGATTGCTGCGGGCGGCGGAAGAGGCCCTGACGGGCCGGCATGAAGTTTTTCGTGGTATCCATGTCACCACCACCTTTGGCAAGGAGGTATGGCTGGACTGTCGTTTCATTCCCTTCATCTCCGGGAGTGAGCCCCACCTGCTGCTCATCATCGATGACGTCACGGAGCGCAAACGGGCCGAGCAGGCGATCCAGGAGCTCAATCTGCAGCTGAAGCGGCGCACCGCCGATCTGGAGATGGCCAACCGCGAACTGGAGAGCTTCAGCTACTCCGTCTCCCACGACTTGCGCACCCCCCTGCGGGCCATCGACGGTTTCTCGCGCATTCTGCTGGAGGACTACCGGGAGACGCTTGATGAGGAGGGGCAGCGGTTGCTCGCCATCGTGCGCGAGAACAGCGACCGCATGGGGCAGCTCATCGACGACATCCTCGCCTTCTCCCGCACCGGGCGGCTGGAGATGACGATCACCGCGGTGGACATGAACGCCCTGGTGAAGGGCGCCTGGGGCGAGATGGAGGCGGCCGCGCCCGGGCGCAAGGTGCGCTTCGAGCTGGAGGATCTTCCCCCCGCCCGGGGCGACCCGGCGCTGCTTCGGCGGGTGGTGACCAACCTGCTGGACAACGCCCTGAAATTCACCCGCCCTCGAGACGAGGCGCTGATCCGCGTCGTCGGCGAGGCCACGGCCGAAGAGTCCATCTACTCTTTCCAGGATAACGGGGTGGGATTTGACATGCGCTACTACGACCGGCTGTTCGGTGTGTTCGAGCGCCTGCACAGTACCGGGGAGTTTCCCGGGACCGGCATCGGGCTTGCGATCATCAAGCGCATCGTGACCCGTCACGGCGGACGCGTATGGGCCGAAGGCAGGCCGGGCGAGGGGGCGACATTTCACTTCACCCTGCCTGTGACCAGCGAGGAGGGGGGCGGTGGATAGCGGCGCGGAAATCGAGATCCTGCTGGTGGAGGACATGCCCACGGATGCGGAGCTGACCATCCGTGCCCTCAAGCAGAACAACCTGGCCAACCGGCTGGTGTGGGTGAAGGATGGGGCGGAAGCGCTGGACTTCATCTTCGCCAAGGGCGCCTATGCCAGGCGGCGCATGGAGGAGGTGCCCAAGGTCATCCTGCTGGACCTGCGGCTGCCCAAGGTGGACGGGATGGAGGTGCTCCGCCAGGTCAAATCCGACGAGCGCACCAGGACCATTCCGGTGGTGGTGCTCACCTCCTCCAAGGAGGACCGGGATGTGGCGGAGAGCTACCGCCTGGGGGTGAACAGCTACATCTCCAAGCCGGTGGAATTCGATGCCTTCGCCAAGACCGTGGCCGAGCTGGGGCTTTACTGGCTGCTCACCAACCGCCCCCCCGAGTGAGTCGCAATGGCAGATACACGCGTACTCCTGCTGGAGGATATGGCCACCGACGCGGAGCTGGTGATTTGCGAACTGCGCCGCGGCGGTCTGTCGGTGCTGGTGCGGCGGGTCGAGACCGAGGCAGATTTCATCCGTGAGCTTGAGAGCTTCCAGCCCCAGGTGGTGCTTGCGGACTACAAGCTGCCCACCTACGACGGCCTCTCGGCGTTGGCGGCAACCCGGGGGCGCGATCCCGACCTCCCCTTCATCTTCGTGACCGGGGCCATGGGGGAGGAGTTCGCCATCGAGACCCTCATCCGCGGCGCCACCGACTACGTGCTCAAGGACCGCCTGGCCAAGCTGGTCCCTGCGGTGGAGCGTGCCCTTGCCGAGGCGGAGAGCCGGGCCAACCGGCGGCGCGTGGAGGAGCAGTTGCGGGCCACCTCCCGGGAACTGGCCGACCGCTCGGAGTTGCTGCGGACCATCCTCGACAACATCCCGGCGATGATCACCTACTACACCGCCGACGGGCGGATACTCATGGTCAACCAGACCTTCGAGCGGGTGACCGGCTGGAGCGGCGAGGAGATGAAGGGCGTGGACCCCATGGCGGCGCTCTTTCCCGATGCGGAATACCGGCGCTCGGTCCGGGAGTTCATGAAGGCCGCGAAGGGGTGGCGCGATCTCGGGGTCACCACACGTAGCGGGGAGACTCTGGACAGCGCCTGGACCAACGTGCCTCTGTCGGACGGAACGCAACTGGGGATCGGCATCGACATCCGGGCGCGCAAGCACCATGAACAGCAGCTCATTGCGCTCAATGCGGAGTTACAGCGTGCCCTCGAGGAGCTGAAGGCCACGCAGCAGCAGGTGCTCCAGACCGAAAAGCTGGCAGCCCTCGGGACCATGGCGGCGGGGATCGTCCATGAGCTGAACAACCCGCTCATGGGGGTGATGAATTACGTGGACTACGTTAGCCGCCGTACCACGGACCCGCAACTCCAACCCAAACTGGAGGGGGCCAGGCGGGAGCTGGAGCGGATTCGCAAACTGGTGAAGAACATGTTGGTGTTCGCCCGTCCGGTGGAGAGCGCCATGGGGGCGGTGGCCATTCCCGCCCTGGTGGGACGGGTGCTCGAACTGCTCCAGGCAGACTTCCGGGTACGGGGGATCCAGGTGGCGCTCCAATTTCAGGAACCCCTGCCGCCGGCGCAGGCGAAGGAGGCCCCGCTGGAACAGGTGCTGATGAACCTGCTGCTGAATGCCCGCGATGCGGTGCAGGAGCAGCGGGAGAAGCGGATCACTGTGGGCGCCTTCGCACGGGACGGCGAGGTGTGCATCACCGTCGCAGACAACGGCCCGGGCATCCCCGGCGAAATCCGCGATCGGATCTTCGAACCCTTTCTCACCACCAAGCCCGTGGGCGTGGGGACCGGCATGGGCCTCCCGGTGAGCCGAAACATAGTGAGCGATCTTGGGGGAACCCTCACCTTCGAAACCCGTGAGGGCGAGGGCACGACGTTTTCGCTGGTATTGCCGGTAGCTGCTAGTAGCTAGTAGCTAGTAGCTAGAGCACCGAACAGGTAAACGGAAAGATCGCCAATCGCAGCCAAATTGCGCGGCAGGTGGCGGGGGCAGCGAACCGAGGTAGTCAGTTATAAAGAAG
>JAWLHA010000011.1:0-83502 GCA_041690535.1 Gammaproteobacteria bacterium | reverse complement strand
CCCTCCCGCGGCATAAGTGCGTCCTTGCACCCATCCATGCGGCCGACGACCTGCTTTCAAGGACTTACGTCGCTCTTGGGTGAGTATGCGTTCACCCTGCCCCCCCCGGCCTCGGCTTCAGCATATCGCGAGATTGGTGTATACATATACATCAATCCTGATTGGTCTAAACCAGCATGTCCCCGGACCTTCACTACGCCGAGCTCCACTGCCTCACCAACTTCACCTTCCTGCGGGGGGCCTCCCACCCGGAGGAGCAGGTGGCGCGTGCGGCGGAGCTGGGGTATGGGGCGCTCGCCATCACCGATGAGTGCTCCCTGGCCGGGGTGGTGCGGGCCCATGGGGCGGCGAAGCACTTTGGGCTGAAGCTCATCATCGGCAGCGAGGTGCGGCTCGAGGACGGGCCCAGGCTGGTGCTGCTGGCCACCGACCGGGAGGGCTACGGCAACCTCTCGGAGCTCATCACCCTGGGCCGGCGCCGGGCGGAAAAGGGGGCCTATCGCCTCACCCGGGCGGACCTGGCCGATGGCCTGCCGGGCTGCCTGGCCCTGCTCATCCCCGCGGCCCAAACCGACGGGGAGACGGCCGGCTGGGTGGCCGGGGCCTTTCCGGGGCGGGCTTGGCTGGCGGTGGAACTGTTGCAGGGGCCGGACGATGCGGGGTGGCTCGAACACCTGGAGGCCCTGGGGCGGGCGGCCGGGTTGCCGCGGGTGGCGGCGGGGGATGTGCACATGCACCGGCGCGGCCGGCGTGCCCTGCAGGATCTGGTCACCGCCATCCGCCATGGCGTCCCCCTGAAGGAGGCCGGCCACGCGCTCCACCCCAATGGCGAGCGCCACCTGCGCCCCCTCCCCCGCCTGGCCCGCCTCTACCCGCCGGCGCTGCTGGCCGAGAGCATGGCCATCGCCGCACGCTGCACCTTCAGCCTGGAGGAGCTGCGCTACAACTACCCCACCGATTTCGTCCCCCCCGGACAGACGCCGGCCGCCTACCTGCGCCGCCTCACCGAGGCAGGGATGGCGGAGCGCTGGCCCCAGGGGGTGCCGCAGAAGGTACGCGCGCTGGTGGAACACGAGCTGGCCATCATCGCCGAGCTCAACTACGAACCCTACTTCCTCGCCGTGCACGACATCGTGCAGTTCGCCCGCAGCCGCGGGATCCTCTGCCAGGGGCGCGGCTCGGCAGCCAATTCGGCGGTCTGCTTCTCCCTGGGGATCACCGCCGTGGACCCGAGCCGCATGGAGATGCTGTTCGAGCGCTTCATCTCCAAGGAACGCAACGAGCCGCCCGATATCGACGTGGATTTCGAGCATCAGCGCCGCGAGGAGGTGTTCCAGTACATCTTCGAGACGTATGGCCGCCAACGGGCGGCCATCGCCGCAACGGTGATCACCTACCGTACCCGCAGCGCGGTGCGCGATGTGGGTAAGGCCCTGGGGATGGACCTGGGGCAGGTGGAGCGGCTGGCGGGGACCTTCACCTGGTGGGATGGCAGGAATGTGGACCCCGAGCGCATCCGCGAGGCGGGGTTCGACCCGGAGAACCCGCAGTTGCAGCGCCTCATCGCCCTGGTGCGGGAGCTGCGGGGCTTTCCCCGCCACCTCTCCCAGCACGTGGGGGGCTTTGTGATCACCCGTGACCGATTGAGCCGACTGGTGCCCATCGAAAACGCCGCCATGCCCGCCGGGCCGGCCGGGGCCAAAGGCCATGAGGCGTTCGTTCGGGAGACCCCGGCGGGTGCAGGATCGATCGAACTGCTGGGCGAGCAGGAGCGCTCGCCGAACGAGCGCCCCTGCTCCTCAACGGATCACCCGTCCCTCGAGGGTGCGGGACCCGCCGAATCCCCCGGAGAGGCGCTGGATGGCTCGTCGGATGGCCAACGCCCTTCCATGCCGCCTCAGCAACCGCTTGAAGTGGCCCGCACGGTGATCCAGTGGGACAAGGATGACCTGGATGCCATGGGGCTGTTGAAAGTGGACTGTCTGGCATTGGGAATGCTGAGCGCCATCCACCGCGCCTTCGGGCTCCTGGAGAAGCATCGGGGGCGGCGGCTGACCCTTGCGGAGGTGCCGCCGGAGGACCCGGCGGTGTATGCCATGATCCAGAAGGCCGACACCATCGGGGTGTTTCAGATCGAGTCGCGGGCGCAGATGAGCATGCTGCCGCGGCTCAAGCCGCGCACCTTCTACGACCTGGTCATCGAGGTGGCCATCATCCGCCCCGGCCCCATCCAGGGGGGGATGATCCACCCCTACCTGCGCCGCCGCCAGGGGCTGGAGCCGGTCACCTACCCCAGCCCCGCGGTGAAGGACATTTTGGCCCGCACCCTGGGGGTGCCCATCTTCCAGGAGCAGGTGATCAAGCTGGCCATGGTGGCGGCCGGCTTCTCCGCAGGCGAGGCGGACCAGTTGCGCCGGGCCATGGCCGCCTGGCGCCGCAAGGGGGATCTGCTGGGGTTCGAGCAGAAGCTGCGCGAGGGCATGCACGAGCGGGGGTATTCGGAGGCGTTCGCCGAGCAGATCTTCAACCAGATCCAGGGCTTCGGCGAATACGGCTTCCCCGAGTCCCACGCCGCCAGCTTCGCCCTGCTGGTCTACGTCTCCGCCTGGATCAAATGTCACGAGCCGGCGGTCTTCGCCTGCGCCCTGCTCAACAGCCAGCCCATGGGCTTCTACGCCCCCTCCCAGCTGGTCCAGGATGCGCGCCGCCACGGGGTGGAGGTGCGGCCGGTGGATGCGCGGGTGAGTGACTGGGATTGTACGTTGGAGAAACAGGGACAAAAGACAACTGGCAAGAGGCAAGTGAAAGAGGGTCTGGCCCTGCGGCTGGGGTTGCGGATGGTGCGGGGGCTCTCCAGAGCGGGTGGATTTCGGCTGGTGGCGGCGCGGCTAATCCGGCCGTTCGTGGATGTGCAGGACCTGAGGAACCGGGCCCGCCTCAACCGCGCCGACATGGAGGCGCTGGCCGCGGCGGGGGCGCTGGAGGGGATGGCCGGCGATCGCCATCAGGCCCGCTGGCAGGTGCTCGGCACCGAGGAGACCCTCCCCTTGTTCGAGGAGGTGCATGAGGTCGAGCCGCCCGCCCCCCTGCCCGCGCCCAGCGCCGCCGAGGATCTGGTCGCCGACTATCACACCCTGGGGCTCACCCTGGGCCCCCACCCCTTGGCCCTGCTGCGCGAGCAACTCCGCAAGATGCGCTTTTGCACCGCCGAGCAGAGCCGGGCCCTTCGCAATGGCGCCCTGGTGCGCACCGCCGGGCTGGTGATCACCCGCCAGCGGCCGGGCAACGCGGGGGGGGTGACCTTCCTCACCCTGGAGGATGAGACCGGCATCAGCAATGTGGTGGTATGGCCGGACCTGGCCGAGCGACAGCGCAAGGAGCTCATCGGCGCCCGGCTGCTGGGGATCTACGGCCAGCTGCAGAAGGAGGGCGAGGTGATCCATGTCATCGCCAAGCGGCTGGTGGACCACAGCCAATTGTTGGGGGATCTCTCGGCGCCATCGCGGGATTTTCACTGAACGCAACTCACCGCACCGGCTCCACAGGTGCGGCTTCATCCGCACGCAAGCGGTTTGCAACGCGCTGCCGTGCAGGTGATCGCCGCGAAGCAGACTAAGCACGCTGCCCCTTCCGCCGGCCAGTCCATTCAGCTCGGCGGGAGCGGGGCCAACTACCCACAGGCGCCTTTCAGGAGGGAATGGCGACGTTGACGTCGAGCCAGTAGTCGATCATCGACTTGAGGGTCTCGTTGAATTCCTTGTACTCCACCGGCTTGCGCACGTAACTGTTGGCACCCAGATCGTAGCTCGCCAGCACATCGGTCTGCTCGATGGAGGAGGTAAACACCACCACCGGGATCAGCCGGGTCTGGTTGTGTACCCTCAGGGCCTGCAGCACCTCGAGGCCACCCATCTTGGGCAGCTTCAAATCGAGGATGATGAGGTAGGGCGCGACCGAGAGGTCGATGCCTTCCTTGGTGGGGTCGGGAAAGAGGATGTCCATCGCCTCCTTGCCGTTATGGGCAACCACGACGTTGTCCCCCAGCCCCCGATTTCGCAACACCCGAAGGATCAGCTCCTCATCGTTCGGGTCATCTTCAACCAACAGAATTGCATTCTTCTTCATTGTTCACACCATTATGTTCTTGCCCCTTGGCCTTCGCCCTGAGCGAAAAATAGACCGTTGCCCCCTGGCCGGGCTCGCCTTCGGCCCACACGCGGCCTCCGTGCCGCTGGACGATGCGCCTGACCGTGGCCAGGCCGATACCGGTGCCCTCGTACTCCTCCTGACCGTGCAATCGCTGGAACGGCTGGAATAGTTTATGGGCATACTGCATCTCAAAGCCAACCCCGTTGTCCCGTACATAATATACGTCCCGCCCCTCCAAGGTCTCGCGCCCGAACTCCACTACGGCATGCGAGCGCCCGGCGGTGAACTTCCAGGCGTTCCCCAACAGGTTCTGGAGCAGCAGTCGCAGCAGGGTGAGATCGCCCTGGACCGTGATGGTGGGGTCGATCCGCCACTCCACGTCCCGCCGCGGGTCGCTCCCGTGCAGCATGCGGGCCATCTCGACGGCGACATTGCTGAGGTCCACCTCCGTCCAGTTCAGATCGCGCCGGATCACCTGCGAGAGGTTGAGCAACCCGTCGATGAGCTCGCTCATTCGATTCGTGGCGCCCCGGATCCGCTGGATATAGTCACGCCCCTGATCATCAAGGTGATCGTAGCAGTCTTCCACAAGGGCCATGCTGAATCCGTTGATGGCCCGCAGTGGGGCACGCAGGTCGTGGGAGACGGAGTAACTGAAGGATTCCAGCTCCTTGTTCATGGCCCGCAGCTCCCTGGTGCGTTGCTCCACCAGCAGCTCCAGGTGTTCGCGGTGCTGCTGGAGCTCCCGCTCGATACGCTTGCGCTCGGAGATGTCGCGGAAGTTCCCCAGGTACAAATCCCCCTCTCCACAGCGAATGCGGGTCCCGGCCACCTCCACCGGCACGAGCTGCCCATCCTTGCGCACGACGACATGCTCATGGAGGGTCGCGCCCTTCTCGTCCAGCTCCCGAAACACCGCCCGCACCACTTCCCTCCTTTCGGCCGGGTGGATCGCCTCCGGCCCCAACTCGAGCAACTCCTCCTTGGGGTAACCCAGCAGCGCCTCGGCGCGCCGGTTGGCATCGACGAAGCGGCCGCCAGCGTCGGAGACCAGGATGGCATCACTGGCGTTTTCCATGAGCGCGCGGTACTTCCGCTCCGACTCCACGAGGGCATCCTGCGCCACCTTGCGGGGGGTGACGTCGATGGCGGTGAACAGAAAACCGCTCAGTTCGCCGCCGTCATCCTTGATGGGGTAGAGCGTCCAGTCCAGATAGCAGCCCCCCTCCGAGCCGCAGCAACACGGGTGGGGGAAGGGGTCGGCGTGGGCACTGACCATTTGTCCCCTCCGCACGGCCTCGCGAAGGAGAGTGGCCTTCTGCCCATCCACCAGATCGAGCAGGTTGAGCCCGGTGAAGAATTCGGGCGGCCGACCGTAACAGGCCGCGTAGCTGGGGTTGACGCGGAGGTAGTTGAACTGGACATCCAGACAGGCGATCTGAACGTGAATGTTGGAGAAGATGCCCTCCAGCTGGTCATGCGCGCTCTGAAGTGCATCCTCGATTTTCCGCCGCTCGGTGATATCGAGATCGGTCCCCACCAGGCCGACAAGGCCGCCGTCCTCTCCCTTCACGGGCTTCATCTGCACATGCACGATGCGCCGTTCGCCATCGCCGCGAATGATGGCGTGCTCCAGGTGCACTGGCTCGGCCCGCTGTGTCAGATCGGTAACGGCCTGTCGCAACGCTGTGCAATCCGGCTCCGGAACCGCCGCAAGAACGGTCTCGTAGGTCGGCTCGAACCGCCCCTTCTCGACCCCGAAGATCCTGTACATTCCATCGGACCAGCGGAGGCGGCCTGAAGCGGCCTCCCAGCGCCAGCTCCCCAGCCGCGCCAAGCGCTCCCCCTCGGCGAGCTGAAGCTGGCTCTCCAGCAACTCGTGAGCCGCCCGTTTCTGCTCGGTGACGTCCCAGAAGATCCCAAGCACACCGGTCACGTTCCCCTCAGCATCCCGCACCGGCGTCTTGACCATCTGGATGAAGACCTCGCGCCCCTCGTGCCAATGCGTCTCCTCGAAGGTCTCGGTCTGCCCGCTGGCCATGATCCTCAGGTCGTCGCTGCGGTACTTGTCCGCCAAATGCTGGGGATGAAACTCCTCCGCCCCCCTTCCGGCCACCTCGCCGGGCTCTACCCCCAGCAGTTCCGCGTAGGTGCGGTTGCAGGAGACGTAACGGGAGTGGGTATCCTTCAGGAAGACGCAGTGGTGGGGGAGGTTGTCGACCAGGGTCCGGTACTGCTTCTCGCTATCGCGCAGGGCCCGCTCGCGCTGTTTGCGCCCGCTAATGTCACGGGCAATGGAGAGGATTGCGTCGCGGCCGTTGTACACGATGCGACGGGCACTCACCTCCACAGGGATCCGGACCCCTTCCTTGGTGACGTGAACGGCTTCGAACAGGGCATGCCCCTGCGCCGAGAACTCTGTCATGACCCTCTCGAAGGTCTCCAGTGCGCCTTCGCTGATGTCCGCCGCCGTCAAAGAAAGCAGCTCTTCCCGCGAATACCCGAGGCGCTCGCAGGCCACCGCATTGACATTGAGGAACCTTTCCGGAACCGCCGTGGGAACCGGATGCACAAACAGCGCGTCACTGCTGCCTTCAAAGAGGGTGCGGTAGTTCTCCTCACTCCGCTTCAGGGCCGCTTCGGCACGCTTGTGCTGCGTAATATCCCGGCTCACATGCACCATGCCTGCCGGACCTTTGATGGCGGAAAAAGGCGCGATGCTGATCAACTGCCACATATCCCGCTCGGGGTACTCGAGCTCCAGCCCCTCCAATGAGCCAAGCGCAATCATGTGGCGACACACCGGACAGTCACTCCGCTGCATCCCTTGGGGATGAAGAAGTTCATGGCAATCGCGTCCGATGATGTCCCCCTGCTCCAGCCCCAGGTAACGACGTGCGGCCTTGTTGGCCTGGCGAATAACGCCGCGCTCGTCCACCACCACGGTAGGATCGGGAACCGCATCGAAGGTGTTGGCATCCCTCGCCAATGTACGGAACGGCTCGCGCAACGTGAGACCAATCACCGCCACGTAGATAAACCAGTATGACCACAGCCGCAGGACATGCCCCACCACCGTCGCATCTTCTCCGACCGCGGTGTAGCGCGTGAACGCGAACTCCGCCACGACGGTCAGCACGATGGAGAGGTTCATCCATCTCACCAGCTCGGGGTCGAGTCTCTGACGCCGCCGATGCAGGTGCAGCAAGGCGCCGACCAGCAGTGCGATGATGATGTATTCGCTGACGATCTTGAACGGGGTCAGCCCCACCCCAGGCACATAGGCCTGGGGAAAAGATTCTGCCACGATGGCGGCGCTGAGCAGGGCTGCGAGAAGACCAAACGCGCGGAATATGACCTGCCGGTCCAGGACAAGCCCCAGGGCGAAGGGGGCTGTCAGCAGGACGAGTGCCTCCAGATAGCGCGTCCCCACCCAGAACTGAATGGAGCGGGCCCCCCCGTCGGGGGTGAAGAGGCCGTGACCCGGGTAGGTCAGGAGGTGAATCAGATCGAGCCCCCCTATCCAGAAATAGCCGCAGGCCAGATACATCAGGTAGTTGTTTCGGGAGAGCGGATAGGCCTGCCACCCCACCACCGCGGCGAGAAGCGCAACGGAGGCGGCAAACAGTTCCGCCAAGGTATGGAAGAGCAAGTGGCTGTGCAGTTCGGCCGCGAGCAGCAACAGCGTCAACGCGGCCGGTGTGACCCAGCTCGGCACCCCTCCATCACGAGTCCCGGGGGTGGGGAAGGAGACACTCTTTACCGACATGGTCAGGAGATCAGGCCCGAAAAGCCTCTTACTATAACGACTGATCGACGTCAGAGCTATTTGCGGCATGTTTTTGAACCCGCCGATGAGCGGGTTTCGTCCCCGAGCCCCTGGACCACCGAACAGATGACGGACAAATCACCCGCAAAGCAGCCTGCCCCGCAACCAGCGTAGGGTGGATAAGTGCAGCGCATCCACCGTGCGGCGTCGAATTGGTGGATGCGCTGCGCTTATCCACCCTACATGTTGGGCGAGTCGGATTTATCTGTTCGATGCTCTAGGGAGTGGTGGTTATCGCGGTGCGCAGCGGCTCGCCCTCGCGCACGTAGGCGTGGGGCATTGCGGGGGTGACGTGCTGGATGGCGACATTTCCGAAATGATCCACCGCAATCATCCCCGCATCGCTGCCTACCGAAGCGACCATCGCCGCCAACACATCCGCCACAGCCTGATTCGCCGTCCGCCCCTGCCCCACCCGATCGCACACCGCCTTGCAGGCACCGAAACGCATCATCAACTCGCCGCGCCCGGTGGCCGAGACGGCGCAGTGGCGTGTGGCGTAATTCCCCGCCCCGGGGATCGGCGTATCGCCCACCCTTCCGGGCAGACGCATCATCAGCCCCCCCGTGGAGGTGGCGGCGGCCAGGTCGCCCCGCTGCCCCAGTGCAACCGCGCCGACGGTGTTGCCGCCCAGTTCGGGGTGGTCTCGCAGGAGGCTCGAGAGCCGCGGCAGAAAGCTATCCCCGCTTCGGCTCATGGCCTCCCGTCGGGCTTGCCAGTCCCGCCGCTTCTGTTCGGTGATGGGGTCGTACTCTTCGAAGCCGAATGCCCGCGCAAACCGCAGGGCCCCCTCCCCGACCAGCAACACGTGATCAGTCGCCTCCATGACCTTTCTGGCCACCAGCACCGGGTTTCGCACCCGCCTGATGCAGCCAACCGCCCCCGCCCGGAGCCCCGCTCCCTCCATGACGCCGGCATCCATCTCCGCCTCGCCGTCCAGGTTGAGAGCAGCGCCGGTACCCGCATTGAAACTGGGGTCATCCTCCAGGACGACCACCGCCGCGACCACCGCGTCCAGCGCACGGCCCCCCTTCTCCAGCACATCCCGCCCGGCCAGTGCCGCCCGGTGCACGCCGCGCAAGGCGGGATCGTGACGATCCCCCCTCCACTTCCCCGCGCCCCCGTGTACCGCCAGTGCGTAGCCCATCCCCTGCCTCCCTTCGCCGGACTTTCAAACGGCGTAACCTGGCGCTGCTACCCTTACCTGCGCCGTAGCCACGCCTTTGCGGGCCGGGGCGCCCTGCGTACACTTTAGGTACTCGATCGGGAGGCCTTCCACTCGATACCGTCCGAATTGGCGACCTACAGGGGAGAACATGGAACTGGAAGAAGGAGAAATCTACGAGGGGGCAATCTCCCTCTCGGGGGGAGAGGGGCCGCCGCACCGCTGGATCGTGGTCGCGCCGTTCGGCAAGAAGCACATCCACTCCATCGACGACCCTGCCGAACTGCACTGCTGGCCGCTCTCCGTCGCCCAGCGCGGCCTCGAAGAGGGCCGGCTACGGTACGTGGGGCAGGAGCCGGGCCACCCGGTCCTGCACCTGCAGCGGCTCAAGGAAGCCGCCGACATCCCCGATGTTCACCTTGGCCTGCATGGTGAAGCCGTGGAGAAGATGCTCTCGCTGCTGGAGCAGGCCGCTGAACAGGGCGAAACGCACGCCCCCTATGCCGCGGCGGAGATCAAGGCCTTCATTGTCCGCTCCTCCTTTCCCGATCAGGAGATGGAGCGGCTGAGGGAGCGGGTCGACCAACTGCTTTCGCTCTGGCGTTCTGCCGCCCCATCACACGTGAACAATTGATTGCGGCGGGCAGCCGCGGCCCGCGGCGTTGCGCTCATACTGCGCCAGGGCCTCGCCGATCGCGATCCGAAGCTCCTCGTCATCCCAGGGCTTGGAGACGAACTTGAAGGCGAGTTCACCATTGACGCACTCGGCGAATGTCTCCAGATCGGCATACCCGGTCAGCATGATTCGCACCACATCGGGGTAGAGCTGGCGTACCCGGCGCAACAGTTCCGTTCCGCTCATGCCGGGCATGCGCTGATCCGAGATGATCACCCGCACCTCATGCATCGCGAGCAGCTCGAAGGCCTTTTCCGGTTCATTCGCCACCAGCACGCGGTAGCCCTCGTGGCGCAACACCCGCATCAGGGCGCGTGTGACATTCACCTCGTCATCCACGATGAGCACAACCCCGTGTTCGGCCTCGGTCCCCCGGTAGACAGTCCTTTCCCGCTCCTGCCGCAGCACGTTGCCAATCTCCTCGGCAGCGACGGGCGGACTGAAGTAGTAACCCTGAAACTCGTCACAGCCGTGACGCTTGAGGTAACGCAATTGCGCCTCGCTCTCCACCCCTTCGGCGATCACCCGCAGTCGCAACCCGTGGGCCATGGCGATGATCGCCTTGGCGAGGGCTGCGTTGTTGGGGTTTTCCGTCACGTCACTGACGAACGAACGGTCCACCTTCAGTTTGTCGAACGGAAAGCGTTGCAGCTGGCTGAGGTTGGAGTAACCCGTACCAAAATCATCGATGGAAAGTGCCGCCCCGATGTCCTTGAGGGATTGGAGGATCGCCTGCATCTCACGGGGATTGCGCATGACCGTGCTTTCCGTCAGCTCCAGCTCCAGCAGAGCCGGGTCCAAAGCGGCAGCAGCCAGCGCCTGCTCGACCACTGAACGAAGATTCTGCTGGCCCAGTTGGCGGGCAGAGAGGTTCACCGCCATGGTGATGGCTCTGATCCCTGCGTCCTGCCACGCACGGGCCTGGCGGCAGGCCTCGTGCAGCACCCATTCGCCCAGGGGCACAATCAGCCCCGTCTCCTCCGCCAAGGGGATGAAGCGGGCCGGCGGGACCAGTCCGAGTTCCGGGTGGCGCCACCGAACCAACGCCTCTACCCCGGTCACCGCCCCCTGACGCAGATCCACCTGAGGCTGATAATGGAGGCAAAGCTCATCCCGCTCCAGGGCGCGGCGCAGCTGCGCTTCCAGGGTCAGGCGCTCCATGGCTCGGGTGTTCATTTCGACCGTGTAGAAATGGAAACTGCTCTGCCCCGCCTCCTTGCTGCGGTGCATGGCGACCTCGGCACACCTGAGCAGTGTCTCCACATCGTCCCCATCCTTGGGGTAAAGGCTCACGCCGATGCTGGCGGTCATGCGCAGTTCCATGCTCGACAACTCCACCGGACGGGCCACCGCCGCCAACACACGCTCGGCGACGACGCTGACATCCGCCGTGCCTTCAATGTCGTAGAGCACCAGAACGAACTCATCGCTCCCCTGGCGCGCCACGGTGTCGGCGCCGCGGAGCGATTCGGTCACCCGCCCGGCCACAATCTTGAGCAGTTCATCTCCCGTGCTGTGACCGAGACTTTCGTTGACGACCTTGAAGTTGTCGACATCCAGCACCATCACTGCGGCCTTTCGCCCGTACCGCTTCGCGTAGACCAGGGCCTGGTCGAGGCGGTCCCGAAGCAGGTTGCGATTCGGCAAGCCCGTCAGGGCATCGTGATTCGACTGGTATTCCAGCTGGTGCTGATAGTTTCGCTGGGCGGTGATGTCGTTGAGCACGCCCACATAGAAGGAGGGGCAAGCGTTCCCCTCCTGCACCGGGGCGATATGGAGCTCATTCCAGAAGACCGAGCCATCCTTGCGGTAGTTGCGCAACACCGTCTTGGCCGGCTCGCAGTTGCGCAGTGCGGCGCGGATTTGTTCGATTGCGGCCTGCTGCTCGTCCTTGCCGCGGAGGAACTTGGGGTCCCGGCCCAGGACTTCTGCACTGCTGTAGCCGGTGATCTCCTCGAAGGCCGGATTGACATAGATAAGCCGGTTTTCCCCTTCGACGGTTTCGGTCAGCATGATGCCGTTGCGGGCTGCCTCGATGGCCCGCAACCGCAGCCCGAGCATCCACTCCGCTTCACGCCGGGCCACCTGTTCGCGCAGCGACTGGATGCCGAAGGCCAGATCCTCCACCAGACCGATGAGAAGCTCGGCCTCATCGTCGTCAAAGGCCTCGATCTCGCCCGCGTAGATGTTCACTGCCCCCACGATGCGGTCTTCGATGCGCAGCGGCAGGGCAATGACCGAACGGTATCCCCGCTTGGTGGCCTCCTCCCGCCAGGGCGTGAAGGTGTCGTCCGTCAACGTATTGTGTGCCACGGTCGGAGTGCCGGTGCGAATCGCCGTTCCCACCGGCCCCTGGCCGTGCGGGCTGGAATCGAACGTGACCTGCACGCTGCTCAGGTAGCCTGCCTCGTGTCCCGCAAAGGCCGTGGGAACCACGCGCCCCCCGTCCCGGGCCATGCCGATCCACGCAAACCGGTAACCGCCTACCAGCACCAGGGTGCGGCAGAAGTTTTCGAGAAGCTCCGATTCCCTCTCCGCACGGACAATGACCTGTGCACATTCGCTCAACACCGAATAGGTCCGGTTCAGGCGCCGCAGCCGCTCCTCTGCCCGCTTCTCCTTGGTGATGTTTCGGGCAATGGTGGCATAGAAATCGATGACGCCATCCGCGGTCCTGCGGGCTACCGACACCTGAGAGACCGGAATTTCCGTACCGGAGCGGTGCATGAACACCGACTCTCCCGACCAAAATCCCTTCTGCTGCAATGCGGGCAGCAACTCCTGGTGGAGGGCCTCCTGAACCCGCGGGGGTGCGCACGACCCAAGGCCGAATCCATCCAGCGGTTCGTCCGCTCCTATCCCCACCAGGCGGCGCCCGGCGGCATTCATGAAGATGAGCCGCCCCTCATCATCGGCCATGGCGACGAAGTCGGGGGTGGCCTCCACCACTGCGGAGAGGCGCTCCTTCAATAACTCGGTGCGCCTTCGTTCCGTGATGTCCTGTATTTGATGAATGCCGTAGGAGGGGTTGCCCTGGCTGTCGGTCACCCAGCAGCGGCGATGGAGGAGTACCCGACCGTCATCCAGCACCATCTCCGACTCCGTGACTGCCGGGGAGGGGGGCATTTGCTCCGGGGCGAAAGGGTACGGCAGGACCTCGTGGTAAACCCGATCCGAAAGTTGTCCCGCAGGCACGCCGGCGGCCTTTTCACAGGCGCTGTTGAATGCGATGAGCCGAAGATCACCGTCGTGGATGAAGATAGCTTCCGGCAGCATCTCCAGAATGTCCCCCCAAAGGATATCCCGCTGCGCTGCCTCGCCAATTTCAGCCAATACCCCGGTCAGGCCTCCCAAGAGCTGCGACGGGGTCTCTCCCCGCCACAGAGCGTGCTCGAGCTGGGCAATTTGGAGGAGACCCGCCTCCAAAGCTGCTCTTAGGTTTTTCATGTCATCTGGTCTCGGCTTGTTGTTGTGAGTATTGCCGATCCTTGGTTCACGCGGCCATCATCGCTTTTAAGGCAGAGCGAGACCACCTGTCAAATGGTGGGGGCAGGGTAAACGCATACTCACGTCGCGGCCGTGCTGTGAGCGATGTAAGTCCTTGAAAGCAGGTGCCGCTGTGAATACATCCGTGTACGCTCGACGGCCGCGTCCATGCGGCCGTCGACCTGCTTTCAAGGACTTACATCGCTCTTGGGTAAGCATGCGTTACCCTGATGGTGGGGGAAGAGCGAGGGCGTACTTACACTGGCGGCCTGCAGGAAGAGAGTGCCAGTATTCGTTCACGCCGAGGGTGGGAGAAACGCACGAATCTTGATTGCCTAACGAGGAGTGGCCCGCATTTCTGACCACCGCTGGTGGCAAGCGACTACTGCTGGAGAATCCGGGGATGGGTCTGACGACGCTCCGGACTGGCCCTCCGCGGAATATCCGCGCCTATCCGCCTGAGGCGGATGATGAGGCTCTCGCCGGAACAACCGACTGAGGAAGCGCTGATTGATTCGTCATACCCGCGAAGCCTGCCCCCGAGACTTCAGTCGGGGGGCGGGCATCCAGTACCTTGATCTTCTGGGCTCCCGCCTTCGCGGGAGCGACGAAAGCGGATTCGATCAGTGTTTCCCTGACATCATGAGACAGAAGGCAAAAACCCGAAACAAAAAAAAGCGACCCGAAGGTCGCTTTCTTTGTCTATTTGGCGTCCCCTAGGGGAGTCGAACCCCTGTCGCCGCCGTGAAAGGGCGGTGTCCTAGGCCTCTAGACGAAGGGGACGTTTTAAGAACCCTTTTACTGCTCTACTACTGCACTGTTAGTGCGTGGTTCGCCGGTAACTGGTGGAGCTAGGCGGGATCGAACCGCCGACCTCCTGCATGCCATGCAGGCGCTCTCCCAGCTGAGCTATAGCCCCAAAACAAACCGACTCACTTTAACTACCAACAAAAACCCCGCACTCATGCGGGGCCCGTATATTGGCGTCCCCTAGGGGAGTCGAACCCCTGTCGCCGCCGTGAAAGGGCGGTGTCCTAGGCCTCTAGACGAAGGGGACCTAAACCTTCTACCCATAAAAAACCGGCACTGTCATTTCGGCAGTCCCGGCCGGAATTTGGTGGAGCTAGGCGGGATCGAACCGCCGACCTCCTGCATGCCATGCAGGCGCTCTCCCAGCTGAGCTATAGCCCCTTTCGGGTCTCTCTCGCCGTTTTCGTTGCTGCCTCAGCGAGAGAGCCGCCATTCTAGTGATTTTGATTTTTCTGTCAACCCTTCCGTGAAAATTTTTATCCAATTCACATCCTGACCGCCGCCGCCCCTGGGGGCCGCACCCTGGCGCCGCCCGTGCGAATTACGGGTACGGCGCCTGGGTCGTACCCTGCGGTACGCCGTATCCGAGGCCGACTGCCAGGAGCTGAATCGTTACAGGCTCCCGATGTATTCGATGGCCCGATCGATCCGCGCCAACGTCCGCTCGCGACCGATGAGTTGTACGGTCACGTCGATGGGCGGCGAGACGGCCCCGCCGGTGACGGCCACCCGCAGGGGCTGCGCCAGCTTGCCCAGGTTCAGCCCCGTGGCCTCTGCCGTATCGATGACGCACTGGTGAATGGGCTCCGGCTGCCACTCGCCGAGCGCTGCCAGCCGATCGCGCAGCTCCTTCAATGGGCCGGCCACCTCCGGCTTGAGGTTCTTTTTTGCCGCCTTCTCGTCGTAGGCGTCGAACTCCTTGTAGAAAAAGACGCTGCTCTGCGCCATCTCTACCAGGGTCTTGGCCCGCTCGCGATACGCCTTTACCACTTCGACGATGTCCGGGCCGGTGGAGGGATCAATCTCCAGCTTGCCCAGGTGATAACCCAGGTAGTGGGCCACATGGGCGGGATCGCTCTCCTTGATGTAGTGCTGGTTGAGCCACAGCAGCTTGCTCATGTTCAACGCCGAGGCGGAGTTGTTCACATCCCCAATGTCGAACAACCGCACCATCTCATCGATGGAGAAGACCTCCTGATCCCCATGGGACCACCCCAGACGCACCAGATAGTTGAGCAGCGCCTCGGGCAGGAACCCCTGCTCCCGATAGTCCATCACGCTGGCCGCCCCATGGCGCTTGGAGAGCTTCTGGCCGTCCTCACTAAGGATCATCGGCACGTGGGCGTAGCGCGGCGGCTCCTTGCCGAGGGCGCGGAAGATGTTCATCTGCCGCGGGGTGTTGTTCAGGTGATCGTCCCCCCGGATCACGTGGGTGATCTCCATGTCCATGTCGTCCACCACCACCGTCAGATTGTAGGTGGGGGTGCCGTCGGAGCGGGCGATGATGAGGTCGTCGAGCTCGCTGTTCTGGAACACCACCCGGCCGCGAATGAGGTCATCCACCACCACCGCCCCCTCGGTGGGATTGCGGAAGCGAATCACATAGGGAGTCTCTTCAGACGGCCTCTCACGCAGGCGGCAGCGCCCGTCGTAGCGGGGTTTCTCCTTGCGCGCCATCTGCTGCTCGCGCATTACATCCAGCTCTTCCTTGCTGCAATAGCACTTGTAGGCGTGCCCCGCCTCCATGAGTTGCTGGATCACCTCCTTGTAGCGGTCGAACCGCTGGGTCTGGTAGAACGGCCCCTCGTCGTACTCCAGCGCCAGCCAGGTCATCCCCTCCAGGATCGCGTTGACCGACTCGGGGGTGGAGCGCTCGAGATCGGTGTCCTCGATGCGCAACACGAACCGACCGCCGTGGCGGCGGGCATACAGCCAGGAGAAGAGCGCGGTTCGGGCGCCACCGATGTGCAGATAACCGGTGGGACTGGGTGCAAAACGTGTCTTGATTGTCATCTGTTCTTACTTGTCCGTGGGTTTGTCTTGGACGGCAGGCGCACTTGCGCCCAACCGGGTCTCATAAGGGAAGCGCACGTGGCCGAAGCGGATCACCAGGACCGCCAGGCCGATCACCAGAATGGCCACAGCAATCATGATCATGCGCTGCTCGTCCAGGGATTTCATGTCGAGGATCAGATAGCGGGCCAAGGCCACCATGGCGATATAGAGGGGCATGCGCACCGGCATATGGCCCGACTGCCAATAGGCGTGGACCATGGCGACGACCTCCAGGTAGATGAACATGAGCAGGAGGTCGGCCAGCATCACGTCCTGAATCTCGATCATGTGCCAAATCTCCTTTCCGGCGGCGATCACTGTGGCGATGATGATGATGACCAGGCCGATGTCCTCAATGAAATCGACCGCTCTCTTCCCCGCTTGCCGGATTTGGGATTCCTGCATACCTCTTGCGCCCTATCGATGTGGAAACGGGCGATTATACGCCCATCCCGAAAAGGGGCGAAGGAGCCCGCCCACTGTCGCAGGATGAACCCATACTTACGCCACGGCCGGGCTGTGAGGACTTCTGACCAGGGGCTGCGGCGGGGGCGCAACCTTGTGGGCCGGGCCACCCAACCCTGACGCCGCCACCGGCACGGAAACGGCCCTTCGCCGGCGTGCTAGGTTCGCGCATTAAAAAAGCCTCACAAACTATTTGACCAGTGCGAAAGGCATGTGTAAGATGCGCACCTTCTTCGGGCGGTTAGCTCAGCGGGAGAGCACTGCCTTCACACGGCAGGGGTCACTGGTTCAATCCCAGTACCGCCCACCAAATTCTACCGAAGAATGCAGCTGCGAATCAGGCGCTTACCGTGAGGTGGCGCCTTTTTTGTGCTTGGCATACTGATGCTGAAGGCGCAACAGGTAAGAAAGGGTATTCGCCCATAGCCCAGCCATTCGGCACGGCGTAGACGATCTCCATTGGCAACCCCAGTTCGTCCACCTCAACGGCGTCCGGAAGAGAGGCGAGCCACTCCGGACGAGAAGCAGTCACCGCCCCGACAAGGGCATCCAGGATGTCATCGCTCGCCAGATCCCTCTTCGGCCACTGCGCTCTGATCTCCCGGTAAATCGCCTCCGCCTGGGGAAGGTAACGGCCGAGCACCGCCAACCGCTCCGCCTGCCCCGTCGCTTTCTTCTTGTTCCCCATCGGTACATTTAATTTATCGAATTTGGTTTATTATTGACACCCCGATGCGCTAACTCCCATAATTTCTCTTACAGGAGAAATTATGGCTCGCACGATCACCCCAATCCCCCTCCCGGAAAAGTCGACCATCGAGTCTGTCGCCGAATTCGGCGCCTTTGTCCGCAGCCTGCGAACCCAGCAGGGCCTGCGCATCGACGATGCCGCTTCTTTGTGCGGTGTCTCGGTCGCACTGCTGTCGGCCCTGGAGAATGGTAAGCCCCGCGGCGTCGGTCTGGACAAGGCACTACAGATCGCCCACCAACTGGGGTTGGCCCTGCTCGCGGTCCCGCGGGCAGACCTGCGCGAAACCTTGGCCTGCCTGGAGCACGACGAATGAACACCCATCGCCTCACTGCCTGGGCCGGTGGAGAGCGTATGGGCAGCCTGGTCTACCACGACGACACGGGGCAGTTTGCTTTCGATTACGCACCCGAGTGGATAGATTACAGGTCGGCGTTTCCCCTCTCTCCCGCCCTTCCACTTCGGCATTCTCAAGAAGTCCGCGACGAACACCATTCCGTCAGCGTGCGCCGTTTCTTCGAAAACCTTCTGCCGGAAGGGAAGGCGCTGGATGACACCGTCGCCGCGCACCGGCTCTCGAAGGCGAGCCTCTACGGCCTGCTGCTCGTTCTCGGTAGGGAGAGCACTGGTGCGATCAGTCTGCTCCCGGAAGGCACCCCGCCTGAACAGATCCCCGACTCCCGACGGGAGGTCTCTCGGGAAGAGCTGGCCGAACGGATCCGCAGTCGCACGCATGAGCCGTTCAGCGTCTGGGATGGACGAGTGCGGATGTCGATCGCCGGATACCAGGACAAGCTCGCGGTCTACATCGAGGACGACAGGCTGTACCTGGTGGAAGGTCGGCTGGCTTCGACCCATATCCTCAAGCCAGAACCGTTGAGCCCGAACCTCCCCTTCCTCGTCGCCAACGAGCACTTCTGCCTGCGGCTGGCCGAAGCCCTCGGCCTCCCATCGACCGGCGTCGAGATTCTCCGGGTACCCGAACCGGTCCTGGTCGTGGAACGCTTCGACCGCCGGCGGCGCGACGAGTCGGTCGACCGCCTGCATATCATCGACGCCTGCCAGGCACTGGACCTGGCGGTCAGCCACAAATACGAGCGCAACTTCGGTAGCGGCCGGGATGTAGCGCGTATTCGCGAGGGAGTCAGTGTCGAGCGGCTGTTTTCAATTGCCGGCTTCGCCCTTGCCGCGGCACCCATGCGCCTTGGCCTGCTGCGCTGGACTCTGGTGCAGTACCTCATCGGCAACTCGGATGCCCACGGCAAGAACGTCTCATTCTTCGTCGAGCCAGGGGGCCTGCGCCTGGCGCCTTCGTACGATCTGGTCGCGGTCTGTATCTACCCCAAGGTCGATCACGAACTGGCGATGGCGATCGGCGATGAGTTCGACATCACCAAGGTGCGACCCTACGACTGGGCCGAACTTGCGACGAGCTGTGGACTGGACCGTCGACTGGTCGCGCGCGAAATGACCCGCATGGCCAAGCGTCTGCGCAAGGTACTCCCCGAGTTGCAGGGCTGGCCCGGGTACGATGAAAGTGAACGCGCAGTGATCGACCAGATCGCCGAATTCGCACATGCCCAGGCCGACCGGCTTGAAGCCGATGCCAAGTTGCTGCCTGAGGTGCTTCTGGACTGATACGGCATGGTGCCACCCCATTCGTGTCCAGTGAGTGGCCATAGAACTGGCCACCCCATAGGTGTGCCTTCAGGCGCGTGGCGCCGTTCGCCTAAAGGCGGACCTACAACGGCACCTTCATTGATCACGTGGTTCTCCCCCTTATACAGGGAGCGGTGCCGGGGCGTGGCTGTGGCACTGCTTTGGGCAGACCCGCGAGCAGGCGCCGCAGCCGATGCAATCCCTCGCGTCGGCGACGGTCATCACCATCGCGGTATCATCGTCCTCGTCATCATCATCGTCGAACTCCCGTTCGACCAGATCGAAAACCTTGCGCGAACAGACCTTGAAGCAGCGGCCGCAACCGATGCAGTTGGCCTGATTCAGCCCGGTCACGAACAGCGGCGTCCACTCGGCGCCGCCCCGCGTCACTCCGGTAATCACGGCTTCACTCATGTTCACTCTCTCACTTCTTTCAACTGTCGTTCCGCCTCGGCCCAGGCCAGACACGCCTGATAGGTGGACTCGGCCAACCCAGGGAGCTCTGCATACCCCTGGGGCAATCGCTCCTCCACGAGGTCGTGCAGCTGCGAGGCCCATTCGCTGACGATGCGCTTTCGCTTCTTGACCTCTTTCTCCAGCCGTTTCATCGCCTCTTCGCTCATCCCCTCCCCCTTACAGGCCCGCCACTTTGGAATGCACGCCCACCAGCTCCAGGGCGACGGAGAGCAGCTTGTCCGCCTCATCCTTCATTTTGGAGAGGCTGACAAAACCGAAGCGGTGCAGGTCGCGCAGGGAGCGATCGAGGACCACCAGTTTGCCGACGGTGATCAGGACACGGCCGAACCCTTCATGGGAGACGCTCATCATCGGCACCGCCATCAGGCCGCACTCCTTCTCGATCAAGCAGGCGATGGCGTTGTAAAACGCCTTGACCCGCGCCATCGTCTCCTCATCGGGGTCGCCCACCACCGGGATCTCCTTGCGGCGCTCCACAGTGATCACAAAGGGGTCGAGGACGGCCGCAGCATCTTTGCCCTCCCACACACCGTAGCTATCCAGTGCCCGCATCTGCTTCAGCATCTCCAGCATGAAATCTGACTGGAGGATCGGGTCTTCGAGTGACACTACCTGGTTCATCGCCTATCTCCCGCTTGGTTCGTTCAACAGAATCTCAACAGTTCGAAATGCATCACATCAGCCGCAGGATGTGGTGAGCTTTCGCGAACCACATCGATCGCGCATAGGTATTGCGTGACTACTCGCCCCCCCCCTGTCATTCCCGCGAAGGCGGGAATCCAGTCTGGTCAAGGCTGAGAGGGTAAAGCTGTTTGATCCTCCCTGCGCAAGTGGAGAACACCACTCGTTCACTTGTCTTTCTGGATTCCCGCCTTCGCGGGAATGACGGTTTCGGGGGGCGAGTAGTTACGAATTCGCGCGAATGCCACGCTTTAACGCCTTGAGGGTATCGCGATACTGCCCAACACCGGCGGCTATTCGCGAACGGAATAATGCTATTCGTTCCCCGCCGCATCCCACGGGCGCCCCCACACGCCGGCCGCGAGCGCTCAATCCTCCCAGCCATCCAGCGCCATCTCGCCGAACCGGTTCGCATCACGTCGTTGGTGCACCAGGGCCCGCGCGGCCCATCCCGTACCGGCCAGCATCTCTTTCTGCAGCGCTGTAACCAACGCGGCAATCCCGGTGCCTTCGGGGACCTTCAGAGGCACGATCTTCATCCCCATCAACTGCCGCACCGCCGAGGGCCCGACGGCCTGGCAATAGACCGCGACACAATCGGCCAGAAGGGCGAACTTCTCCAGCAGCTTGCTTTCATTGCCGTCCCGCGCGAGCTGGCCGAATTCGGTGACCTTCAACAGGCTGACGTGATGTGGCTCCACCCGATAGATGGCAAACCGCTCGGCCGAGCCGAAGTGCTGGTCCACATGCTTCAGATCGGTGGTGGCGAAGGCCACCTGAAGGGCATCCGCCGCGCTTGACTCCGCTCCCCCTTCGAGTACCTGCAACTGCCGCTCGATGGCCATGGCCCTACTCCCTGCCGTCCGCGTAACGGGAAATGTGGGGGGGGGATGGCGTGGTGTCCGTGGGCCAGACGCAGATTGGCCAGATCGAACAACAGTTGTCGCGAGCCCCGGTATCCGACCGAGGTGCGTTGATAGGCCCCCACCCTGTCGCTCAGCGGAAAGCCCATGCGCAACAGGGGCAAGGCCAAACGCTCTGCCGTCTGCCCCACGTGGGAGTTGCCAATCATCAGCTCCGCCTTGCGCTCGATGGCAAGCCGTTCGAGGTCTCTCAGGTCGCCGATATGCACCTCTGCCAGTTCGAGCCGCTCCAGGGCGGCCCCCCGATTCGGCACCACCGCCGCGACCACGTTTACACCCATCGAATGCAACAGGGTGGCCTGGGCTAGCACATGGTCCGGCTCGCCCGCGACGGCAATCCGTGCCATCCCCAACAGGAAGTGGGTGTCGACCATGGCGTCCTGCAGCTGGGCACGCTGGCGCAGCAATTTTGCCGGTACCGGCCGCTGCGCCACTCGGCTCAGTACGTGAACGAACTGGTCGACCGCATCGAGTCCGTAGAGGTGATCGAAGCGGTACTCCGGTACGCCAGTGCGTGCGGCAAGGAGATCAGCGGCGCCGGCCAGGGAGGCACCGATCACCAGCGTGGCGGCCGACTGCCCCATGGCAGCGATGTCCGACAGCGGCGTGCCGCCCACGGTGTAGGGGGTGAAGTCCTCCGGCGTCAGGTGACCATCCAGCGAGTCGGCCAGGTCGGGCAGGATCACCGGATGCAGTTCGAACGCTTCGAGCAGGTCGCGAAGCGCCTCGAGATCGCCCGGCGTCAGGTGCGCCCCGGCCAGGACATTGACCTGCCGCTTGCGGCTCCCGGCGGTGTCACCCTCCGGCACCACAGTCTCGATGATCCCCTTCACCGCGGCGGCGAATCCGCTTTCCAGCGAGCCGGTGAAATCCGGCGTGCTGATCGCCACCACATGGCGATCGGCGAACTCCGGATGGGCGCTGCGGAACATCTTCACCGCACGACGGATATCGCTCCCCTGGGTCTCGGTCAGGCCGGTGGTCATGAGGCCGATCAGCTGCGGCTTGTTCCTGGTGAAAATGGTGGCCAGCGCCTCCACCACACTCTCGTCGCCGCCCATCACCGTGCTCACCTGATCCATGGCGGTGGTCTGCAGCGGAATGGGTTCGCGGAAGTGCCCCACCGCCAGCACCTTGGCAAAGGCAGTGCAACCCTGCGAGCCGTGCATCAGCGGCATGGTGCGGTTGATACCGAGAAAGGCCAGCGCCGCCCCCACCGGCTGGCTGACCTTGAGCGGGTTCACCGCCAGGGGGTTTCTGTTGCGCAACACGGAGACGCTCATGACTGGACCTCCCACGGGGCCGGCTGGCGCGCCTGGCGCCACACCGGGCTTTCGATGGTGAGCGCGAGCTGCCGGGCCAGCTCCGCCATGCCGCTGTAGCCGGCGTAACCGAACTCGCGCTCCTGATTGATGTCGAGGAACGGCACGCGGGCCTTCAGCGCCGTATACATGTTGCGGCCGCCGGCGATGAGCACGTCGACCTTGTACTCCCGTACCGTATCGAGCAGCGCCCGGGGGCTGCCGTCCTCCTGCATCTTTACGTTGTCGCCCATCAACTCGCGGATGCGGGCCTTGTCCTCTTCGGTGGACTTTTTGGTGCCGGTGGCGACCACCTCCATGCCCAAGTCCTGCAGCGCGGAGACGATGGACCAACTCTTGACCCCACCGGTGTAGAGCAGTACCCGTTTGCCGCGCAGCCGCTCCCGCCAAGGGGCCAGCATCGCGTTGGCCTTGACCTCTTCCCGGGCGATCAACGCCTCGGTGCGTTCGCTCAAGTCCGGGTCATCGATAATGCGGGCGAAGTCGCGCAGGGCCTGAGACATGTCTCTCACGCCGTAAAAGCTCCCCTCGAACCAAGGGGTGGCGTACTGCTTCTCCAGCTTGCGCACCACGTTCACCATTGCCTTGGAGCAAACCAGCATGTTCACTTCGGCGCGGTGCATGGCCTGCACCTGGCGGAAACGGGCGTCGCCGGAGAGGCTGCCGAGGACCCGCAGGCCAAGTTCGTCGAACAGCGGGGTGACGTTCCACAGCTCGCCGGCAATGTTGTATTCGCCAATGAGGTTGATATCGTGGACGGTGATGCCCCGCTGGTCCACCGGCGCCGGACCCGGTTCGCGGGTGCCGATCACGTACTTGACCATCGCCTCGCCGGCAATACGGTTGCCGAGATTCTTAGTTCCGTAGAAACCGGCGCCATCCACCGGGATCACCGGCACCCCCCACTGTTGCGCCGCGGCCTTGCAGGCCGCCTCCACATCATCGCCGATCAGGGCCGGCACGCAGGTGTTATAGACGAATACCGCAGCCGGGTCGTACTCATCGATGGCCTGCTTGATGGCGTGGATAAGGCGCTTTTCGCTGCGCCCCATGATCACGTCCTGCTCGGAGAGGTCGGTGGTCAGCCCGTAGCGCCAGAGCGCGGGGCCGGTGGAGCGGCTACCGCGGTTGTCCCAGGAGGAGCCGGCACAGGCGATGGGACCGTGGACGACGTGGGCCACATCGGCGATGGGGAACAACGCGATCTGGGCGCCGTCGAAGGCGCACCCGCCGGCAGTCGCCCCGGGCTTGGGCCGGGCACAGCCCGACTTGGCCTTACTATTGTGAGCACAGGCCGGCTCATCCAGCAGTTCGGCAATCTCGGTCGGTCGCATGGGGCACCTCGATTTTTTGTCTTATGGAAATACGTCTCAGGCGGACTCCACCTGGAACCGCGCCCCCAGGTTCGGGTCGGCCCCAATGGCCTTGGCCAACCAGGGCGGCGGCGAGCCTGCCAACACCTGCTGCAACTCGCCCAGTAACTGGGCGGCCCCCCCGCCGTGCGGGAATTTGATGGGGTGGACGCCGACCTTCACCACCTGCGCCGCCGCCGGGCCGCCGATAGAGACGGCAAGCAGCAGGCTGCAGTCACGGATCTGAGCGGCGCGCAGGGCGTTCTTGTCGGAACCCCCACCGCTCGCCGCAGCTCGAATGTCCACCAGACGCGCCCCACCCTGTGCGACCTGATAGATGAGGAAACGGGCACAAGTCCCAAAATGCCCGTCGAGCTGCTCCCCGCTATTAGAGGCGACCGCCACCCGCAGCGAACCGGGCAGGTCACCATCGCCGTACGGCACCGGCGTCGGCAACGGTTCGTCGGCGCAGATCCCGCCCTTGCCCCACAGGCCGTCGAGGGCCCGCTTCAGCGCCGGCATCGGTACATCCCCCAGTGCGCCGTCGCCGGCCTCGCGCAACGTCCGCACCGTGACCCCACCGAGTTTCTCCTCGGTCAGGGGCATTCCCAGCGCATCGATCAGGATGTGCATCAGGCGCTCCGGATCGACATCCGGCAGCATCCTTGCCGCCAGACCGATGCGCAGCGCCGTTTCCCGTGACAGCTCCCGCGCACTCATCGGCTAAACCTCCACAATGCAACCGTCGATGGGACACGCTTCGACACACTGCGGGTCGTCGAACTCCCCTTCGCACTCCGTGCACACCTCGGGATCGATGACGTAGGTCCCTCTCTTCTTCAGCACGGCGCCGGTCGGGCAGACCGGGTGGCAGTCGCCACAGGACGTGCACTCTTCAGCAACGATTTTCATGGCCATGACGGTACCTCCTGACGATTCGGTTCAAAGCTTCTTCGCGCGAAGCGTAATCGGCAATTTCGGCTCGGGGATGGGGTCGATGTAGAACAGAGAACCATCCTCCAGCTTGACCTCGCCGCCCCACTTCTCCGGTGCCGCGAACTCCATGGAGGCGATGGTCTCCTCCAGGTCCTTCTTGGCGACGTAGAAGGAGAGCTTTCCTTCGGCGGTTTCGCGGATCATTACGTTGGGCATGTCACCTTCTCCGTAAGGTGCCCGCCATTGCGAGGAGCGAAGCGACGGCACGCTCCCCTCGCTGCGCTCGCAATGACAGGCTCCGGTCGGCTTAGCGAACCAGGTCGTAGTTGTAGTCGGTGACGCCCATCTTCATCGTCTCCTCGTCGAGCCGTTCGAGGACGGCGTTGACCAGGGTGGTGAGGATGTACATCGCGCCTTCGTAACCGAGGGTGGTCATCCGATGCAGGTGGTGGCGATCGAAGATCGGGAACCCGAGACGGATCAGCGGGACCTCGAACGCCTCGCCCTTATGCAGCGTGTCACGCTGGATGAACTTGCCGTAGCTGTTACCAATCAGGAAGTCCGGCTTGTTGGTGAACACCAGCGACCGCATATGCCACAGGTCCTTGCCCTGGTGGACCAGGGTGTTCTGTCCGTAGGGCGAGCCCTCGAGCACCTTCTTCAACGCCTTGGCCCATTTCTTGGAGCCGTTGGTGCAGACGATGTCGGTGGGCTCGGCGCCCAGTTCGAGCAGGAACTTGGTCAGCCCCATCAGGAAATCGGGATCACCGTAGAGGGCGAACCTTTTGCCGTGCAGCCAGGTATGGCTGTCAGTCATCATGTCCACCAGACGGCCGCGCTCGGTGGCCAGAGACTCCGGGATCGGCTGGCCCGTCACCTCGGAGACCTTCATCAGGAACTCGTCGGTCCACTCCAGGCCCATGGGGATATTCAGCTTCGGGACCTCGTGCTTCCAGGTGTTGGTCGCATACTTCCTGGTCTTGTCCAGCTGGTACGGTTGCAGCAGGAAGGTGGTGATGGCGTTGGGCGCATCTTTCACCTCCGCCGGGGTGGTTCCGCCGGCGTACATGCGGTAGGAGCCGTCGGCGGGGGTATCCAGCACCTCGCTCGGGTCCGACAGCAAGGTGGCATCGACCCCCATCTCCGCCATCATCCGCTTCATCACCCGGAAATTGCCCAGGTAGGTCTCGAAGCCCGGCACTAGGTTGATCTTGCCGTTCTGGCCCGGCGCCTTGCCCTCCATGTCATTGAGGGTGAAGTAGCGCAGGATCCCCTCGAACATGTTGTCCCAGCCGGTGACGTGGGAGCCAACGAAGCTCGGCGTGTGGGCGAACGGGGTGGGGAACTCCTGTGGTACGCGACCGTCCTTCTTGGCGTTGCCGATGAAGGCGTTCAGGTCGTCGCCGATGACCTCGGCCATGCAGGTGGTGGAGACGGCGATCATCTCCGGCTTGTAGAGCGCCTTGGCGTTCTCCAGGCCGGCGAACATGTTCTTCTGGCCGCCGAACACCGCCGCGTCTTCCGTCATGGAGTCGGAGACACAGGCGACCGGCTCTTTGAAGTGGCGGTTGAAGTAGGTACGGAAATAGGCGACGCAACCCTGCGAGCCGTGTACGTAAGGCAGGGTTTTCTCGAAGCCCAGTGCGCACAGCACCGCACCGAGGGGTTGGCAAGCCTTGGCGGGGTTGACGGTCAGGGCTTCACGCTGGAAGTTCAGCTCCTGATACTCCTGGGTGGTGGTCCACTGGAACGCCTCGTCGATTTTCTCCGCAGGATGGCACGCTTCGAAGTTCGCCTTTTTGTTGGCCAGCGGTTCCTTGTATTCCGGTTCCCGGAACAGCGGGAAACAGGGCATGATCTTTTCAGCAGTCTGGGGCATGTCTCTTCTCCAGCCGCGCCACTCTTCCGTGGACGACGGCATCAGGTCGGGTGTCCGGCCACGTTGGCGCACCCGCCAGCGTGGCCGATTGTTTTTCTCCCTACGCATTCACCGCATCGGCGACGGGCGCTTCGGCCCCGGTCTTCCAGGGTGCCGCCAACTTGCCCCAGCACGGGTTGTTCAGGGTCATATCCATGTCACGGGCGAAGATGGCGAAGCCGTCGTAGCCGTGATACGGACCGGAGTAGTCCCAGCTGTGCATCTGGCGGAAGGGGATACCCATCTTCTGGAAGATGTACTTCTCCTTGATACCGGAGCCGATCAAATCGGGTTTGATCTTCTTGACGAACTCCTCGAACTCGTAGCCGGTGACATCGTCGTAGATTAAGGTGGCGTTGCCCATCTCCTTGGTGGTGCGGTCGTAGTCGTCGTTATGGGCGAACTCATAACCGGTACCGACCACTTCCATGCCCAGGTCCTCGTAGGCACCGATGACGTGGCGGGGGCGCAGACCACCGACATAGAGCATCACCCGCTTGCCTTCCAGGCGCGGCTTGTATTTGTCGATCACCGCCTGCATCAGCGGCTGATATTTGGCGATGACGCGCTCTGCCCCTTCCTTGATGGTGTCATCGAAATGGGCGGCGATGGCGCGCAACGACTCGGCGATCTTGGTCGGCCCGAAGAAGTTGTACTCCAGCCAAGGAATTCCGTACTTCTCTTCCATGAAGCGGGAGATGTAGTTCATGGAGCGATAGCAGTGCAGCAGGTTCAGCTTCACGTTGGGGCAGGACTTCATCTCCTCGACCGTGCCGTCGCCGGACCACTGGGCCACCACGTTCAGCCCCATCTCCTCCAGCAGAATGCGCGAAGACCACGCGTCGCCGCCAATGTTGTAGTCGCCGATGATGGCAACGTCATAGGGACCTGCCTCCTTTTTCTCCACCCCTTCGAGCATGTGGTCGCGGATGGCATCGTTGGCGATGTGGTGACCGAGCGACTGGGAGACCCCGCGAAAGCCTTCGCAGCGGACCGGGACCACCGGCTTGCCGATCTCTTTCGAGGCTTTCTTGGAGACTGCCTCGATGTCATCACCGATGAGGCCGATGGGGCACTCGGACTGCACCGAGATCCCCTTGTTCAGCGGGAACAGGGTCTCGATCTCCTCCATGAGCTTGGCCAGCTTCTTGTCGCCACCGAAGACGATGTCCTTCTCCTGGAAATCGGAGGTGAAGTTCATCGTCCCGAAGGTATTCACGCCGGTGGTGCCGACGTAGTAGTTGCGACGGCCGGCACGGGAGTACTGGCCGCAACCCACAGGACCGTGGGAGATGTGGATCATGTCCTTGATCGGCCCCCACACCACCCCCTTGGAGCCCGCGTAGGCGCAGCCACGGATTGTCATTACGCCGGGCAGGGATTTGCGGTTGGAGGTGATGCACTTGCTGGCCTTCTCGGCACTCTGGTCGTTGGCCGCCAGGTGCTTCGCACGCTCTTCCTTCGCTTCTGCCGGATAGACCTCGAGGACCTCCTGAATAAGGGCCTCGGTCTCCTCGCGAGTCATCGTCGTCATTCGTTTTTCTCCTTCACCCCGCCCAATCCGGCGGACAGTGAATAAAGGGGGACCGAGAGGACGCGAACAACCGCTTCGCGTCTTTTCGGCCGGGTTCTCTTACGCCGTGGCCGTCGCCCCGGGGGCGGAATCGGTCGCCTTCTTGCCGATAATGGACTCGTCCTCGGCTTCCATGATCCCGAACTCCATGAGCAGGTCTTCGAGGTCGTCCATGGAGAGCGGGGTCGGGATGACGAACTTGGTGTTATTGATCACCTTTTGCGCCAGGGCGCGGTATTCGTCGGCCTGTTTGACGGTCGGGTCGTACTCGATGACAGTCATTCGGCGGATCTCGGCGTGTTGCACCACGTTGTCCCGGGGCACGAAGTGGATCATTTGGGTGCCGAGCCGGGCGGCCAGCGCTTCGATGAGGTCGTCCTCGCGGTCGGTGTTACGGCTGTTGCAAATCAGGCCGGCCAACCGCACACCGCCGGAGTTGGCATATTTCACGATGCCCTTGGAGATGTTGTTGGCCGCATACATGGCCATCATCTCGCCGGAGACCACGATGTAAATCTCCTGGGCCTTGTTCTCGCGGATGGGCATGGCGAAACCACCGCACACCACATCGCCCAGTACGTCATAGAACACAAAGTCGAGGTCCTCGTCGTACGCGCCTTCCTCCTCGAGGAAGTTGATGGCGGTGATGACGCCGCGGCCGGCGCAGCCGACGCCCGGCTCCGGACCACCGGACTCGACGCACTTCACGCCGCTGTAACCGACCGACAACACGTCTTCCAGTTCCAGGTCCTCAACCGAACCGGCCTCGGCGGCCAGGTGCATGACGGTGGTCTGGGCCTTGGAGTGGAGGATCAGGCGGGTGGAATCAGCCTTGGGGTCACATCCGACAATCATCACTTTCTTGCCGGCCTCGGCGAGTGCAGCCACCAGATTCTGGGTGGTGGTGGACTTGCCGATCCCGCCCTTGCCGTAAATCGCACACTGTCGTAATGCCATGGTATGGTCTCCTTGCGTTGCACACGGGGTTGCGTTCGAACAGGGATGAGCAACCACCGTGCCACGTTCTGCAACGCACGCTAACCGCTTGTTTTTGCGGGAGCAAAACACCCACACTCAATCACGCGAGCGCGGTGTATATGCGACAAACACACAACAACTGTATGGTTAGCGACAAGCGCAAAGCGACACTGCCGGCCTACGCGCGACTGCCGATCAACCGCTGCAACCTGCCGGCGGTCATCCTCGGGAGTCTCACCTTCCAGCGCCACCCGACGGCGCTGTTCATCGACGGTGTCGCGGAACTGCATGCCCAGCTGTTTCGCCAGCTCGGGCACCTGTCCGAGCATGGAGAGCGGGTGAGCTGCTTCACCACCTACATGAACGCGCAGTTTCTTCTCGAGCACCTGGAGGAGGCGGGGCTCACCGACCATAGCCGGGTCAAACGGCACAAGGCCGACTACCTGCGGGTCCTGCGCGGCTGGTCGTTCGATTCGGATGGAGTGGAGGCGGCCGTACTCAAGGGGTGGGTGGAGTCTCGCTTCGGGCTCCTGCCCCGTTACCATCGCGAACCCATCCGCGATGCCCACGCGGCCGCCTATCGCGCCTACGAAGAAGCCCGCGCCCAGGGCCTCTACAACACCAACGCCTTGGAGGCACAGCTGGATCTCCTCTACGCCTTCTGCCAGTTCGAACTGGCCCGCCTCTACCCGGAGCGAAGCCATCTGCACCTCTATCGCGGCGTCAATCGCCTCGACCTGCACGAACAGCTCGCCCATTACGATGCGCACCACGGGGCGCTGCTGCTGAACAACCTCACCTCGTTCACGGACAACCGGGAGCGCGCCGACGAATTCGGCGATCACATCCTGCAGACGGATGTTCCACTGCCGAAGATTCTGGCGTTCAGCCGATTGCTCCCCGGTCGGTTGAAGGGGGAGGATGAGTTCATGGTGATTGGCGGGGTGTATGAGGTGCGTGCCAGCGCCTGGTAGCGACAGCGCTCCCAGGGGAGCGCCATCCCGAAATCAACCCCATTGGCTATTCAGCCCCGACTCCCCGAGTGACTCGTTTCGCTCCAGGCGAAACGCTCTCCCGGACCTCTCGCCTCCCCTTCTGCCGATGTCACACTCACGACAATACCCGCCTGAAGTCGACGGCTTGTCCCCTTCGCAACCAAACCGAGCAGCACATTCCGAACCCGACGTACTAACAAAAGCCTTGCGCCAAGTGCCTCGACCGAAATTCATCAGCCCCACATCCGTTCCGGTCCACATCTTGCAGGGCACTCACAAACTCAAAAGAGAGATGCCCATGAGTTCACTATCTGCGGAAATCCTCGCCGGCCTGCGCGACGGCAGCATCGTCCCCTACCTCGGCCCCGGGGCCCTGGCCGGCTCGGTCGATCTCGATGACGGCACACCCATCCCCGCCGACAGTGATTCGTTGATCCTGGCGATGAATGATGGCCGCCCCATGGCGCCGAAGCTGATGTACGAATTCCCACGCGCCGCCATGAACATGGAGCTGAAAAAGGGCCGCAACTTCGTCAACCGCTTTCTCAACTGCACCTACGGGCAACGGCGTTGGCGCCGTGCGCCGCTCCACGATTGGCTCACCGGTATTCGCCCGCCTTACGTCATTGACACGAACCGCGATACGCAGCTGCTCGAGACCTACCGCAACACGCCCCACACCCTGGTGCAGGGGATCGCCCGCATCGGGGGCACTGACTTCCGGTTTCGCCTCTTCGACTGGAACGGCAGCGCGTACCGGCCAATCGAGCCGGGGCAGGTCAATGCCGGGCAGCCGACCCTCTTCAAACCGCTCGGCTGCCCCACACCCGAGTCGAGTTTCATCGCCTCGGACGCCGACTTTGTCGACTACCTGACGGAGCTGATGGGCGGTTTCGCGATCCCGGAATTTCTGAAGAGATACCGGGCCGGCAAGCGCTACTTGCTGCTCGGCGTGCGCCTGACCCGCGATACGGAGCGGATGTTGATGTCGGACATAACCTACGGGGCGCGGGCAGGCCGAGGATGGGCAGTCATCGTTAACCCCACCGACAAGGAGCGGAGATTCTGCTTGAAAATGGGTTTGAACATCATTGAGGCACCGTTGGAGGCGGTGTTCGGCACGCAGCCAGTAACCGTGTAGCCGCCGGTCGGGGGTCAATTGGCGTGCAGGCCAACGGAACGGCGGGCTAGAGCACCGAACAGATAAACGGGTGGCGAGGTGTAACTACTCCCCCGTCATTCCCGCGAAGGCGGGAATCCAGAGAGCAGATGCACGGCTCAAAATGGATCCCCGCCTACGCGGGGATGACAAATTTCCCAGGCCTTGCGTGATCACCCGGGCGAGTCGTTACGCCCCGTTTATCTGTTCGGTGCTCTAGGGCTATCCCATCCGTACCAGATCCAGCGCCTGCGCCTCACAACTCTCCCGCACCGCCCCTGAAAGTGCGTTCAGCCATCGCCGGGGAATCGCCTCTGGCCCGTAGCAGGCGCCGGCCACCATTCCGGCAATGGCACCGGTGGTGTCGGCATCGCCCCCGCGATTCACGGTCTCGATCAGGCAATCTTCGAACGAGTCGGAATCGAAGAAGCCTTGAAACACCGCCTGCAGGGTGTCCACGATATAGCCACTGGGATTTTCCCGCCGCCGCGGGCGGAAACGAAATTTCGGATGCTGCTCCACGAGCGAGGCCACCGCACCGTGCAGCAGTTCGTTGCGGCTGCGCCCGTGCAGTAAACCCACCACCATCTCGGCAATACAGGCGGTCCCGGCATCGGAGAGAGGGTGGTGGTGGGTCACTCGGGCTTGTACGAGAGCGGCTGCCCTCCGTGTCTCTTCACCGGTATGGTACAGCGCCAGCGCCACCGGCAGGACCCGCATGCAGGCACCGTTGCCCCCATCATGGTCATTGGGGGGCACCAGTGGCTCCCCGGTGGTGCGAAAATGCAGGATCCCGCGGCGCACCGTGTTACCGATGTCCACCGGCTTCGATCGCATCCAGCGGTCGAACGCCTGCGCCACCGCACGGGCATCGACTCCACCCGAGGCGAGGATGGAGCGACCGAGGGCCAGCGCCATGGTCGTATCATCGGTCACCTCGCCCGCACGCAGCTTCAACCACCCGCCCCCGCGGATCGTATCGTGAACCTTGTATTGATACTGGATCTCCCGCGGTGTCATGAACTCCACGGTCGCGCCAAGCGCATCGCCGATGGCCATTCCCAGGTAGGCGGCGATGGCCCGCTGTTCAAGGTCGGCCGGAGGCATGGTCAGGGACTTCATCCAAAGTGGCACGCCCCCGGAGGGCTCTCCTTGCTTGGGTGCTGCACGAGAGCTCACTCCTCCGGCCCGAAGCAAGCCGCATAATCGGCACACACCTCGCAGGAGGGTGCCCGACAGGTGTACACCCCCGCCTGCTTGCACAACTGCTTGTAGAAGAATTTCTTCCACTTCATGTCGCGGTCGTTACGTTCTTTCAGCAAAGGGAAGTTGTGCGCAATCATCCCGGAGAGATCGGCCCGCGACCACAGCCCCAAGTCCTGCCACAGGTGATCTCTTCCCATGCAGCCGGCCGCCAGCACCTCGGCCATCCAGAGGGACTCCTCAGAGAGGTATTCACAGTCACAAAGAAACAGCGCCAACAACTCGCTGCGCTCCGCAGCGCGGCCCAGGTCCCGCTCCGGCCCCGATCCCCACGCTTCCGGGTCAAGCCCCGAAAAGTGCCGCTCCATCATCAGCGCAAACGACCTGCGCGAGAGGCCGAGCCACTGGGGCATGGCACCAATCCCCGCCCGCTGGCTGACCAGCATACGTGCCAACCACTCACTGTTGGGCAGGCCAACCGCGCGGGCCTTCAGCAGTTCATAGGCCGCGTGGGTGTCGCACTGGAGAGGCGACGACGCAATAATCGTATTCATGCTTCTGCCCTCGGGTCGGGCACAGATACATTGGTCGCAACATCGTGCCGAGGGGGCCCGAGGCGCCGCTTTCTCCCCCGTGCGGCGTAGGCCAGCAGTGCGCTGTGGCGACGGCACAGCCGGGGTGACAGAAACCACCACCGTGTTCTAAACAGACCAGGTTCACACACCATGGCTTGCCCCCATTGATTCTGCCCACCGCTGCGGCGGGATCCCGGTCAGGGAACCGGCCGGGTTGAGCGGTATCCCCTCCGCGTTCACGATCGCCCCCTCCACCGGACAGATGCTGGCGCACTGGGGATCGGCATACTCCCCGTCACACTCGGTGCACAGCTTTGACTCGATGACGAAATGGGGCGCGGCCGCATGGATCGCCTTGGAGGGACACAGCGGCTCGCAGGCCCAGCAGTTGACACAGCTTGCTACGATTTTCAGTGCCATGAGTATGCCTCTCGACTAAACGTAAGATCTTCGCACTGGATGCCCGTTGTCCCAATCGGGTGCCTGCAGGGCTCCAGAGGAGCGTTCACGCGGCACCGACCCCCGCCTCGGGAGAAGTATCCAGCGCCCCGGATGCGGCCATCTCCCAATACACCGCCAGTACCGCCTCCTCGATGGGCTCCATGGCGTGATCGCTGTTGGGACGAATACCGGCCGCCTCCAGCGCCTCCCACGGGGTGATGCCAATGCGTGCGCAGAGCACGGCCCGGCAGCCCTCCAGGGCCGCGATGGCCCGCGCCAGTTTGTCCTCCCCTTCATCGCAGTGTTCGGCGCCGGTGCAGTACGCATCGGCACGCCGGGTACCGACGAAGCGCACCCCCTCCTCGGAGGCCTCGTAAACCAGGAATTCGCGGGCGTGGCCGAAGTGTTGGTTGACTATGTTCCCACCGCTGGTGGCGACAGCCATTCGAGCCACAGCCATTTTCTGCCGACGCAGGCTGCTGATGGGAACCGCGGTCTCGGTGACCGGCCGCTGCTGCATTTGCTGTGCGATCTTCTGCTGCAAGTCGACCCGCCGCTGCATCGCGGCGGTGTGATCGATCTCCAGGGTCGCGATGCGGTCCATGGTGAATTCGGCACCACGGTCTTCGCCAAGCAGGCCGACCGCGTCGGCCCGGCACTGGCGGCAGTGGCGCATCATGTTCATATCCCCGGCACAGGTGTCCTGCAGCGCCTGCAGCTCCAGTGCAGTGGGCGAGGGCTGCCCCATCACGCCGTAGTAAGTGCCGTGCTCCGGTTTGGCAATCAGGGGCATCACGTTGTGAAGGAAGGCGCCCTTGGCCTTCACCGTGCGGCTGACCTCGGCCAGGTGCTGATCGTTGACGCCGGGAATCATCACCGAATTCACCTTCACCAACACACCACGATCCACCAGCATCTCCAGCCCTTTCTGCTGCTGCTCGATGAGGATTCGCGCCGCTGCCTTGCCCCGCACCCGCCGGTGGTTCCAGAACACCCAGGGGTAGATCTCGGCGCCGATGTCCGGGTCCAGGGTGTTGATGGTCACCGTGACGTGCTCCACTTCCAGGCGGGCGATGGCATCCACATGCTCCGGCAGGGCCAGGCCGTTGGTGGAGAGGCAGAGCTTGATATCCGGGGCGTATTCCGCGATGCCGCGAAACGTGGCGAAGGTCCGCTCCGGATTGGCCAGCGCGTCACCGGGACCGGCGATGCCGACCACACTCATCTGCGGGATGGTCGCCGCCACCGCAAGCACTTTCTTGATCGCCTGCTCCGGAGTGAGCAGTTCCGAGACGACGCCCGGCCGCGACTCGTTGGCGCAATCGTACTTGCGATTGCAGTAGTGGCACTGGATGTTGCAGGCCGGTGCCACGGCCACGTGCATGCGGGCGAAGTGGTGGTGCGCCTGCTCCGAGTAGCAGGGGTGGTTGAATACCTTCTGACGGACCGACTCCGGCAGCGTGGCAAGGTGATCTGCACTGCTCCCGCAGGACGACGCCTTGCACCCGCTGCCTTTGCCGGTGGAGATTGGAACGAAGTTCACCATTGCATGCCTCCCGCTGAACCCACTTTCCTGGCTCGTTGCAAGCGCCGTGCCCGATCAGGAGTGTGTTGTTTTTCAAGGGATAAGTCTCTCAGGCGTCGGGTCGTTGTTGGGAATGCAACAAAGGGTGAGGCGCCAATGCGGTGAACGAGACAGTCGAGCCGTGGCTCAAAACTGTCTCACTCTGATGTTCAGGGTCTGGATCCGGTAGGCGATCTGACGGGGGGTCATGTTGAGCAACCGGGCCGCCTTGGCCTGTACCCAGCCGGCCTGCTCCAGGGCGGCGATCACCCGCTCCCGCTCGTCCAGCTCAGAGGCGTTGAGGTCGACCGTCGGCGCCCTGACCGCCGGTTTGCCGAGCGGGAGCTGATCCTCGAATCCCATCAGGCTGAGCACCTCGCGGTCGATCACCCCCTCCTCGCTGAGGATGGCCGCCCGCTCCATGGCGTTCTCCAGCTCCCGGACATTGCCCGGCCAGTCATGGCGCATCAGCAGTCGGACCGCGCTTTCGGTGAGGGTGAGGGGGCGGCCCTGATTGGCGGCAATCTTCTCCACCAGAAATTGCGCCAGGGCGGGAATGTCTTCGGCCCGGTCACGCAATGCCGGCACATTGATGGGCATCACGTTCAAGCGGTAGTAGAGGTCCTCGCGGAAATCGTCCCGCTCCACCGCGGCCTCCAGGTCGCGATTGGTGGCGGCAATCACGCGCACGTCGACCTTGATGGTGCTGTTGCTGCCGATCCGCTCGAACTCCCCCTCCTGCAGCACGCGCAGCAGCTTGGCCTGAAACGCCGCGGAGATTTCGCCGATTTCGTCCAGGAAGATGGTGCCGCCGCTGGCCTGCTCAAAGCGCCCCTTGCGCTGGGCCGCCGCGCCGGTAAACGCCCCCTTTTCATGGCCGAACAGCTCCGACTCGAGCAGGTTGTCCGGCAGCGCGGCACAGTTGAGTTTGACAAACGATCCGTTGGCTCGTGGCGAGTTGTAGTGGATGGCGTTGGCGATCAGCTCCTTGCCGGTGCCCGACTCGCCGCGGATGAGTACGGTGGTGTTCCATTTGGCCACCTGCCGCACCTGCTCGAACACCCGACGCATCGTACTGGCGTTTCCGACGATGTTGTCGAAGCCGTAATTGCTCCGCACGGCACGGCGCAACTGGTCGCGCTCATCTTTCAGGTCGCGCCGCTCCCGCTCAACCTCCCAGGAGAGGCGCACGCTTTGCGCGATCAGGTTGCTCACCATGTCCATCAGGCGCACCTGCTCGGCGAGTAGGTCGGGGTTGTTCTGTCCCGGCTGTGCGGCGAGCACGCCGACCGGCTTGTCATGCACCCGGATCGGCACCCCGACGAACGGCAGCATCGGATCGTACAGGCCGAGCCGTGACAGAAAGCGCGGTTCGTCAGCAATGCGCTCGATCACCACCATTTTGCCCTCTTCCAGAATTGCGCCGACCACCCCCTCCCCGGGGCGGTACCGCACCTGATTTACCGCCTCTTCGTTGCCGTAAAGGCCACGCACCAGCATCTCCCCGGTGGCCGGTTCGACCAGGGCCACCATGCCGCGCTCAATGCCAAAGTCCCGATGAAGGACTTCGAGAACGCCCTGCAAGGTGGTGCGCAGGTTGAGCGAGCGGCTGAGCACATTGCTCACCCGATAGAGCGCCTCCAGTTCCTGTTCGAGCAGGCGGGCGCGGGGCGCGTCGACAGGGAAGGCGCTCATTGGGCAACCCGCCCCCGCCGCTGGCCGCTCAAGGGAAAGCGCAGGCAGAGTCGACAGCCGTCGGTTAGTGCCTGGTCGATCTCGATGGTCCCCCCGTGCTGAATGACCACATCCTGCACCAGCGCCATCCCCATCCCGGTGTGCTGGCCGCCCTTGGTGGTGAAGAACGGCTCGAACACCTTGTAGCGCAGTTCCGGTGCAATCCCCGGCCCGGAGTCTTCGATGATCAGGCTGAGCCAGCCGTCCTCCACCCGCGTGGCGATCTTCACATCGCGTTGCGGCCCCCCCTTCTCCGCGATCGCCTCCACCGCGTTGGCGATCAGCTGTTTGAGCAGGCTGCGCAGCCGTCCCTCGCGAGCATTGAATACCGGCAGATCGGCCGTCGGTTCCCACGTCACTACGATGCCCTCCGTCAACAGGCGCCGCGTGCTGATCCACAGCGCCTCATGTGCGATTTGATTCAAGTTAACCGGCTTGAGTGGTTCCGCATCGTCGACCGCCAGGCAACGGGTCAGCCGTTCAATGGCCCGTTCGCCCTCCCTGCGGACTTCCTGGAGTGCCGCCATCAGCGACTGGTCCGTCGGCTCGCCGGCACGCCGGCTCAACATGCCCAGCGCGGCGTTAAGCAGATTGAGGGGGCGCTGTAGCTGATGGACGGCACCGGCCAGGGTCTCCTGCAGGCCACGTCCGAGCTCCTCCTCGGCGACCCGCGCCCGCAGGGCGTTCAGCCGCACCTCCTCTTCGCGCCGCTTGATGGGCGTGACCTCGTGGGCCGACAGCAGCAGGAAGGGGACCCGCCGCCCGTCGAAATAGGAGTCGGCACTCCCTTCGCCGGCAGAGAAGCGCCGGGCCAGACAGCTGAACCAACGCGGCGAACCGTTCGGGAAATCGAAGCGCAGTTCGCGGGGCTCCCCGGTATGCACCGCCCCATCCGGGTCGGTCAGCGCATTGCGAATGATGGCTGAGGGTTCCTGGCCACCAAGGTCCGCCTGAAGGCGGCGGTAGCAGTCGTTCAGCAATACCGGTTCACCGAATTCGTCGATGAGCGCGATTGCAGTGGGCACCAAGTCCAGCACCGAGCGGAACAGCGCCTGCTGGTTGTGCAACTCCTTGCGCACCCGCACCTCTTCGGTCACCTCCCGATGCATGCCGAGGTAGTGGGTGGTCTCGCCGTTGTCGTTCAGCACCGGCGCGATCATCAGCTCGGCCACGTAGCGTTCGCCGTTTTTCCGGCGGTTAACCAGGTTGCCGCTCCAGATCTTCTTCTGTAGCAGACGCCCCCAGAGCGCGCGGTACACGCTCACAGGGGTGCTCTTGTCCGAAAGAACCGACTCGTTGTGGCCCACCACTTCGCCGCGGCCATAGCCGGTCACCCGGGAGAATGATGCATTCGCGTAGAGGATGTTGGCGGCGTTGTCGGTGATGGAGATGGCCACCGGCGCCTGTTCCACCGCTTCAATGAACAGCTGCGCGGAGAGGCCGTGTGCCCGTTCATTGATGAAGGTGGCAAGGGCGTCGCGAACCGACGAAGGAAGCTCGGTCTGCGACTGCCGGAGAAATCGTTCCAGGGTGTCCAGTGCGGTTTCGGTCATGGGTTCGGCTGGTTTCATCGGTTTGCCCGCTGCGGTTTGCAGGGGCGTAGCAAGATGCTTGCCGCCCCCGGTGGATGGAAGGGGGAGTGAGTGATCAGCGGCGCTACGGATGGAGATGGACACAGCCGTGACGACCAGTGGGATCGCCTCTCACTGGGGAAAAAGCGCGGCTACGGGGCCACTCCAGCCGAAAGTAGGGCACACCACCCCTCCCCCCTTGTCGGGTTCGAAACAAACGGGGGGTGCGTCCTATCCGACACGCAACAAAAGTGACACCCATTGCTGCACCATCGCGTGGCAAGGGTGTTCCAGAACGGTGCATTTTCACGGCGCGTTGCGGCTCGGCAGGAGATCCCGATCCCGTGGCACAGATTCTGCAAAAACCTCACACAAGTGAGGTGAACCGTGACCGAATATCTGTTACTGCTGGTTGGAACCGCCCTGGTCAACAACGTGGTGCTGGTCAAGTTTCTTGGCCTCTGCCCGTTCATGGGTGTCTCCAACAAGATCGACACGGCCTTCGGCATGGGGCTGGCGACGACCTTCGTGCTGACCCTGGCCGCGGCCGCAGGCTGGGTGCTGGAGCACTGGCTGTTGCAGCCGTTCGGCATCGGCTTCCTGCGTATCATCACCTTCATCCTGGTGATCGCTGCGGTGGTTCAGTTCACCGAGATGGTGGTGCGCAAGATCAGCCCCATCCTCTACCAGATGCTCGGCATCTTCCTGCCGCTCATCACGACCAACTGCGCCGTGCTCGGGGTCGCCCTCCTCAACGTGCAGGAGAAGAGCGGCTTCTTGCACAGTCTGCTGTACGGCTTCGGCTCGGCCCTCGGCTTCACCCTGGTATTGATCCTCTTTGCCGGGTTGCGCGAGCGCCTGGCGCTGGCCGAGGTGCCGGAGCTGTTCAAGGGGCCGCCCATCGCCTTCATCGTGGCCGGCCTTCTGTCGCTGGCCTTCATGGGTTTCTCCGGGTTACCCGTCAACTAGGGAGGACGCATCGTGATCGCTGCTGTCTTGAGCTTGACCTTGCTTGGTTTGTTCCTCGGCTACCTGCTGGGACTCGCCGCACGCCACTTCCATGTGGAGGTGGATCCGCGGGTCCAGCAAGTCGAATCCCTGCTGCCTGGCTCCCAGTGCGGCCAGTGCGGCTTCCCCGGATGCAGCCAGGCTGCCCTGGCCGTTGTGCGGGACGGGGCGCCGGTCACCCTGTGCCCGCCCGGCGGGAAGGCCCTCGCCGAAGCGCTGGCGGAACTGCTCAATCGCAGTTTCGACCCGGACGCGGTCGAAGATGGCCCGCCGCGCCTGGCCCAAGTGGAGGAGAGTATCTGCATCGGCTGCATCAAGTGCCTGCGCACCTGCCCCACCGATGCCATCGTCGGCGCGCCCAAACAGATCCACGTGGTGATGCACCGCGCCTGTACCGGATGCGGCGGCTGCATCGACGTCTGCCCCACCGGGGCGCTGCGGATGATCCAGGAAGAGCCAAATCTCGGCGCCTGGCGCTGGCACCATCCCGAGCAGGCGGTGGCCTAGAGGTGTGCGGTTACGCCCTGGCACCCACACCCGCGCTGCGGGCACCGAATCGAGATTCGCGGAGATGAGCATGAAACGCTTGCAGTTCCGTGGCGGTGTCCATCCGGACGACCACAAGGCCCCAACCGCAGAGTGTCCCATCGAGGAGCTGGCGCTGCCGGCGCGGTTGTTCGTACCCATGCAGCAGCACATCGGCGCCCCCGCCGAACCCTGCGTGCGTATTGGCCAGAAGCTCCTCAAGGGCGAGCTCATCGGCCGCGCCCAAGGCGCCATCTCCGCCCCGGTCCACGCCCCGACCTCCGGCACCGTGTTGTCGGTGGAGGAGTGCACCGCCCCGCACCCCTCGGGCCTGCCGGTACTCTCTGTCGTGATCGAACCGGACGGCAGGGATGAGTGGCGCGACTTTCCGGTCCCGCGCAATCCACTGGAAATGCCCCCGGAGACCATCGCCGAGCGGGTGGCCGCCGCCGGTATCGTGGGCATGGGGGGCGCCACTTTCCCCACTGCGGTGAAGCTTGGCGGCGCCATCGGCAAGCACATCCACACCCTGGTGATCAACGGCGGCGAGTGCGAGCCCTATCTCACCTGCGACGATCGCCTGATGCGCGAGCGCCCCGCCGAGATCGTCGAGGGGGCGCAGATCATGCTGCAGGGGATCCGCTGGGGCAGGGCAATCATTGCCATCGAAGAGAACAAACCCCAGGCGTTGGCGGCCATGCAGGAGGCCACCCGCGGCCTGGGCAACATCGAGGTGCGGGCGGTCCCGGCCCGCTACCCCATGGGGTCGGAAAAGCAGTTGATCGGTCTGCTCACCGGACTGGAAGTCCCTGCCGGCGGACTGACCGCGGCGGTCGGTGTTCTGGTCCAGAATGTGGCGACCGCCTATGCGGTCCATGAGGCGATCCGCTACGGGCGGCCCCTGGTCTCGCGGGTGGTCACCGTCGGCGGAGGCGCCGTCGCCCGGCCGAAAAACCTTCGGGTACCGATCGGCGCCCGTGCCAGCGATCTGCTCGCTGCCTGCGGCGGACTGACCGAGGCGCCGGCCCGGCTGCTTATGGGCGGTCCGATGATGGGCATGCCGATGCCCAGCGATACCGTACCCATGGTCAAGGGCAGCAGCGGCCTGCTTGCCCTCACCCCCGCCGAGGCGCGCCCGGCACAACCGCCCTCCCCCTGCATCCGCTGCGCCCGCTGCGTCCGCGCCTGCCCGATGGGGCTGATGCCGCTGGAGATGGCGGCCCGCGCGCGACGTGGTGACGTCGAAGGGGCGGAGGCCTGGGGGCTGAAGGACTGCATTCTCTGCGGCAGCTGCTCTTACACCTGCCCGGCTCGCATTCCGCTGGTGCACTATTTCCTGTATGCCAGGGGCGAACTGGGTCTTCGCGAGGCGCAGAAACGCAAGAGTGAACACACCCGGCGTCTCGCCGAATCGCGCGCCCTCCGCCTTGAGCGGGAGGCCCGCCAAAAGGCCGAGGCCGCAGCCCGCCGCAAGGCGGAGCGCGCCGCGAAGAAGGCGGCCGAAGCCGCCGCAAACTGCACGGAGAGCGCACCATGATGACTCCCCTGGCCGGACCTCACGTCCACGGCAATCTCAGCATCCGAGGGGTCATGGGGCTGGTCATCCTCGCACTGCTGCCGGCCACCCTTTTCAGCCTGATCCAGTTCGGCTGGCCCGCCATCAACCTGTTCGCAGTAACCATCGCCACCGCCCTGGTGGCCGAGGCCGCCGCGGTACGCATCGCGGGCCGCCCCATCGGTCCCGCCCTGGCGGACGGCTCCGGTCTGCTCACGGCCCTGCTGCTTGCGCTCAGCCTGCCGCCGTGGGCGCCCTGGTGGATTGGCGCCGTTGGCGCCGTGTTCGCGGTGGTGGTGGGCAAGCAGCTTTTCGGTGGCGTTGGCCAAAACCTGTTCAATCCCGCCATGGTCGCGCGGGTGATGCTGCTCATCTCCTTCCCGGTGCCGATGACCATCTGGGTGGGGCCACACCCCCTGTTTGGCGCCGAAGCTCCCGGGTTTTTGGACGGCCTGCGCATCACCTTCCTGGGCCAGATGCCCATTGATGCCGTCTCCTCCGCCACGGTGCTTGGCCATGCGAAGACCGAACTGACCCGCGGCTACGGTCTGGACGTCTCACTGGCCGGCGTCTACTCGCCGGTGGACCAATTCCTCGGCCTCTCCAGCGGCAGTCTCGGCGAGGTCTCCGCGCTGCTGATCCTGCTCGGGGGCCTGTTCCTCCTTTGGCGGGGGGTGATCACCTGGCCCATTCCGGTGGCCATGCTTGGCACGGTCGCCGCTCTGGCGGGCATCATGCATCTCATCGACCCGGTCCGCTATGCCGATCCGCTCCTGCACCTGGTCTCCGGCGGCCTCCTGCTCGGCGCGTTCTTCATCGCCACCGACCCCGTCACTTCGCCGAGCAGTACCGCGGGGCAGCTCCTGTTCGGCGCCGGGTGCGGTGTGCTCACCTTCGTCATCCGCAGCTGGGGTGGCTTCCCCGAAGGGCTCGCCTTTGCCGTGCTGCTGATGAATGCCGCCACCCCCCTCATCGACCACTACCTGCGGCCCCGCATCTACGGCCGCGACCGGGCCGGCGAACCGCTGTCCTATTCGCCGCAACAGGTCGGCCGGGAGAAGATCTGATGGCCCTCAAACTCCGTGCGAATTCCGCCCTGTTTCTTGGCGCTGTGTCACTGGTCTGCGGTGCCCTGCTCGCCTTCGGCCAGGCCCGCACCCAGGAACCCATCACCGCCCGGCTGGCCGAGGACCTGCAGAACTCTCTCTCCCAGGTCATCCCGCCGGAAGTCCACGACAACGACCTCCTCGCCAACACCCTCACCCTGCTGGTCGATGGCCAACCCACCACCTTCTACCGCGGCATGAAGGAGGGCACCGTCAGTGCCGTCGCCTTCCAGATGGTCGGCCAGGGCTATGGCGGCCCGATCCTGATCCTCATGGGGCTGGACCGCACCGGTTCGGTGCTCGGCGTGCGGGTGATCCAACACAGCGAAACACCGGGCCTCGGCGACAAGATCGAACGGGGCAAGAGCGACTGGGTGCTCGGTTTCAACCATCACTCCCTCGCCGACTTGGGACCGGGTGGTTGGCAGGTCAGGAAGGACGGCGGTGTTTTCGATCAGTTCACCGGCGCCACCATCACACCGCGCGCCGTCGTCACCGCCCTGCGCCGGGGGCTGAAGCTGTTCGGTGCGGAGAGAGAGACACTCCTGGACCCGGACGCCACTGGGGAGAAAAAACCATGAACACCGACTACCGGAGAATCGCCCGGGATGGCCTGTGGGACAACAATGTCGTCTTCGCCCAGATGCTGGCCCTCTGCCCTGCCATCGCGGTCACCGGCACGGCCAGCAACGGCCTCGGCATGGGTCTTGCCACCACTGCGGTGATGGTGGTCACCGGGGGGGTGATCTCGATGCTCCGGCATTGGGTGGATGCGGCCGTGCGCATCCCGGTCTTCGTACTGCTCATCGCCGCCATCGTCACCCTGGTTGACATGGCAATGAACGCCTGGCTGCACGAACTGCACAAGGTGTTGGGTCTGTTCATCCCGCTGATTGTCACCAACTGCGCCATCCTCGGCCGCGCCGAGTCGTACGCCTCCAAGAACCCGGTCATGGCCTCGGCCGCGGATGGCCTGTTCATGGGGCTGGGTTTCACCGCGGCGATGGTCCTCCTCGGCGGGGTCCGCGAAGTGCTCGGCAACGGCACGCTGTTCACCCAGGCCGCTCTGCTGCTGGGAGAGCCGTTCAAGGCCATAGAGCTGACCCTCATTGCCGACTACCCCGGTTTTCTGCTGATGATCCTGCCGCCCGGCGGCTTCCTGGCACTCGGTTTCCTGCTGGCCGGTAAGCGCCTGCTCGATCGTCGCCTGTCGCGGCAGCGTAAACCTGAGCCCATTACCGTGGCCCCGTATGAACCCGCCTGATCCGGAGTCAACCATGCGCATCAGCGTCGCCTATGCCGAACCCAATGCACAGTACTGGATGGAGCTGAACCTGGAGGAGGGGGCGACAGTGGCCTCTGCCATCGAGCACTCCGGCGTCCTGCGGCGGTTTCCGGAAATCGACCTTATGACCCAAAAAATCGGCGTGTTTGGAAAGGTCGTGAAACCCGAGGCCGTACTGCAGGAGGGAGATCGGGTGGAGATCTACCGAGGGATCACCGCCGACCCCGAGACGGTACCGCGCAACGACGGTGACGAGGAGGGCGATGCCTGAATGGTAACTACTCGCCCCAGCTGATCACGCAATGCCTTGGAAATTCGTCATCCCCGCGTAGGCGGGGATCCATTTTGAGCCATGCATCTGTTCTCTGGATTCCCGCCTTCGCGGGAATGACGGGGGGGAGTAGTTACCCTGAATGAATATTCTGAATCACTGTTCAGCACCCTGCCCAATACCCCTGGCCCTCTGAAGTCCAGCGCTGGATTCCCGCCTTCGCGGGAATGACGATGCGGGTGAGTAGCTACCTATTCTGAAATGGTGTTCACTGCCAAGCCGGGCCCATGGGTTGCGCCGTGCCTCCCGAGTCACGGCGATTTCCAACTAATGCCGGCACCGATCCACCCCGCTACAGGTGGTGAGAAATGCGGGCTAGGAGAGCAATTCCCGCAGGAGCAGACGTCGCTTGCGGTCGGCGAGGGCCTCCCGGATGGGTTGTCGAAACACCTCCAGAGAAGCCGGGCCGGCCGCTTCTATCCGTTCGCACCAGAGCAGGTGGAGGCCAATCTCCGTTTCCAGAATGTCGCTGATGCCGTCCTCGGGCAGGGCGAACAGAGTGTCGTCGAGATTGGGATAGAGCATGCCCCGCTTGATGCGCCCCAGCCGACCGCCGTCCGCGGCGCTCGGACACTCGGAGTGCTGACGGGCCAACGGCTCGAACCGTTCCGGACGGCCATCCAGTTCCGCGGCGATGCGCCCAAGGCGAAGGCGGGCCCGCGCGGCCGTGTTCTCGGCAAACTGGGGGTTGATGGTGATGAGAATCTGCCGTGCCGTGCGGATCTCCGGGCGGATGAACCGCTCCGGATGCTCGGCGTAGTACCGCGCCACCTCTTCGTCGCTGATCTGGCACTGCTCGGCAGTGTGTCGCTCGATCACCGCCTCCACCTTCAACTCACGCAGCAACACCGCCCGCAACGCCGCCTCGTCCAATCCGTTGTGGACCATGGCGGCAACGAACGCCTCGGGATCGACATAACGCGCGCGAATGGCCCCGATGGCCTGTTCCAGCACCAGCGGCGGAACAAGGACGGTGTGCGCCTCCGGTAGCGCCAGAATGCGTTGCTCTATGGAGTAGGCGTTTTTCGCCTGCGCCTCCACCACCCGGTTCTGCTCCGCACTCAAGGCCGCGGGCGGCTGCTCGAAGCGGTCCAGGGCGATACGCAGTCGAAGGTAATTGAGATGGGTGTCGTTCTCGATGGGGCTGCCCGTGGTCATGCTCTCTTACTCCAGCGGGGCCAGCCCGGATTCGGGGACGCAGAGGACCCGGTCGCCAAAGATCACGTCGTAGACCACCCCCTCGGGCCCCTCCCTTTGAACCTTGAGAACTTCGCCGCGCTCTCCGGCACGGACCAGAATCTCGCCCTGGTGGGCCAGGGCGAGCGCGGCGGCGACCCGCTCCCGGGACTCGAAGCGACAGGGGGTCCAGGGGGCCTCGGCATCGATCAGCTCGCTCTCCCGACAGCCGACCACCCGATCGGCATCAAGGAAGTGAACCTCGTAGATGATCTGGTCTTGCAAAAAGGTACCCACGTTGCGCACAAACCCGACGGAGCCGCGCCGGATCAACAAGGCCCCGGTCGGTTCACCCGGGAAGGTGCCGTCGTTGCGAACGTTGCGAACCACCCTGACAGCGTGTCCAAATTCAAATTGAGGGCGCATTGTCTTTCCATTGAGTGAGCGAATCGAGGGAGACATAGGTGATACCCGCCTGACTCCGGAATACCTTGAAGACCTTTTCGGTCCGGGCATCGGAGCTGACGAAATCCTGGTAGGCGAGGCACAGGGCGTTCCGATGGACTTCACGCCGTCCGGGCTCGTCCGGCGGGAGTGCGATGCGCGCCAAATAGTCGTGGAAGCGCTGGAGGATGTGCAGGCGGTTCACCTCGACCACATGGGGGTCATAGCGAATGGCGAAGTAGTCGAGGAAGTCTTCGGCGCCTTCAAGTTCTCGCAGGTCCTGTTCTAGTGTGGCCACGGTGGTTTTCCTCGTTGTTGCGGTATGGGTAACTATTCAGCCGTTCCACCGACCTGTCGCCTCTCCCCGGTAGGAGCCCAGCCCTCTGGGCGATTGCCGCGCGAGCTTTACCGATGCAATCGCCCAGAGGGCTGGGCTCCTACGTGAGGCACTCAGGCTGTTGGGTCTGAATAGTTACCGGTATGGTTCGTGTTCGCAGTGCCGGTCGCATCGCCCTATGCCATGGTCTCGGCGGGCGGACGGGCGGCGCGCCGCCATGGCGCGGTAGATTTGCTCCAGCTCCAGCGGTTCCGGGGCCCGTTTATATTGCACGGCAAAGGCGCGGATCCCCGGCAGCAGCGCCCGCGCCTCCTCCTCCGTGAGCCGGATCCCCAGTTCCGAATAGCCCTGCATCACCGCGCGCGTCCCGGAGTGCTTGCCCAACACCAGTCGGTGCGCACGGCCGAGCCAGGCGGGGTCAAACCCCTGGTAATTGCGCGGGTCCTTGAGCAGGCCGTCCACATGAATGCCGGATTCGTGAGTGAACACCCCTTCCCCCACCACGCTCTTCTGCCACGACAGCGGCCGCCCCGAGGCGGCGGCCACCAGCCGCGAAACGCGGTCGACGGCGGTCAAATCGACACCGGAATCGAGGCCATGGAGGCAACGCAGTGCCAACGCCACCTCCTCCAATGCCGCATTACCGGCGCGTTCGCCGAGTCCGTTGACGGTGGTGTTCACGTGGCTCGCTCCGGCGCGAACCGCGGCCAGGCTGTTGGCAGTGGCCAGGCCGAGATCATCGTGGGCGTGGATCTCGATTTCGAGGTCGCACGCCGCGCGCAACCGGCCGATCCGCTCGTGGACCCCGAACGGGTCCAGAACCCCAAGCGTGTCGGCAAAGCGGAGCCGGCGGGCGCCGGCGGCCTGTGCCCCCTCGGCCACCTGCACCATGAAATCATCATCGGCGCGGGAGGCATCCTCGCCGCCCACACAGACCTGGAGCCCCAGTTCGACAGCCCGCGGCACCAGTTGGGCGATGGTAGACAGCACCCACTGCCGGTCGCGGCCGAGCTTGTGGGCGATCTGCTGATCCGACACCGGAATGGACAGGTCGACCATGGAGACGCCGAGGTCGCCGCACAGGGCCACATCGTCGGCTCGCATCCGGGCCCAAATCAGTAGCCGGGCCTCCAGCCCCAGGGAGGCCACGGCCCGGATGGACTCCCGCTCCTCCTCCCCCATGGCCGGAATACCCACTTCAAGCTCCTGCACCCCGACGCTGTCGAGGGCTTGGGCGATGGCCAGTTTCTCCTCCAGGGAGAAGGCGACGCCGGCGGTCTGCTCGCCGTCGCGCAAGGTGGTGTCGTCGATCACAACGGTTCCCATCGGGGTGTCGCCTCAGCGGTAGCTCGGCGCAAAGGCCTGTTGGGGTTCGACCACCGGACGGTCGCCGCTCCAGTAGGGCGAGAGCTTCCGGAGCTGTGCCACGATGGGGGGCACCGCCGTGACCACCCGCCGCACCTCCTCTGCGGTGGTGTAGCGAGAGAGGGAGAAGCGGATGGTGCCGTGGGCGGCGGTGTACGGAATTCCCATCGCCCGCATGACGTGTGAGGGCTCCAGGGAGCCGGAGGTGCATGCCGAGCCGCTGGAGGCAGCGATCCCGGCCTTGTTCAGCAACAGCAGAATGGCCTCGCCCTCGATGTATTCAAAGGCGATGTTGCAGGTGTTGGGCAGACGGTTCTCGCTGTCGCCGGTGACGAAGCAGTGCGGCACCGCGGCGAGAACTCCCTCTTCCAGCTGGTCACGCAACCGGCGCACCTCGCTGTCCTCGAAGTCGAGATGGGCACGGGCCAGTTCAGCGGCCCGCCCCAGGCCGACGATCCCAGGGACGTTCTCCGTGCCGGCCCGCCGCCCCCGCTCCTGGTGACCGCCACGCAGCAGGGGGCGGAAGCGCATCCCGCGGCGCAGGTAGAGGACGCCGACGCCCTTGGGGGCGTGCAGCTTGTGGCCAGAGAGCGAGAGCATGTCAATGGCACTACGGCTCAGATTGATGGGCACCTTTCCAACCGCCTGCACCGCGTCGGTGTGGAACAGGGCGCCGACCTCGTGCGCCAGTTCAGCCATCACCTCGACCGGAAACAGCGTTCCGGTTTCGTTGTTGGCCCACATCACCGAGACCACCGCCACCTGCGGCGACAGCAGCGTACGATACTGCTCCATATCGAGGCGCCCACGGCGGTCGACCGTCAGGTAATGGATGGTGTAGCCCTGCTGCTCGAGGTGTTCGCAGAGGCTGAGGACCGCCGGGTGCTCCACCTTGGTGGTAATGATCTCGCGGCGCTCGGGCTTCACCTGGAGCGCGGAGAGGATCGCCGTACTGTCCGATTCGGTGCCGCAGGAGGTGAAGAGGATTTCGGAGTCGTGGACGGCGCCCAGTAACGCCTGCACCTGGGCCCGTGCCTCCTTGACCGCGCGGCCCACCCGGTTGCCGAAGCGGTGGATGCTGGAGGGGTTGCCGTACTGTTCGGAGAAGAACGGCAGCATCGCTTCGACCACCGCCGGGTCGACCCGGGTGGTGGCATTGTTGTCCAGATAGATGTCACTCATTTCAACGCCCTCCCGCCGCGATGCGCTTCAGTTCGGTGGCCGGAACCACCCGGATGAACTGACCGAGCGCCTCGATGAGCTTCTGTTGAATACCGCCGAGGGTCGCCCCGGACATCATGCAACCGTTGCAGGCGCCGAGCAGATTGACGTAGATGACGTCGCCGGCCACCTCCACCAGCTCCACATCGCCGTGGTCGCGTTTGAGCCGCGGGCGCAGCCCCTCGAGCACGGCCTCTATGCGCCGAATCCGTTGCAGGTTGGTGAGTGTGCCAGTGGCCGGTTGCACGGCCGATTCGGCCGGTTGTTCGCCCCAGACCCTGGCGAGCACCGCCTCGATCCCATCGTGGCAGGTCGCGCAGCCGCCGCCCGCCTTGGTGTAGTGGGTGACCTGCTCAATGGTGCGCAGGTTGTTGGCCCGCACCGTCGCCTCAATCAGCTCCGCGTCGACGCCGAAGCACTTGCAGACGAGCGCCCCCTCTTCGTGGTCATCGTGCCACTCCTCGCCCCGGTAGTTGGCGATGGCCGCGGCCAACGCCTCGCGCCCCATCACTGAGCAATGCATCTTCTCCGGGGGCAAGCCGTCAAGGAAATCGGCAATGTCCTGGTTGCTGACCTTGAGGGCACTGTCCAAGGTCATGCCGCGGACGATCTCGGTCAAGGCCGAGGAGGATGCGATGGCCGAGCCGCAGCCGAAGGTCTGAAAGCCAGCCGAGAGGATCACCTCCGTGTTCGGGTCCACCTTGAGAGTCAGTCGCAGCGCATCGCCGCAAGAGATCGACCCCACTTCACCCACCGCGTTCGCGTCGGGTACGGCTCCGGCGTTGCGCGGGTTGAAAAAATGTTCCTTGACCTTTTCCGAGTAGTCCCACATGGCGCGATTCCTGTGTCGGAGAACGGCGATGGTTTGGCGGTTACCGTTCGGTTGGGGATAAGATCGGGGAGGATGAAAGGCCGGCGTGTCGAATGCGATGCATTCCGGGGAAATCTCACGCTCTGGCACTCTCCTGCCCCGATACGGTCGTCAGTGTGGAAAGGTGGAGCAAGGGGTGTGCCAGGATGTCGATGCGAGCTTACCGGCTGATTTTTGAGAGAGAATCTTCGGGACTGGGGGAGTGATCTTGGCGCAGTTGCTCCAGCGCCGGCTGCCTTTGTGGGCTTTGCGACAAAGAGGGGCGGGGCTCAAGAGCCATCTGGCACGGCGTAGACTATCTCCATCGGCAACCCCAGTTCGTCCACCTCGGAGATTTCCGGAAGAGAGACGAGCCACTCCGGACGAGAGGCCGTCACCGCTCCGACAAGGGCATCCAGGATGTCATCGCTCGCCAGATCCCTCTTCGGCCACTGCGCTCTGATCTCCCGGTAAACCGCCTCCGCCTGGGGAAGATAACGGCCGAGTACCGCCAACCGCTCCGCCTGCCCCGGCGACGTCTTTTTGTTGTGCCCCATCGGCTTTCCACCGTTCAGGGCCATGAAACAGACCTCGGGATGCATCTCACGGAGCTTCCGGCGGTCCGGAAGAGCGCGGAGCAGAGCGTCGGTCTCTGCGATCTTCGGCACGATCGCCCAACTTTGGCGGGAGAGCTTCCGTCCAGTGATCGATTGGTTGAGGGAGCTTCCACCCGGGTAGTGACAACACCTCAGCACCTGCCTACAGGGTGCCGGGAAAACGCTCGATGCCCGCAGGCCGAGGAGCTTTCTGGCCGCCAGGTCACAGCGTCGTTCTTCAGAACCCGAAGACTTGAGTCCAATGGGAATGTCGATCAATGTCAGATCGGAACCGATGATTTGACGGCGCAAGGCTTCCAGACGCTCGACCACGCCATAGCGGAAGCCTTCCTCACCCCTAAGCTGGATGAAGACCCAACCGCTGCGGCAGCCGTCAATGCCTATGCCTATAACTCCTGGACAGTAACTACTCACCCCATCCGTCATTCCCGCGAAGGCGGGAATCCAGTGCTGGACTTCAGAGGGCCATGGGTATTGGGCTGGGTGCCTTATGGATTCCCGCCCCCCGACTAAAGCTCTAGGGAGCAGACTTCGCGGGAATGACGAACTGTACAAGTAGCGAGGATCGAGTGCGGTGAGCCTACTACCGCATCTTAGTTTGCATAAGCGGGAGGCAATCGGGGGGCGAGTAGTTACCCTGGACAGTGACATAGGCGAGATCCAGTCGTTAGCCACGGTAACCATTCAGCCCCTCCCTTCCGGCGCCCCGCGCAGATCACCGACGAACGACATTCGATTGGCGTGCGCCGCTTGTTCGAACACCTCCGGCCCAGCGACGCTCATCCCTCCATCGGCAACCAGCCCGAGATCCCCTCCACCCGCTTGAGCCACGCCCGCACCGACGGATAGGGCTCCAGTGAAAACGCCCCCTCGTGGGCCAGGGATACATAGGGATAACAGGCGATGTCGGCGATCGTGGGGTGCCGCTCGGAGGCCAGCCACGGGTGCTCTGCGAGCCTGACCTCCATCGCCTCCAGCCCCGGCATTGCATCGTGGTGGCACTGTTCGAGGTCGAAGGGGCGATTGAAACGCACGGTGACGCGGGCACGGGCGAGGCCGTAGAGCAGCTCGTTCTCCGACACCGCAAGCCACTGCATCACCCGTGTTTCGCCCAAAATATCGGTGGGCAGCCAATCCTCGTTGCCGTAACGGCGGGCGATGTAGACCAGGATCGCCATCGAGTCCCAGATCACCCTCTCTCCGTCGGTCAACACCGGGATTTGGCCGCGCGGGTTCAGGCGCTTGAACGCGGGCGTCTGCGTCTCCCCCGCGGTGCTGTCTGTGGGGATGCGTTCATGGTTGAGTCCCAGCATGGAAAGCATCAAACGGATCTTGTAGCAGTTGCCGGAACGCTCCAGGTCGTAGAGTTTCAGCATTGTCACGCTCTCGTTCTCCTTGTCGTTTTGTTGTAACTATTCAGCCGTTCCACCGACCTGTCGCCTCTCCCCGGCAGGAGCCCAACCCTCTGGGCTGCGCGAGCTTTACCGATGCAATCGCCCAGAGGGCTGGGCTCCTACGTAAGGCACCCGGGCTGTTGGGTCGAATAGTTACGTTTTGGTAACTACTCACCCCCCGTCATTCCCGCGTAGGCGGGAATCCAGTGAACAGAAGCACGCCTCCAATGGATCCCCGCCTTCGCGGGGATGACGAACTTCCTTCGCAGGGATGCCGAGTTTCCTGTGCCGGTCGTGAGCGCCTGGGTGAGCAGTTACACGTTTTGTTTTGATTCGCCGGTCCGTGTCGGTGCCTCGGACGCCTGTGAGTAGATGCTTCCAGAGGCCTCTGCGGATGGCGCCGCATCTACCCCGAACACTGGTGGCTAGTTGGCTCGCCTCATGGCCGTGTCGGTATCCGCTTCGCGCAGTTCCAATAGACCTGCTCTACCCTCACCGACACGGCCCGCTGCGCCTGCGGCCAGCGGGGGCGCCATTCATCGATCGCCGCTTCCTCCAGGAGGGTGGCCGCGCCATTGACACGCAGCCGCGTCCGGGAGGCGAAGTCGATGAACAGCAGGCCCACCTGCGGATTGACCAGAATGTTGCCCAGCGAGTTGAACATGCCGTTGCCGGCATAGTCCGGGAAGATCAGCCGCTGCGGCCCGACGACCCGGACGACAGGAAGCAGACGGCCGTCTGGCCCGGGCTCGGTGCCCTTAAAACTGCAGTCGCACTGGCCGACGGCATCGGCCGTGGCGAGAAAGAAGAACGGCAGTCCCTCGATGAACATCGCCTTCTCATCATCCAGCGTATGGCCGACGGTACGGCCAAGGCGCGCGGCCCGACCCTCGTTCCACCCTTCGTTAAAACGCATTTGCGCCGCCAGCTCACCGGCGTGAAACGGGTGGCCGCTCATGGCCTGCCACCCCTCGCTGCCTGCGTCAGCCCGCCATACCCCCAACTCTCCGCCGGAAGCTCGTGGATGGCGATGTAACTCGCCTCCGCCAGCTCACCGAGCGTTTCGACGAGCAGCCGGTGAAAGCGTTCCACCAAGGCCGCCTTCTCCTCCCGGCTGTTGCTTCCCTCAGTAACCTTCACATCCAGGTAGGCGGTCGCCTGGGGGCACCTCTCGCCGCCGATGCTCCAGAGCGCGGAATCGGCGGCGGCAATGCGCACGGCGGTCACTGCGCGTCGCTTGCCCCCCACCTCGACCATGGCATCGGTGAGCCCCTGGGCGAGGCGAGTGGCCTGCGCCGGGGTCGGTGCGGGCTCTATAAGCAGGTCGATGTAAGGCATCGTGGCGCTCCTTGACGGCTGGAGAGAAGAGCGTAGGCTTGGCAGACTGATTTGGGAAACGAATTATCACAATGACAGCTATTCACTCTGCGAATATATCCTCACGGGATCTGGAGCTGGAACTGCTACGCACCTTCATCGCCGTGGTGGACGGCGGCGGATTCACCCGGGCCGCCGCGCGGTTGCATCGCACCCAATCCACGGTGAGCCAGCAACTCAAACGGCTGGAGGAGCGGTTGGCGACCCCGCTGCTGGCGCGCAACACCCGCAGCGTCGCCCTGACCGAGCGAGGCGAGCTGTTGCTGGGCTACGCGCGCCGCCTGCTGGCCCTCAATGACGAGGCACTGGCCGCCCTGGCGGAGACACGCCTGCAGGGGCGGGTGCGCCTGGGTTCGGCCCAGGAGGTCGCTGATGGGGGCCTGGCCGACCTGCTGGCCCACTTCTCGCGACTCCACCCCAGTGTCACTCTGGAGGTTCGGGTAGACGCCAACCTCAAGCTGCGCGACGAGGTGGAGCGTGGCGAGCTGGATCTGGCGGTGCTGTTCCAGGAGCCGGGGCAGGCACAGCGCGGCATCGGCTGCGAGGTCATCGAGCGGCTGCGCCGCGTCTGGGTCGCCTCACCGGAGCTCAAGGTCGCCAAGGATGAACCCCTGCCGCTGGTGCTCTCCAACGGCCACTGCATCTTCCGCAACGCCGTGCTCAGTGCCCTGGATGCCATTGGGCGGCCCTGGCGCATCGTCCTCTCCACCCCCAGTCTCGCCGGAATGCGTGCGGCCCTGCGCGCCGGCCTCGGGGTCGGTGTACGGACCGAGCGCTGGCTGGAACCGGACCTGCGCATCCTCGGCGACGACTTGCCGCCCCTGCCCGACGTGGAGCTGGTCCTGCTCACCGCCGCCGACACCGGCGAGGAGGTGGTGGAGCGGCTGCGCACCGCCCTCTGCGAGGCCCTCCTCCCTGCATCGGCACTCGGAGGGATTCGATGAACCGGGCGAGGCGCACGGCTATCTTGCTCACGTTCAGCTGCAGAGCCCCTACGACCCGCAGGGTGAACGCATACTAACGTCACGGCCGTGCTGTGAGCGACGTAAGTCCTTGGGTGAGTATGCATTCACCCTGCTACGCCCGTTCATTGACACACGGCTCTTTGACTCTCAAGGTATACGACACCCAAATAAAACTAACGGCCCTGTCACGATGAAGGTTCTTGTCTATAACGAGCTGAATCCCGCCACCATTCCCAATTTTGACAAGCTGAGGGGGTACCTGGAGGCGGATGACTTCCGTTCCGCCGAGGTGAAGAAGGTGGGCGAAGGCCTCTTCCGCGCCCGCCTCGACCGCAGCAACCGACTGTTGTTCACGGTACGCAGCCACCAGGGGCAGGCCTATGCCCTCGTCCTGGAGTACATCCCTAACCACGCCTACGAGAAGTCGCGTTTCCTCTCCCGCGGTGCGGTGGTGGACGAGAGCAAGATCCCCGACATCGCCGATCCCACGCAGCCCGACCCCCCGCCGCTGCCTTACGTGAATCCCGCCAGCGCGCGGTTCCATCTTCTGGACAAGGTGATCTCCTTCGACGAGGCCCAGGAGGCGGTGTTTCGCCTGCCGCCGCCGCTCATCGTCATCGGTTCGGCAGGCAGCGGCAAGACGGCCCTTACCCTGGAAAAGATGAAAGAGGCCGCCGGCGAGGTGCTCTACGTCACCCGCTCCCCCTATCTGGTCCACAATGCCCGCACCCTCTACTTCGCGGCGGGGTATGAGAACGAGGGGCAGGCGACTGAATTCCTGTCGTTCCAGGAGTTTCTGGAGAGTATCGCGGTACCCGATGGGCGAGAGCTCACCCTGCGCGAATTCAGCGCCTGGCATGCCCGCCAGCGGCTGCCCCGCAGTCTGGGAGATCCGCACCAGCTGTTCGAGGAGTTCAAGGGGGTGCTCACCGGATCGGGCACCGAGCAGCCCTATCTCAGCAGAGAGGAGTATCTCGACCTCGGCATCAAGCAATCCATCTTCTCCCGCGAGGAGCGCGAGGCGGTCTACGCCCTCTTCTCCCGCTATCTGGAGTACATGGCCGAGCAGGGCTACTACGACGCCAACATCATCAGCCACGCCTACCTGAGCCGGGTGGAGCCGCGCTATGACTTCGTGGTGGTGGATGAAGTGCAGGATCTCACCAACGTGCAGCTGCGCCTTATTCTCAAGTCGCTGCGCGACCCGCGCGCCTTTCTGCTGTGCGGGGACGCCAACCAGATCGTGCACCCGAACTTCTTCTCCTGGGCCGGTCTGAAGAGCTTCTTCTATCGCCAGAAGGGGGACGACGCCCCCACTGATCTCATCCGCATTCTCAGCACCAACTACCGCAACACCCCGGAGGTGACGGAGTTGGCCAACCGCATCCTCAAGCTCAAGAATGCCCGCTTCGGCTCCATCGACCGGGAGAGCAACTATCTGGTGCGCAGCAACAGCGGCCACCTTGGCCGCGTGCTCCTGCTGCCCGCGGATGATGCCCTGAAGCGGGAGCTGGACCGCAAGACCCGCCACTCCACCCGCTTCGCGCTCATTGTCATGCACCCGGAGCAGAAGAGCGCAGCCAAGGCCCACTTCGGCACCCCCCTGGTCTTCTCCATCCAGGAGGCCAAGGGGCTGGAGTACGAAAACATCATCCTCTTCAACTTCACCTCCGCCGACAAGGCGCGTTTTCGCGCCATCTGCGAGGGGGTGAGCGCGGCGGAGGTGGCCCGCGAGGAACTCCACTACGGCCGGGCGAAGGACAAGAGCGACAAGTCTCTCGAGATCTACAAGTTTCACATCAATGCCCTCTACGTGGCCGTCACCCGCGCCGTGCGCAATATCTACGTGATGGAGGAGGATCCCGGCCAGCCCCTGTTCGAGCTTCTGGGGCTCAAGGTCGCCGGCGAGGGTATCGACATCGAGGCGCAGGACTCCAGTCTGGAGGAGTGGCGGGCCGAGGCGCGCCGGCTCGAGCTTCAGGGCAAGCAGGAGCAGGCGGAGGAGATCCGAACTCAGGTCCTGAAGCTGAAGCCGGTCCCCTGGAGCGTGCTCAGCGGTGCCGAACTCGCCGCCCTCGAGAACAAAGCGCTGGCCGGGGACAAGAAGGCGCGCATCACGCTGTTCGAGTATGCGCTGGTCTACAGCGATCAACCCCGCCTGAGCACCTTGGCCCGGGCGGGATTCGCCCCCGCGAAGACGCCGGAAAAGGGGCGCAAGCAGCTCGATCAGAAACACTTCATGGCCTACAGCCTGAAGCACCCCACGGCGGTGCTGCGCCAGACCGACCAGTACGGCATCGACTTTCGAGACCTGTTCAACCAGACCCCGCTGATGAACGCCACCCGCCTCGGCAACGACGAGCTGGTGGAGCGGCTCATCGCCGAGGGGGCCGACGTCGACGCGGTCAACAACATCGGGTTCAACCCCTTCCGCATCGCCCTGGAGCAGGCGTGCCTGGACCCCCGCTACGCCCGCCAGCGCCTGGCGGCGGTCTACACCCGGTTGGAGCCCGAGAGCGAATCCGTACAGGTGGAGGGCCGCCTGGTGAAACTGGACAACCGCCTCATGGAGTTTCTCCTGCTCAACCTGATGATGGCCATGTTCTACACCCGGCTGGGCCGAAAGGTGGTGGAAACCGACGGGGCCTTCCAGGCCGCCGATTTCGTGGAGGTGCTGGAGCACTTTCCCGACACGCTAATCCCCCAACGCCGCAAGCAGCGCGCCTACATCTCCGGCATCCTCTCCAAGAACGAGATACGCCGGGAGGATCGCTACAACCGCAAGCTTTTCTTTCGGATCCGCCACGGCCATTACATCATCAATCCCGCCCTTCGCCTGCGCGTCGGTGGCGAGTGGCGGGAGATCCACGAGCTGCTGGATCTCGAAGGGCTCGGCTACCGCCACATCGACAGGAAGAGTGCCTTCTACGACATCAACGAGGCCATTGAACACCGCTTGGCGCAGTTTCGCCTGATTGTCCGCAGCATCGCCGACCACCTCACATCGGCCTGCCCCGAAGGTGATGGGGTGACCACAGCGGAATCGGAAGGTAAGGCAGCCCATAGCCCACGCCGGGGCGGATAGGGCGCGCATGTCGGGCTGAGGAGACGCTGAAAAGATCGGGCGAGCCGCAGAACTTGCGGTCCGAGAGATATCTTCTCTCGCCAAGACGCAAAGCACGCCAAGGACTTAATAGTTGTCGCTCGATTCCTGGGAAAAGCGAAAAGGGGACGGAGGGATTATTCTTTGACCAGGGACGCTAACGCTTCCTTCCGCGGGCGACCACGTCCCATCCGCCCGAGCACCAACCCGTACTTTGCTTCGATCTGCTCGCGGAAACGGTCCGTCCCGACCGACTGGCATACCCTAATCCTGAAAGGCAGAGGCGCGCTCTTCGGCTCGATCGACCTTGGTCATGGCCAGGGTCAGATTTCGCAGGGTGCGCAAAGAATGGAGCGAGCTCAGAGACTCTCGCGGGTCCGACAGCCGAACGACCGACCCTGTCAGGGCTACTACTGCCCGCCCGGATCCCGCACAATAGCCGACCCTCACGATGCCGCCGAGACATGAACGAACAGCTGCAACAGGCACCGATCTCGCTGCACACGGCCCGCGCCTGCATGGCCGATATTCGCGCCCTTGCGCGACAGTTCGAAGAGCATGCCGCCGAGGCGATCGAGCGCCAACTCCTCGATCTGGCGGAAAGCGGCGAGACGCAGGCGCTAAGCCGGCTGCTGCAGGTGGCCGCCTACAACCGCGTGCGGCTGGACGGCGCCGTCCTGGCGCGTTGCTTGAGCGTATGTGAACGGGCCGTCGATACCGCACCCTGTCTGGCTCTGACCGGCGAGGCGGCCGTACCCGCGCTGCTCACCGCTGCAAATGACGAGACGCTGTCTGACGATCAACGCGTCTATGCCGCCTGCTTCGCCGCCGAGCTGTCCATGGAATACGAGCTGGACCCGGCGACGGCCCTCAAGGCGCTCCGCAAACTGGGCTTTATCGGGTTGCCGCGCCTGTCGGAACTTATGCGGGCAGACATGGAGCGCTACCTGGAACAGTTTGCCACTACCGGAGAGAAGCCGCCGTACCTGTTACTCGAGATATCACTGACAGTGCTGCTGCCGGAGCGCCCGCCGCCGAGGGTCGTCGGCGGCGACTACACCATCCGGCGGCCGATCCCCAAACTCGGGCGCAACGAACCCTGCCACTGCGGCAGCGGCCTCAAGTACAAGAAATGCTGTCATGCCGAGGACCAGGCCTTGCTCCGGGACGCCTCGGCCTATGCGGGCGCCACCCGCAGCGAGCTGAAGGCGCATCCGGGCCTGATCGATGAGCCGACTATCATCGAGGCGATGCGCGCCCACGAACTGAAAACACTCGATCCGGGCGAATTGGGCCCGAATCAGCTTTATGCCGCCTACCGCCGCGCCCTCGCTTTCGGGCTGCGCCAGCTGGCCTTCGACATGCTGCTGGAGTTGGAGGCGCGGCCAGATGAACAGGAGTTTGACCCCGGTCACTTCGAGGACCTGATCGAGTGGGTCTTGGAGGCGGGCGACCTGGAGCTGGCCCGCCGTATCCGCGATCATTGCGGCGACGACTGCTGGTACCACCCCGAGTCCATTCTTTTCCTGTTCGAACTGCTGGAGCACCCGGAACACTTCGCTTCGCTCGAGCAGGCCTGCCGGTTGTCGGTGTGTGCCATCGAGAACGAGGAGACCCGCTACGACGAGCCCTTGGTACGCCTCGCCCATCAATGCGCCCCCCACTACCCCGCCCTCGCCGTCGTCCTGGCGCGGGCGGCCATCGCCAGCCGGCCCGAACACGCGTTCGACAACGAAATGCTGCTGGACCGGATCCGCGAACTGCGGCTCGATCTGGATCGGCCTCAATGGGACGACCCGGCCGAGGCGCTGTTCCAGTGGACCGATGAACGGCATCGCGCACTGGAGCGGGAACGCAAAGAAGATGAAGCGACCCTTCGGCTCGCCAAGCAGCTGGAGGCGACGCGAACCGCCCTCGATGAGAAGCAGCGGACCCTGCAGGAGATGGCGGAGCGGGTCCAGGAGGCGGAAGCGGAGTTGAGGCGGTCCCGGGCGAGCGGCTCCGGGCCGGCAGCCAATGCTCCTCCCGCGGCCGACAGCGGCGGGGAGAGCGAGAAGGGGGAACAGCTTCTGCGCCTGCGCAACCAGTTGCAGAATCTCAAGGCGGAGATCGGCCAGCAGCAGGCCCAGCGCAGTGCCCTGCGCAAGGCGCTGGCCGAGGCGCGCCGAAAGCTGGACGCGTTGACCGCCTCCGAAGCTGCGACGGACGAACCGGATCGGGAACTGGCCACCGTCGAACCATCGGGCCGGCCTCTGGTGCCAGAATACAGCAACGAGTTCCGCAGCCGTTGCGCCACCCTGCCGCCGGCCCATGCCGCAAAGACCATTCTCGCGGCGGGCCGCTTCGCCGCCCACGACCCCACCGTGTGGAGAGAGACCCGGGCCATCGAGCGTCTGCCGGGACACTACCGCATCCGCATCGGACGCGACTACCGGCTCCTCGTCCATTGGCTGCCCGGGGAAAGCCTGCAGGTGCTCGACGTCATTCCCCGCCAGGGACTGGAGGCCTGGATCAAGCGGCGCGGGTGAGCCGCATCAGCCCCGTTCCGTCGCCGGCGGAGGTTTTTATGCTGGGGCACGGCGTGGGTCAGGGCGCCCGCTCTATAACCCCGCTTTTTCGCCGTGCCCGCCACGGGGGATGCTGGCGGTGCATCTCCATCAACGCCATAGCGTTCACCGCCCGCCCTTTCCCGCCGGCAGGTGCCGCAGGGCGGCCTTCTGCTCGGCACTTGCAACGCGCCGCGCCGCCGCAAGATGTTTGGCGCGGTCATATGCGGAATCGGAAGGTAAGGCAGCCCATAGCCCACGCCGGGGCGGATAGGGCGCGCATGTCGGGCCAAGGAGACGCTGAAAAGATCGGGTGAGCCGCAGAACTTGCGGTCCGAGAGATGTATTCTCTCGCCAAGGCGCCAAGATCGCTAAGGAATCGGGCGACAACTATTAAGTCCTTGGCGTGCTTTGCGTCTTGGCGAGAGCATAAATCAGCGTTTCTCTAACTCGGCTTCTTACCGCGGTCGCGACGGCGTCGAACAGCGCCCCGTCACAGCGAGCGGATCGGTGTCCGCAGCAGGAGGGTGGTGAGTAACGCGGGCTAACCGCGCTCCCACACCGGCGACCACCGCTCGAAAAAGCGCAGCTGATCGGCGATATCTTCCGGCGCCATGGGCGCACCGGGTCCCGGCGTACCTGCCGATGGATGCACTTCGTTGAAGCCAAATTCGTAGTCGAAAGCCCCAAGCGCAACCGATTCGTCATCGTTCCAGGGGTCGAATTCCGGATCACCCTCCCATGGACCGTCAACATAAAGGCCCTGAACTTCCAACAGGCGGCGCAAGAGGGCGGGGTGTTCCCGGGCCAGGAACCGATAGCGCTTGCGCGTGTGGGGCTTGACCCGGGCCACCTCCAACAGCACCGCGGCCATCTTGGCGTTCTGCGGATCGGGCCCGCCGGCCAACACCTCCAGCCGCTTCATGTTCTTGGGCGAGATATGCGACTGCTGGAGGTAATCGTGCAGTTCGCGCTCCTGGTCGATCCGGTCCCGTTCCGCCCGGGGCAGCTTTTGACACGCCCGACAGATGTGCATCCGGCGCCCCTTCCGCGAAAATCGCTCGTTGGGAAGTACCCGCTCACAGTCCGACACCAGTGACCCATCCCCTTGATCCTCCCCGGTTCAGCGCGATGAGTGGACCAGCCAGGCCTGGAACAGCACTCCGCTGAGCGCCTTGAGCGCCGCGCGCAACTCCATGGAATCGCCTTGCCGCTGCAGCCGATGGACCACGGCGAAGGCTCGCCCGGGGTCCCCATGCTCTTCGCCCAACCGTTCGGGCAGATGATGACCGAGACCGGGCTCCGCGATCAGCAGCCAGGCCGGAAACCACGCCATCGAGAGGTCCGCCTCCAAGTCCCAAAAGCGCTCCCAGGCGTTGGCCAGCGTGTCGTCGACGGTATGGTCAATCCAGGCTTCGGCCTGGTCGGGTGCGCACCAGCAGAGCCGGCAGGCCGCAGCAAGCCCTGGGGCGTGATCCCCGGAAAGGAGTCGGGCCTCTGCCAAACGCGCCAGGAGAATGGGTTGGCGGGAGTAGTCCGGCACGGCCTCCACCGCGGCGGCAACCGCGGCCCAGTCCATGTATTGAGCCGCGATCCAGCTGGGATGGAGACGCTCCTGAGCGGGATCGAACCGCTCGGGCGGAAGAGCCGCCGCGAGCCGACCCCAGAACGGGGCGAGATAATCGCGCGCACGGGACCCCAGCAACTCTTCGGCCCGGGACACCAGCCGGCCCTCCGTGGCGGCCAGTTCTTCGGCGGGATCGTCCACCGGCCGTCCCAAGTGGCCGAGGGCGTCCACCAGGGTCTCGGCGGCAACGAGCAGACGATGCCCGGGATCGGCCTCGCTCAGCAACGACAGCTGGCGCTCAGCCTCTCCCTCGTCCCGAGCCACCAGGGCCGCGCACAAATCGTTCAGCGCCCCCGTGACGCCGCTATCGAAAAACAGGTCCAGTTGGGGTGCACAGTTCTGCCGATGGTAGTGGGTGCGCGCAAGGCGATCGATGGCCGGGTCCCGGAACAGACGAAGCTCGCGGACGGTGCCGCTTCCAGTGCAATAGGCCTCCTCACGAGGGGTAAGACCCAGCATTTCGGCCCACTCGGCGGCGGCACGAAGGATCTGGATATTGCGTCCCGGCAGGCCGACCAACCCCTCCTCCAGCCACCCCATCCCGCCGGCGCGCCACGCGTCATAATGGGTATAGGACAAACGCCCCAGCGCCAGGAGAAGCTCCAGCGGCCGATACTCCCCCTGGCTGGCGATGAGCCGCTCCACGGCGGCATGGATGTGCTTGTTCGTTTGGACGGTCATGGCCCGACAAGATGCAGGATGGACGGGGCGGACGCAAGGGGGGGCAAGGACTGACAAACGGCGCGGGAGGGCGTCGGTAAGCTGCGCGCCGGCGCGGCAACTCTTGCAAACAGATCGCCCGGGAGATTAGGCTTTGAGCGCGGATTGTCCGGACACGGGGGCGACTGGCGACGCGACGGAGCCCCGTTGCGGGGACCACAGAGTCCATAGCACCAGCGCCATTGAAGCGTCCGCCCTGCGTGGGGGCCCCTCACCCACCCCCATCCCTCGGAGAAGTTCATGACCCTGTCTCTTCGACACTTGCGCGACAACGTTCTAAACCACCTCACAGAGGACCCGACGCGGGCACCGCTCGGCGGGATCGGCGTATTTCACAGCCGCGAGCCCCAGAGTCTCCACAACGTCCCCATTCAGCAACCGCTTCTGGTTCTGGTCACCACCGGCCGCAAGATCATCGCGCTGGGTGAACGGAAGGTCGAGGTGTTGCCGGGCCAACTGCTGCTCTTGCCCGGCGGGTGCGAGGTGGAGGTCGGTAACTACCCCGATGCCGACAGCCAGCACTACCTCGGCCTCGCCGTGGGCTTCCCGGACGCGAGCCGGGATCTGTTTCGGCGCAGCTATGGCCACGAGGTGCCGACCGATATGCAACCACTGTGGTGCGCGCCGGCACCAGCGGAACTGGTGGTTGCGATGGGCCAGTGGGTCGAGTGGTGTATCCATCACGACCTCGACCCCGCTATTGCGCGACACCGACAGGTGGAAATGCTGCTCCTGCTCGCCCGCGCGGGAATTGCCGGCAACCTGCTGCTCGACCGCCAAGCGCCCTGGCGCGAGCGGGTCGCCCAACTGCTGGCGCTCGATCCCGCACGCGATTGGGATGCCCCGATGGTATGTCGCCGACTCGGCATTGGAGAGTCGACCCTGCGCCGCCGGCTGCAGGAGGAGGGAAGCGGATTGCGCGCAGTGCTGGAGGAGACACGTCTCGTGGCCGGGCTCGCGCTGTTGCAGGAGACCTGCTGGCCGATCGGCCAGGTGGCCGACGCCGTGGGCTATCGCTCCCAATCCCGCTTCAGCGAGCGTTTCAAGCGCCGCTTCGGCCTCACCCCCACGGAACTGAAAAAAACCCGCGCGAGCGGCAGCGGCGAACAGGTGAGCGGTTGAGGCGAACCGGTGCGGCCCTCCCGACTTAGGATCGAGCGGACATCGACCCAATGGAGAAAACAAGATGAATCGTTCCACCGCCCTTGCCCTGATCGCGGCCCTCTCGGCCTCCCCGGCCCTGCACGGCTTCGAGCTCACCAGCCACGATATCCGCCCGGGGCAACCCATGCCCAAGGCCCAGGAGTTTCAGGGCTTCGGCTGCAACGGCGGCAACACCTCCCCCCACCTGGCCTGGCGCGACGCCCCCGAGGGGACCAAGAGTTTCGCGCTGACCACCTATGACCCCGATGCCCCCACCGGCAGCGGCTGGTGGCACTGGGTGATCTTCAACATTCCGGCCACGACCCGCGAACTCCCTGCCGGCGCCGGTGGTCCGGCCGCGGACCTTGCACCCGCCGGCAGTGTCCAGAGTCGCACGGACTACGGCAGCTACGGCTTCGGCGGCGCCTGCCCGCCGGAAGGGCACGGCCCGCACCGCTACCAGTTCAAACTCTTTGCCCTTGATGTGGAGCGACTGGAGCTCTCGCCGGACAGCTCCGCCGCACTGGTTGGCTTCATGCTCAATGCGCACAAACTTGGGGTTGCGGAACTGGAGGCCCTGTACGAGCGCTGATCCGCCACGTCATGGTGGGTGCGGGGTCAACGATTCCGAAGGGGGCGCCATAGCGGCCCCTTTCGGGGCTCAAGCGGAAACCACTCGCCTGCGGTGAGCCACCATCGCAATGAGCATTGCACAGGCAGCGGCGGTCACGGCGGGAAACAAGACCGTCGTGACCGAATAATTCTCCAATGCAGAAATGGCCACAAGGTTGCGGACTGCAAACAGAGCGAAAAACAGCAGCGACTCTGTGTGGGGCAGAACATACGCTTTCCTGATTGTCGGCCCAAACCCCAAAACATCGACGATCGTGAGAATGATCACAGCCCAGAGTGGATCCGATGTGAGATACCAGAACGGCAGTGAACTCATGGCTGCGGTGAAAAACAACCTGTCCGCCCCCGTAATGGAGACATCAGCGCGCTTCAGGTAGGCCAGAAACGCGACCAGAATGGCAACACCGCCTGACACGCCGATGGGCCAGGCGCCCGCGCCGCCTCGGTCTTCCAACTGTGCGAAGAAGATGACAAAGGTCGTCGTGCCCCAGATGATCCAGGAAAACACGTGGGGCTGGACAGAGCCCAGAATGATCGCGCGTATGTATGGCAGAAACGCGGCAAACGTGAGCACTATGGCCACAGCGCTCAACCACCATTTGTATCCCATCTTCCCCAGGCCCCGGACTCCATGGCGAGTTGCTCCTTCCATGCAACGATGCGGCATTCGACGCTGCACTTCAAGGTATGTTCTCGGGGCACCGGTGCTGGTTTGAGTCATCACTCGATGCCGGCAGACAAGTACACAAGTCACGGGGTGCTCGACGGGCCGAAAGGGCAGGACCCAGCCGAGTTCCGGCGCTTGTCGCATCGACCGCCGCACGCGTTTGCGTCTCTGTAGCCTTGGGCTAAATAAGCAGGACGGGCTGCGAAACCGCTCAGGGCGAGCGCACTTACGTCGGCCGTGGCGTGAGCGTTGTAAATCCTTGGTAACTGCTCACCCAAGTGTTTACGAACGGTACAGGAAATTCGTCATCCCCGCGACGGCGGGGATCCATTGGAGTGCGTGCTTCGGTTCATTGGATTCCCGCCTACGCGGGAATGACGGGGGAGTGAGTAGTTACAATCTTGAAATCAGGTACGCTGCAAAGACATCCCTGTACGCTCGACGGCCTGCTTTCATGGACTTACATCGCCCCCGGAGGGTGAGTAGGCGCTCGCCCTGCCAGATTCGCAGCTCGCTTGCGTGGCCGCTTTATCCGTAACTCTCGATGTGGCTCCCCGTCGAAAGGAGGGATATGCGATGGCCAGTGACGATGAGAAACGGGAACGCCTGCTTCAGTTTCTGGACGCAAGGCTGTTCGACCCGATTCTCAAGGTCCCGCCGACGCGCTATGCGCGTGAGAGTGAACGCATGCGCCTCGCCGACGTGAAACGAACCACTGCCAAAGAGAAGCACCGCTTCCACAGTGATCTGCACAGTGCGGCCGAGGTCAAGGCCAGCTTCCTGGCCGATCTGGGCGACTGCGCCGGCCGGCGCTGCAACCGGGAGCTGGCTGCGCTGCACCTCCCCCGCTACTCCGACTTCCGCGACGAATTCATGCGGCTCTGTGACCGTCTCGGGGTATGAAATGCCTCACCCGCGCCAGACAGTTCGTGTGACGCTCACATCCAGGAAAACAGGGGCAAACGGAGGGGTGCCGGTGGAAACGCCCGCATCAGTGCCTTGCGACCAATGCCCTCGTTCCCACGCAGTGAGGTACGTGGGAACGAGGCCAATGCGTTATTCCACTTTGATGGTGTGCCGCTTCGACTTCTCCACCTTGGGCAGGGTCATCTCCAGGATGCCGCCGTCGAATTTGGCCTTGGCTTTGGAGGCGTCGATGTCCGAGGGGAGGGCGATGGTCCGGCTGAAGGCACCGTAGGCGATTTCGGAACGGTAGTACTCCCCCTTCTCCTCCGACATTTTGCACTCACCCTTGATGGTGATGGTGTTCTCGGTGGTGGTGATGTCGAGATCCTCCTTGCGGATCCCGGGGACCTCCGCGCGCAGGAGGATGTCGGCGTCACGGTCGATGACGTCCACCCGCGGGAAGGCGCCCGTCAGCTCCGCCCAGCTGGGCCGCTCCCAGCGGAAGGGGCGCATCCACGAGCGGGGGAAAAAGCTTTCGAACAGCCGATCCATCTCCTCGAAGGGGTTCACTGCCCGCATCGGGGTCGCACGGGTCACCTCACCTCGCCGCTCCTCTTCGGAGGGTTTCGGGAAGTGTTCTGCTTCCTTTGCCATGATCTCGCCTCCTCGCTGTTTCCTGGCTGCGCGCCTGTTTGCTGTTTCCTGGCTGCGCGCCTGTTTTGGTACTGCGAAAAATAGTACACGCGCGCCGACTTGCCAGACCGCTCTCCCTTATGGGACTTGTTCATTTCATAAAACCCTCTGCCCTCGTGAACTGCTGACGGAAGCACGATGAACGGGCCTGCCTGCAGGAGCTTGCCTCTCCCGATTACGTAGGGTGGATAAGCGCAGATTCGTAGGGTGGATAAGCGCAGCGCATCCACCAAAACAGCGGATTCGAGATTCGAGGAGCAGTGTCACAAAGACGCACCCTCCTGCAAGTCAATTTACTCACGAAGCGAGTTCATTCCCGCACTCTCGAATCTCGTTCGCGCCTCGTGTGAGTTGGTGGATGCGCTGCGCTTATCCACCCTACGAAACGCGAGGTTGTAGGAGTGTCTGCTCACGGCCTGCCGACCCGCTATGCAATCTCTCCGCGAAAGGTCCGGCGGATGCTCTCCAGGGTGTCCTCCACCGCCCCCGGCGTGACGCCCGACTCGATGCTGAGGTCGGAACGCTCGAAGAAGTCGGGATCCATCATTTCAATAAAGCGCCGCGCCTGGGGCGAGAGGAACTTGCCCTGGCGGATCACGATGCCGTAGCTGCGCTTGGGGAAGTACTGGTTCAGCGGAATGCGTGCCACCTTGTCGTGCTCGGTGAGACACACGTCGGTCACGATGGAGATCCCGAGCCCCATCTCCACGTACTTCTTGATGACCTCCCAGCCCCCCGCCTCCAGAGCCACGTGGTAGGTGGCGCTGTTTTGGGAGAACACCAAGTCCACAATCCGCCAGGTGGAGAGATGGCGGGGCGGCAGGATGAGTCCGTAGGGGCTGATGTCCTCCAGCCGCACCTTCTCCTTCTGGGCCAGCGGGTGGTCCAGCGGCGTGATGAGGGTGGGGTCGTAGGTGAAGATAGGGTGGTAGATGATGTCGTCCGGCACCTCGAGCATGGAGCCGACCGCGAAATCGGCCTTGTCCCCCCGCAGCATCGCCATGCCATCCCGCCCGGTCACGTTATGAAGCTTCAGCCGCACCTGCGGATAGGCCTCCACGAAGCGGCGAATGGGCTCGGGCAATATATAGAGTATGGTCGACTCCCCCGCGGCGATGTTCAGCTCGCCCGTCTCCAGCTTTCCGTACATGGAGGCGAAGGTCTCATGGAGCTTGTCGATCCCCTCCACCAACGGGTTGGCCAGTTTGTAGAGCACCGCCCCTTCGGGAGTCAGTTTGATGTTAGGCCCGCGCCGCTCGAACAGCACCAACCCCATCTCCCGCTCCAGCGCCTGGATCTGCAGCGACACCGATGGCTGGCTCAAAAACAGACTTTCTGCAGCTTCGGAAATGCTCCCGGCGCGCGCCGCGTGGCAGAAGGCGCGCAGCTGCTTCAACCGGTTCTGTTTGTAATAGAGCGGTGGTGTCGACATGGCGCAATTTCTCCCACTTCGGCAAAGCATTAACAAATTCAATAGTAAGCATTGAAATAATTGCCATGTCAAAGGATTTCCCCCCATTCAGGATCAGCGCACCCCTAAGTATTGGTTAGTTTAATAGACAAGATTGAAATAATTGTCGTGCCAAATAGTGCGACGAAACCTAGACTAAATTCACACACGCGGAGGGCGTGTATTTTCTTAGTAACTGACTTGGTTTTTAGAAGAGGAGTAGAAGCCCAGTGACGCTTGGCAGCAGCGCGGTCGCCGGACTTTTCATGGCGGGACTTGGCACCATGCTGGCCGGTGTCCTTGCCGTGGCCAATCGACGCCTTTACGTCTACGAAGACCCGCGCATCGACGAGGTGGAGGAACTCCTCCCCCACGCCAACTGCGGGGCCTGCGGCACGCCCGGCTGCCGCCCCTTTGCGGAGAAGTTGGTCAACGGCGAGGTCGATCCCGCCCTCTGCACGGTCAATTCGCCCGAGATGAACCAGCGCATCGGCGATCTGCTGGGTGTCGAGGTAGGCCAGCACGAACGCAAGGTGGCGCGTCTGGCCTGCGCCGGCGGCTCCCACGTGGCCTACACCCGCGCCCGTTACGAAGGGTTGCAATCCTGCCGCGCCGCGGCGCTGGTCTCCGGCGGCGGCAAGGGCTGCACCTGGGGTTGCCTGGGGCTTGGCGACTGTGAAGAGGTGTGCGACTTCGACGCCATCCGCCTGAACAAATTCAGCCTCCCGGTGGTCGCGGCCGACAAGTGCACCGCCTGTGGGGACTGCGTTGACATCTGCCCCAAAGACCTCTTTTCGCTGCAGCCGGCGAGCCACCAACTCTGGATCGCCTGCAAGAACCAGGATATTGCCGACGAGGGCGAGGCCCACTGCGAGTTGGTCTGCACTGCCTGCGGCCGCTGCAGCGCCGACGCGCCGGAAGGGCTCATTGGCATCGAGCACAACCTGGCCGTCATCGATTACACGAAAAACGAGCTGGCCTCGAGGCTGGCCATTGAGCGTTGCCCCACCGGAGCCATTGTCTGGCTGGATGGGGCCGGGCCGCAGCGCGGCGCCGACGCCAAACGAGTCTCCCGTAAAGAGCCCTTACCCAGGGCCTGACCATCCCCGCCGAGAGAGCAACCGTGCGCGGCGCGCACGGCGGGGGAGAGTTTTTTCCGAAAAACGGGAAAACACGAACATCAGTGCAAGAACTTAGGAAGCGGACGATGAGCGATAAACAGCCAAAAACCTTCAAGTATCCGGGGATGCGCGCGGCGATGGACGGCAACAGTGCCGTGATCTGGTGCGAGCGCGAGGCCTCGGATGCCGCCGGCGCCTATCCCATCACGCCCTCCACGCAGATGGGCGAATATTGGGCGGAAGAGGCCTCCAAGGGGCATGTGAACATCTCCGAGCGTCCGCTCATCTTCATCGAACCCGAGAGTGAGCATGCGGCCGCCGCCGTCACTGCCGGCCTCTCCATGACCGGGCTGCGCGCCACCAACTTCTCCTCCGCCCAGGGGGTGGCGTTCATGCACGAATCGCTCTACGCGGCGGTAGGCAAGCGCCTCACCTACGTGCTGAACATCGGCTGCCGGGCCATCACCAAGGCGAGCCTCAACGTCCACGCCGCCCACGACGACTACCACTGCGTGGACGACACCGGCTTCTTCCAGTTCATGGCCAAGGACGCCCAGGGCGCCGCGGACCTGAACATCATCGCCCACAAGGTGGCCGAACTCGCCCTCACCCCCGGCATCGTGGCCCAGGACGGCTTCCTCACCACCCACCTCATCGAGTCCGTGCAGCTGCCCGAGCGGGCGCTCATCGAGGAATTCCTGGGCCGTCCCGACGACATCATCGACACCCCCACCGCGGCACAGCGCCTGCTCTACGGCGAGAAGCGCCGCCGCATCCCCGCCATCTGGGACGTGGACAACCCCATGGTGGCCGGCCCGGTGCAGAACCAGGACGCCTACATGCAGGCGGTGGCGGCCCAGCGCCCCTACTTCTTCGAGCATGTGGCCGAACTCACCGACCAGGCCATGGAGGAGTTTCATGGGCTGACCGGCCGCCGCTATGGCCGCATCAGCACCTACCGCACCGATGATGCCGACTACGTCATCGTCGGTCAGGGCAGCATGATCTCCACCGCCCAAGCGGTGGCCGACTACCTGCGCGAAACGCGTAATCTGCGCGTGGGCGTGGTCGGCATCGTGATGTTCCGCCCCTTCCCCGGCGATCTGCTGGGCCATGTCCTCAAGGGCAAGAAGGGCGTGGTGGTGCTGGAGCGTACCGACCAGCCCCTCGCCGAAGACCTGCCGCTGATGCGCGAAGTGCGCGCGGTGGCGAGCAAGTGCACCGAAAACAACGTGGGCCGCGGCGAACCCCTCCCCTACCCCCACTACGCCGTGTTCGACCGCCCCGGCGACGCCCCGCGCCTCTACTCCGGCTGCTATGGCCTGGGCAGCCGCGACCTGCAGCCCGAGGGGCTCATCGGCGCGGTGGAGAACATGCTGCCCGAGGGGGGCAAGCACAAGTTCTTCTATCTCTCGGTGGACTTCGTTCACGACAAGCCGGAGAGCCCCAAGCAGGAGATCTACCAGCAGGAGCTGCTGGAGGCCTATCCTCGCATCAAGCAGCTGGCCATCCGCGGCAGCGAAAACCCCAACCTCATGCCCAGGGAGAGCGTGGCCGTGCGCTTCCACTCCGTGGGCGGCTGGGGCGCCATGACCACCGGCAAGAACCTGGCCATGACCCTGTTCGACCTGCTGGGCTTCCACATCAAGGCAAACCCCAAATACGGCTCGGAGAAAAAGGGTCAGCCCACCACCTACTATCTGTCGGCGGCCCCGGAGCCCATCAAGGTCAATTGCGAATACGTCCATGTCGATGTGGTGCTCTCCCCCGACCCGAACGTGTTCGACCACTCCAACGCCCTGATGGGGCTGCGCAAGGGCGGCGTGTTCATCATCCAGAGCGATCTCCCCACCCCGGGCGATGTCTGGCGCCGCTTCCCCGTGTGGGCCCAGCAGTACGTCATCGACAACGACATCCGTGTCTTCTACGTGGACGGCTTCAAGATCGCCCGTGAGGAGGCCTCCAACGCCGAGTTGCAGTTCCGCATGCAGGGCATCGCCTTCCAGGGGGCCTTCTTCGCCGCCTCCCCGGTGATGCAGCAGGCCAGTCTGACCGAAGAGACGCTGTTCAAGGCCATCCGGGATCAGCTGCAGTCCAAGTTCGGCTCCAAGGGCGCGCGGGTGGTGGAAGACAACCTGCGGGTGGTGCGCCGCGGCTTCGACGAGGTGCGCGAGATCACGGCGAAAAAGCTCGAGCAGAATCAGACCCCGGCGCTGCGCAAGGAGTCCGCCCTGCCGATCATGCTCAAGCAGCTGCCCGAGAGCCAGTCCGCCCTCTCCGATCCGCACCGCTTCTGGGAGGCGACAGGCAACTTCTACGCCCGCGGTCAGGGCAACGACAACCTGGTCGACCCCTACATCGGCCTCTCCCTCATGCCGGCGGCCACCGGCGTGTACCGCGACATGACCCAGACCCGCTTCGAGCACCCCGTCTGGGTGCCGGAGAACTGCACCGCCTGCGGCGACTGCTATACCGTCTGCCCCGACAGCGCCATCCCGGGTCTGGTCAACAGCGTGAGCGAGGTCTTCGACGCCGCGATCCGCCGGGTGGAGAAGAGCAGCCCCACCATGCACCTGCGCCGCGCGGTGCGCACGGTGGAGAAGAAACTGCGCAACCTGGTGGAGGCGGACGGCGAGAGCGCCAACGTGCGCGCCCTCCTGGACGAGGCCATCGAGGAGACGCTGCAGGAGGCCGAGGCCGAGAGCCGCGAGCGGCTGGAGAAGGAGTTCGCCAGCTTCAAAGAGGCGCTGGGTGAGTTCAAGTTCTCCATCACCAAGCCCTACTACACCACCCGCGAGAAGAAGGCCAAGGGCAGCGGCGGGCTGTTCTCCATCACGGTGAACCCCTACACCTGCAAAGGCTGCATGGCTTGCGTGGATGTGTGCGACGACGACGCCCTGCGCGTGGAGCGCCAGACGCCGGAAACCATTGAGACGCTGCGCCGCGACTGGGCTTTTTGGCTGGAGCTGCCCACCACCTCGCCGGAGTACATCCGCATCGAGGACCTGGACGAGCGCATCGGCGCCCTGGAGACCCTGCTGCTCGACAAGGTCAATTACGGCTCCATGGTGTGTGGCGACGGTGCCTGCGTGGGCTGCGGCGAGAAGACCGTGGTGCACCTGTTCACCGCCACCGTCTCCGCGCTCATGCAGCCGCGGGTGAAGAGGCAGGTGGCGAAGATCGAGGACCTCATCCAGCGGCTGGAGAAACACATCCGCCTCAAGCTGGCCGAGACCCTGGACCTGAACGATACCGCGGCCATCAACGAGCTGGCCGAGGCGAGCCACGACGTCAACCTGACCCTCTCCAAACTCTCCTCCCGTCTGGACGAGGGCAAGGCCGGTCAGCCCATCGATGCCGACTGGCTGAGGTGGGCCACCCAGCTGATGGAAAAACTCAAGTACCTCAAGTGGCAGTACACCCAGGGTGTCACCGGCAAGGGACGTGCCCACATGGGCATGATCAACTCCACCGGTTGCACCTCGGTGTGGGCCTCCACTTACCCCTACAACCCCTATCCGTTCCCGTGGGCAACCCACCTGTTCCAGGATTCGCCCTCCATGGCCATGGGCATCTTCGAAGGCCATATGGCCAAGATGGCCGAGGGCTTCAAGGCCGTGCGCATGGCCGAGCTGGAGCTGGCCGGGGAGTACAACGCGGAAAAACACAAGGCGTTCTTTACCCATTTCGGCTGGCGGCAGTTCTCGGATGAGGAGTTCCAGCTCTGCCCGCCCGTGGTCTCTATCGGTGGCGACGGCGCCATGTACGACATCGGCTTCCAAAACCTCTCCCGGATGCTGATGTCGGGGCTGCCCGTCAAGGTGCTGGTCCTGGATACGCAGGTGTACTCCAACACCGGCGGCCAGAACTGCACCTCCAGTTTCATCAGCCAGGTCTCCGATATGGCCCCGTACGGCAAAATCCAGAAGGGGAAGGAAGAGATCCGCAAGGAGATCTCCCTCATCGGCCTGGCGCACCGCAGCGCCTACGTCATGCAGGGGGCGATCTCCAATGTGACTCACCTGCTGGAGAGCTTCATCGAAGGCCTGAACAGCCGCCGGCCGGCCCTCTTCAACGTCTACGCGGTGTGTCAGCCGGAGCATGGGGTGGGCGACGACGCCTCCTACATGCAGAGCAAGCTGGCGGTGGAGTCGCGCGCCTACCCGCTGTTCCGCTTCAACCCGGACAAGGGCATCACCCTGGAGGAGTGTTCCGAGCTCGAAGGCAACCCTGCCATCGACAGCGACTGGCCGCGCTACACGCTGCGCTTCGTGGACGAAAACGGCAAGCCGGGCGAGATGCAGCTGCCCATGACCTTCGCCGACTTCGCCGTGACCGAAGGGCGCTTTCGCAAGCAGTTCAAGCGGGTGCCCCAGGAGGCGTGGAATGACGACATGGTGCCCGTGGCGGAGTTCGTCGCCATGGAAACGGACGAGCGCGAGGGCAAGTTCCCCTACATCTGGACCGTGGACAAGAAGGACCGCCTGCAGCGGGTGGTGGTGAGCGAGGAACTCATCAACTCCACCATCGAGCGGCGCGACTTCTGGCGCCAGCTGCGCTCCCTGGCCGGGGCCGACCGGAAGGTGGACGTGAACCAAATCGCCGAACAGACGCGGGTGGAGATGGCGCAGAAGCTCACCGCCAGTCTGCTCGCCCTGGCCACCGGCAGCGCCCCCACCGGCAACCTGGTGACCACCCTCACCGACGGCGCGGCGGCACCTGCCAGCGGCGGAAACGGCGCCAGCGCCCCGGCTGACTACGAGCCGGTGTGGATCGAGAGCCCGGAATGCACCGCCTGTGACGAGTGCCTGAACATCGCTCCGGCCATCTTCGCCTACAACGACCAGAAGCAGGCCGTGGTGGTCGACCCGAAGGCCGGCAGCTTCAAGGACATCGTCCGCGCCGCGGAGAAGTGCACCGCCGGGTGCATCCATCCGGGCACGCCCTGGAACCCCACTGAGGCGGGCGTGGAGCAGCTGGTCAAGCGGGCGGCGAAATATCAGTAGCGAGGAGCGAGTGTCGAGGCACGAGGAAAAAGATTCTACCCTCGTTCCTCGCACTTGGCCTTTGTAGGGTGGATAAGCGTAGCGCATCCACCAACAAGCAGGGCCAGGGAACGAGTATCGCGGTATGAGGAAAGCGCGTCTCCTCGACCTCGTCCCTCGCCACTCTGTGGTGGATGCGCTGCGCTTATCCACCCTACGTAACTTAGGCCGGGGCGCGTGAAAGGTTAGATGGGCATCGCCCGAGAGCGCGGAGACACCTCCTGGTGCACGTACGGGCTCTGCCCATCCTACGAACGACGAAACATGCGAGACCGCGAGACGTTCCTCGAGAGAGATGACTGACATGGCACTTCTGTCTTTCTTGCGCAAGGCGACCTTTTCCCACGGCATTCATCCGCCGGAGAACAAGGACACGAGCGATATGGCCATCAAGCGCCTTCCTTTCGCCCCGCGGGTGGTCGTCCCGTTGTCACAGCACTTCGGCGCGCCCGCCGTCGCCCTGGTGAAACCGGGGCAAGAAGTGGTGCGCGGCGAACCCATCGCCCGGGCTGAAGGCTTCCTCTCCGTGCCCATGCACGCGCCGGTCACCGGCGTGGTGGAGTCGGTGGGGCTGATGGCGAGTGCGCGGGGTCCCAAGGTCCCCTCCATCGTCATCAAGACCCACGCCGCCGCCAGCCAGCGGGTCCTCTGGGGCGCGCCCCGTGACGTGGGCGATATGGATGCCGAGGCGATCATCCTGGCGATTCAGGACACCGGCATGGTGGGGCTCGGCGGCGCCGGCTTTCCCACCCACGTGAAGCTGTCGGTGCCCAAGAAGTACACCATCGACACCCTGGTGGTGAACGGTTGCGAGTGCGAACCCTACCTGACCACCGATCACCGGATGATGGTGGAGTACCCGCAGGATCTCATCGCAGGCATCCACATCGCCATGAAGGCGGTGGGCGCCGGGCGGGCCCTCATCGGCATCGAGGACAACAAGCCCGATGCCGCCCGGGCGTTGCGCGGCTGCATCCCACAGGGAGCGCCCATCGATGTGGTGGAGGTGGAGACCAAGTACCCCCAAGGCTCCGAGAAACTGCTCATCAAGACCCTGCTGGGTCGGGAAGTCCCCTCCGGCGGCTATCCCTATGAGATTGGGGTGGTGGTGCAGAACGTGGCCACCCTCGCCCAGCTGGCGCAGCTGCTGCCCGAGAGCCAGGGGCTCATCGAGCGGGTGGTGACCATCAGCGGCCCCGGCGTGAAGAAACCGGGCAACTACCTGGTGCCCCTCGGCACGCCCCTGCGTTTCGTGCTGGAGCAGGTGGGCTTCAGCGGGGATGCCAGCCAGTTGATCCTTGGCGGTCCCATGATGGGCAACTCCGTCGCCTCACTGGATGTGCCGGTCACCAAGACCGTCTCCGGCATCCTGGTGATGAGCCAGGGCAAGGAGGAGCGGGGCGCCGGCAAGGTGCATCCCTGCATCCGTTGCGGCAAGTGCCTGGAGGCGTGCCCCGTCAACCTCAATCCCTCGCAGCTGGGCCGGCTGGCGGCCAAGCGTGAGTACAAGATGATGGAGGAGCGCTTCCACCTGAACGACTGCTTCGAATGCGGCTGCTGCAGCTATGTTTGCCCCTCCAACATTCCGCTGGTGCAGTACTTCCGTATCGCCAAGTCCGTGAACCGAGAGAGGGCCGCTTGATGTCCCAGCCGCCGCTCCGCGTCGAACTGCGCACCTCGCCGCACCTGCGCACCACCCTCACGGTAGAGACCATCATGCGCAATGTGGTCTATGCGCTGCTGCCGCTGTGCGCGTTCGCCGTCTATCAATTCGGGATCAGCGCCCTGGCGCTCATCCTGGTGGTGACGCTCTCCTGCCTGGGAACGGAGGCGCTATTCAGCCGCGCCTCCGGCAAGGGCAACACCCTGAGCGACTACAGCGCCACCATCACCGGGCTGCTGCTGGCGCTCACCCTGCCGCCGGGCTTCCCCCTGTGGATGGGGGCGGTGGCCGGCTTCATTGCCATCGCCCTCGGCAAGGTGCTGTTTGGCGGGCTGGGGTTCAACGTCTTCAACCCCGCCCTGGTGGGGCGCGCCTTCGTCCAGGCCGCCTTCCCGGTGGCCATCACCACCTGGACGCCGCCGTTCGCCCCCGGCCGCTTCGTGGAGTTCATCCCCTCCACCCTGGCGCTGCCGTTCATGCAGCCGCCCGAGGTAAAGAGCTGGATCGACGGCTTGGGGCTGGACGGCTACACCGGGGCCACGCCGCTGGCGCTGCAGAAATTCGAAGGGGTGACCAGCTCGGCCATCGACCTGTTCACCGGCATGGCCGCAGGCTCCCTCGGCGAGACCTCCGCCCTGCTTATCCTGCTGTGCGGCGGCTACCTGGCCGCACGCCGGATGATGAACTGGCGTATCCCCGTGGCGATGCTGGGGGGCGCCTGGGTAACGGCCGCGCTGCTCCACTGGACCAACCCGGGTCATCCTGATCCCTGGTTCGTGCTCTTCTCCGGCGGGCTGTTGTTCGGTGCCATGTTCATGGCCACCGACATGGTCGCTTCGCCGGTGACGCCGCTGGGGGTGTGGGTGTACGGGATTTTCATGGGCTTTCTGACGGTGATCATCCGCGTGTTCGGCGGTCTGCCCGAGGGGGTGATGTACGCCATTCTGCTCGGCAACGCCACGGCGCCGCTCATCGAGCACATCACCCAGCCGCGGATCTACGGGGCGCGCAAGCGCAAGGTGGAGTCATGAGCGAGGCGATGCAAGTGAAAAAGGCCCTCGCCCCCGCCTCCAGCTTCAAACTGGTGCGCACCCTGGGGATCGTGGCCACCCTCTCGGGCGTGCTGGTGGTTTCGGTGTACGACTTCACCCAACCCTTCATCGCCGCCAACAAGGACGCCATGATGGCCAAGGCGGTGTTCGAGGTGGTGCCAGGCGCGGTGATCCGCAAAAACTTCGTGCTGACGCCCGACGGGTTGGTGCCCGACAACGGGAAGGCCGACGGTGCGAAGGTGCTGGCGGGCTATGACGCCGAAGGCAAGCTGAAGGGGATCGCCGCCGAGGCGGCCGCCCCCGGTTACGCCGATGTGATTCGGCTGCTCTACGGCTACGATCCCGAGTGCCAGTGCATCACCGGCATCAACGTTCTGCAGAGCACCGAGACCCCGGGCCTGGGCGACAAGATCTACAAGGATGCGGCGTTCCTCGCCAATTTCGAGGCGCTGGATGCGCGGCTGAACGCCAAGGGCGATGCCCTCGCCCACCCCATCGTGACGGTGAAGCACGGGACCAAGGCGTCGCCGTGGCAGATCGACGCCATCTCCGGCGCCACGGTCTCCTCCAAGGCGGTGGGCAAGGCATTGAACGATAGCGCCCAGACGCTGTTGCCGCGACTCGCCAATGAGTGGGAGAAGCTGCGGTGAAGGCGGCGGAAGTGGTTAAGCTGTCGTGTGACCTGCGAAGGAAACGCTACTCGTCATGCTCGCGAAGCCTGCCCCCGAGAGCTTCAGTCGGGGGACGGGCATCCAGTGCCTTTGTTTTTTTCTGGGCTCCCGCCTTCGCGGGAGCGACGAAACGTGCCTTTGTTTTTTTCTGGGCCCCCGCCTTCGCGGGAGCGACGAAACGTGCCTTTGTTTTTTTCTGGGCCCCCGCCTTCGCGGGAGCGACGAAACGTGCCTTTGTTTTTTTCTGGGCTCCCGCCTTCGCGGGAGCGACGAAATGTGCCTTTGTTTTTTTCTGGGCTCCCGCCTTCGCGGGAGCGACGAAACGTGCCTTTGTTTTTTGCTGGGCTCCCGCCTTCGCGGGAGCGACGAAACGTGCCTTTGTTTTTGTGGGCTCCCGCCGAAGCCTGCCCTCGAATTCCTTGATCGGGGACGGGAGCGACGAAGGCCAATTAATCGGCATTTCCCTAACTGGTGCAGTCTGCGAAACACCGCAGGCCGACAAAAGGTATTGAGCCATGTCGAGTGATCTCAATCCGCAAAAGCCGATCACCATGGACACCTTCATGCGGGGTGTCTGGACAGAAAACCCGGTGTTCGTGATGCTGCTGGGCATGTGTCCGGTGCTGGCGGTCACCAACTCGGTGGCCAACGCGCTGGCCATGGGGCTGGCCACGACCTTCGTGCTCATCGGCTCCGGCACGCTGGTCTCGCTGCTGCGCCGGGCGATCCCGAAGGAGGTGCGCATCGCCACCTACATCGTGATCATCGCCACCTTCGTCACCATCGTGGATTACGCCATCCAGGCCATCAGCCTGGAGATCTACAAATCCCTCGGGGCGTTCATCCAGCTCATCGTGGTGAACTGCATGATCCTCGGCCGCGCGGAGTCCTACGCCTCCCGCCACCGCATCAGCAAGACCGTGGTCAACGGCCTTGGCACCGGCGTGGGCTTCACCCTCGCCCTGCTCTGCATCGGCGTGGTGCGCGAACTGCTCGGCGCCGGCACGCTGCTCGGCTTCCAGGTGTTCGGTGAAGGGTTCCAACCCTGGGTGGTGATGATCCTGCCCCCGGGTGGCTTCTTCGTGCTGGGTGCCTGGTTGCTGCTGTTTGCCTGGCTGAAAGAGCGTAGTGCCGCCCGCGCCACTGCAACCGAAGGGAAGGAGGTGGTCCATGCAGCCTGATTCCGCCATGTTCATCTTTCTGAACGCGCTCATCGTCAATAACTTCGTACTGGCGTCGTTTCTCGGGATTTGCCCGTTCCTCGGGGTCTCGGGCCGGCTGAACACCGCCTGGTCCATGGGCATGGCCACCTCGCTGGTGATGATCATCAGCTCGGTGTGCGCCTACTTCATCAACGAACTGCTGGTGGCGATGGACCTCGAGTTCCTGCGGCTCATCTGCTACATCGCGGTGATCGCCTCCACCGTGCAGCTGGTGGAGATGGCCATGAAGAAATTCAGCCCCGCCCTGTTCCGGGCGCTTGGGATCTTCCTGCCGCTCATCACCACCAACTGCGCGATCCTGGGGCTGGCGCTGTTCCAGACCTTTCGCGACTACAGCTTCACGCAGTCGCTGGCCTATAGCCTGGGCGCCGGCGGCGGCTTCACCCTGGCCATCATGCTCATGGCGGGATTGCGCGAGCGCCTCGCGCTGGCCAACGTCCCTTCGGTGAGCCAGGGGGCGGCCATGAGTTTGATGCTGGGAGGCGTGCTTTCACTGGCCTTCATGGGCTTTGCAGGATTGGGGGGTTGACCATGCACCAATATCTTCTGACAGCCGGTTTCATTCTGCTGCTGATGCTCGGCTGGATCGTCGTGCAGCAGTTCGGCAAGGCCTTCGCCCGTCGCCACCCGGAATTCGGACCGCCCCGAGAGGGGGGCGGCTGCGGCTCCTGCAGCTGCGGCAGCGGCGGTTCCTGCAGCAAAGAGTGATTGCCTTATGGATTACCCCTGCAGGTGCGGGTTCATCCGCACCTGCAGGAAGACGCAGTATGGGGTGTTGCAACCCGCGCAGGGTAAAGCGGGAACAAACAGACGGAGTGCGGCCGACGTTCGAGGCGTCAGGTCGTGTGACATACGAACTCCTTAAACCTGGAAGGGGACGATTGTGAACGAGTATGTGATTTGGTTTGACTGCCTCGGCATGGACGATGTGGCGAAGGTGGGGGGCAAGAACGCCTCCCTGGGTGAGATGATCGGCGGCCTCTCCGCCGCCGGCGTGAGCGTGCCCGAAGGGTTTGCGACCACCTCCCTGGCGTTCCGTGATTTTCTGCGTCAGGACCACCTCGCCCAGCGCATCGACGGGCTGCTCCGCCAGCTGGATGTGGACGATGTGGAAGCGCTCGCCGAGGCCGGTGCCACCATTCGCCAGTGGGTGATCGATACCCCGCTGCCCGAGCCGCTGCTCGCCGCCATCACCGCCGCCTACACGAAGATGGAGGCGAACACCGATGGCGAACTCTCGGTGGCCGTGCGCTCCTCCGCCACCGCCGAAGACCTGCCGGACGCCTCCTTCGCCGGTCAGCAGGAGACGCTGCTCAATGTCCGCGGCCTCGACCATGTGTTGCTGGCGGTGAAGGAAGTGTTCGCGTCGCTCTACAATGACCGCGCCATCGCCTATCGCGTGCACCAAAACTTTGAACATGCCGATGTGGCCCTCTCCGCCGGCATTCAGCGCATGGTGCGCTCGGACCTCGGTGCCGCCGGCGTGATGTTCACGCTGGATACCGAATCGGGTTTCCGCGAGGTGGTGTTCATCACCTCCGCCTACGGCCTGGGCGAGACCGTGGTGGCAGGGGCCGTAAATCCCGATGAGTTCTACATCTCCAAGCCGCTGCTGAAGGCGGGCCGCCCCGCCGTGCTCTCCCGCACCTTGGGTGGAAAGGCCATCAAAATGGTCTACTCCGAAGACCAGACGGTGGAGCGCATCAAGACCGTCGATGTGGAACCGGCCGATCGGCAGCGTTTCTCCCTCAACGATGAGCAGCTCGTGGAACTGGCCCGCCAGGCCATGGCCATCGAAGAGCACTACGGCCGCCCCATGGACATCGAGTGGGCGCTGGACGGGGAGACCGGCAAGCTGTACATCGTGCAGGCCCGCCCCGAGACGGTGAAGAGCCGCAGCAACGGCCAGGTGGAGCGCTATGCGCTGCTGCAGAAGGGCAAAGTGATCAGCACCGGCCGCGCCATCGGCCACCGCATCGGTGCGGGCCGCGCCCGCGTCATCACCGACCTGCGCGAAATGGCCAAGGTGGAGCCCGGCGACGTGCTGGTCACCGACATGACCGACCCCAACTGGGAGCCGATCATGAAACGGGCCGCCGCCATCGTCACCAACCGCGGCGGGCGCACCTGTCACGCGGCGATCATCGCACGCGAGCTGGGTATCCCCGCGGTGGTGGGCTGCGGCGATGCCACCCACACCATCGCGGACGGGGCCGAGGTGACCGTCTCCTGCGCCGAGGGCGACACCGGCTTCGTCTATGAAGGTCTGCTGGACTTCGACGTGACCCGCGCCGACACCGCCGAGATGCCGGAGTTGCCGGTGAAGATCATGATGAACGTGGGCAACCCCACCCGCGCCTTCGACTTCGCCCAACTGCCCAACGGCGGCGTCGGTCTGGCCCGGGTGGAGTTCGTCATCAACACCATGATCGGCGTGCACCCCAAGGCCCTGCTCCACTTCGACGAGCAGAGCGAGGACGTGAAGGCCGCCATTCAGAAGCGCGCCGCCGGCTACGCCGACCCGGTAAACTTCTACGTGGAGAAGCTGGCCGAAGGGGTGAGCACCCTCGCCGCTGCCTTCTACCCCCGTCCGGTGATCGTGCGCCTGTCGGATTTCAAGTCCAACGAGTACGCCAACCTCATCGGCGGCGACCGCTACGAGCCGAAGGAAGAGAACCCGATGATCGGCTTCCGCGGTGCCTCCCGCTACATCTCGCCCGAGTTCCGCCCCTGCTTCGAGCTGGAGTGCCGCGCTCTGAAGAAGGTGCGCGACGAAATGGGTCTCACCAACGTGGAGATCATGGTGCCCTTTACCCGCACCCTGGACGAAGCGAAGCAGGTGATCGAGATCCTGGGTGAGAACGGCCTCAAGCGCGGCGAGAACGGCCTGCGCATCATAATGATGTGCGAAGTGCCCTCCAACGCCGTGCTGGCGGACGAGTTCCTCGAACACTTCGATGGTTTCTCCATCGGCTCCAACGACCTGACCCAGCTCACCCTGGGGCTGGACCGTGACTCCGGTCTGGTCGCCAACCTCTTCGACGAGCGCAATCCCGCGGTCAAGAAGATGTTGCGCATGGCCATCCGCGCCTGCCGCGACCGGGGCAAATACGTTGGCATCTGCGGGCAGGGACCGTCCGACTACCCGAACTTGGCCCGGTGGCTGTTGACCGAGGGGATCACCAGCATCTCCCTCAACCCCGACACCGTGGTCGATACCTGGCTCTACCTCGCAGGGCAAAGTGTCGCCTAAGCGTTTTGGCCCTCCTTCGGGAGGGCTTTTTTTTGTGGCGAGTTGCGAGTTGCGAGTTGCGAGTTGCGAGTTGCGAGTTGCGAGTTGCGAGTTGCGAGTTGCAAGCAAAACAATTGGCAACTGGCAACTTACAACTAACTAGCAACTAGCGGAACGCTGATTAATCCGTCATTCCCGCGAAGGCGGGAATCCAGTGCCTTGATTTCTCCTGGGCTCCCGCCTTCGCGGGAGCGACGATGTCGCATTAACCAGCGGTTCCCTAGCAACCAGCAACCAGCAACCAGCAACCAGCAACCAGCAACTATCAACTATCAACTATCAACAGGGTAAACGCATACTAACGTCGCGGCCGTGCTGTGAGCGATGCAAGTCCTTGAAAACAGGTACGCTGTGAATACATCCATGTACGCTCGACGGCCGCGTCCATGCGGCCGACGACCTGCTTTCAAGGACTTACATCGCCCTTAGGTAAGTGTGCGTTTACCCTGCAACTATCAACTATCGACTATCGACTACCATGCGACGCACCGTCTTCTTTCTCTCCGACCACACCGGCATCACCGCCGAGACGCTGGGGCGGAGTCTGCTCAGTCAGTACGACAACATCACCTTCACCACCATCAGCTGGCCGTTTCTCGATTCGGTGGAGAAGGCCGCCGAGGCGGTGGAGCAGATCAATCTGGCGGCACGGGACGACGGCTGCCGCCCGCTGATGTTCAGCACGCTGGTCAATCCTGCCGTGCGCAGGAAGATCAGCGAAAGCGAAGGGATTCTGTTCGACTTCTTCGATACGTTCAACGAGCGGCTCGAAAACGAGCTGGGGGTGCAGGCCTCCCTCATCACCGGACGATCCCACGGCATCCGCAACTACGCCTCCTACAGCGCCCGCATCGACTCACTCAACTTCGCCCTCGCCAATGACGACGGGGTGACCACCAGCAACTATTTCGCCTCCGAGGTCATCCTGCTCGGCGTCTCCCGCAGCGGCAAGACGCCAACCAGCCTCTACCTGGCGCTTCGCTATGGGGTGCTGGCGGCCAACTACCCGCTCACCGAAGAGGACCTCAACCATAATCAGCTGCCGGAGAGCCTCCTCCCCTATCGCGACAAGCTGTTCGGCCTCACCATCAACCCCGAAAGGCTGCAGGAGATCCGCCGCGAACGCCTGCCCAACAGCCGGTATGCGACCATGCGTCAGTGCCAGTTCGAGGTGGATGCGGTGGAACAGCTCTACCGCAAGTACAACATCCGCTTCGTCAACACCACCGCCATGTCCATCGAGGAGATCGCCGCCACCGTCATGCACCAGGCGGGTCTGAAACGACGCCTTTACGGTTAAGGGCCACTTATACGACGCGCGGAACATCGCTCTCCCCAACACTGCCAGCCGCAAGGCAGCGCTCGATGATCGCGTTTTCTCCGCAACGAGTCCCTCGGGGCGGCGTATTTCTCTCGCTGACACTCCACTCAAAGTGATCCAATCGTGATCTGAGTCAAGCAGTGGTCCAGGCGCGGGGATCACTGTTGACCCCGATCAACGAAATCTCACGCCAGCCCAGTAGTATCTCCCATGTCGTTCGCCTTTCACCTGACCTGAGGCGAGCGCACTCACAACTGCAGCCTGAATGGAGAAAAATACCAATGATCGAAACACTGTTGGCAACCGCAGCTTTCGGCGTGCTGTTTTTCTTTCTCTTCTCCGGCTTCATCTTCAGATGATCCGAAGAAGCACGATCATGCATAACATAAAAAGATGAATGGCTGACCTGCGCAAACACTACCGGTCGGCTGCAGGGGTGTAGCACAACAGATAAGGCGCGACAGCGCCAACCACCGGCCGGGGCGGAACACTGGCTCCCCCCACGACTTCCGCGCCCGGCCTCCTTTGTTGGTCGTTGGTCGTTGGTCGTTGGTCGTTGGTCGTTGGTCGTTGGTCGTTGGTCGTTGGTCGTTGGTCGTTGGTCGTTGGTCGTTGGTCGTTGGTCG
>JAWLHA010000010.1:0-88024 GCA_041690535.1 Gammaproteobacteria bacterium | reverse complement strand
GATGTAAGTCCTTGAAAGCAGGTACGCTGTGAATACATCCCTGTACGCTCGACGGCCGCGTCCATGCGGCCGTCGACCTGCTTTCAAGGACTTACATCGCTCTTGGGTAAGTATGCGTTTACCCTGTTGCACGGTGTAATCGCGGCGGTGAGCGGCGTATCATCCACCTAACCCTTTGTTTGGCGGAGCGCAATGAATCGGCAGATCGACGAAGTGATCGCCCAGACGAACGAATTCATTCTGGGCAAGGAGCGACAGATTCGGCTGGCATTGGCGTGCCTGCTGGCCCGCGGCCATTTGCTCATCGAGGACCTGCCGGGGGTCGGCAAGACCACCCTGGCCCACGTGCTGGCGACGACCTTGGGGCTGAGATTCAACCGTATCCAGTTCACATCGGACCTGTTACCGGCCGACATCCTGGGGATCTCGGTGTACGAACGGGAGACGGGGGAGTTCAAATTCCACCCGGGGCCGATCTTCGCCCACGTGGTGCTGGCCGATGAGGTCAATCGCGCCACACCGAAGTCCCAGAGCGCGCTGCTTGAGGCCATGGAAGAGCATCAGGTGACCCTGGAGGGCGAGACGCGCAAATTGCCCGAACCCTTCTTTGTGATCGCCACCCAGAACCCCAGCTACCAGATCGGCACCTTTCCCCTGCCGGAGTCGCAGCTGGATCGGTTCCTCATGGTGATCCGGCTCGGCTACCCCGATCGAGGTGCCGAGCGGGCTCTGCTGGCGGGGCGGGAGAGGCGGGAGATGCTGGGCGAGATCCGCCCGCTGATGGAGCCTGGGCAGCTCACGGCGGCACAGAAGCAGGTGCGCGCAGTCCACGCCTCGGACGCCCTGCTCGATTATCTCCAGGCCCTGCTCGATTTCAGCCGCGACGCCCCCTACTTCGGCGCCGGTCTGTCGCCGCGTGCCGGTCTGGCACTGCTCAATGCCGCGCGGGCCTGGGCCTTCCTGGCGGGCCGCGACCACCTGCTGCCGGAGGACGTGCAAGCCGTCTTGCCCCATGTGGCCGGGCACCGGCTAGTCCCCTCGGGCGCCCAGGGGGAGGAGTCGCGGGAGGCGCTGGTGGCCCATTTTGGCGAGGTGGCGATCCCCTGAGCAGGGGGCCGTCCCATCCGCCACAGCACTCGGGCGGCATGCCGCCCGAGTGCTGAACGTTGAGAGGATGCTTTTCAGGTGTTGGGTGTGCGACGACTCGTCGGGCGTGCGGCAGGGGGGGCTCGCAAGGGACCTCTCCAACGGCTTTTCGGGCAGCGGCGGCCCGAGGCCGGGCCCGTGGCGCTGCACCGCCGGCGCATCTACGTCCTGCCCACCCGCTCCGGGGTCTTCTTCGCCCTGGTGCTGCTGGCCATGCTGGTGGGGGCCATCAACTACGGCAGCAGCCTCTCCTTTGCGCTGACGTTCCTGCTCGGCAGCCTCGGCATGGTCTCCATCCTGCACACCTTCAAAAACCTTCACCGCCTGCGCTTTCGGGCGGGGCGCTGTGCACCGGTGTTCGCAGGCCAGGAGGCGGCCTTTCCCATTGCCGTGGAGAATGTGGAAGGGCCGCGGTTTGCGGTCGAGTTCACCTGGCCGGGCCACCCGACGCTGGTCATCGATCTGGCGGGCGAAGGCAGCCGCTGGGTCGAACTGCCCGTGAAGAGCGCACGGCGGGGACGACTGCCGAGCCCCCCCTGCACCGTCAGCACACGCTACCCGCTGGGGCTGTTCCGAGCCTGGGGCCATGTCCATCTACAGATGGAGTGCCTCGTCTACCCCCACCCGGCCGAGGAGAAGGGCCTGCCGGAGGAGCTGTTTGCGGATCGCTCGGGCAGCGGCGATCGGGGCAATGGCAGCGATGACTTCGCCGCGCTGCGCCCCTATCGCCCGGGCGACTCGCTGCGCCACGTGCACTGGAAAGCGGTCGCACGGGGACAGGCCATGCTGGTCAAGCAGTTCGGCGGCGAACGCGCCGGAGAGCTTTGGCTCCATTGGGACGCGTTGCCCGGGCTCGATCCCGAGACACGCCTCGCCCGACTCTGTCGCTGGGTGCTGGAGGCCGATGCGGCCGATTGCGCCTACGGCCTCGCCCTGCCCGGCCGACGCATCGACCCCGCCCGGGGAGAGGGCCACCGGCGCCGCTGCCTGGAGGCCTTGGCCCTCCATGGCGAAGCGCCCGCTCCCGAGGCGCAGCGGCCATGAGTCGCCAGGACGGCCTCTTCATCCCCCCGGTAGCCGGTCGGTTCTGGCTGCTCCTTGCGCTGGGGATGGTGATCCTCCCCCACCTCACCCGCCAACCGCTCTGGTTCAGCGTGGGCTGCGCCGCCGTACTCGGCTGGCGAATCATGCGCGACCTCAACGGCTGGGCCCTGCCGCGCAAATGGGCCCGGGTCCTCATCACCCTGCTGGGGATCAGCGCCGTGCTCTCCACCTACCAGACCCTGCTCGGGCGCGATCCGGGCGTCGCCATGCTCACCATGATGCTCTGCCTGAAGCTGGTGGAACTGCGGACCATGCGCGATGCCATGGTGGTGATCTTCATGGGCTACTTCCTGGTGGTCGCCGGTTTTCTCTACAGCCAGAGCATGCTCACCGGGATCTACATGTTTGCCGTGGTGCTGGCGCTCACCACCGCACTCATCACCCTCAATCACCCCCAGGCCACCCTCGGGAGCTCACGGCGCCACCTGCGCACCGCCGGGGGGCTGCTGCTCCAGTCGCTCCCCTTGATGGTGGTCCTGTTCGTGCTCTTCCCGCGCATTCCCACCCCCCTGTGGGGGCTGCCGAAGGATGCGTTTGCAGGACGCACGGGGCTGAGCGAAGAGATGACCCTCGGCAACATCACCGAGCTGGCCGACTCCGACGAGGTGGCGTTCCGCGCGGTGTTTGACGGAGCGCTGCCGGCAGCGGGGCAACTCTACTGGCGGGGCCCCATCTTCTGGGCCACCGACGGACGCCGCTGGACGCACATGCGGCGACTGCAGATGGACCGGGAGCGGGCGGCGGAGTACACCGGCTTTGGCGATCCTGTCAGCTATACCGTCACCCTCGAGCCCCAGAGCAAGGGGTGGGTGTTCGCCCTCGATCTCCCGGGCCAGCTCCCGGAGGGATTGGCCGATGTGGCATTGACGATGGATTTCCAACTGCTCTCCACCAAGCCGCTCCACGGCGTGGTGCGCTATGGCATGACCTCGTACCTGAACTACGCCACCGGGGCACTGAGCCGGGCGGACCGGGAGATGGCGCTCCGTCTGCCCGAAGGACCCAACCCCTGGTCCCGCGTGCTGGCCGAGGGGTGGCTGAGTGACGGCCTGAGCGGGGCCGAACTGGTGGAGCGTGCCCTGCAGTACTTCCGCGAAGAGCCGTTCTACTACTCCCGAAGACCCCCGCTCCTCGGACAGGACCCGGTAGACCAGTTCCTGTTCGAGTCACGGCGGGGTTTCTGCGAACACTATGCAGCCGCCTTCGTGTACCTGATGCGCGCGGCCGGGGTGCCGGCCCGGGTGGTGACAGGGTATCAGGGGGGCGAATTGAACCCTGTGGGCAACTACCTGGTGGTGCGCCAGTCCGACGCCCACGCCTGGGCCGAGGTGTGGCTGCCGGAGCGCGGCTGGGTCCGAGTGGACCCCACCGCGGTGGTGCCTTCGGACCGCATCGAAACACCCGGGGACATCCAGCGCTTTGCCAGCACCGAGCCCCGGCAGATCCACGGCACGGCACTGGCGTGGTTGGCGCAGGGGTGGCAGAAGATCGGCCAGACGTGGGATGCCATCGACAACGCCTGGAACCAGTGGGTGCTCGGATTCGATACCGGTCGGCAGGCGGAGTTGCTGCGCAGCCTGGGCCTGCGGGGGATCGACTGGCAGGGCATGGCACTGCTGCTGGTCGGCACCCTGGCGGCGCTGTTCAGTGCCGTGGCCCTCTATCTGCTGGCCTGGCGCCCCCGTGCCGCCGACCCGGTGGCCGCCGCCTACCGGCTGTTGTGCCGCAAGCTGGCCAAGGCGGGGCTGGAGCGGGGGCGCGCCGAAGGTCCACAGGACTTCGCCCGCCGTGTCGCCTCGGCGCGGCCGGAGGCGGCCGAGGCGGTGGTGCGGATCACGGGCGACTACGTCCGCTTGCGCTACGGACGCGAGCGCCGCACTGCGGAGGAGGTGCGCCGCCTGCGTCGGGCGGTGGCACGGTTCAGGGTCTCCTGAAGCGGCCGGACGGTGCCGGAGCACCGAACAGATAAGCGGAACCATCGGCGATCCAGCCAGATTGCGCATCGGTACCGGGGGTACGCGCAAGAGGCACACCCCTTTCCCACAAAATCAGCTACTTACCGGAACTTTCGCCGCGGGCGGATTTCTAGAGGCAATGACATCGGGCCCGTCCCCCGGGGCCCGCCGACCTCAACCCGACTGCGGATATTGCTCATGGTATGGTCCCGAACTCTCGCTACCTTCCGGCTTTACCTGCGGGCGCTGCAAGAGGCGCGCGGCTACTGGTCCAAATTCACCCTCATCCTTTTTCTCGGCCTTCTGGGAACACCCATCGCTCTGCTCACGCCCCTGCCGGTGAAGATGGTGGTGGACAACGTGTTGAGCGATGAGCCCCTGCCGGGGGTGCTGGCCTGGTGGCTGCCCCAGTGGGGCTCCAGCAGTACCGAGGCCATCCTCATTGTCACCATCGCCCTGGCGGTGTTCATCGCCATTGTCACCATCGCCCACCAGACAGCCGAGTGGCTGCTGCGGGAGTATGTGGCGGAGAAAATGGTGCTCGATTTCCGCGGCAAACTCTTTCTCCACAGCCTGCAGATGTCGGTGCTGCACCTGGGGGAGAAGGGCTCCCACGAGCCGGCCTACCGCATCAACTATGACGCCCCCGCGCTGCAGTGGACCGCCCTCTACGGCATCATTCCGGTGATCATCTCCCTGGTGTCCCTGGCGGGGATGCTCTATGTCATGTTCCTCATCAATCCGCGCCTGGCCGGGGTGGCCCTGATCACCTCGGTGCCGCTCATCATCCTCATCCACCTCAATCAGATCCGCATGCGCGACCAGTGGCACGAGGTGCGCACCACCGAGAGCGCCGCCCAGTCGGTGGTGCTGGAGGCCCTGGGGGCGCTGCCCACGGTCACCATCTTCGGTCAGGACCGCCACGAGCTGCAGCGGTTCCTGCACAAGGCGAAGGAGAGCTTCTTCACCCGCATGCGGGTGGTGAAGCTGGAGGGGGGCTTCGGGGTGCTGTTGGGGCTGGCTATCGGGCTGGGGACCACCGCCATCCTCTATCTGGGGGTGCGCGATGTGCAGGGGGGTGCCCTCACCACCGGCGATCTGCTGCTCATCATGGGCTACATCGGCCAGCTCTACGGCCCCCTGCAGGCCATCGGCAGCCACATCACCGGACAGCAGCGGGCCATCGCCAGCGCCGAGCGGGCCTTCTCGGTGCTCGACCAGGAACCCCACGTGAGCGACAAGCCGGACGCCCTGCCCCTGCTCCACACCACCGGGCGCCTGGAGCTGGACCATGTGACCTTCGGCTATGCCGGCAACGAGCCGGTGATCGACGATGTCTCCCTCACCATCCCGGCGGGGGCGCGGGTGGGGATCGTGGGGCGCTCCGGGGCGGGCAAGACCACCCTGGTCAACCTGCTCATCCGCATGTTCGACCCGGATCGGGGACAGATCCTGCTCGATGGGATCGATCTGCGGGACTACCGGCTGAAGGATATGCGCCGGCAGTTCAGTGTGGTCTCCCAGGACGCGGTGCTGTTCTCCACCACCATCGCCGAGAACATCGCCTACGCCCGCCCGGAGGCGACCATGGAGGAGATCGTCGAGGCGGCGAAGTTCGGCAACGCCCACCACTTCATCGAGGCGCTGCCCGAGGGGTATCAGACGCTGGTGGGCGAGCGGGGGGTGCGCCTTTCGGGGGGCGAGCGCCAGCGCATCTCCCTGGCCCGGGCCTTTCTCAAGAACGCCCCCATCCTCATCTGCGACGAGCCCACCAGCGCGGTGGACGTGCAGACCGAGAGGGAGATCACCCGCCTCGCCGCCCGGCTGATGCAGGGGCGCACGGTGATCATCATCTCCCACCGCCTGTCGGTGCTGCAGGATGTGGATTTCATCCTGCGGGTGAAGGAGGGTCAGGTGCTGCTGGAGGCCAACGAGCTGAAGCAGGAGATCCTCAAGGCCTCCTGAGAGCGGGGGTATGTTCGATGGAACAGGATCGACAGGATGCTTCAGGATTCACCGGAAAAGTCGGGTTAGCGGCAGCGTAACCCGACATTTTGCTGCTCAGGTGGTCAGGCTCATGAACAGGGTCGGCAGCCGCTCGGGCAGGCGCTGGACCCGGTCCACCACGGTGTAGCGCCCGCCGAAGATGCGCGAGACGTAGGCATCGGCATGGGGGTCGAGGCTCAGGCAGTAGGTGGTGATGCCGCGGCCAGCCAGCTCCTCCACCGCCTTGCGGGTGTCCTGGCGCAGGTACTGGGGATCGCGCACGTCGATGTCGGCGGGCTCCCCGTCGGTGACCAGCAACAGCAGCTTCTTCTGCTGGGGCCGACGGACCAGATGAGCGGCCCCATGGCGCAAAGCCGCCCCCATACGGGTGGAGAGCCCCCCCTGCATGCCGGCCAGGCGCCCCTTGGCCTGCCCGTCCCACGGCTGGTCGAACTCCTTAAAGCGGTAGTACTGCACGTCATGCCGCCCGTCCGAGGCGAAGCCATGCACGGCGAAGGGGTCGCCGATCCCCTCCAGGGCCCAGGCCAGCAGGGTGGTGGCCTCCCGCGCCAGCTGCAGCACGCTCTTCTCCACCCCGGGCGGGGTGTCGTTGGTGGATTCGGAGAGGTCCAGCAGCACCAACACCGCCAGGTCGCGGGTCTTGCGCTCCAGGCGGATGTTGACCCGCGGGTCGGGGTCGAGCCCCATGCGCAGGTCCACCAGGGCCCGGATGGCGGCATTGAGATCGATCTCATCCCCCTCCTCCTGGCGGCGCTGGCGGATCACCCCTTCGGGCTGGAGGGCATCGATGATGTGTTTGAGGCGGTTGGCGATGGGGCGGTATTCCAGCAGGGTCGCCTCCACCACCGCCGGGTCCCCGGCCGGCTGACGCCGCTCCAGCACCGTCACCCAATCGGGGCGGTGGAGCTGCACCTGGTAGTCCCACTCCGGGTAGTGGAACGGTTCGCTCACCGGCGCCTTGCCCTCCAGCCGATTCAGCGACACCCCCTCCGGATCGCCGTCGCGGTAGAACTCCGATTCGAGGGTCCAGATCTCCTGGGCATCATCCCCCGCCAGCTCCGTATCCAGCTCGTTCACCATCTCCATGACACTCACCTTGCGCCGGCTCTGGCGGGCCGCCGCGGCGAGATAGTCGGCCTCGGCCCAGGCGACCTCGTCAAAGGCCCAGATGTAACGATTGTCGTCCCGGTAGGGGATGGCGAGGCGCTCCAGCAGGCGCAGGGCAGGCAGGGCGGCCCGCTCGCCCAGGCGGTTGTAGAGGTTGATCCCCAGGTCCCAGGCGAGGGCGTTGTCGTGGGAGCGGGCGACGAACTCCCGGCGGAACGCCACCGCGGCCTCCCGCACCAGGGGATCCTCATCGAGATAGGTCTCGTCCAGCAGCGCACGGGCGGTGCGCTCCAGCAGCCGCACTACCGGCTCGCGCGCCTCCCCCGGCTCCGGCGGCAGGTGGAACGGTCGCCACAGCTGTTTGAGCCCGGGAAACTCGGCCATGGCGAGCGCCTCGATGCGGGCATCCTCGAACAGACCGATAATGAGCATTTGCGCGGGATTGAGGGCCTCGGCGGAGAGCGGATGGCGGGTATAGGCCAGGTGGGCGGCCGCGTGGGTGGCCGCGGCACTGTAGAGCGCCTTGCCCGAGCGCCCGCGAATGTCGTCGTAGGCGTCGGGAAGGTGAATCACCCGCCCCTCGATAAAGGGCCGATAGCCTTCGCGTTGTTCGTAATCCCCCGAGGTGGGGCGCAGGAAGAAGTCCCGGCCCCACAGGGCGCGGAGATAGAAGTTGAGCTTGCGGTGGTTGTCCACAAACAGGGTGCCGCGGCGCTCCTTCTGCAGCACGGCGAGGGCGTCGGCGCTCTCCAGGGCAAAGTATTTGGCCAAGGCGGGGAAGTCCCGACCGTGGGCCTGGGCCCCCCACAGAGCCCAGCGGCGCAGCCCGCCCAGGGTGAGTTTGCCGAACAGCTCATCCAGCCGCCCCAGCATGGGGCGCAGCCCCCGGGGGGCTTTGGCCGAGAGCTGATGGAGCAGGCCCAGGTACTGCTTGAGCAGCTCGGCGTCGCCGAGACGCCGCGCCGCCACCGGCAGGTTGGCGAACATCAGGGCGATCACCTCCCCGCTCACCATGGAGGCGAGCTTCATGGCCTGGGTGACGCTCTCGGGGATCACATCCTCCCCCACCTCCTTGGCCACCAGCGGCATCGCCTGGATGTAGTTCACCACCAGCTCCTGGCCGCGGCCCAGGTTGCACAGGGCCTTGGCCCCCTCCAGCCAGTTGGCCAGGCCCCGGGGCGACATCACCCGGGCGGCCTCGGCGAAACTCGCCTCCAGGGTGTCGTGCACCGCCGGGTGGGTCTCCTCCAGAAAGTCGCGGTAGTCTTCGAGGTCGACGCTCATCTCGGTGTACCTTTTGTTTTTGGCTGTGCAGAACCGGCGACATCAGACCGTGCCAATCCCTGGCTTGTCAGGCTGCCGAAGGCTGCTTGACGGGGCCCGGGCAAGAGGGGCGACGTTTGCGATCGCCGTAGGATGGGTCGAGGGTCAAAAGTAGGTCGCCACCGCCTGGTCGAGGGTCTCGCGCATGTCCGGGTCGTCGGTGATGGGGCGCACCAGACTCATGGTGCAGGCCGCGCGCGGCTCGATCCCCCCCTGGATGAGGTGGGCGGCGTAGACCAGCAGGCGGGTGGAGATCCCCTCGTCCAGGCCGTGCCCCTTGAGGTTGCGGGCCCGGTGGGCCACCTGCACCAGACGGGCGGCCGTCTCGGGGGCGATGCCGCTTTCATGGGCGACGATCTCCGTCTCCACCTCCGCCTCGGGGTAGCCGAAGTCCAGAGCGCCGAAGCGCTGCTTGGTGGACTGCTTCAGGTCCTTCATCAGGCTCTGGTAACCGGGGTTGTAGGAGATCACCAGCTGGAAGTCGGCGTGGGCCTTCACCAGCTCCCCCTTCTTGTCCAGGGGCAGGGTGCGGCGGTGATCGGTGAGGGAGTGGATCACCACCGTGGTGTCCTGGCGCGCCTCCACCACCTCATCCAGGTAGCAGATGGCGCCGATGCGCGCGGCCACGGTGAGCGGCCCGTCCTGCCAGCGGGTACCGCTGGCATCCAGCAGGAACCGCCCTACCAGATCGGAGGCGGTCATGTCCTCGTTGCAGGAGACGGTGACCAGCGGGCGCCCCAATTTCCAGGCCATGAATTCCACGAAGCGGGACTTGCCGCAGCCGGTGGGTCCCTTGAGCATCACCGGCATGCGCACCTTGTAGGCGGCCTCGTAGAGGGCCACCTCATCGCACACCGGACGGTAGTAAGGCTCTTCGCCGATCTGATACTGCGCTTCCGGCGCCGCGTCTAGCGTCGGGCGGTCACCTTGAGTCGTTTTGACGGCGCTCTCGGCCATGGTTGCCATATCCAGCTCCCCCTGTCCGGGCGGCGCGCGTGGCCGGCATGCACCACCGCCGCCGCCCGTCGTTGAACTCGGCGCACCGGTGCTGCCGGTGCGCCCCTGCAGTTACACCTGAATGGGTCCGCGAAACACCACCATGGCGGTGCCTTGGGACTGCTTGAAGTTGTCGTAGCCAATCAGGCGCACGTGGTGATTGGGATGGGCCTTGTGGCAGGCCTCCGCCTCCTTGAGGATGCGGTCCACGTCGGTCTCGCCGAACATGGGCAGTTTCCACATGTACCAGTAATGGCCGAAGGCATTGGCCGGCTCGGTGTGCTCCACGGCCGGGTTCCAGCCGCTGGCGACGATGTGCTCCACCTGCTTGCGGATCTGCCCCGCCTCCATCTCCTGCAGATAGGAGAAGGTCTCGAACTTGCGGCTGGCCGGGTCGCTCAGGGTGGATTGGTAGTCCTGCATTTCGCTCATGGGATTCACTCCAGTTAAAGGCTTGGAATACGTCGACTGGCTCGTTACCGGTAAGACGCTAACAGCATCCGCTGTCGGTCCGCCTTCGACAGAGAAGCCTGCAACTACGCGTCTGAAGGGGCACCTGAAGGCGTCCATCCGAAGTGACGAGATGCGGCGAGGTTCTCACCCTTCGTCCCCTCGCATCTCGCCCCTCATATCTGCCTTACCGATGCGCGACGTCCAGTTTGTCCACGGTGTCGAACTCGAACTTGATCTCCTTCCAGGTCTCCATGGCCATCTTCAGCTCGGGGCTGTGCTGGGCCGCGGCGGTGAGGATCTCCTTGCCCTCCTTCTCGATCTCGCGCCCCTCGTTGCGCGCCTGGGTGCAGGCCTCGAGGGCGACGCGGTTGGCGGCGGCGCCGGCGGCGTTGCCCCAGGGGTGGCCCAGGGTGCCGCCGCCGAACTGCAGAATGGCGTCGTCGCCGAAGATGGAGACCAGCGCCGGCATGTGCCAGACGTGAATGCCGCCGGAGGCCACCGGGAAGACCCCGGGCATATGGGCCCAATCCTGATCGAAGAAGATCCCGCGGCTGCGGTCCTCGGCGATGAAGCGCTCGCGCATGATGTCGATCCACCCCAGAGTCGCCTCCCGATCCCCCTCCAGCTTGCCCACCACGGTGCCGGAGTGGAGGTGATCGCCCCCGGAGAGGCGCAGCATCTTGGTCAGCACCCGGAAGTGGATGCCGTGGCGCGGATTGCGGTCGATCACCGCATGCATGGCGCGGTGGATGTGCAGCAGGATGCCATTGCGCCGGCACCAGTTGGCCAGCCCGGTGTTGGCGGTGAAGCCGCCGGTGAGGTAGTCGTGCATGATGATGGGCATGCCGAGCTCCTTGGCGAACTCGGCGCGCTCGTACATGTCTTCCGGAGTCGGCGCAGTGACGTTCAGGTAATGGCCCTTGCGCTCACCGGTCTCCGCCTCCGCCTTGTGGATGGCCTCGGCCACGAACTCGAAGCGGTGGCGCCAGCGCATGAACGGCTGGGAGTTGACGTTCTCATCATCCTTGGTGAAATCCAGCCCGCCGCGCAGGCACTCGTAGACCGCCCGGCCGTAGTTCTTCGCCGAGAGGCCCAGCTTGGGCTTGATGGTGCAACCGAGCAGCGCCCGGCCGTACTTGTTCATCTTGTCGCGCTCCACCTGGATGCCGTTGGGCGGGCCGCCGCAGGAGACCACGAAGGCCACGGGGACCCGCACATCCTCCAGCCGCAGCGAGCGCACTGCCTTGAAACCGAAGACGTTGCCCACCAGGGAGGTCAGCACGTTGACCACCGAACCCTCTTCGAAGAGGTCCAGCGGGTAGGCGATGAAGGCGTAGAAGGCCTCGTCGTCCCCCGGCACGTCCTCGATGGCGTAGGCGCGGCCCTTGTAGTACTCCAGATCGGTCAGCAGGTCAGTCCAGACGGTGGTCCAGGTGCCGGTGGAGGACTCCGCGGCCACCGCGGCGGCGGCCTCTTCGCGGGGCACGCCGGCTTGAGGGACCACTTTGAAACAGGCCAGGAAATCGGTGTCCTTGGGGGTGTAGTTGGGCATCCAGTAGGTTTCACGGTACTCCTTGACGCCCGCACTGTAGGTCTTCGCCATACCTAACGTCCTCTTCTCTGTGGCACGAGGGAAGGACGCTCCGCCCAACCGCATGGTGAATGCCGTCCGGGACAGAGAGCCCGTATGCCTTTGAATCTAGTTGGCGATCTGAATAAGTGAAATTTATATTTTTTATGTTTTATATAAGCATTTATTCAGACATTCTCCTCGCCCTTCGAGCTTTGCACGGCCCCCTCGGGGCGAGCCCCAAGGAGCGGCCCGGGTCTGCCTGCGTTTCTAGGGGGAAAGCGGCATGCGCGGGCCGCCAAACGGGAACCTGGGGTGCATCCGGAGGAGTTGATCATCGAGATCCCCAGGCGGGCTGCGGAAGCGAGAGCGGAATTTCAGCGCGCTGGACATCCAGCACAAATTGGCGCCGCTATCTGTTCGATGTAACTGTGGCTTTACCACCCATCCGGTCGCCCAGGAAAACGCATACTTACGTCACGGCCGTGCTGTGAGCGATGTAAGTCCTTGGGTAAGTATCTGTTTACCCTGATCCGGTCGCTGACCGAGTTGTCATGCCGGCCTCGAACTTCCGTACAATGAGCAACACTGTGATGCGTCCGCCGCAAATGCCACCAGAGAGAAGCGCCATGCTACTGTGCCGCGAAGTCATGCGCCCCACCGTTACCCCGCTTTACGCGGATGATCCGGTGGCCAGGGCCATCGAGTTCATCATGAGCAGGCACATGGGGCTGGTCCCGGTGGTGGACCGGCAGGAACGGTTTGTGGGTCTGCTCTCCGGGGACCGCCTGATGCGCGCCTTGCTCCCCAGACATCTCACCATGGTCCGCGGCCTCGACCGCATGGGCTATCTGCGGGAGTCCCACGAGGAGCTGATGGAGCGGTTGGAGGAGCTGGGGGGGCGCCCCATCGGCGATATACTGGATCCGCGCGCCGAGGTGGTCCATCCCGACACGCCGTTGATCGAGGCACAGACCATCCTGGCGGGCACCCAGTTCGTGGTCCCGGTGGTCGACCCTCAGAGCGGCAAGCTGGTCGGTGCCATCTCCTTCTTCACCATCCTCTCACTGCTGCGGGGCGGCCCGGCCCCCACTACAGGGCCCCACAGCGAGCCCGTCCCGGGAGCGCTGTCGTGACACACGCCAGCGCCATGGGCGAAGCAGCCCCGGCCCTCCTGTTCGGCCTCGACCCCCTGTGGCTGGCCACGGCCATCTTCGTCGCCGCCTACGCCGTGCTGTTGAGCGAGCGAGTCCACCGCACTGTTGTGGCGCTGCTGGGGGCTGCGGCGATGGTGATCACCGGGATCATCGACCAGGAGCGCGCCATCGCCGGGATCGACTTCAACACCATTGCCCTGCTCTCGGGCATGATGATCATCATCGCCGTAACGCGCCAGACCGGCATCTTCGAATTCGTGGCCATCTGGGCGGCCAAACGCGCCCGGGCCGAGCCCATCGGCATTCTCATTCTGCTGGCCGTGGTCACCGCGGTCTTCTCGGCCCTGCTGGACAACCTCACCACGGTGCTGCTGGTGGTCCCGGTGGCGCTGCTCATCGTCGACAAGCTGAAGGTCTCGCCCTACCCGTTCCTGTTCAGCCAAATCCTCGCGGCCAACATCGGCGGCACCGCCACCCTGATCGGCGACCCGCCGAACATCCTCATCGGCTCGGCCACGGGCCTCAGCTTCAACGACTTCCTGCTGCAGCTGGGTCCCATTGCTGCGGTGGCCCTGATCTTCGTGCTCGTCGTGTTCTATGGGATCTGGGCCCGCTCCCTGAAGACCACCGCCGAGCTGAAGGCACGGGTCATGCGCTTTGACGAACGCGGAAGCCTCCGCGACGTGCGGCTGATGAAGCAATCGCTGGGGGTGCTGGGGCTGGTCATCATGGGCTTCGTGCTGGGGGAACGCTTCGATATTCAGCCCGGCACCACCGCCATGGGCGGGGCGGCGCTGCTCCTGTTTCTCACCGGTCTGGGGCAGGATCGCCGTGGCCAGGCGGAGCAGGTGCGCGAAGCGCTGCAGGAGGTGGAGTGGAACGCCCTGTTTTTCTTCATCGGGCTGTTCGTGATGGTGCACGGCGTCCAGGCCACCGGGCTACTGGATCGGCTGGCCGGGGGGTTGATGGAGCTGACCGGGGGAGACCCGATGGTCACCGCCTTCACCACCCTGTGGCTTTCGGCCGGGGTCTCGGCGGCCATCGACAACATTCCCTTCGTGGCCACCATGATCCCGCTGGTGCAGGCGATGGAGAGCGGCCTGGGCGGCCCCGCCGCGGCCGAACCGGTGTGGTGGTCTCTCGCCCTGGGGGCCTGCCTGGGCGGCAACGGCTCCCTGGTGGGCGCCGCCGCCAACGTGATGGTGGCAGGCCTTTCAGAGCGCGCCGGCTCCCCCATCAGCTTCGCCCGCTTCCTGGCCATCGGCCTGCCGGTGATGATCGGCAGCGTGGCGCTGGCCAATGCCTATGTCTATCTGCGCCATTTCTGGTAGCGACTGACGCCGCCGGACCGCCCCCCTGCTCTGCCCACTGAGCCGACGAGGGTTACTTTCCGATGCAGAAAGAGGTGAAAATCCTGCCCAGCAGATCTTCACTGGTGAATTCGCCGGTGATCTCCCCCAACGCGTGCTGGGCGAGGCGGAGCTCTTCTGCCAACAGCTCCCCCTGGCGCCGAGCCAACAGCGCGGCGGCGCTCTCAAGGCGCTCTTCAGCTTCGGCGAGGGCGTTCAGGTGACGGCGGCGGGCCATAAACACCCCTTCCCCCGTGCTCTCATAGCCCACCGTGGCCTTAAGGTGGCGGCGAAGGGCTTCAAGACCTTCCCCACTGTGGGCCGACAAGGCGATCTCCATCCCCAGCGGACCCTCCGTTTGCCCCGGGGGGCGGCCGGAAAGGTCGCTCTTGTTGCGCACCACCGTGACCGGCAGGGTGCTCGGCAAACGGGCGAGGATCCCCTCCTCCTCCTGCTGCACCCCCACCGTGTCGTCCACCACCAGCAGGACCCGATCGGCCTTCTCGATGGCAGCCCAGGCGCGGCGGATCCCCTCCTGCTCCACCGGGTCGTCGCTGTCGCGCAGCCCGGCAGTGTCGATGACGTGCAGGGGCATGCCGTCGATGGTGATCTGCTCGCGCAGGATGTCCCGAGTGGTCCCCGGGATGGCGGTGACGATGGCCGACTCCTGGCCGGCCAGGGCGTTGAGCAGGCTGGACTTTCCGGCGTTGGGGCGCCCGGCCAGCACCACCGTCATCCCCTCTTTGAGCAACTGCCCCTGGCGGGCGGAGCGCTGCACCTCGGCGAGGCGCTGTTGGAGGGCACCCAGACGCGCCTCGATGACCCCGTCGACCAGGAAGTCGATCTCCTCCTCGGGGAAGTCGATGGCCGATTCCACGTACAGGCGCAGCTCGATAAGCCCCTCCACCAGGCCGTGGATGCAGGCGGAAAAGGCCCCCTGCAGGGAGCGCAAGGCGGAGCGGGCGGCCTGTTCGCTGCTGCTGTCGATGAGGTCGGCGATGGCCTCGGCCTGGGCGAGGTCGAGCTTGCCATTCAGGAAGGCGCGTTCCGAAAACTCGCCGGGCCGCGCGGGCCGGGCCCCCAGCGCCAGGACGGCGGCGAGGAGCCGATCCATGATGATCGGACCCCCGTGGCCCTGCAGCTCCAACACATCTTCGCCGGTGAACGAGTGGGGGCCGGGGAAGTAGAGGGCGAGGCCCTGGTCGAGCACCTCCCCGGCGGGGCTTCGAAACGGAAGGTAATCGGCGTGCCGCGGTGGCGGAACACGGCCAAGGATCGCTTGAGCAATGGCGGCGGATCCGGGCCCGGAGACCCGAACGATACCCACCCCGCCGCGGCCCGGCGGGGTGGCAAGTGCCGCAATGGTGTCGACGTCGGTCACCAGGACCTTGAAACGATCAAGCCGCCTCTATCCGCTTGGTGATGACCCACTGCTGGGCGATGGAGAGGGTATTGTTCACCACCCAGTAGAGCACCAGTCCGGCCGGGAAGAAGGCAAAGAACACCGTGAAGATGATCGGGAGGATCATCATCACCCGCGCCTGGATGGGGTCCATGGGGGTGGGGTTGAGGCGATGCTGAATAAGCATGGTCGCCCCCATGAGCACCGGCAGCACAAAGTAGGGATCGGCGCTGGAGAGGTCGTTCAGCCACAGGATGAACGGCGCCTGCCGCATCTCCACGCTCTCCAGCAGTGTCCAGTAGAGGGCGATGAAGACCGGGATTTGCACCAGGATCGGGAGGCAGCCGCCGAGCGGATTGATCTTCTCCTCCCGGTAGAGCTTCATCATCGCCTCCTGCATCTTCTGCCGATCATCCCCATAGCGCTCCTTCATGGCGGCCATCTTCGGCTGCAGCTTGCGCATCTGGGCCATGGACTTGTAGCTGGTCTCGGAGAGCTTGTAGAAGGCCGCCTTGATGAGCACGGTCAGGATGATGATGGCCCATCCCCAGTTACCCACCAGACTGTGGATGAGGTCCAGCAGCCAGAACAGCGGTTTGGAGATGAAGGTGAGCATCCCATAGTCGGCAGTCAGCTCCAGGCCGGGGGTGATCGCCTCCAGTTGCTCCTGCAGTTTCGGCCCGACGAACAGCTGGGAGCCGACGGTGGCGCTCTGCCCCGGGGCCACCACGGTAGGCGCCTTTTCCGTCATGCCGATGGTGTAGCGGCCATCCCGCGGGGGCAAGGTGTAGACGTTGTTACTCTGCTCCTGGGGCGGGATCCAGGCGCTCAGGAAGTAATGCTGGATCATGGCCACCCAGCCGCCCTGGATCTGCTGATCCAGGCGCGCGTCGCGCATGTCCCCAAAATCGTATTTCTTGTACTTCACCTCGGGGCCGTAATACACCGCCCCGGTGTAGGTGTAGATGAACATGGAGCTGTCGCCAGGCTCGGTGCGCTGGATCTGGCGATACAGGTGGACCCGGTAGGGGTCGGCGCCGGTATTGGTGATCTCGAAGCGCAGGTCCACCAGGTAACTGCCGCGATGGAAGGTATAGACCTTGGCCACCTCGACCCCCTGGCCGTCGTCCCATACCAGCCGCACCTCGAGGCTGTCCTTGCCCGATTCGAGCTGATAGGTCTTCTGCTCGACCCGGTAGTGGGCCAGGTGGTTGGGGGCCTCGACGTTCGCGCCGGCGGCGGGGATCAACCCCGATTGCACCACGTGGAGATCGCCCGGCTGGTCGTTGAGCAGCACCACCGGGTTGTCGGGCTGGTCGACGCTTACCGGATAGGCACGCAGGGCGGCACGGTGGAGGTTGCCCCCGGCGGTGTCGATCTCCACATCGAGCACGTCGGTGGTGACGTGCACCCGTTCGGCACTCTGCAGCGCCGGGCGGGTGGTGGGGACCTCCGCCTCCTGGGCGGGCGGGGTGTCCATCGGTGCCCCCGGGACCTGGGGGGACGGGGCCTCCTGCACGGCGACGGGGGGCTGGGGACCGTAGTCCTCCTGCCAGGCCTGCCAGATCATCAGCAGGGTGAAGGAGAGCGCGACGAAGAGGATAAGGCGTTGAAAGTCCATAGCTAGTCTTTCTTCTCGGGGACCGGATCCAACCCGCCTGGATGCCAGGGGTGGCATCGGCCGATGCGACGCACGGCCAGCCAACTTCCACGCAAGGCCCCGTGGCGAACGACCGCCTCATGGGCGTAATGCGAACAGGTGGGATGAAAACGGCAGTTGCTGCCCAGGAACGGGCTGATGAAATAGCGATAGGCGGCAATCAGCAGGATCAGGAGTCTTTGCATCTCTTTGCCAGGCCTCGCCAGGATTGATCCAGGAAGGCGCGCAACTCGTGGCGGTCGAGCTCGGCAATGCCAGGGCGACTCAAGGCTATGACATCGAGCCCGCCCAAGACGTTCTGGTGATGCCGAAAACTCTCGCGGACTTGCCGCTTGATGAGGTTGCGGTCGACTGCCCGTTTCGCGTGCTTGCGGGAGATGGCCAGTCCAAGCCGGGGGTATCCGAGGCCGTTGGGACGCGCCAGCAAGGTGATGTTTCGATGGCTTACCCGGCCGGCCTGCTGGAATACTCGCTTGAACTCTCCCGGCTTGACCAGTCGTCTCGCCCGGGAAAACCCTGTGAAGAAGTCGTGCCCAACAGGGCCGGGCTCTTCGGGCGGACGATCGGTCGGGCTGTTCAAAGCACCCCTTGCTTAGGCCGCCAGACGGGCGCGGCCCTTCGCACGGCGCGATTTCAATACCTTGCGACCGCCGACGGTCTTCATGCGGGCACGGAAACCGTGGGTACGCGCGCGTTTGATCTTGCTCGGCTGAAAGGTTCTTTTCATGACAGCTAACGCCCCAAAACTCTCTGATCGACGTGGAAAGCCCCGGGAAGGATGGGGCTCCAGAAAAGTCGGCCAAGATATGTGATCGGTACCGACCTGTCAAGAGCCAGGGCCAACGGTACGGTGTGGATAAGTTGTGGATTAGACGGTAGACTGCGGGGCCTCCCCCTTTCTGGTTTTCCCCGACACACGAGGTTCAATGGTGGCGCTGGCGGTCTGGCAAAAGTGTCTCAACAGACTTGAGGACGAGCTTTCGGCACAACAGTTCAACACGTGGATTCGTCCACTGCAGGCCGAGGTGGACGACGGGCGGCTCAAGCTCCTCTCCCCAAACCGCTTCGTTCAGGATTGGGTCGTTCAGCGCTTCCGCAACCGCATCGAAGAGCTTCTGGGGGAGTTTGGAGGTGAGGTGAGCCTGCAGCTGATCTTTGAGGTTGGGAGCCGCAAGGCCGCGGTTCCGGCGGCGGCGCGAAGGCCCGAACCGCCACCGGCGGCCCCCCCTCCCGCCCGGGTGGCATCCACCGAGGCCCTGGTTGCCAGTTTCCCGGCGCCTCCCGTTCGGCCCGCGGAGGGCCGGCGCAGTAACCTGAATCCCAACTTCACCTTTGAAACCTTCGTCGAGGGCAAGTCTAATCAACTGGCCCGGGCGGCCTCGACTCAGGTGGCGGAGAATCCCGGGCTCGCTTACAACCCCCTCTTTTTATATGGAGGGGTGGGGCTGGGGAAAACCCACCTGATGCACGCCGTGGGCAATCTCATCCTCAAACACCGGCCCACAGCGCGGGTCCTCTACCTTCATTCCGAGCGTTTCGTGGCGGACATGGTGAAGGCGCTGCAGCAGAACGCCATCAACGAGTTCAAGCGCTTTTACCGCAGTCTCGACGCGCTGCTCATCGATGACATCCAGTTCTTCGCCGGCAAGGAGCGCTCCCAGGAGGAGTTCTTTCATACCTTCAATGCGCTGCTGGAGGGTCAGCAGCAGGTGATCCTCACCTGCGATCGCTATCCCAAAGAAGTCCAGGGACTGGAAGAGCGGTTGAAGTCCCGTTTCGGCTGGGGGCTCACCGTGGCCCTGGAGCCACCCGAGTTGGAGACGCGGGTGGCCATCCTGATGAGCAAGGCCGTGCAGGCGAAGGTGGAGCTCCCCCATGAGGTGGCCTTCTTCATGGCCAAGCGGATCCGCTCCAACGTGCGCGAGCTGGAGGGGGCCCTCCGGCGGGTGGTGGCCAACGCGCACTTCACCGGCCGCCCCATCACCCTGGACTTTGCCAAGGAGGCGCTCAGTGACCTTCTGGCGCTTCAGGCCAAATTGGTCACCATCGAGAACATCCAAAAGACCGTGGCGGAGTACTACAAGATCCGTGTTGCCGATTTGCTCTCCAAGCGGCGAAACCGCTCCATCGCCCGGCCTCGCCAGGTTGCCATGGCGCTGTCCAAGGAGCTGACCAACCACAGCTTGCCCGAGATTGGCGATGCGTTCGGTGGGCGGGACCATACCACGGTGCTGCACGGCTGCAAGAAGATCAAGCAGCTCAAGGAGAGCGATCAACGTATCACTGAGGACTATGCAAACCTGTTGAGAATTCTGACAACATGATCTTGATAGGCTGTTAATAAGTTTGTCATGCTTTTCAGACCCGGTTTGGCGCACATCTTATCCACAGATTGCGCGGGGGTTTGGCAAAGTGTTTATTAATCTTCCAAGTCATTGGAGGATTTAGAAAAAAATGAGTTATCCACAGCGCTTCGGTGACATAGTAGTAATAACAGATCTTTTAAAGAAAAAGATATTTATTAATTAATCAGGTACCGGAACATGAAGTTCACCACCGCCAGAGAGTCCTTGCTCAAACCGCTTCAGATCGTCAGCGGCGTTGTGGAGAAGCGCCAAACCCTTCCCATTCTGTCCAATGTACTGGTGGAGGTCAGTGGCGGCACACTGACATTGACCGGCACAGATCTGGAAGTGGAGATGAGGGTAAGCACGGCGCTCCTGGAAGGCGCTGAGGAGGGAGAGACCACGCTTCCAGCAAGGAAATTCGTGGACATCTGTCGAATGCTTCCCGATGAGGCTGTGGTGGAGGTGCGGGTGGACGGCGACAAGGCGGTGGTGCGCTCCGGAAAAAGCCGCTTCACCTTGTCGACCCTACCGAGTACCGAATTCCCCTCGGTGGACGCCCTGGGCGGGGGATTGGAGCTCGCCGTACCAAGAGGCGATCTGAAGAAGCTCATTGATCAAACACAGTTCTGCATGGCCAATCAGGATGTTCGGTACTATCTCAATGGCCTGCTTCTGGAGATTGAGAACAACCGGCTGCGCAGCGTGGCCACGGACGGGCACCGTCTTGCCCTGTGCGAGCTCGAGTCGGAACTCATGGTGGGGGACAAGTACCAGGTCATCGTGCCCCGCAAGGGGGTGGGAGAGTTGGCAAGGCTCCTGGATGACAGTGAGCAGAGCTGCAAGCTTCGGGTAAACAACAACCATATTGAAGTGGAGCTCGAAGGGGTGACCTTCACTTCCAAACTCATCGATGGCCGGTTCCCCGACTACGAGCGCGTCGTGCCGCGCGGGGGGGACAAGGTGCTGGTCGCCGATCGCGAGTCGCTGCGACAGGCATTGGTACGCACTTCCATCCTCTCCAATGAGAAATACCGGGGCATTCGGTTGCAAATAGGCGCGAATCTCCTCCGAGCGGTGGTTAATAATCCCGAGCAGGAGGAGGCGGAAGAGGAGCTGGAGGTGGGCTACCAGGCCGACCCCATCGAAATTGGGTTCAACGTGAGCTACCTGGTCGATGCGCTGAATGCGGTGCGGGGGGATGCCGTCGAGATCATCCTGACCGATCCCAACAGCAGCTGTCTAATCAAGAGTGTTGGTGACGACACCTCACGCTACGTCGTCATGCCCATGCGGTTGTGATTGCGGGGCGGCATGTTTGTGGAACGGTTGGAGGTTCGCAACGTCCGCAACCTGGAGCATGTCGTCACGCACTTCTCTCCCAAGCTGAATGTCGTTGTCGGGCGGAATGGGAGCGGCAAGACTAGTCTGTTGGAGGCCGTTCACCTCTTGGCCACGGCGAAGTCGTTCCGCACGGGAAGGATCCCGGAACTTGTGCGTCACCAGGAGGCCGAGGCGACCGTCTTCGGGATCGTGCAGGATGGGCGTGCGCATCGGGTGGGCATCAGAAAACATGTCAAGGAAGGGACCGCGATCCAGGTCGATGGGGTGCGGGTACAAAACAGCTCCGCCATCGCCACACTCATTCCACTGCAGGTCATCACACCGCAAAGTCATGAATTGATCTCCGGGGGGCCGGCCTTGCGACGGGCTTTTCTCGACTGGATCCTGTTCCACGTGGAACCAATGTTCCTGGGCAGCTGGCAGCGGTATGAACGCGGGCTGCGTCAGCGCAATGCGGCGTTGCGGGAGGGCGGCGACCTGGCGCCGTGGGACCGCGCGCTCAGCGAAAGCGGCGAGCGATTGGAGCAGATGCGCGGGGCGCTGGCACACGACCTGGTTGCTGCGGTTGTTCCGTATGTGACGGAGCTACTGCCCGATCTGACGCTGGGGTTCGTTTACCGCCGGGGTTGGCGCTCAGAGGTTTCGCTCTCTGACGCCCTCGCTGCCAATGTAGGGAGGGATCGTAAATTGGGTTACACCAGCGCGGGGCCGCACCGTTCGGATTTGATCGTCACGGTCGGCGGGCAGCCGGCCGCGTCGGTGCTCTCCAGAGGGCAGGAGAAGCTGACCGTGGCGGCCCTGCGGGTCGCCCAGATTGGACTCATCAGTGCGCAGCGGCAGAAGGACGCCATCCTCCTCATCGACGATCTGGCAGCCGAGCTGGACGCGGACCACCGTGGGCGACTGCTAGGGATGGTTCAGCGACTGCCCGCTCAGGTGTTCATCACGACCACCGATGCGGGCAGTATAGATCTTTCGCCTTGGAGTGAACGGCGGATGTTCCACGTGGAACAGGGTCGCATCCAGGAAATGTTATAATCCTCGGCTTCCGAGGAGTGGAAACCATTATGACCGACAACACGTACGACTCTTCCAACATCAAGGTCCTCAAGGGACTCGACGCGGTTCGCAAGCGCCCGGGTATGTACATTGGCGACACCGATGACGGTACCGGTTTGCACCATATGGTGTTCGAGGTCGTCGACAACTCGATTGACGAAGCCCTGGCCGGCCATTGCTCCAATATCGACATCATCATCCATGCCGATGGGTCGGTGACGGTCGCCGACGATGGGCGCGGCATTCCGGTGGATATCCATCCCGAAGAGGGGCGTTCTGCTGCCGAAGTGATCATGACGGTGCTCCATGCGGGCGGTAAGTTCGACAGCAACTCCTACAAGGTCTCCGGCGGTCTCCACGGGGTGGGGGTTTCTGTGGTAAACGCCCTCTCGGAGGTGCTGAAGCTCACCATCCGCCGTGGCGGCAAGGTGTACAAGCAGGAATACCGTCTGGGCGAACCCCAGAGTGCACTGAGCCAGGTGGGCGAGAGTAACGGCACCGGGACGGAGGTTCGGTTCAAGCCGAGCAGCGTCATCTTCACCCAGACCGAATTTCACTATGACATCCTGGCCAAGCGCCTCCGAGAGCTGTCGTTTCTCAACTCCGGCGTGCGCATCCGCCTGAGCGACGAGCGCAGCGACAAAGAGGATATCTTCGAATACAAAGGCGGGATCCGCGCCTTCGTGGAGCACCTCAACCGCAACAAGGTGGCCCTCAGCCCCAATGTGTTCCATTTCGTCTCCGAAAAGGACGGGGTGGCGGTGGAGGTCGCGATGCAGTGGAACGACTCCTATCAGGAGAGTATCTTCTGCTACACCAACAACATTCCTCAACGGGATGGGGGCACCCATCTGGCCGGTTTCCGCTCGGCCCTCACCCGGACGCTGAACCAGTACATCGACACCGAAGGGTTGGCGAAAAAAGCCAAGATCCAACCCACCGGGGATGATGCACGAGAGGGGCTGACGGCCGTTCTGTCGGTCAAAGTCCCCGATCCCAAGTTCTCCTCCCAGACCAAGGACAAACTCGTCTCCTCGGAGGTCAAGGGAGTGGTCGAATCGGTCATGGCGGAGCGATTGCAGGAGTTTCTGCTGGAGAACCCCTCTGACGCCAAGATCATCGCCGGCAAGGTCGTGGAGGCGGCCCGCGCCCGCGAAGCGGCCCGAAGGGCCCGGGAGATGACCCGTCGCAAAGGGGTGCTCGACATCGCAGGCCTGCCCGGCAAACTGGCCGACTGTCAGGAGCGTGACCCCTCCCAATCCGAACTGTTCCTGGTGGAGGGGGACTCCGCCGGCGGCTCCGCCAAGCAGGGGCGGGATCGCCGTTTTCAGGCGATCCTTCCCCTCAAGGGCAAGATCCTCAATGTGGAGAAGGCCCGGTTCGACAAGATGCTCTCCTCTGCCGAGGTGGGGACGCTCATCACGGCCCTCGGTTGCGGCATCGGCAAGGAGGACTTCAACCCGGACAAGCTGCGTTACCACCGCATCATCATCATGACGGACGCCGATGTGGACGGCTCCCACATACGGACCTTGCTGCTGACCTTCTTCTATCGGCAGATGCCGGAGCTGGTGGAGCGTGGCCACATTTACATCGCGCAGCCGCCCCTGTACAAGCTGAAAAAGGGCAAGCAGGAGCGCTACGTGAAGGACGATGGTGAGCTCAATGGTTACCTGCTGCAGCAGGCCATCGACAACGCCCAACTGCTCGTCGCCGAGGGTGTCCCCCCCATCACTGGCTTGCCATTGGAGCAGCTTGCGCGCCAGTACCAGGCGGTGATGGCCAGTGTTCAGCGCCTGGGTCGTCGCTACAACACCAACGTCCTGGAGAAAATGATCGCCATGCCCAGCCTCACCGAAGAGGCGTTCCGAGCAATGCGTGGCGAGTTTCCCTGGTTTACGGAGCTGCTGGCCCGTCTCAATGGCGACGATGCCGGCGAGCGCCGCTACGAATTGAAGCTCAACCATGGCCCCAACGACGTGGTGGAATCGGCCACCATTCGCGAATGGCGTCACGGCGTGGCCAATGAGTACACCTTCACGCCGGAGTTCTTCGATGGTCCCGACTATGCGGCGATCCGCACCCTCGGGGAGCAACTGGCGGGCCTTATCGGCGACAACGCCTACGTGCAACGGGGCGAGAAGAAGCACCCGGTGAACTCATTCAAGCAAGCTCTCCACTGGCTGCTGGATGAGGCCAAGCGCGGTCAGCACATCCAGCGGTACAAGGGGCTGGGGGAGATGAATCCGGAACAGCTGTGGGAGACCACCATGGCCGCGGACAGCCGTCGCCTGCTGCAGGTACAGATTGAGGATGCCATCGCTGCCGACCAACTGTTCTCCACCCTCATGGGGGATCAGGTGGAGCCACGGCGTGACTTCATCGAGCAGAACGCACTGAATGTCTCGAACCTCGACGTATAGAGGGCGAGTTTGGTCCCCGGGCATTTGCCATTGCCTGGGGGCTTGACCGTCATCCGTCTCACAGCACGGCCGTGACGTTAGTATGCGTTCACCCTGCCGTCTCCCCGACCCCGCTGGGGCTGACCAACGGGAGGGCGAAGGAGAAGGGATGCTTCAGTGGCCCTGAAGCCTGCTCTTCTGGGCGACTTATCCAGCCGTCCCAAAAGGGCGTAGAACAGACATAAAAAAAGGGGGAAGGTAACTTCCCCCTTTTTGCTGGAAACAGCGGCTTGTTACTCAGCCATTTCCTTGTGGTAGCTGACGATGCGCTCCACCTCATTCTTGGAGCCAAGGATCACCGGCACCCGCTGATGCAGCGCGGAGGGCTGGATGTCCATGATGCGCTCCCGCCCGGTGCTGCTCGCCCCGCCGGCCTGCTCCACAATGAAGGACATCGGGTTGGCCTCGTACATGAGACGCAGCTTGCCGTCCTGCCCCTTGGCAGCCAGCTTGCTGTCGTAGGGGTACATGAACACCCCGCCGCGGGTCAGGATGCGATGGACTTCGGCCACCATGGAGGCAATCCAACGCATGTTGAAGTCCTCACCACGGGCGCCGTCCTTGCCGGCCAGGCACTCGTCCACATAGCGACGCACCGGCTTTTCCCAGAAACGCATGTTGGAGGCGTTGATGGCAAACTCGCGGGTGTCTTCGGGAATGGACATGTTGGGGTGAGTGAGCACAAACTCACCGATGTTCTGGTCCAGGGTGAAGCCGTTCACCCCATTGCCGGTGGTCAACACCATCATCGTGGAGGGGCCGTACAGTGCATAGCCGGCCGCCACCTGCTCGGTGCCGCGCTGCAGGAAATCCTCGGCGGTGGGATTGACGCAGTTGCCCTTGCAGCGCAGGATGGAGAAGATGGTGCCTACCGAGACGTTGACGTCGATGTTGGAGGAGCCGTCCAGGGGATCGAAGGTAAGCAGATACTTGCCCTTGGGATACTGGCTGGGGATCTGATAGACCTCCTCCATCTCCTCGGAAGCCATTGCCGCCAAGTGGCCCGCCCACTCGTTGGAGGCGAGAAAGATGTCATTGGAGATCACGTCCAGTTTCTTCTGCGACTCGCCCTGAACGTTTTCGCTGCCGGCGGTGCCAAGCACGCCGACCAGCTCGCCGTGATTCACGAGGTTGGAGATCACCTTGCAAGCGGTGACGACGTCATTGAGCAGCGAGGTGAAGTCGCCGGTGGCACCCTTGATGTGGCGCTGTTCCTCGATGATGAACTGGGTAATGGTGGTGCGATGGTTATGCATGTCGCCTGATACCTTTCTATTTGAAACGAAACTTCCGCGGCGCCACCGGCGCCGGCGCTCAACCTTCTCTATGGGTGTTTGCACCTGATCCGGCACAAAAACTGAGAGGCCCCGTAGCTCAAACCCGGGGTTGATTTTAAGAAATTAATCATATCATGAAATCATGTTATGGCGGGTTGGGGGCAGAGGCCGGGGCAGGGTGAACGCATACTTACCCAAGGACTTACCTCGCTCACAGCACGGCCGTGACGTTAGTGTGCGTTTACCCTGGAGGCTGGGGAGGCTGGCAGGGCAAACGTGCCCGTAGCGTTGTGACTCGGGGTTACCCTCCAGGGAAGCGCTGATCTATTCGTCATGCCCGCGAAGCCTGCCCCCCGAGAGCTTCGGTCGGCTGGCATCCAGTGCCTTGGTTTTACGGGGCTCCTGCCGAAGCCTGCCCGCGAATACCTTCATGGGGTGGGAGAGCAACGACTGCGGAATCAATCAGTCTTTTCCAGGGCGGCCGGTGGGAGGTCGGACGTGGTGATCTCGGCCATTTTCCCTTCAATCCACGCCTCCGCCTCCTGCATGATGACGGAGGCCTTGCGCCCGCGGGTCTCGATGATCGGACCGATGGCGAGGGTGATCACCCCGGGACGCTTGATGAACCCCTGCTTGGGCCAGAACTCGCCGGCATTGTGGGCCACGGGAACCACAGGGTAACCGCTCTTCTCCGCCAGCAGGGCACCGCCCACCGCGTACTTGCCCCGCTCCCCGGGTGCCACCCGGGTCCCTTCGGGGAAGATAATCAGCCACAGCCCTTCCGAGAGTCGCCTGGTGCCCTGTTCGATCACCTGCTTGAGCGCCTTCTTGCCCGCCTTGCGATCGATGGCTACCGGACGCGTGAGGGCCAGGCCCCAACCGAACAGGGGGATGAACAGCAATTCCCTCTTGAGGACCCAGGTCTGCACCGGGAAGATCATCTGCATCGCGATGGTTTCCCACGCGGACTGATGTTTGGCGAACACTATGGCGGTCCCCTCGGGGATGTGCTCCCGTCCCTCAACGCGGAAGCCCAGCCCACAGGTGAGCTCGAGCCACCACAACGTGGCCCGTGCCCACTGGACGATCACCCGGTAGCGGAGCCGATAGGGCAGCAGCATGGTGATGGGCAGCAGAGCCACCTCCATGAGGGTGAACAGCACCATGCCGGTGTAGAACAGCGTTGCGCGCAACCCCAGCATCACTCGGCTTCCTTCAGCAGTTGATCGACCGCTTCCGCCAGATCGGCGTAGATCGGGACGCTTTGCAGCAGTGCCCCCCCTTTGGCGAGGGTTCGCTCTCCTTTGCCGGTCCGGACCAGAATGGGACGCGCGCCCACCGCCTCGGCCGCCTCCAGATCGCGCAGGGAATCGCCGATGACCGGCACGCCCGCAAGCGTGGTGTCGAGCCGCTCGGCAATCTCCCGCAGCAAGCCGGGCTTGGGCTTGCGGCAGGCGCAGCCGGCCTCCGGGCCGTGGGGGCAGAAGGCGATGAGTTCCACCTCCCCCCCCAGGGCGGCCAGCGCCCGGCGGAGCTTCGCGTGCATCTGGTTAAGGGTGTCCAGTTCGAAATAGCCCCGAGCAATGCCGGACTGGTTGGTGGCCACGGCCACGCGGTAACCCGACTGATGGAGCCGGGCCATCGCCTCGAGGCTGCCGGGGATGAAGTTGAACTCCTCGGTGGACTTAACGTACTCGTCGGAGTCCTCGTTAATGACGCCGTCACGGTCAAGAATGATCAGTTTCATTGAGGTGCGATTACCGATAGCGATGCGGCATGCCTGCCCCCGACCAAGCAACCTGCCCGGCGCAGGGACTACGTATTGGGGAAGGATCAGTCGCGAAATTCGGAGACGCGGATGCGGCCGTCAACCATCCGGCTTTGCCGGCGCATGAGCTTCTCCATCTTCTCCCAGAAGGCCTCGCGCAGATCGAACTCGGCGGCAATAGCCGTCCCGAGCAGCAGAATGAACAGGTCCGCCACCTCTTCGGCCAGGGCCTCCTTGGCCTTGCCCTTGGAGATGCAGGCCGAGATCTCCCCAAGCTCCTCGGCCATCAAGGCCACCCGATAGGTCAACTCCTCGCCACCGGTATTCCGGAAGTCGTGCTTGTCGTGGAATGCCTGCACCGCCGCCAGCATGGCCGCGTAAGAATCCTTCTGCTCACCCATAGCGTTACTCCTGAAAACAACCCGGGCGGGTACTGCTCGAATGTTTCCCCATCACGGGACCCCGGGCAGCGTGCCCCAGCCTTGAGTGCCGCCCATCCGCCCCCGCCCCCTTTCCCTGGGAGGCTAGGCGCATGGGCCGCACTTGGCGAGACTCACGCCTGCAACCGGGAGATATCCGCCACTTCGAGGAAGAGATCTCCCAGCCCCTTCAACAGCGCCAGGCGGTTGGCCCGCACCGACGGCTCCTCGGCCATGACCAGCACCTGATCGAAGAATGCATCCACCGCCTCCCTCAATCCGGCCAGCGTCTTGAGGGCGCCCTCGTACTGTCGTCCCTGGAGCAGGGGTTCGACCTCCTCCCGGATCGCCTCGATCCGCTTGTGAAGGACCACCTCGGCGCTCTCCTGGAGGTACTCCTCCTTTACCGAGGCCGGGATGGGCTCCTCGGCCTTGCGCAGGATGTTCTGAATCCGTTTGTTCGCCGCGGCGAGGCTCTCCGCCGCGGGCAGGGCGCGGAACGCCGTCACGGCCCTGATCCGCTGATCGAAATCCAGCGGTCTGGTAGGCCGGCGGGCCAGCACCGCCTCGAAGGTGTCCGGTGCGACCCCGCCCTCCGCGTAGAGATTGCGCAACCGCTCCATCATGAAATCGAACACCTGCTCCCGCGTGCCGGGAGAGACGCCCACGCCATCGGCCGTCAGCCGCTCGATGGCCCGGCTCAGCAGGGCCTCCAGATCGAGGTCCAGGGCGCCTTCGCGGATGATGCGCAGCACCCCCAGGGCGGCCCGGCGCAGGGCGAAGGGGTCCTTGTCGCCGCTGGGGAGCTGGCCGATGCCGAAGATGCCTGCCAAGGTGTCCAGCTTGTCGGCGATGGCCACCGCCTGGCCGGTGGCGCCGGCGGGCAGTACGTCCCCGGCGAAGCGCGGCATGTACTGCTCATCCAAGGCCGCCGCCACTTCAGGGGCCTCGCCGTCGTGCAGGGCGTAATAGCGCCCCATGATCCCCTGCAACTCGGGAAATTCGCCCACCATGGCCGTCATCAGGTCGCACTTGGCCAATTCGGCCGCGCGCTCGGCCTGCGCCACATCCTGCCCCAGCGCCTCGGCCACCGCGCCGGCGAGGGCCTTCACCCGTTGGCTCTTGTCGTAGAGGGTGCCCAGCTTCTGCTGGAACACCACGTTCTTGAGCTCCTCCAGCCGGGCGGCCAAGGGGCGCTTGCGATCCTGGTTCCAGAAGAAGTCGGCATCGGTGAGGCGGGGGCGGATCACCCGCTCATTGCCCGCCTGCACCACGGCCAGGTCAAGGCTCTCGACGTTGCTCAAGGTGATGAAGTAGGGAAGTAGCCGGCCCCCGTCATCCACCACGTGGAAATATTTCTGGTGACCCTTCATGGCGGAGATAAGGGCCTCGGCGGGCACCTCGAGGAAGCGCTCCTCGAACCTGCCAAGAACTGCCACCGGCCACTCCACCAGCCCGGTGACCTCCTCCAGCAGGTCCTCGTCGATCACCGCTCGCCCCTGGACCTTGTTGGCGATCTCCATCACCTGGGCGCGGATCGCCTCCCGGCGCGCCTCATAGTCGGCCAACACCCGCCCTTCGGTCTCGAGTAGCGGCCCATAGGCCGCCGGCTCGCCAAGGAAGATGGGCTCGGGGTGGTGGAAACGGTGGCCCCGGGTCTCCCGGCCCGCGCGCACGCTGAGGATCTCCGCATTTACCACCTCATCCCCGAACAGCAGGACGACCCAGTGTACGGGACGGACGAATTCGGAGGTGAGATTGCCCCAGCGCATCCGCTTGGGAATGGGCAGCTTGTCCAGCGCCTCGGAGACGATCCCGGGGATGAGGGCCGCCGCCGGGCCACCCTGCTGCTGGATGCGGTACACCAGCCACGCCCCCTTGTCGGTCGCCCGGGTCTCCAGTTGGTCCACCTCCACCCCGCAGGAGCGGGCGAACCCCTGCGCCGCCTTTGTGGGTACCCCGTCGGCATCGAAGGCCGCTGTGAGGGCGGGGCCGCGCCGCTCCACTTCCCGATCCGGCTGCGACTCCGACAGCGCGGAAATCAGCACCGCCAGGCGGCGGGGACTGGCGTAGAGCTTGACCTCGCCATGGGCAAGGTCCGCCTTGGCAAGCCCCTCGCGCACCCCGGCACCGAAGGCTTCGGAGAGGCGGCGCAGCGCCTTGGGGGGCAGCTCTTCGGTCCCGATCTCGATCAGTAAATCCCGTGTCGCGCTCATTGTGCGCCCTCCCCTTGCAGCATCGGAAAGCCGAGCGCCTCGCGCCGGTCGAAATAGGCCTGGGCCACTGCGCGGGCCAGGGCGCGCACCCGCAGGATGAAGCGCTGCCGCTCAGTTACCGAGATGGCGTTGCGGGCATCCAGCAGATTGAAGGTGTGAGAGGCCTTGAGCACCATTTCGTAGGCCGGCAGCGGCAGGCCCGCCTCGATCATCCGCTGGCTCTCCCGCTCGTAGTAGTCGAAGTGGCCAAACAGGCTCTCCACATCCGCATACTCGAAGTTGTAGGCGGACATCTCCACCTCATTCTGGTGGAAGACATCGCCGTAGGTCACCTTCCCGGAAGGGCCGTTGGTCCAGGTGAGGTCGAACACGCTCTCGACCCCCTGCAGGTACATGGCGATGCGCTCCAGGCCGTAGGTGATCTCGCCGGTGACCGGCCGGCAGTCGAGCCCGCCCACCTGCTGGAAGTAGGTGAACTGCGTCACCTCCATGCCGTTGAGCCACACCTCCCAGCCGAGGCCCCAGGCCCCCAGGGTGGGCGACTCCCAGTTGTCTTCCACGAAGCGGATGTCGTGCACCAGCGGGTCGATGCCGAGCATCTTCAGCGAGCCCAGGTAGAGCTCCTGGATCTCCAGGGGCGAGGGCTTGAGCACCACCTGGAACTGGTAGTAGTGCTGCAGGCGGTTGGGGTTCTCCCCATAGCGCCCGTCGGTGGGGCGGCGCGAAGGCTGCACATAGGCGGCACTCCACGGCTCGGGCCCAACCGCCCGCAGGAAGGTGGCCGGGTGGAAGGTCCCTGCACCCACCTCCAGATCGAGAGGCTGAAGAAGGACGCAGCCCTGGGCTGCCCAATATTCCTGCAGGGCCAGGATGAGGCCCTGAAACGTGGTTACGTCACGGCCGGAAGTGGTGGTCACGATAACGTCAAACCTTTTGTCTGTCGGTTGGTCTCAATCCGTCGAACCCACGCGGGCTCGGGACATCCCTCTAGAGCACCGAACAGATAACTCCGACGCGCCCAACATGTAGGGGGGATAAGCGCAGCGCATCCACCAATTCGACGCAGCACGGTGGATGCGCTGCGCTTATCCACCCTACCTCGGTTTGCTGCCCCCGCCACCTGCGGCGCAATTTGGCTGCGATTGGCGATCTTTCCGTTTACCTGTTCGGTGCTCTAGAGGGGCGCATTATAGCCGCCGGCCCGGGTGGATGACAGGCAGCCCCCTGCCCCCTTCGGCATATTCGGTTAGAATGGCCGACTTCTTCCCGTTACGGTACACATTCGTTTAGACATGGCACAACAGCGTAAAGCCGTGGCACTCATCTCCGGTGGCCTCGACTCGATGCTCGCCGCCAAGGTGATCGTCGATCAGGGGATCCATGTGGAGGGCATCAATTTCTTCACCGGGTTCTGTGTGGAGGGCCATACCCACGCCATTCGCAAGCGCGACGAGGCGAAGCCAAAGCGCAACAACGCCTTGTGGACGGCCGAGCAGCTGGGGATCAAACTGCACATCATCGATATCGTGGATGAGTACAAGGAGGTGCTGCTCAACCCCAAACACGGCTACGGCGCCAACATGAATCCTTGCCTGGACTGCAAGATCTTCATGGTGAACAAGGCGCTGGAGTGGATGGAGCAACACGGCTTCGACTTCATCATCACCGGTGAGGTGGTGGGCCAGCGCCCCATGTCGCAGCGGGCCGACACCATGCCGGTGATCGCCCATGAATCGGGGGCCGAGGAGCGGTTGCTGCGGCCCCTGTGCGCGAAGAATCTGCCGCCCACCTTGGCCGAGCGGGAGGGGTGGGTCGATCGCGAGCGCCTGCATGACTTCAGTGGGCGCACTCGCAAGCCGCAGATTGCCCTGGCCCAGAGCCTCGGTTTCGAGGATTGGGCCACCCCCTCCGGGGGCTGCTGCTTCCTCACCGACGAGGCCTATTCCCGCAAGCTGGTGGACCTCTGGAGATCCCGCGGCGAGCGTCGGTACGACCTGGACGACATCATGCTGCTGAAGGTGGGGCGTCACATCCGGCCCCGGCCGAACTTCAAGCTCATCGTCGGGCGTGAGGAGGGCGAGAACAACTTCCTCGAGGGCTACCGCAAGCAGTTCGTGCACCTGCGCACCCTGAGCCATCCCGGACCGCTCGTGCTGTTGGTGGGCGAGGCGGACGAGGAGGACCTTCAGCTGGCCGCCGCCATTACCGCCCGTTACTCCAAGGGGCGTACGGCCCCGGCCGTCCAGGTGGAAGTGACCGCACTGGACGGGCAGGTGCGGGTCATGGAGGTGGAGCCGATGGCTCCGGGCGCGCTGCTGGAGGCGTGGCACCTATGAGTCGACACCACCTCGATGCGCGGCGCCTGCTCTGCCCCATGCCGGTGATTCGGGTCCAAAATCGCGTGGCCGAACTGCAGCCCGGCGAGATCCTCGAGGTGGTGGCCACCGATCCCGGGGTGCTGAACGATGTGCCCGCCTGGTGCCGCATCAACGGCCACAAGGTCCTCTCCACTCGCCGCGTGGAGCGGGAGGTCGTCATCGAGATCGAGGTGGGCGATGGGGCATAACCACGACCACCACTACCACTTCGTCCCAGGGGAGGCCGGCGACGCGGCGCGGTTCCAGGCGGCGAAGCGAGTGACCATCGTCGGCGCGGTGGTCAATGCCCTGCTCTCCCTGGCCAAGGTGGTGGTCGGCTACATCGGCCAGTCCCAGGCACTGATTGCCGATGGTGTCCACTCGCTGTCGGACCTGGTGACCGACGCGATGGTGTTGTTTGCCGCCAAGCACAGCAGCCGCGAGGCGGATGAATCCCACCCTTACGGTCACGCCCGCATCGAAACGGCGGTCACGGTGGCGCTCGGGGCGGTGCTCATCCTGGTGGGGCTGGGGATCAGCGTCGACGCCATGCAGCGCCTGTTCCACCCCGAGCAGCTGTTGGCTCCCGGGGCGGTGGCGCTGGTCGCCGCGGTCATCTCCGTGCTGGCCAAAGAGGGGTTGTACCGCTACACGCTGGTGGTGGCCCGGCGCATTCGCTCCAACCTGTTGCGCGCCAACGCCTGGCACCACCGTACCGATGCGGCCTCTTCGGTGGTGGTGATCTTCGGCGTGGTGGCGACCATGGCCGGCCTCCCCTACTTCGATGCCATCGCCGCCATCGGGGTGGCCCTCATGATCGCCAAGGTCGGGTGGGACCTGGCCTGGCACAGCGTGCGCGAGCTGGTGGATACCGGGCTCGAGGCGGACCGCATCGAGGCCATTGAGCGGGTGATCGTCAATGTGGATGGGGTCCGTGCCATGCACATGCTGCGTACCCGCCGCATGGGGCAGGATGCGCTGGTGGATGTCCATATCCTGGTGGACCCGCGGCTCAGCGTCTCCGAAGGGCACCATATCAGCGAGACCGTTCGCACCCGGGTGATCCAGGAGATCGATGAGGTGCAGGATGTCCTGGTGCACATCGATCCGGAAGACGACGAGACCGCCGCCCCCAGTATCGACCTCCCTTCCCGCCAACAGATCCTGGCCGCATTGCGTCCGCATTGGGAGAAGATCATCTCCACCGATCAGATCCGCCAGGTCATGCTGCACTACCTGGACGGCAAGGTGGCGGTGGAGCTCATCCTGCCCATGAGTGCCGTCGGCGACCATGCGGAAGCGGATGCCATTGTCCGGGGATTGGCACGTTCCGCCGAGGCGATGGAGGAGGTCTCCGGCGTCCGAGTCTATTTTACTTAAGTTGCACCATGTTGGTGCATAAAGGGCGTGCGCTGCTCCAAGACTGTGCAGAATGGTCCCGCCTGATCCCCCCAACGCATGGGGAACCGCCGAAATTCAAAGGTCTAAAGGCGTGGCATGCTTCATGCTTCAATAGCACAAAAATTCGCTGCCGCTCGTGGCAGCGTCCGTTCCAAAACACCTCACTGGAGGCATTCGGATGTCCGCTGAAAACGTTCTGAACATGATGAAGGAAAAGGGCGTGAAGTTTGTCGACTTCCGCTTCACCGATACCCGCGGCAAACAGCAGCACGTCACCTACCCCGCCCATCAGATCAAGGAAGGGACCTTTGCTGACGGTGTGATGTTCGACGGCTCCTCCATCGCCGGGTGGAAGGGTATCGAAGAGTCGGACATGATCCTCATGCCCGACGCCTCCAGCGCCGTGATGGACCCCTTCACCGACGAATCGACCCTGATCGTCACCTGCGACATCGTCGAGCCGGCCACCATGCAGGGCTATGAGCGCGATCCCCGCTCCGTGGCCCGCCGTGCCGAGGAGTACCTCAAGGCCACCGGCATCGGTGACAGCGCGCTGTTCGGCCCCGAGCCCGAATTCTTCATCTTTGACGATATCCGCTGGGGCTCCGACATGAGCGGCTCCTTCGTCAAGATCGACTCCGAAGAGGCCAGCTGGAACACCGAGCGGGTCTACCCCGACGGCAACATGGGCCACCGCCCCAAGGTGAAGGGCGGCTACTTCCCGGTTCCCCCGGTCGACTCCCTGAACGACATCCGTGCCGCCATGTGTCTGGCCATGGAGGAGATGGGGCTGGATGTGGAGGTCCATCACCACGAGGTGGCCACTGCGGGTCAGTGCGAGATCGGTGTGGGTGCCAACACCCTGATCCGCAAGGCGGACGAGGTGCAGATCCTCAAGTACTGCGTGCACAACGTGGCCCACTCCTACGGCAAGACCGCCACCTTCATGCCCAAGCCCATGGTGGGCGACAACGGCAGCGGCATGCACGTGCACATGTCCATCTCCAAGGGCGGCCAGAACCTGTTCGCCGGCAATCTGTACGGCGGCCTGTCCGAGACCGCGCTGTACTACATCGGCGGGATCATCAAGCACGCCAAGGCGCTGAACGCCATCACCAACCCCGGCACCAATAGCTACAAGCGCCTGGTCCCTGGGTTCGAGGCCCCGGTCATGCTGGCCTACTCCGCCCGCAACCGCTCCGCCTCCATCCGCATCCCCTACGTCACCAACCCCAAGGGGCGCCGCGTCGAGGTTCGCTTCCCCGACCCCATCGCCAACCCCTACCTGGCCTTCTCGGCCCTGATGATGGCCGGCCTGGACGGCATCTTGAACAAGATCCACCCCGGCGACGCCATGGACAAGGATCTCTACGACCTGCCCCCGGAAGAGGCCAAGGCCATCCCCACCGTGTGCCACTCCCTGGACATGGCCCTGGAGGCGCTGGACCAGGATCGGGAATTCCTCACCGCCGGCGGCGTGTTCACCAACGAGATGATCGACGCCTACATCAAGCTGCGGATGGACGAGGTCACGCGGATCCGCATGACCACCCATCCGGTCGAGTTTGACATGTACTACAGCGTTTGAGCTGCAGCACATCCGGCCTCCAATAACGCCCCCGTCAGGGGGCGTTTTTTATTGGGTGCGCCCCAAGGGGATGGGACGCCAGGGTGAATGCATACTCATCCACGAGCGACGTAAGTCCTTGAAAGCAGGTCGTCGGCCGCATGGATTGGTGCAAGGACGCACTTATGCCGCGGGAGGGCAGGGATGCCCGAAGCGGCCGCGGCCGTCGAGCGTACAGGGATGGAAGATGATTGCTCCTGCATAATCTTCACTCCCGACATCCATGTCGGTCGTATTCACAGCGGACCTGCTTTCAAGGACTTACGTCACTCACAGCACGGCGGTGACGTTAGTATGCGTTCACCCTGGATGGGACGCCCGCGGTGTTGTGGGCCCTTTGGGGGTTCGCTATGCTCAGCCCATGAAAAGAACCGTCCTTGCCATGCTTCTGCTGCCGTTCGCCGTCTGGGCGGCGGAACCGGCGTACCGCATCGTCCATCCGGATGGGACCGTTGAGTTCACTGACCAACCGGTCGACGGGGCCGAGGAGTTGCGCTTGCCGGAGGCCCAGGGCTATGAACCGCCTCCCCCGGTGCTGCGGGCCCCCGAGCCGGCCCGGCCCGAGCGCCCGGCCCCCCCGCCGGGGTATCGGACCCTCACCCTTGCCTCTCCGCAGCCGGAAGAGACCATCTGGGCCAACGACCGCATTCTCACCCTCTCCGCAAGCGTGGACCCCCCGCTTCAACCAGGCCACCGGCTAAGGTTCTTCTTCAACGGCACTGCGGTGTCAACCGGTACCTCCACCAGTGTGATCCTGACCGAAGTGGATCGGGGTACCCACACCGCCTCGGTGGCGGTGGTTGATGCGACCGATAGCGTGATCAGCCGCTCAAGCCCGGTGACCTTCTACATTCAGCAACACTCTATCCTGCAGCGCCGCCGCTGATCGGCACCATTTTGGTGCATTTGGACCTTTACGTGTCTAATATGGGGCGAAGCGTCGGCCGCCCGCCACCCGCTCCTTTAGGGAAACGCTGATGAATTCGTCACGCCCGCGAAGCCTGATGAATTCGTCATGCCCGCGAAGCCTGATGAATTCGTCATGCCCGCGAAGGCGGGCATCCAGTGCCTTGATCTTTCGGGGCTCCCGCCGAAGCCTGCCCTCGACTGCCTCAATCGGGGGCGGGGGCGACGGAAGCGGATCTGATCAGCATTTCCTTAGTGGCTCGTTGCGCGAGGGGCCGTTTCTGCAGTGAGCCCAGGGTGAACGCATACTTACGTCACGGCCGTGCTGTGAGCGATGTAAGTGTGCGTTTACCCTGGCCGTGAACCGGGGTCGAGCACCTTTCTCGCCCCTTTGGGTTTACATTGGTTTGTTTCTTGCATTTCACCTTGCATGGAACGAAAGAGTCGATCCCACGCCCAGGTCATCCAGCGGGTCATCGAGAATCTGCACACCGCCGTGTTGCTGCTCGATCCCAAGCTGAGGATCACCTATCTGAACCCCGCCGGCGAGATGCTGTTCGGCATCAGCGCCCGTCGGGTGGTGGGCATCGCCGCCCCGGAGATCATCGCTCACCAGGAGCTGCTGGCGGCCATGGTGGAGGCCCTCGCCAGCGGTCACCCCTTCACCGAGAGGGAACTCGTGCTGCAGATCGGCACCCGGGGGCGGGTGACGGTCGACCTGACCGCCATCCCCTTGAGTGACCCGCACCGCCCCTGCGAGCTGCTGGTGGAGATCAGCCAGGTCGACCGGCAGTTGCGCATCATTCGCGAGGAGGGGCTGCTGGCCCAGAGTCAGGCCACCCGGGCCCTGGTGCGCGGGTTGGCCCACGAGATCAAAAATCCCCTGGGCGGTCTGCGGGGGGCGGCCCAGTTGCTGGATCGGGAGCTCCAGTCGCCGGAGTTGCAGGAGTACACACGGGTCATCATCAGCGAGGCCGACCGTCTGCAGAGTCTCATGAACCGCATGCTCGGTCCCAACGCCCTGCCTCAGAAACGGCCCCTCAACATCCACGAGGTGCTTGAGCGGGTGCGTCAGGTGGTGGGGGCCGAAGTGCCCCCCGGGGTGGTGATCCAACGGGACTATGACCCTAGTATTCCGGAGATCAATGCGGATGGGGATCTGTTGATCCAGGCCACCATGAACCTGGTGCGCAACGCCGCCCAGGCGGTCGGGGAAGGCGGCGAGATCACCCTGCGCACCCGCACGCTTCGGCACTACACCATCGGCCACACGCTGCACAAGCTGGTTGCCAGGATCGACGTCATCGACAACGGTCCGGGCGTCGACAAAGAGATGCGGGAGAACATTTTTCTCCCGATGGTCACCGGCCGGCCGGACGGCACCGGGTTGGGGCTGCCCATTGCCCAATCGCTCATCAATCTCCACGGGGGGCTGATCGAATGCGACAGCCAGCCGGGGCGCACCGTCTTCACCATGCTGGTGCCGCTGGATCCGGAAGATGGCCATACGCCCCCCGTGGGTCACAGGAAAATGGAAGCAGAGCGATGAACGAGCGAGCCAAGATCTGGATCATCGATGACGACCGCTCCATTCGCTGGGTGCTCGAGAAGGCGCTCAAGCAGGCCGACATGGCGGTGACCAGTTTCGAAGAGGCCGACGGCGCCTTGCGCGCCCTGCGCCGCGAGGAGCCCGACGCGATCATCACCGACATCCGCATGCCGGGAAGGAGCGGCCTCGAGCTGTTGGGGGAGATCACCGCCGCCCACCCCCATCTCCCGGTGATCATCATGACCGCTCACTCGGACCTGGACAGTGCGGTCTCCGCCTATCAGGGCGGGGCGTTCGAGTACCTGCCCAAGCCCTTCGACGTGGACGAAGCGGTGGAGCTGGCCCGCCGCGCCGTCGCCCACCGCAACGATCGCCTGGGGTCGGTGCAGAAAACCCCGCCCCAGGAGGCCCCCGAAATCATCGGCGAGGCCCCCTCCATGCAGGAGGTGTTCCGGGCCATCGGTCGGTTGTCGCGCTCCAACATCACCGTGCTCATCAATGGCGAATCGGGCACCGGCAAGGAGCTGGTGGCGCACGCCCTGCACCGCCACAGCCCCCGGGCGGCCAAACCTTTCATCGCCCTGAACATGGCGGCCATACCTCGCGACCTGTTGGAGTCGGAACTCTTCGGCCACGAGCGGGGGGCCTTCACCGGGGCCAACGCCACCCGCCAGGGCCGCTTCGAGCAGGCCAACGGCGGCACCCTCTTCCTTGACGAGATCGGCGATATGCCGGCGGAGTTGCAGACCCGGCTGCTGCGCGTGCTCGCCGATGGGGAATTCTACCGGGTCGGCGGCCACAGCCCGGTCAAGGTGGACGTGCGCATCATCGCCGCCACCCACCAGAACCTGGAGCAGCGGGTGAAGGATGGGCTGTTCCGCGAGGATCTGTTCCACCGCCTCAATGTCATTCGCATCCATATCCCTTCCCTCCGAGAGCGGCGGGAGGACGTGGCGCTCCTGCTGGACCACTTCCTCAAGCGCGCGGCGGAGGAGCTCAACGTGGAGCCCAAGCGGCTCGACTCGCCCACCGAGCGCTACCTGATGACCCTCGACTGGCCGGGCAATGTGCGCCAGCTGGAGAATACCTGCCGCTGGCTCACCGTCATGTCACCCGGTCAGGAGATCCACCTGGAGGACCTGCCCCCCGAACTGCGCGATACCGAGGTCGCCGCCGGCCCCGACGTGGATTGGCTCGAGCCGCTGCAGCGGTGGGCGGAGCAGCGCCTGGCCGCCGGCGAGGTGGGGATCCTCGAGACGGCGGTGCCGGCGTTCGAGCGGGTCATGATCACCGCCGCACTGTGTCGCACCGGCGGCCACCGCCAGGACGCCGCGCGGCTGCTGGGGTGGGGGCGCAACACCCTGACGCGGAAGATCAAGGAGTTGGCGATGGAGGAGTCCTAGCGGTTCTGCCGCTCATTCTGTCTCGGTACGGCGGAAGCTTGCTAAAGCCGACCCGAGCAGCCTTCAATCCTCGATGTCGTCCTTCAACGTCCGAAATGTTTGCAGCAAGACCACCGAAAAGTCGTACGCGCAACAGCGAAAAGGTCAAGGAGCTGTAGCGCGCAGTTCCAAAGACTCTCTCTGGTGGCCAGCCGCCGCGGCGAAACTTGGCTTAATTCAGTTGAAGACCTCGCGCCAGTAGATCACCCGGTCGTTACCCCGGTAACGCCCAAAGGTCACGGTGGCGTCTCTGGGGGCACTCTCCCCCGTGGTGGCGTCCTCATCCCAATCGTAGTGGAGCCAGGCGGGCATCGCAGTCACCCCCACTTGCAGGCTCCCCCGCTTGCCCGGCGCCTTCAACCACACGTTGAAGCGTCCCTCGAGGTCGGCCATGTCTGGCGGCTCCTGATAGTCCAGCACCAGTGATGGGATGGGCTCGGCGACCGGGTCGCAGCCGATCCCGCTTGCCCCGTTCGTGTCCCAGGCGCAGGTATCACCGGGGAGCAGTGTGTAGGTCGGATCGGGGTCGCGCAGGGTGAGGGTCACGCCTGTGGTGGTGATATCGTCGGCGTTCAGCACGAAGCCGGCCTGGTCGTCCTCCCAGTACTGGACGTGAAGCGGGACTGCTAAGTGCTGCAGCTCCGAGCCAAACGCATCCTCGAAGACCAGCCGCCCGAAGCGCAGTTCGGTCCCCCGCAGGGGGGAGAAGCTGCGGTAACCGTCACAAACTCCGTCGGTGTTGAAATCGAAGCACACCCCATCGCTGTCGGTGAGATCGCTTGGGGCTAGCGCGAGCTCGAGTGCGGCCTCCACCGGTGGCTCGGGATCGGGACTACCGTTAGTGTCGTCCCCATCATCGGGCTTGCCGTAGGCGAATTCATCCCCGGAGATGGTCAGTGTTCCTGTGCCGTCGTAGGGCGTCGCGGGGGGAGAGGCGCTGGTGTTGGCTACAGTGGCCGCGGCCCCCAGGGTATGGGTGACGGTCACCGCCCCCCGAGTGGTGGCGCGATTCGTGACGGTTCTGCCTGAGAGAGGGCGATTGAGTTTCCAGAAGGTTCCGTCGTAGTTGCGAGTGATACTGCCTTGCGTGTCCAGCCCTTGCACGGTAAGGGCCGGCTCGTGGTTCTGCCGGAAACCGAAGTTCTGCCCGAAGTAACTGAACGCTGCCGGAGTTGCGCCGTCATTCAGCCAAGCCAGCAGGGGAGCCAGCGAAAGCCCGTTGTCGTGCGCCGAACTGATGGCACCCATGTCGGTCCAGAGCACTCCCCCGTCGGCCACGCTGGTGCCATCGGTTGGCCAGTCGGGCTCGGTGGCCCCGGCGACCCCGCTGGTGGTGGCCTGGTAGAAGTGGCCGTTGTAAAGGGTGGGAAGGACATACTGGCCGGTACCGTAAGCCGTGCCCGCCTCCCAGTTGCGGAGGCTGACGGCGGGTAACGTCCCCTGATCCTTCCACACCAGGCCATTGTCGCTGACCACTCCCCCGTCGGTGGGCCAGGTGGGCTCACCACCGACAGCGGCACTCGTGCCGGCCTGGACCGCGCGGTAGTAGTGGCCGTTCTCGACGGTGGGGATCACCGTGTCGCCGAAACGGTAGGCCTCGCCTCCCCTCCAGCGCTGCACGGGTGTGTTGTCGGTGACCCCGAGGCGCGCGGGGGTGAACCGCCCCACGTAGCCGGACTTGCCGCCGATGTTGGCCGTGGCGGCGGTGCCGATCCCCAGATAGTTGTCGTCGGCGATCTTGGCGGCGAGTTCAATGATGCCGACTTCGTGGAACCGCACGGTAGTGCTGCCGCTTCCGGAGGCGAATGAAGCGATGCCGAGCGTGCCTACAAGGCCTGGATCGGTGCTCCCCGTAGGCTGAATGAGCCGGCTCGATAGAAGGATCTGCTCGGCAGTGGTCTCGAGGCCGAAGTTGAGCGCCGCCGGATTGTTGGCGAGATCGGCGTTGTCGCCTGGATCGTCATTGCCCGCCCCGTGACCGTCCGCCACCCCGTCGCCGTCGAGATCATCGCCCTGTTCCCAAAGGACGGCCTTGACGCCCACAGTGAAGTCGGCGCCGGCGGTGGTAAAGACGGCGCCCCCCGCGTCTGTCGCACCTGGATTGCCGGTAGCGGTCACATGCAGGGCGAAGGGGCGCACCACGAACTCGTTGCTCGCCCCTAACATGGGCTCTCCCGAGGGTGAGAGTACATGTCGCGCGTGCAGCTTGATTTTTCCGACCTCGGGGTAGGCGATCACCAGCGGAGCGGTGGCGTCGGTGGCATCACCGAAATCCAGTGGAACCGTCGCGTAGCTGAGGCTGCCGGTACCCGCGTCATTGCGCCCCACCGGATTTTCGTTCACGGTGAGGAGGCGGCTCGAACAGCCGGCAGGGTCGATGCACTCGAACGCCAGGGAGATGTTGGTGCTGCCTGTCAGTGCCGCCTCGCAGGCCCCGGTCTCGTCGCTGGTGTGCACTGCCTGCAGTTCGATAAGCTGCGACCCGGGGGCAATGCTGGAGGGTTTGCCCGCGATTTGGGTGGCGATGGCGTTTCGGGTTCCATCGGCGAGGAAATTGAATCCGGAACGTGCGAACACGAGATCGGCATCTTCCGTGGGATCCTCGCCAAGGGCGCCGGCCGTAACGTGGATGTTCACCGTCTCCACGTGGGTGTTCCGCAGCCCGAGGACGACCTGCCCATTGTCGTTGGGGTGATAGGTGTAGGTGGCCCAGCCATCATCCGCTGTGGCGTTGTTCAGGGTGCCTGCTCCGGTGATCACCTCCCAGTCGCCGTGTGCCGTGCTGGTCGTCAGGGTAATCGTCCCGGTAAAGGCTGTGAAAGGGTTATGGGCGCTGTCGTGGGCGGTGATGGTGATCGGCTCGGCCTGGCAGTTCACCGCACTGCCGTCGTGTTCGATGGCGAAGTGGGTGGGGGCATACAGGCCGCGAATGGTGACCGTAGCGAATTGGCCGACGGTCACTGCTCCCAATGCGCTCGAAACGATGACATAGAACTCGCGATCCACCATTGCCCCGGAGTGGAGAGTAGGAATCAGCGTGGAGCCGCTGGTTTGGCCGGCCAGAATATTGACCGGGATTGGCAGCACGGGAATCACCGCGTAGTCCACCCCCATGCGGGCGGTTCCGTCATAGACCATCAGAAAGGCGGTGACCCCCAGTGGCCCGGCCGGTTCCGACAGGGTGAGTGTCAGCGTCGCCGCCTCGCCTTGGCTTACCGTGACCGTGGGAGAGAGCGTCAGGGTGGGGGCGTCCGGATCGGCCGTGGGGTCATTCGTGTCATTGGCGGAGTCATCCCCGGAATTTCCGCTCGAATAGCTCCAGGTGCCCGTGCCGTCGGCCTGGCGGTTCACGTCGAAGGTATTGACCTGCAGCTCGTTGGCCGTGATGTCGTACAAGTAATCACAGGCGGTCAGCAGGTCTGCATCGCTGGTCCAGTTGGCCACAGAGAGATAATCAATGATGGCCCCGTTGGCGTCCTGCAAAATGACATCCATGCCGTAGCGTAAGTCGTAGTAGTGGTGGCTGATTTGATCCTGATCCAGGATCATCCACGGGAGGCTTTCCGTAGCATTGGCCAAAGAGGCCTGTTTGCAGCCGGTGGTGGGATGACAGAGCTGAACCGTCCAGCCGTGATAGATGTCGCTGCCGATGGTCGGGTCCAGTCGCTTCACCTCCGTGAAGGCCAGCTCATTTCCCCCGCGGCTCAGGCGAAACAGCTCATTGATGGTGGCCTTGCCGAGATAGGGTGAACAGTCAGCCAGGGCAGGCTGAACGGCTGCGCTGAACAGGAGCACTACCCAGGCGGCCAGCACCACCAGCCCATGTCCCAGCCGTCTGTATCCACTCAGCACTTCGAAACCCATGTGCGTTCCTGTCTTCTCTAGAGTTGCCGCGCCCCGACCTCAACCTTCCGCACGGCCGCTTCCGGCCCGGTCCCGCAGCGTCCCGTGCTGGTGAGGTTGTAATGCCGGTAGCCCTCGTAGTCTCCTGCGTCGGCGCACTCGACCGTGGCGTTACAACCGAGTAAACCGTCCGTCGTGAAGCTCAAATTGACGCTGCCGCTGCAGCTGCCTGCCGAACCGTCAAGGGGAAACAGCCGATTCAACCCATACTGTGCGCCGGACTCGGCCGCGTAAAAGGCGCGGGTTGAGAGCGTTTCATCGGTGGCCGAGACATGGCTGCCCATGGAGATCTGCACCATGGCCGAGCCGATTAGTGCGATGAACACCAGGGCGAACAGGGCCGCCACCAGACTCATGCCACGCTGCCCGCAGCGTCTTTGGCTACGGGACATTGCGCACCTGGATTTCATGTCGGAGGGTCACCGATTCGTCGTCCCGCGACAGGATGAGTGCGGCCTGGACCAGGCTGTTGCGCCCCAAAGCGGCACCGTTGACCGTCATGTTGGACCCGGCGCCAAGCTCCTGGGCGAGCAGTGTGCCGGTGCCCGTATTGGGGTTCGCGCCGATGGTATAGCTGCTGTAGCGCCGCAGCTCGTTGCCGGCGATACAGAATGCCACCGGGCCCCCCGCCACATAGACGCGACGTGCGGGAGAAGTCTCAAACGTATACTGCCCATCCAGGATGATTGTGGTAACACCGCCTGTCGTGCTGGTGGAGGTGACCGTAGCGCGGGAGGCCGGGTTGCCCGCGGTGTAGGGATCGCGCGCCCCCACTATCACCCACTGCCCGGCGACAGGGACAACCGTCAGTGCGTAGGTGTCGAACTTGTCGGCGGACTTGTTCGCCACCGGCAGCGCATTGGTGCCGGCCGTGCCCTGCACGTTGTAGCTGCCGGAGCCAAGAATGGGGAGAAACTCCAGGCAGGCGGCGTTGGCCGGGCTGAAGCGGATGGAACTCGGATGGGCAGTGCGCAGCTCCCGTGCGATGCGCTCCACGGCCATGCGCCCTTCGGCAACCAGCTGGTCGCGGCGGGCGGTGTCCACGTAAGACTCCATGCTGCCGACGATGTACGACACTGTTCCGGTTGCCAGCACGCCAAGAACGACCATGACCAGCACCAGCTCTATGAGTGAGAATCCGTGGGCGCCCCTCATCATCAAGCCTTAGAAGTTCGCTCGGTAGGCGCTGAAGGTGTACGCCTGTTTGCCGGGAGTGGTGACCGTGACCAGGATGCGCTTCGCCTCAGTGGCGGTAAGCCCGAGATCCGCTCCGGCATAGCTCACCGTGACCTGCACGCGAAAGTTGGCGTAGCCGGCGCGTTCCACGCCGGTAGCATCCCGGGGCGGAGAATCATCGATGCCGTGAAAGTCGTCCACATCGTCGTAGGCGTCTCGGTTGGTCTCTCCCGCGTCGGTGCCGAATCCGGACTCGAGGGTACAGGTGACGCTGTTGATATCACTGGAGCCGCAACGCGGGAGGCCGCCCTCGGGGGTGTTCTCGTCGAACTTGCGCGGCAGGATTTCATCCAACATCGCCTGGCCCAGCTCCATTGCCTTTATCTGCAGCAGCGGATCGGCGCTTCGGGCCACTGGCCCTGTCACCGCCAGCATCAGGCCGGCCAGGGCGACGGAAATCACCAGCATGGTGAATATCACCTCGACCAGGGTGAAGCCTCCTTGCGCACGCCTTTCCACTTGGCCGGAATCAGCACTGATGCGCATAGCCCGAGACCTCGATACAGATTTGCCGGGTGCCGCCCGACGCGCTCAGAGTCAGGGTTACGAGGCCTCCCGCCGTGGTATTGCCCAGCGAGGTGTAGCCCACGGTGATATCCCCCACCGAAACGCCCCCAGGGAGGGATTCTGAATAGGAGCCTGTGGGCAGACGCATGGGGGTGCCGTCGATCTCTATTCGGTAGACGTTGTCCTTCATGATGAAGGAGACGTTGGCATCGGGGCCTTTGCGCATGGCGGTCTGTTGTGCATAGCGCACAGCCGCGACAAGTCGGTCCTGCGTGGCCCGCATCTCCACGGGACCGGTATCCTGGAGACGCGGCAGAACCGTTGCGGCGAGAATGCCGAGGATGACCAGAACGAGGACCAACTCGAGAAAGGAGAAGCCGTCGATATGCTGGTTCATATCTATCTATTCGCCGGGCGCGTGTCGTTACGCTATTCGAACACACAATGGTACATTGTCAACACCCCGAGCCATTCACTCGCCGACTACTCCTCAAGACATTCCCGTGTTCAGCCACCTTAAGATCCCCCCTCCCTTGGGTTTGCACCTCCTGGTGGCCGTGGGGCTAATGCTGGTGTTGCTGGCGCTCTATTATCCAGGGGCGCATGGTCCCTATCTGCTCGACGACTATGGGGTCCTGACCCATAATGACCGCCTGTTGATGAAAGAGTTGAGTTGGGCGGAGCTGAAGGAGGCCGCTCTCTCCACCGAGCGAGGACCGCTGAGGCGCCCCATTGCAGTCGGTTCGTTCGCCCTCAATTTCCACTTCGCCGGCAACACGGACGCCTATTCCATCAAACTCACCAACATCCTTCTTCACCTGGTCACCGCGGCCGGCATTTACCTGCTCACCATCCAGCTGCTCCGGGCGCTGGAGCGATCCCCGGTTCAGTCCGCTTTCCACCGGGGGGCGGCCCTTTTCATCACGGCCCTGTGGGCGCTTCACCCCCTGCACGTCTCCACCGTCCTCTACTCGGTGCAGAGGATGAGCATTCTGGTCGCCCTCTTCACCGTGTACGCCATGCTGGCATATCTGCACGGGCGTCGGCAGCTGGCCTGGCGGTCCACTCCGGGTCTGCTCTGGTGCCTGGGGGCGATCGCCATGGGCGGGACGCTCGCTACCCTGTCGAAGGAAAATGGCGTCCTGCTGGTCTTCTTTCTGCTGGTGGTGGAGGCGGTGGTGTTTCGCTGGCGCCTCCCTGAGGGGACCGGACGTGTGCCCGCAGCGATACTGCGGGTGCTCCTCGTCGGCCCCACCTTGGCGGTTGTCGGATACCTGCTGCTGCAGATGCTTGTCCACCCGGCGGGTAATCCGTTTCGGGACTTCACCCTTTGGGAGCGGCTGCTTACCGAGGCGAGGGTGCTGTTCCACTACGCCCGGCTGATCCTCTGGCCGGATCTGCACGGTATGGGGCTGTTTCAGGACGACTTCGTCGTTTCCCGGGGTTGGCTCGCTCCGCCGCACACCCTTGCGGCGGTTCTCGGTTGTGTTGGGGTGCTGGTGTCGGCGATTTGGCTCGCCAACAAGCGCCTTGGCCTGCCCTGGGCCTTCGGGCTGCTGTGGTTTTTCGCCGCCCACCTGCTGGAGTCCACGGTGATCCAGTTGGAACTGGTGTTCGAACACCGCAACTATCTGGCCGCGTTTGGGCTGCTGTTCCCCCTTGGCTATACCCTGGCCCGCTGGACCGCTCATACGACATCCCGGCCGTTACTTCGAGTGGCGTTCCTGGGGGTGTTCGTGATCTACCTGGCCGGACAGACGGGCGAACGGGTTACCTCTTGGAAGGATGCCTTCACCCTGGCGGGGTGGGAGTTGAGCCGGCACCCCGAATCGGGGCGGGCCTGGGCCTTCGCCGGCATCACCCTGGCCGAGGCCGGCCGGCCCGAGGAGGCCCTCTTTCCCTTCCTGCAGGCTGCGGAGCACGACAGGCGGGAAGCGGCTCCCTTGCTTCAGTACCTCGCCGTGGCGGCCAGCGCCGCCCGGCCAATTCCCACTGAGGTGGTCGATGAGTTGACGCGTCGGCTGACCCTCTATCCCATCGGCCATCGCACGGCCAACCAGCTGTATCTGCTGGGACCGCAGGTGGAGCGCCGTTGGCCACAGCTTCCCCTATTGATCGCGGTTTATCGCACGGCCACCGAAAACGAGGTGTGGGCCTCGGCGCAGTTCAGGGGGGTGAGCCTGCTGAGACTGGGCGAGTGGTTGGGTTGGCAGGGGGAGACGGAAGCTGCAAAGGCTGCGTCAAGGGCGGGGGTGAGGATGCTGAACGAGGCGGGAGTGGCGGTCAGGCGAGCGCCGGGGGAGTGAACCCCCGGCGCACACAGTAGCAGTTACTGACACCACTCCGAGAGGTTGAGCGAAGTATCGGCACTGCCACCGGCAGGAGTGATAGAGACAGCACCGCAGCTTCCGCCAATTGTCACACCTTCAACCGCCACCATGGCGGTGATGTCGGACAGGCTGGGCTTACCGCTCTGTCCTTTGGCCAACCGATTGGCGTAAGCGGCCGCTGCTGCGCCCTTAAGTGAGGCCTTCGTGCCATCGACAACGGCGGTGCTGGCGCCGTCCTGCATGGCGCTGAACTTCGGCAGCACGGTGGCGGCCAGGATGCCCAGGATCACGATCACCATCACCAGCTCGATAAGGGTAAAACCCGATTCTTGTCTCTTCATGAAAATTTCCCCCGATTAGTCGGGCCGCAGCCCAGGAATATTGGGGCGCGGGCAAGGCCGCAGCCGAGCGCGCGTACCCAGACGACTCTATAACATGTCGGAGGGGGCGGGACAAGGCCGGGGCGAGAGGCCAATCAGTAGCCGGCGCTGAGGTAGAACCCCGCCATCGACCACAGGTACATGCCCGCCAAAAGCAGCAGCACCCCCAGCGTTCGGGGATGGCGTTGAGCTAGGGTGCGAACCTGGTGCCTTACGTTGGTGATGAGGTTGAAGCGATCGCCAACCCGCCGGTTTGCCCACTGCTCCAGCTCCTTAAGCAGGCTTGGGCGGGCAAAGACGATCAATCCGAACGTCGGGATGAAGGCGTTGCTCAGCCAGAGAAAGTGAATGCCCCCTTCGGCCAGCCCCAGCAGGAGCGGCGATGGAGCATCACCGAACAGCAGGGCCGCCATCTGGCTCGGGTTGGCCGAGAAGCTGAGCCGGTAGAGTGTGTACAGACTGCCCAGCATGAGAAACGCACCGAATGCACGGTGATGGCGGTAGAAGAAGCGTTCGGTGCTGACAATGGGCCGCGAGGCGAACAGCTTGGTCGGCAGACGGCTGTTGGCCAGTCTTAGCGTCAGGCCGGGGGCAATCACCAAGCCGGCGCTGACTAGTGTGACGAGCATGAAGGTGCTCCACAGGAGCAGGGTCATCGCTCTCTCTTCTCCTCAGCAGTGATCCAGTGGTACGGCTCGACCGGGACAAGGTCCAGCCCCTGGAAGGTGTCCGAGGGAGGGTCGAACCGTCCGTTCTCGTTCCCGTCCCGGTAGGTGAGCCGCACTTTCAGGCGAATCCTGGCCGGGGGGCCTAGTCCGTTATGAAAGGCTTCGGTGTTGTGCACCCGGTACACGAGCATTCGGCTGTCCGAGTCAAAGTACCAATGGTAACTGGGAATGGTCTCGGGTGAGCTAGCCGTCAATTCCCCCAGGTAGTTGGGCAACGGCTTATCCAGCAGCGCCATGGGGTTGGCGCCATCGAGCTGTGCCAAAGCCGCCAATCCCTTGCCGGTGACCACCTCGGCCAGCTGGAGTCCCACCGCCTGGCGCAGAGCGGCTACCGTATAGGTCACCGCATAGCGTTCCGCCGTGGCTTGATAGCTCCACAGCCGCTCCATCACCAGCCCCACCAAGATGGCAACGAGCCCGGTGGTGATCCCCAGTTGGGCCAGCCTCCGCTGCCTCAGCTCGTGAAGGAGCCTCATCCGGGGCGGCCGATGGCGGCCTGGCCGAGGTCCCACATCGGAAGGAAGATACCCAGGGCGAGGATCAACACCAGCACACCGACCGCCACGATCAGAATCGGCTCGAGGGCACCGCTGAGGTTCTTGAGGTCGTATTCCACCTGCCGGTCATAGAAGTCGGCCACCTCCGCCATCATGGTTTCCACCCCCCCGGTTTCCTCTCCCACGGAGAGCATCTGGATCACCAAGGGTGTGAACAGCCCGGTGGCCACAGCAGTGCGGGTGAGGGTCTCGCCCCGTTCAATGGCATTGCGCATGGAGAGGACGCGCTCGCCGACGTAGTCGTTGTCCACGGCGCGGGCGACGGTGGTCAGGGTTTGAATCAGCGGCACACCCGCCCGGGTGGCCATGGCGAATGCCCGGGCAAAGCGCGACAGCGTGGCCCGCAGCACGAGGCTGCCGGTCACTGGGATGCGCAGCTTGAACTTGTCCCAGCGGTACTTTCCGTCGGGGCTGCGCACATACTGGCGGGCCGCGATGAACCCGATCACCCCCGCCCCGAGTAGATACTGCCAGTTGGTCTGCATGAACTCGGAGATGCCGATCAGCAGCTGGGTCTGCCAGGGCAGCTCGACATGCATGCTCTTGAAGACGGCGGCAAACCGCGGGATCACCCAGATGTTGACGACCACGATCGCCGCCGAAATGGCCGCCAGCACGAAGCTAGGATAGCGAAGCGCCTGCTTCACCCGATCGCGGGTATCGCGGTCCAGCTCCAGGTACTGGGCGAGTTGTCCGAAGGCCTCATCGAGCCGGCCCGTGTTTTCCCCCACCCTCACCATGCTGATCATCAATGGCGTGAAGACGGTTGGATACTGGCCCATGGCGTAGGACAGCTCGCGGCCCGCCTCGAGCTCGGCCTGGATCTTCTCCAGCACCTCCCGGAGCACTACATTGCGGGTCGTTTCACTCAAACCGGCAATTCCTCGGGTGATGGGTACGCCGGCCCGGGTGAGGGCATGCAGCTGGCGGCACAAGAGGATGAGATCGTCCAGTCCAGGCCTGTCCGCCCCGAGAATTTTTTTGAAGTCGGTCCAGACGTCTCGGCTGGGCGAGACCTCCACGATATCCACGGGGGTGACTCCCCCGCTGAGTAGCTGCCCCGCCACCGCTTCGGCCGAAGGCGCCTCAATCTCCCCGGTGAGGGCGTCGCCCCGGGAACTCCGCGCCTTGTAACGGAACCTCGGCATCAGGAGCTTGCCTGCAAGTCGAAATCGAGGTCTTCGGGTTCGGCCGCCGGCACCGGTGCCGAGAGGTCATCGTCGCTGGCCACCCGCATCACCTCTTCCAAGGTGGTGATCCCGCGCCCGGCCAGCTCGAGGGCGTGGTGGGCCAGGCTGCGGAAGTGACCGCTGGAGCGGACCGCATGGGCGAAGGCACTGGTGTCGTCGCGGCGCAGGGCGTCGGCCATCCGGTCGTCGATCTCCAGCAGTTCGAACACGCCGATCCGCCCCCGATAGCCGGTGTTGTTGCAGTGGGGGCAGCCCATGCCTTGCTTGAGGGCGACGGTTCCTGCGTCCTCGCCCACGAAGTTCTTCAGCCAGATGGCCTCATGGGTGTTGGGTTGATAGTCGGTGGTGCAGCTGTCGCAGATCCGCCGCACCAGGCGCTGGGCCACCACCCCCTCCAGGGCGGTAGCCACCAAGTAGCCGGGGATCCCCATGTCCACCAGACGAATGGCGGTGCTCACCGCATCGTTGGTGTGCAGGGTGGAGAGCACCAGGTGGCCGGTGAGGGCGGCGCGCAGGCCAATCTCCGCGGTCTCCTGGTCCCGCATCTCCCCCACCAGCACGATGTCGGGGTCCTGGCGCAGGGCCGAACGAAGCACCGAGGCGAAGGTGAGGCCGATGCGGGGGTTGACCTGCACCTGACTGATACGGGGCAGCCGGTACTCCACCGGGTCCTCCACCGTGATGATCTTCTTCTCCGGCGCGTTGAGCTCGCTAAGCGCCGCATAGAGGGTGGTGCTCTTGCCGCTGCCGGTGGGGCCGGTGACCAGCACCAGTCCGTGGGGCTTGTGGATGTTGCGGCGGAAGCGCCGCAGGATCACCTCGGGCATCCCCACCGCCTCCAGGTCGAGAATGCCCCCGGACTGGTCCAGCAGGCGCATAACCACCGATTCGCCGTACTGAATGGGCATGGTGGAGAGACGCACGTCGATGCTGCGCTCTTTCACGCGGATGTTGAAGCGCCCATCCTGGGGCAGGCGCTTTTCGGAGATGTTCAGCCCCGACATCAGCTTGAGGCGGGTGACCAGGGCGCCGGCGATGCGCTTCTCCTTCATCACCTGCTCCTGCAGCACCCCGTCGATGCGCTGGCGGATGCGCAGCACGCTCTCATCGGGCTCGATGTGGATGTCGGAGGCCCCCACCTGTACCGCGTCCTCGAAGATGGATTGAAGCAGCCGCACCACCGGCGCCTCGCTCACGTCGTCGGTCTGGCTGAGTTCCGCCAGGTCGAAGTCGGTGTCGGAGAGCTCCTCGCTGAGCTCCTCCGCCAGGCTGGTGATTTCGTCGGTCTTGCGGTAGACCAGGTCGATGGTGCGCAGCAGGTCCGACTCTCGCACCACTGCCTGGCGGATGGGGCGCTTCAGCACCCGCGAGAGTTCATCGAAGCCGAAGATATCGGTGGGGTCGGCCATCCCCACGAGGATGGGATCCCGGCTGGCATCGAGGGCGATGGCGCGGTAGCGGCGGGCCATGGTCTCGGGGACGAGCCGCACGGTCTCGGGTTTGTAACGGTAGTGTTTCAGGTCGATGAAGGGGAGCTGTAGCTGCCGGGAGAGGAACTCCAGCAATTGATCTTCGGAGATGAAGCCTTGCTCGATGAGGGTGCGCCCCAGTTTGCGGCCACTTTTTTTCTGTTCCGCCAAGGCGGCGTGGAGCTGACCTTCGGAGATGACTTTGTGCTCGACGAGCAGGTCACCGATACGGATTTTCTTCCGGGGGATCATGTCCGGTGCCCGAGCCTATTCCTCTCTGAACGGACTGCCTAAGATGACAGAAAACCCCCGCAAACTGAAGACTATGGGCGGCGCGAGAAAAAAGGGGTCGGAGTCGTTTTTGTGCACGAATTGTCGCCAATGCTGCTCTTCTTGGACAAAAACGACTCCGACCCCTTTTTTCCTACCGACAGCCGCAGCCGGGTTTGGCCTCGTTGAGGCGCAGGGTGCCGGTGAGCTGGGCGACCTCGGCGAGGCCGTGGCGCTTGAGGTAATCGACGATGCCCTGGTTGATGGTGGGGCAGATGAGGGGATCGTAGAACAGGGCGGTGCCCACCCCCACGGCGCTCGCCCCGGCGATGAGGAACTCCAGGGCGTCTTCGGCGCTGGCGATGCCCCCCTGGCCAATGATGGGGATGTCGTGATGGCGGGCGACCTGATAGACCTGATGCACCTTTAACAGCGCGATGGGCTTGATGGCCGGGCCGGAGAGGCCGCCCTGGTTGTTGCCGAGGATGGGGGTGCGCTGCTCGATGTCCACCGCCATGCCCATCAGGGTATTGATCACGGCGAAGGCATCGGTGCCCGCCTCGATGCAGCCCCGCGCATTGGCGGCGATGTCGGTCTGGTTGGGCGAGAGCTTGGTGATGAGCGGCTTGTGGGTGGCCTTTCGCACCGCCTCCACCACCCGGGCCGACATGGCGGGGTCGTTGCCGAAGGCCACGCCCCCCTCCTTGACGTTGGGGCAGGAGATGTTGATCTCGATGGCGTCCACCGGCGAGTCGTCGAAAATCTTCGCCACCTCCGCATACTCCTCCACGCTGGAGCCGGAGACGTTGGCGATGAAGCGGGTCTCGCCGAAGTCCAGCTGGGGAAGGATCTTCTCCACCACGTAGCGGGCGCCCGGATTCTGCAGACCGATGGCGTTGAGCATGCCCATGGGCGTCTCGTAGACCCGGTGGGGCTGGTTGCCGAGGCGCGGCTCCAGCGTGGTGCCCTTCAGGCACACCGCCCCCACGTGGCGGTTTGAAAACCCCTGCACCCGCGTATACTCTTCGCCGAACCCGACGCACCCCGAGAGAAGTACGATGGGCGAATCGAAGCGCATGCCGCAGAAGTCGACGCGTAGCATTTCAAGGTCTTCGGGGGTCATTGCCGGTGCCTGCCTGAGTCACGGTGAAGGCGGGAAGATACAAGATGCAACGGACAAGATAAAGGGAACCGGTGCGCCCGGTTCTTAGACTAAGACGGCCTGACTTACTTCAATGTTCCACGTGGTGCTCTATCAGCCGGAGATCCCCCCGAACACCGGCAACATCATCCGCCTCTGCGCCAACACCGGCGCCCAGCTGCACCTTATCGGGCCATTGGGCTTCGTGCTCGACGACCGTCGCCTCCGCCGGGCCGGGCTGGATTACCACGAGTATGCGAAGGTGAAGAGCTACGAGGACTTCGGCGGGTTTCTCGAAGCCGTTCAGCCCGAGCGTCTGTTTGCCTGCAGTACCCGGGGCGGACGTACCTACTCCGATGTCCGTTATGCCCGCGGCGATGCCTTGTTGTTCGGCCCGGAAACCCGGGGGCTGCCGCAGGCCTTGCTGGAGTCCTTACCCGATGATAGACGGTTGCGCATTCCCATGTGTCCCGGCAACCGCAGTTTGAACCTCTCCAATGCCGTGGCGGTGATCGTCTATGAAGCCTGGCGGCAGATGGGGTTTGAGGGCGCGGGGCAGGATGTGCCGAGGGGCTAAGCCCTCTCCGCCTTCTGCTCCCGGCTGAGCAGTGCCTCCACGGCCGCCTGGGGGGCCAACCCCTCGTAGAGGACCTGACAGACCTGCTCGGTGATGGGCATCTCCACGCCGTGATCCCGCGCCAGGCCGAGGATCTCGGGGGCCGTTCCCACCCCCTCCACTGCCTGGCCGATCTCCCCCAGCGCCGCCTCGACGCTGAGGCCCCGCGCCAAAGCGAGCCCTGCGCGGCGGTTACGGGATTGATCGTCGGTGCACGTCAGCACCAGGTCCCCCAGCCCGGTCAACCCCATGAAGGTCTCCTGCTGGCCGCCGATGGCGACCCCCAGGCGCATGAGTTCGGCCAACCCCCGGGTGATGAGGGCGGCCCGGGTGTTCGCCCCGAAGCCCAGCCCATCGGCAATACCGGCGGCGATGGCCAGGACATTTTTCATGGCGCCCCCGAGCTCGACCCCGGTCACATCCTCGCTGGTGTAGGCGCGAAAGGTGGTGCAGTGAAGGAGTGCCGCGAACCGGGCCCCCACCGCCGCATCGCTCGAGGCGACGGTCACGGCGGTGGGCAGACCGCTGGCCACCTCCCGCGCGAAGGTCGGCCCCGAAATCACGGCCGAGCCGTGGGCGGCGCCGAGCACCTCATCGAACACTGCGTGAAGGAGCTTGTGGCTGCCCCCCTCCAGCCCCTTGGTGGCCCAGCCGACGAGGGCACCCGGCTTGAGAAGGGGGGCAACCGCCTCCAGGGTCCTGCGAAAGGCGTGACTCGGGACGGAAATCAAGATCTGCTCCGTCCCCTCCAGCGCCTCGCCCAGCTCCGAGGTGAGGCTCAACAGCTCGGGGAAAGCGATCCCCGGCAGGTAACGCCGGTTGCAGCGCTCACCGGCCATGGCGGCCATCTGTGCGCGGTCCCTCCCCCACAGCAGCGTGGGATGGCCGTTGCGGGCCAGCTGCATGGCCAGCGCCGTCCCCCAGGAGCCGGCGCCGAGTACGGCGATCCGATCAGCGGCCATCTCTTCCCCGGCGGTTCAGCTCAGTGGGTCTTCCCGGCCTCCGCGGCCGCCTGGTCCTGTGCCTGCTGCCGCTGGAGGTGCTGCGCGTACAGGGCATCGAAGTTGATGGGGGCCAGATCGAGCTGCGGGAAGGTGCCTTTGGTGACCAGGGTCGCCACCGTCTCGCGCGCGTAGGGGAACAGGATGTTCGGGCAGAAGCTGTGCAGCATGTGCCCCATCTGCTCCTCAGGGAAGCCGGCGATGGTGAAGATACCGGCCTGCTTCACCTCCACCAGGAAGGCGGTCTTCTCGCCTACCTTGGCGGTCACCGTGACCGCCAGGGTCACCTCGTGGACGCCCTCGGCGAGGGTGGCGATGGCGGTATTCAGATCGATGTTGACCTGGGGCTCCCACTTGACCGTGAACATGTGGGGGGAGTTGGGTGCCTCGAAGGAGATGTCCTTGGTGTAGATCCGCTGAATGGCGAACTGCTGGGATGCCTCGGGGGTCTTGTTCTGTTGTTCTTCTGACATTGGGCGAATTCCATTGGGTTTGCCCGGCCTCACCCTGCGGTGAGGCTGGGCGTTCAGAGTGATTGGCGGATCCAGGCCAGCAGCCGGCGAAGATCCATGGCCCCGGCAACGCGGTCCACTTCGCGGCCTCCGCGGAACAGCGCCACGGTGGGGATGCTGCGGATGGCGTACTGGGCGGCAAGTCCCGGCTCCTGCTCGGTGTTCACCTTGGCCAGGCGCACCTGCGGTTCCAGCTCCGCCGCGGCCCGCTCGAATGCAGGTGCCATCATTTTGCAGGGGCCGCACCAAGGGGCCCAGAAATCCACCACCACGGGAAGATCACTGCGCGTGAGGTGGGTTGCGAAATTGGCCTGGGTGAGCGTGACCGGATGGCCATCGAACAGGGGCTTGTGGCATCGGCCGCAGTTGCCGCCCGCGCCGAGCCGCTCCGCGGGAACGCGATTGATGCTGTCGCAGTGGGGACAGACGACGTGGCAGGTCTCGGCCATGGCTGTCCTCAGGCGAGGCCGAGAAGCTCGTCCAGTCGGCCTTCCACGTCCAGCTCGGCCATGTCGTCGAACCCGCCCACGTGGAAGTCACCGATGAAAATCTGCGGCACCGAGGTGCGGCCGCTGCGCTGCTCCATTTCGGGGCGGAGTTGCGGATCCAGATCGACCCGATGCTCCTGATAGGCGATACCCTTCTTCTCGAGAAGATTGCGGGCGCGAATGCAGTAGGGGCACATCCCAGTGGTATACATGACGACCTGAGGCATTTTCTCTCTCCTGCGCCGAATCGGCCGCCGTCAGGCGGCCTTGCGCTTCTTGCTCTTGCCAGGTTTGCTCAGCGGCATGCCGGCATTCTGCCATGCCATCATGCCGCCCTTGAGGTTGTACACGTTTTCGAACCCATGTTTGCGCAGGATGGCGCATCCACGTGCCGAACGGTGTCCGCTGCGACAGCCCACTATAATGGGCTTATCCCGATGCTTTGCAAGCTCATCGGCGCGCCGATCGAGCGAGCCCAGGGGAATGTGCAGGGAACCGGAGACATGCCCCTCCCGATACTCGCTGTCTTCCCTGACATCCACCAGCAGTGCATCCTGGTGGTTGATGAGCTGCACGGCGTCGAGGGTTTCGACCTCCTTGTAACCCTTGAGCCTGCGGGAGAGCCCCCCGCCAAACATCATTGCCAGGATGATGGCGAGCGCCAGGAAGAGGTCCCAGTGGTTGACCACGAATTCGAAGAGCTTTTGCATGACCTATGAACGACTGAAAGCCGCGATGGGCGGCTGGAGGTTAAAGGGAAGCGGAGGGGCGCCAGAGCGCCCCTCCGTATTGTCCTGCTCGTCTCAGCTGACGCCGCCGGTGGGCAGGCCCAGCTTCTTGAGAAAGGTATCCATGGGGCAAAAGCGGGTGAAACCACTCTGAAACAGGTTAAACCCGACAAATGCGGTAAACCACAGCCAGTTGGCATTGTGGAAAATGGGACTGCCTTCGACGCCAAGCGCCAGCGACAGCATGATAAAGGTCCCCGCCACAATGCGCACCACGCGCTCCACTGTCATTTTCACTTCCTCCTCGTTGGGAATACCACACCACTGGTTGACTCGGGAGAGTTCCGAAATGTTCTCCTCAGGGGAGATCCTGGGGCGGGGCGAATCCGTCAGACCATGCTGCAGAATACATCGCGCATCATGCCGATCAGACGCAGGGTCCGTGAATCGACGACCTTGTAATAGACCCGGTTGGCATCCTTTCGTGCCGAGAGGATGCCTTTGTCGCGCAGGATCGCCAAGTGCTGGGATATGTTGCTCTGAGACGTGCCGACACGCTCCACGATATCCTGAACACTGATCTCCTGGGCCCCCAATGTGCATAAAATCTTCAGCCGGAGCGGATGGGACATCGCTTTCAGTGAACGGGACGCCCTCTCGATGTCTTCGTCCCTGGTCATCAGGCTGAGTTCATTTGCTAATTCTGACATACCGTACACCCCGTAGACGTGGCCCCCGCCACATGTATTTATACCCGACTCCTTCCTCTTTATAGTAGGCGGTGCTGCCAACTCCAACAAAAACAATATACAATATTCGAACATTTTAGAAGAAGCTTATCGCTGCCACAGTGATAATCGCCACCCCACCCGCTCTCGCTTATCCCGACCCGGGCTTACCGTGGTAAACTAGAGCCGTTAGACCTTGTCTAAACCGAATCAACGCACTCAAGAACGGTTTCCCTTTCCCATGACCTCTAGTTCGCAGCATCGACCTGTGGCTCTGGTTGTCCTCGACGGCTGGGGTTATTCCGAGAACACCTCGCACAACGCCATTCACAGTGCGAGAACGCCGGTGTGGGATCGGCTCTGGAGTGAGCGCCCACACACGCTGATTCGGGCATCGGGCGCCGAGGTTGGGCTGCCCGGTGGCCAGATGGGCAACTCCGAGGTGGGCCACCTCAATCTGGGCGCCGGGAGAGTGGTCTATCAGGAGTACACCCGTGTTTCGCGGGCGATCAAGACGGGTTCGTTCTTCACCAACGCCACCCTCACCGATGCGGTGGATGAGGCTATCGCCAACGACAAGGCGGTGCACATCCTCGGCCTGCTCTCCCCGGGTGGCGTCCACAGTCATGAAGAGCACATCCACGCCATGGTGGAGCTTGCGCTCAAGCGGGGCGCCCGTCATGTCTATCTGCACGCCTTCCTGGACGGCCGCGATACTCCCCCGAAGAGCGCTGCGGCGTCCCTGCGCCTCATGGAGGCCAAGTTCGAGGAGCTGGGAGGCGGTCGGATCGCCTCCATCGTGGGGCGCTACTATGCCATGGACCGGGACCACCGCTGGCCCCGCATCCAGGCGGCCTACGACCTGATTACCGGTTGCAAGGCGGACTACGAAGCCCCCGACGCCCTATCCGCCCTGGAGTTGGCGTACGAGCGTGGCGAAACCGACGAGTTCGTGAAACCGACCCGAATTCTGCCCGCAGGTGCCCGGCCCGGCTGCGTGGCCGATGGCGACGTGGTCATCTTCATGAACTACCGCTCCGACCGTGCGCGGCAAATCACCCGCCCCTTCGTGGAGGCCGATTTCGACTGTTTCGAGCGCCAGGTCAAGCCCGCGCTCGGCCGCTTTGTCAGCCTCACCGAATACAGCGCCGATTTCGACGTGCCGGTGGCCTTCCCGCCCGAGCGCATGCGCAATGTGCTGGGAGAATACGTCGCCACGCTGGGGATGCGCCAATTGCGCATTGCCGAGACGGAGAAATACGCCCACGTCACCTTCTTCTTCAATGGCGGGCGGGAAGAGCCCTTCGAGTGGGAGGACCGCGTCCTGGTCCCCTCCCCCAACGTCGCCACCTATGACCAGCAGCCGGAGATGAACGCGCCCCTGCTCACCGACAAGCTGGTCGAGGCCATCGAGAGCGATCGCTATGACCTGATCGTCTGCAACTACGCCAATCCCGACATGGTCGGCCACACGGGCAACCTGGAGGCGACCGTCAAGGCCATCGAGTGCCTGGACAGTTGTGTGGGGCGCGTGGTCGAGGCCATGGTCAGGGCGGGCGGCGAGCTGCTCATTACTGCGGACCACGGCAATGCGGAGCAGATGCTCGGCGAGGACACCGGCCAGCCCCACACGGCCCACACTACCAACCTCGTACCCCTGATCTATCTCGGTTCGAGGGAGGGGCGCCTCGCCCCCAACGGGGCGCTGGCGGACATTGCCCCGACCATGCTGGAGTTGTTGGGACTGCAAAAGCCAACGGAAATGTCGGGCCACTCGCTCATCGTCTCCTCGGAAGAGGACGAGGAAGAGTAAGCCGTCGGGGCCGGCCGCTCATGAGCCGTCTACCCCGGAGCGGATGGAAGGGCGCGATCGCAGCCCTTCTCCTCCTCGCTGGCGCCGCCGGTCCCGGGTGGGCACAGGGCGATAGCGAGCAGAAGGCCAAGGAGGCGCGGTTGAAGGAGCTGCGGGGCCAGATCAGCCGCCTCAAGGGGGACCTGCAGCGGACGCGCGGCAAGTACGATTCACTGCTCACGGAGCTTCGTGCTGCGGAAGAGCACATCGGCCGTCTGGCCGCCAGCCTGGCGGAGCTGGATCGAAAGATCGACGCCCAGTTGCGTAGCCTGGATGAGTTGCAGGGGCGGCAGCAGCGCCTCTCCGGGCAGGCCGCCGCGGAGCGGCGGCACCTGGCCGGGCAGGTCAAGGCGGCGTATGCCATGGGAAGGCAGGAATACTTGAAGATCATGCTCAATCAGGAGGACCCGGCGGCGGTCGGCCGGGTTCTGACCTATTACGATTACCTCAATCGCACCCGTTCGGAGCGCATCACCGCCATACTGGAGACGCTGCGGGAGCTGGAGCGGTTGCAGCAGAGCATCGACGTCGAGACCGAGCAGTTGCGTTTCGCCCGGGACCGTCAAGCGTCCGAGAAGGAACAGCTGGAGGCAAGCCGGCGGGAACGATCCAACCTGCTGGCTCGTCTGAAAAAGGAGATCGCGGGTAAGGATCAGCGCCTTAAGCAGATGCTGACCGACGAAAGGGCGCTGGCCGAACTGGTTGAGGCGCTGGCGGCGGCGCTGCAGGACATTCCGGAACACCCCCAAGGCCAAAAGCCCTTTGCCCAGCTGCGGGGGGCACTGCCGTGGCCGGCACACGGTCCCCTTCTGGCCGGTTTCGGCGAACCCCGCAATGTGGGGGATATCCGCTGGCAGGGTGTGCTCATCGGGGCCGCGGGGGGAAGCGATGTGCGAGCCGTCTCCCACGGCCGGGTGGCGTTTGCCGACTGGTTGCGTGGCTACGGGTTGCTGTTGATCCTCGACCATGGGGATGGTTACATGAGTCTGTATGGCCATAACCAGACGCTATTCAAGGAGTTGGGTGACTGGGTGGCCCCTGGGGAGGTGGTTGCCAGGGTGGGGGATACCGGGGGGCAGGAGCGCAGCGCCCTGTATTTTGAAATCCGTCACGACGGCAAGCCGGCGAATCCTGCACGCTGGTGCAGAAGGTAGGGTTCCACTGTCCAAGATGGAAACCCGAGTGCAATGCAGTAATATCTAACATGTTGACGGGGTTCGCAGCGCCGAGGCACTGTGGGCCGACTGAATGGGATTGAGTTCGGGAGCTGTCATGAGTGTTTCCACACGACATCTGCTGGTTTTGGCGCTGGGCACCGTGCTTGGCGCATCTCTGAGCGTGGGGGGCAGTGTGTTGGCCGAACGCAGCCCCGATTCGAAAAGCGTTTTGCCACTGGACGAGCTGAGGACCTTCAGCGAGGTCTTCGGCAAGGTCAAGGCCGATTACGTCGAGAACATCGAGGACAAGCAGCTCCTGGACAATGCCATCCGGGGGATGTTGACGGGCCTGGATCCCCACTCGGCTTACCTCAACCAGGACGATTTCAAGGAGCTTCAGGTGGGCACCACCGGGGAGTTCGGCGGCTTGGGGATCGAGGTGAGCATGGAAGACGGCTTCGTGAAGGTGGTCGCTCCCATCGATGATACGCCCGCCCAGCGCGCGGGGGTGCAGGCGGGGGACCTCATCATCCGCCTGGACGAGACGCCGGTGAAGGGCATGGCGCTTGGGGACGCGGTGAAGCTGATGCGTGGCAAGCCGGGCACCGACATTATCCTCACCATCGTTCGCGAGGGGACGCAGAAGCCGCTGAAGCTCACGCTCACCCGTGACGTGATCAAGGTGCGGAGCGTCAAGTCGCGGATGCTGGAACCCGGTTATGGGTATGTCCGCATTTCCAACTTCCAGACCCACACCGGCGAGGACCTGATCAAGGCCGTTTCCGAGCTGAAGAAGGCCAGCGATGGTCAGATCCGGGGGCTGGTGCTCGATCTGCGCAACAACCCCGGTGGGGTGCTCGGGGCGGCGGTGGCCGTGTCCGATGCGTTCCTCGAGGACGGGCTCATCGTCTACACCGAGGGGCGGGCCAGCGATGCAAAACTGCGCTTTACCGCCACGCCGGAGGACATCCTGAAGCGCGCCCCGATGATCGTGCTCATCAATGGCGGTTCTGCCTCGGCTTCGGAGATCGTGGCCGGCGCCCTCCAGGATCACGGGCGGGCCATCATCATGGGCAACCGCTCCTTCGGCAAGGGTTCGGTGCAGACCATCTTCCCCATGAGTAACAACACCGCCGTGAAGTTGACGACGGCCCGGTACTTCACCCCCTCCGGCCGCTCCATCCAGGCCGAGGGCATCGAGCCGGACATCGCATTGGAGACTCTCACGCTGGCCAAGGCCGAGGAGAGCGGTGTGGACCTCATCAAGGAGGCGGACCTGAGTCGCCATCTGATGAACGGCAACGGCGAGGGGGCGAAGGACGCCACGCAGAACAGCGGCAAGAAAGAGGCGAAGAGCGAATCGCTGGCCGCCAGCGACTACGCCCTGCACGAGGCCCTGACGCTTCTGAAGGGGCTGCACATCCTCCAGTCACGGGCTGCGCGGTAAATGCTGCCACTCCGGGCCCCTTCGGGGGTCCGGTTGCGTTGGGGCCGCGCTGTGCTCATCTGATCCGCCCCCCCAAGGAACCGCTGATTAATCCGTCATGCCCGCGAAGCCTGCCCTCGAGAGCTTCAGTCGGGGGGCGGGCATCCAGTGCCTTTGATCGTCTGGGTTCCCGTAGCGGCCTGCCCTCCAATGCCTGACGGGGGCGGGAGCGACGACAGCGGAATGAGTCCGCGTTTCCCGAAGGGGCGGCAGCCCCACCGGGTTTCGGAATGCCCGCGGGCTGCATAGCCGCAGGGCCGGTTCACACCAACTCTCGAGAGGAGTCCAGAGTCATGCCTGATGTAGTTGTCCCCCTCGCGCCCGGCTTCGAAGAGCTGGAGGCGGTGACCGTCATCGATCTCCTGGTCCGCGCAGGCATCAGCGTGATCAGTGCCGGGTTGGAACCGGGACCGGTGAGGGGTTCGCGGGGCGTGGTCCTGGTGCCCGACATGACCCTGGATGAGGCACTGGCCCGTGAGTTCGATATGGTCGTGCTGCCGGGGGGAGCCGCAGGGGCGGATAACCTCGACAAGGATCCTCGGGTGCTGCGGCTCCTGCGCAACATGGCCGGCAGTGGCAAGTTCACCGCCGCCATCTGCGCCGCCCCCAAGGTGCTCGCCAACGCCGGGCTGCTCGATGGCAGGCGCGCCACCAGCTATCCCGGGTTCGTGGACCAGATGGATCTGCCCACCACCACCTATGTCACGGACGCGGTGGTTCAGGACGGCACGGTGGTGACCTCCAGGGGCCCGGGGACCGCCATGGACTTTGCCCTCAGGCTCATCGAACTGCTGGTGGGCCGGGCAAAGCGGGATCAGGTGGAGACTGGGCTGGTCAGATCCCTGGGATAGGCGGGGCCGAGCGCAGCGAAACCCATCGGCGTGGTGCGGAGGCATTGTTACGCCCGACTTCCGGGCCGGTCGGCGGCTGCCTGGCATGTTGCAGCCTGACCTGCAGGGCCATGCTCAAGGGAAGACGCCGCGATCCTCCTCGTACCTCCTCCCTCGCCTCTCGCCCCTACTCTTCATACCGGTACATGGGCGGCACTTGGTCATCGCCGCTCACGGTCACTCCCATGTCCCGCAGAATCCCATCCTCGATGCCGTAGATCCATCCGTGCACCGCGAGCGTGTGGCCGCGACGCCAGGCATTCTGGACCACCGTGGTATGGCAGACGTTCGCGACCTGTTCGATGACGTTGAGCTCGCACATCAGATCGAGACGTTTGCGGCTGTCCTCGATGGCCGACACCCTGTCGTAATGCTTGTTGTACACATCCTTGATGCTGCGTAACCAGTTGTCGATGAGCCCAAGATCACGGTTCTGCATGGCCGCCCGGACGCCGCCGCACCCGTAGTGGCCCACCACCATGATGTGCTTCACCCTCAGCACGTCCACGGCATACTGAAGCACGGACAGGCAGTTGAGGTCGGTGTGAATCACTACATTGGCGACATTGCGGTGGACGAAGAGCTCGCCGGGCATCAGACCGACGATCTCGTTGGCCGGCACACGGCTGTCGGAGCAGCCGATCCACAGGTACTCGGGTGCCTGCTGGCGGGCCAGCTTTTGGAAGAAGTCGGGCTCGGAGGTCTTGATCTCGTCTGCCCACTGCCGGTTGTTGTCAAAGAGATTCTGGAGTAGTCGCATCGCCTGCCCTCTTCTGTCGCCCGCGATTGTACACATCGCGGCCCGAAAGCCAACTATCGGAAGGCCAGGTCACGCAGCCCCAAGGCGATGGAGGGGAACAGGATCACAAGGGCCGTGGCCCCCAAGAGCATGATAATGAATGGCGGGGTGCCGCGGATCACCTGCCCATAGGGCCGACGGAAGATCGCCATGGCAGTGAAGATGTCGCAGCCAAAGGGCGGAGTGGCCGAGCCGATGGCCGCCTGCAGTGTCACGAGAGTGCCCACCAGCACTGGGTCCAGTCCCGAGCCAGCGATGGCCGGGGCGAGGATAGGAGTCAGAATGAGGATCACCACAATGGGGTCCACGAACATACAGCCTACGAAGTAGGCCACCGCTATGACCGCCAGCAGCAGGGTGGGATCGGCCGCAGCCGCCACGAGCAGATCCCCCAACAGCAGCTCGGGAATGCGGGCGAAGGAGATGACCCAGGAGAAGGCGTTGCCGGCCGCCACCAGGATGAAGACTACCGCGGTGATCACCCCGGTGGAGAGGGCCAGTGCAGGGACCTCCCGCAGGCGTACCGCACGGAAGATGATCACTTCCAACACCAAGGCGTACAGCACGGAGATGGCTGCGGCTTCGGTGGGGCTGAACAGGCCGCTGTAGATCCCGCCGATGACGACCACCGGAAAGAGGAGGGGCAGGGCCGCCTTGCGCAGGGCGGCAATCCGCGTACCGAAGCTGGCGCGCACCTCGGGGGCCACCCCTTCCCGGCGGGCCACCCAGTAGGCGTAAAACGAAAACATTCCCAGGATCAGCAGGCCGGGGCCAATGCCGGCGATGAACAGCTCCCCCACCGAGGTGCCGGAGACCACGCCGTAGACAATCATGCCAATGCTGGGGGGGATCAGCAGGGCGATGTCACTGGCGTTGATGAGCAAGGCGATGCTGAAGCTGTCGCTGTAGCCGGCCCGCAGCAGTTTCGGCCGCAAGGGCCCGCCCATGGCCACCACCGTGGCCTGGGTGGAGCCTGAAACCGAGCCGAACAGGGTGCAACTCACTGCCGCGGCAATGGGCAGCCCGCCGCGGAGGTGGCCGACGAAGCTCATGGCCACATCCAGCAGCCGATCGGCGGTGCGGCCACGGGTCATGATGTCGGCAGCGAAGATGAACATGGGCACTGCGGTCAGGACTGCAGGCTGGACGCCGCCAATCATCTGCTGGATGAGCACAGTGGGGTCGAGGAAGCTGAAACCGGCCAGCAGCACGATCAAGGTCGACGCCAGCAGGGGCACCATCATGGGAAAACCCAGGAGCAACAGAATCACCATCACTCCGAGCAGCAGTCCGGCCGCGGCCACTACGCCCCCCCTTCGGGTGGCTCGCAGCCTTCCGTGCGGTGCAGGGATAGATAGGTTCCCGGGGCCATCAGGTTACCCAACAGGGCCAATCCATACTGAAGTACTCCCAGACCGAGGCCCACGGGCACCCAGAGGTAGATCAAATAGAGGGGGATCTGCAGTGCCGGGGTGACACTGCCGAGGGTGCGCACCTCGCCCACGTAGCGGGTTGCATGGTAGGCCAACGCGGCCAGCAGCAGGGCCGTCCCGGCGCAAATAACCATGTGCAGCCCCTTGCGCCACGGCCCTGGTAGTTGCTCGTGAAGGGCGGACATGCGGATGTGACGGGCATGGCGCACCCCATAGCCAATCCCCATGAAGGTGATGAGGACCATGAGGATCTGGTTCAGCTCCTCGGCCGAGGCGAGGGTCTGTCCAAGGAAATTACGCCCGAACACATTGGCGATGTTCACGCCGGCCATGAGCAGCACCGAACCGGCCAGGACGAGCTTTTCCATCTGCTCAATGCCCCGGTCGAGGCTCTTCAATGCGGCCCACGCCGGGTGGCGAGGGAATTCAGCCATGGGGCAAGAGGATACCGTGTTGGGCAGTCGATTTCACGGTCAAGGGATCAGGGGGCTGTTGCAGGGTGAACGCATACTAACGTCACGGCCGTGCTGTGAGCGACGTAAGTCCTTGAAAGCAGGCCGTCGAGCGTACAGGGATGTATTTACAGCGTACCTGCTTTCAAGGACTTACGTCGCTTTTGGGTGAGTATGCGTTTACCCTGGGGGCTGTTGCCAATGAGTGGGTTTTCGTCGCTTGACCAAACCTGCCCCCTAAACCCCGACCCCTGATCCCTGACCCACATTGTGCTACCGTAAGCCCCTTAATCCACCCCCGTGCGGTCCCCGGCGGCAGCTTGCTGTCCCACCGCGGGCGCTAAGGCGCCCGCCGCCGCGAACAAGACAATGCTGGAGGGTATTGATGTTTCGACGCCTGCTGTTTACCACCCTGTTGAGCTTTCTGTTGATCGCGTGCAGCGACACCCCTGGACCCACCCAGTGGCGGTTCGCCCTGGAGGAGATCCAGGGCAGTGTCCAAGACGCCTATGCCCAACGCTTCAAGGCGCGGGTGGAGGCGCTAAGCCAAGGCCGCATCCAGGTGATCATCTACCCGTACGGCACCCTTGGCACCTCGGCCCAAATTACCGAACAGGTACGCAGCGGCGCCATTCAATTTGCCTTTGCCTCCCCTGGCCACTTGGGGGCGGTCATTCCGGAGACCCAACTCTTCTCGCTCCACTTCCTCTTCTCCGACGACGATGAGGTCAACCGCCGAATGCTGAAGAGCAGCCCGACCCTCTACGGCCCCTTGGCTGAGGCCTATAGGGAGAAGGGGCTGGCGCTGATGAGTGTGGTCCCCGAAGGCTGGATGGTGTGGACAGGCAACCGCCCCCTCAGGACCCCTGAGGATTTCCGGGGATTCAAGATGCGCACCATGGTCTCCCCGCTGCTCGTGGAGGCCTACAAGGCCTACGGGGCCAGTCCGACGCCCATGCCCTACTCGGAGGTTTACAGCGGGCTGCAGCTCAACCTCATCGATGGGCAGGTGAACCCCGTCTTTGCCATCGAGGAGATGAGTTTCCATGAGGTGCAGACGACCATGATCTTCCCTCGCCACCTCCCCTTCGTCGCCACGGTGATCGCCAATCCGGCGTTCGTAGCCGGTCTGGCGCCGGAGGAGCGGGCCATGCTGGCCGAGCTGAAAGAGGAGCTGGATGACTACATATTCGAGGTGCAGGAGCGCTACAACCGCGAGCGGCTGGAGAAGATCCGCGGGGCTGCCGATGTCGAGATGGTGACCCTCGCCCCGGCGCAGCGCGCAGTGTTCCGCCGCGCCAGCGAACCGGTGCGCGAGCGTTACGTGGAGCTCGCCGGCGAGCGCGGCGGGCGGATCCTCGAGGCGTTCATTGCCGAGCGCACCGCTTTGGAGCACGCAGGGAAGTCGGACTGAGCTTGGACGGAGGGCGATGGGGAAAACCGCCGGCTCCTCGCATCTACTCTTTTCCCGTGGGCCAGCTGAGGAGAAGAATGACCGCGCCAAGCGCGCCGAGCATCCAGGTGGCCAGGGGGGCGCCTCCCACCATGCGGGGGGCGTAGCCGTCCAACCCCAGCAACAGCGCGGCGCTGATGATGAGCGATCCGCCGATGATGGCCGAGAAGGTCCGCTGATTGTTGCGGCGAATGTCCTGCCGCAGCTTCTCCAGCAGCTCTTCACTGCTGCGCACCTGGAGATGACCGCTGCGGGCCTGGTGCAGCACATCGTGCACCAGCGTCGGCAGTTCGGGCAGCTTCTCGCCCCACAGCGGAATGTTGGCCTTGAGGCGGTTGACCACCGCCCCGACGCCCATCTGCTCGCGCATCCACTTCTCCAGGAAGGGTTTGGCGGTCCGCCAAAGATCGAGCTCGGGATAGAGCTGGCGCCCCAACCCCTCGATATTGAGGAGTGTCTTCTCCAGCAGCACCAGCTGGGGCTGCACCTCCATGTTGAAGCGCCGGGCGGTCTGGAACAGCCGCACCAGCAGCTGGCCGAAGGAGATCTCGCTCAGGGGCCGCTCGAAGATGGGCTCGCACACGGTGCGGATGGCCGCCTCGAAGTCGTCCACCCGGGTGTCCGGAGGCACCCAGCCGGACTCCACGTGGAGCTGCGCCACCCGGAAGTAGTCGCGCTTGAAGAAGGCGATGAGGTTCTCCGCCAGGTAGCGTTTGTCCTCGGCGCTCAGGTAGCCGACGATGCCGAAGTCCACCGCGATGTACTGCCCCTCGGGGGAGACGAAGATGTTCCCCGGGTGCATGTCGGCGTGGAAGAAGTTGTGGACGAAGACCTGGGTGAAGAAGATCTCCACGCCCCGTTCGGCCAGCAGCTTCATGTCGATGCCGGCCGCCCTGATCTCGTCGATCTTGCCGATGGGGATGCCGCTGATCCGCTCCATGACCATGACATTGCGGCGGGTGTGGGGCCAGTAGATTTCCGGAATGTAGAGAATGGGCGACCCGGTGAAATTGCGGCGCAGCTGGGAGGCAGAGGCGGCCTCACGCATCAGGTCCAGCTCGTCGAGGATGTTGCGCTCGAACTCGGCGACCACCTCCGTGGGACGCAGCCGCCGCCCTTCTGACCAGTAGCGCTCGATCTTGTCGGCCAGTATGTAGAGCAGCCCGATGTCCCGGCGGATCACCGGTTCGATGCTGGGACGCAGCACCTTCACCACCACCTCTTCGCCGGAGAGCAGGGTGGCGGCGTGGACCTGGGCGATGGAGGCCGAAGCCATCGGGGTTTCGTCAAAGCGGGAGAACACCGCCTTCAGGGGCTTGCGGTAGGCCTTTTCGATGATGGTACGGGCCTGCTCGCCGGGGAACGGGGGCACCCGGTCCTGCAGCTTGGTGAGTTCGTCGGCCACATCCTCCGGCAGGAGGTCGCGCCGGGTGGAGAGGATCTGACCGAACTTGACGAAAATGGGGCCGAGCTCCTCCAGGGCCTGGCGGATCCGCACCCCGCGGGGGACGTGGCGCTTGCGCAGCAGATCCCACCACATGAAGTAGCGCAGGAAGCGCACCGGGCGGAACAGGTGGGTGGCGAGGATGATCTCGTCGAAGCCGTGCTTGAACAGCACCCAACTGATGTACGTCAGGCGCAACGCCTGGCCTGGACGGATCACGTTCTCGTTCCCCCGCTGCTCTATTATCTGCTTCTGATTTGACTGACAGGACGGCGATTCATCGGCTCTATCGCCCGACCGCGGGCGCTGCCGGCGGTGGCGTCATTCGCCCCGGGCGCGCTCGTCGAGGCGCCGGACCCGGGCTTCGAGCCGGTCCACATCGGTGCGCACCTGATCCACCGCGGTGAGGAACTCCTCCACGTCGGCCCGCGCCGGCAGCAGTGTGCGCTCGTGTTGCAGGTACTCCGCCACATCGAGTCCCAGGGTGTGCGCGGCATTGCGCGTCCACTCCATCAGCCCCCGCACGCCGTTGCCCACCTGATGGGCGAGCACATCGCCGGTGAGGCGGGAGAGGTGCTCCTCCCAGTCCAGATCGATACGGTCGATGATCCGCTGGAACCGCTGTCCCAGCTCCACATCGCCCTCGATCTCCACCTCGCCGGTAAACAGCCCCTCCTGCCCCTGGCTGAGCTGCAGCCGCAACAGCGAGAGGGGGGCCGCCCGGATAATGGTGTCCGGCTCCCCGTCGAAGCGGCCCATCAGGCGCAATCCCTCTCCGCTGGGGGCAAAGATGAGCCGCACTCCGGTGCCCTTGATGTCGAGGGCGATGACCCGCCCTTGCAGCGCCGTCAGCCGCTCCAGCGTCGCAGGATCCAGGGCGAGGGCCCCATTGATTGCCGTTTCAAGGGTCGCCAGCAGGGCGACCGGCACCATGGATGTCTGGCTCACGAGGCCTCCTTCATCAGTTGTTGCAGCGTCTTTCCAAAGTCCTCGTCGGAGACGGACCCCCCCGGTCGGTGCAGTACGACCGTGCCGGCAATCTTGTCGTGAAAGCCTTGTTTGCGCGGGTCCCACACGATCCACAGAAAACCGAGGCCCAGCGGCAGGGCGGAGGCAATGTAGCCCAGGTAACGCAACACCCCCTGCCCGACGGTCAGGCTCTTGAGGGTGCGTGCATCGACCACCTGGCACTCCAGCAGCCGTTTGCCGGGGGTGCCGCGGAAGCGGACCCAGAAGTAGATGATGAGCACCATGGGCAGGAGGTCGTTCAAGAGCAGCGGGACCAAGCCGCCCGGCGCGCCGCCCAGGAGCCGGAGCAGCAACGCAAGCGGTACCAGGACGATCACCAGCAGCAGGGTGTCCACCAGACTCGCCCCGACCCGGCGCCAGAATCCTGCGTACCGCACCTGGCCGTCCATCGCCCTTGCCTACAGTTTGAAGCCCCGGTGCAAGGCAACGATGCCCCCCGTCAGGTTGTGGTAGTCGCAGCGGGCGAAGCCGGCCTCCTCCATCATTCCCTTCAGCGTCTCCTGATCCGGATGCATGCGGATGGACTCGGCCAGGTAGCGGTAGCTCTCGGCATCCCCCGTCACCAGCTTGCCCATGGCTGGCAGCACGCTGAAGGAGTAGGCATCGTAGATGGGCGAGAGCCCGGGCACCCGGGGCTTGGAGAACTCCAACACCAGGAGCCGGCCGCCGGGCTTGAGCACCCGGTGCATGGAGGCGATGGCCTTCTCCTTGTGGGTGACGTTGCGCAGGCCGAAGGCGATGGTGATGCAGTCGAAGTGGTTCTCCTCAAACGGCAGCGCCTCGGCATTGGCCTGTACGTATTCCACGTTGCCCACCACGCCCCGATCCACCAGCCGCGACCGCCCGACCCCCAACATGGAGCTGTTGATGTCCGCCAGGACCACTTCCCCCTCGGGGCCGACCATGCGGGCGAACTGGGCGGTCAGATCGCCGGTGCCGCCGGCGATGTCCAATACCCGCTGACCGCGGCGCACGCCGCTCATCTCAATGGTGAAGCGCTTCCACAGGCGGTGGATGCCCATCGACATGAGGTCGTTCATGAGGTCGTACTTGGCGGCCACGGAGTGAAACACGTCCGCAACTTTCCGCGCCTTCTCTTCCACCGGCACCTGCTTGTAGCCGAAATGGGTGGTCTTCTCGTCGGTCATCTCTACCTCTGGGGGTGCACGGCACGCACCTTCGATTGCGGGACCCGCGACGGGCCGGCTCCGCCGGCCCCCATCCGGGCTATTCGGCCGCCTGGGACGGTTCCTTGCGGGTGTAACCGGAGGCGGCGAGCCGGTTCAGGTAATCCTGCCAGTATTTTTCGTAATTTACCCCCAGGTCGTAAAGGGTTTCCCAGGAGTAAATGCCGCTATGGTGGCCATCATCGAAGCTGGGTTGGATGGCATAGGTCCCCACCTGCTCGATCTTCTCGATGTTTACGTCCTCCTTGCCCACCTGCAACGTCTCCTGGCCGGGGCCGTGGCCGCGGACTTCGGCGGAGGGGGAGAAGACCCGCAGGTACTCGCAAGGCAGCTCAAAGTGCTTGCCGTCGTTGAAGGCGATCGCCAGCTTGCGGGCCTGCTTGTGGAGCGTGATTTCCGTCGGTACCGGTTTGGTCATTGTTTTATCCTCGGGTATCGCTGTTCTTGAGTAAAAGATACAGGATACAAGTGGTGCTGATCGCTTCCCAATTCAACGCGCGAGCCCACGCCCCATTCCGTAGGAGCGGGACCCCCGCGCCTGAAGGCCGCATGCAAGTCGACGATGCAGGCGGTGGGGCGCGGCAGGTAGGGTGGATAAGCGCAGCGCATCCACCAATTCGCGCCGCATGGTGGATGCGCTGCGCTTATCCACCCTACAGGTTGGCCGAAGTCGAAATTATCTGTCCGCTGCTCTAGCGGCGTTCGCCGACTGATCTGTCCGGCGTGCCCACGTGCTCCGCCAAAACCGGGCTACAGAATATACCGGCTCAGGTCTTCGTCCCCGGCCAGTCCGCTCAGCTGGGCATCCACATAAGCGCCGTCGATGGTGAGGGTCTGGCCGCTGCGGTCCGGCGCCTCGAAGGAGATGGCCTCCAGCAGCCGCTCCATCACCGTGTGCAGCCGCCGCGCACCGATGTTTTCGGTTCGTTCGTTCACCTGCCAGGCGATCTCGGCCAGCCGCCGGATGCCGTCCTCGGCGAACTCGATGGTCACCCCTTCGGTGGCCAGCAGGGCCTGGTACTGCTCGGTGAGGGAGGCGCTCGGCTCGGTGAGGATGCGCACGAACTCCTCTACCCCCAGGGCGTCCAGCTCCACCCGGATGGGCAGGCGCCCCTGCAGCTCGGGAATGAGGTCCGAAGGCTTGGAGAGGTGGAAGGCCCCCGAGGCGATGAACAGGATGTGGTCGGTGCGCACCATGCCGTGCTTGGTGGAGACCGTGCTCCCCTCCACCAGCGGCAGCAGGTCGCGCTGCACCCCTTCGCGGGAGACATCGGGCCCGCCCCGGGACTCCGAGCGGCCGGTGATCTTGTCCATCTCGTCGAGGAAGACGATGCCGTTCTGCTCCACGGCGGTGAGGGCGCGGGCCTTGATCTCCTCCTCGTTGACCAGCTTGGCCGCCTCCTCGTCGGTCAGCTGCTTGAGCGCCTCCTTCACCCGCAGGCGCTTGCGTTTGGTGCGGTGGCCGGAGAGATTCTGAAACAGCCCCTGCAGCTGGTTGGTCATCTCTTCCATCCCGGGGGGGGCCATGATCTCCACGCCGACGGGGGCGGCCTGCACCTCCACGTCGATCTCCTTGTCGTCCAGGTCCCCCTCGCGCAGCTTCTTGCGGAACTTCTGCCGGGTGCCGCTCTCCGCCTCGCTGGCATCATAGCCCCGGGCCGGGGGCAGCAGGATGTCCAGGATGCGCTCCTCCGCCGCCTCGTAGGCGCGATGGCGCACCTTCACCGTCTCCTGCTCGCGGGTCATCTTGATGGCCACGTCCATCAGGTCGCGGACGATGGACTCCACGTCCCGCCCCACATAGCCCACCTCGGTGAATTTGGTGGCCTCCACCTTGATGAAGGGGGCATTGGCCAGCTTCGCCAGGCGGCGGGCGATCTCGGTCTTGCCCACCCCGGTGGGGCCGATCATGAGGATGTTCTTGGGGGTGATCTCGTTGCGCAGCTCGCCCCCCACCTGGGCGCGGCGCCAGCGGTTGCGCAGGGCGATGGCCACGGCGCGCTTGGCGGCACTCTGGCCGATGATGTGCTTGTCCAGTTCCTGGACGATCTCTCTGGGTGTCATTTCGGACATGACGCGTTTCCCTGGTGACCGCAGGTTTGCGGCCCCGTCGGTTATAGCTCCAGCTCTTCGATGGTAAGGTTGCCGTTGGTGTAGATGCAGATCCCGGCGGCGATGGCGAGGCTCTTCTCCACGATGCTGCGGGCGTCCAGCTCGGTGTTGTCGAACAGCGCCGTGGCCGCGGCCTGGGCGAACGCTCCGCCCGAGCCGATGGCGATCAGGTCCGTCTCCGGCTCGATGACATCCCCGTTACCGGTGATCATCAGGGTGGCGCTGGCGTCGGCCACCAGCAGCAACGCCTCGAGCCGGCGCAGTATCCGGTCGGTGCGCCAATCCTTTGCCAATTCGACCGCGGCGCGGGTCAGATGTCCCTGGTGTTTCTCCAGCTTGCCCTCGAACCGCTCGAACAGGGTGAAGGCATCGGCCGTCCCGCCTGCGAACCCCGCCAGCACCTTGTCGCGATAGAGCCGCCGCACCTTGCGGGCATTGCCCTTCATCACGGTGTTGCCCAGGGTGACCTGGCCGTCACCGCCGATGACGACCCGCTGCCCCCGACGCACGGCGAGTATGGTGGTTCCGTGGTACTGTTCCAACGCTTCAACCTCTCGATGCTATCCGGCCAAGGCCGGCCTCTGCTCAAATCTCGCCCAAGCCGCCCGCGCTTTCCAGGGCGGCCGGGCCACACAGGATACAACAGGTGCGCGCGGCGCGGCGAAACTGTGCCCGCGATTGCAGGTCAACGCATGCTTACCCCAGAGCGATGCACGTCCTTGAAAGCAGGTTGCCGGCCGCATGGACGGGTGCAAGGCCGCGGGAGGGCAAAATGCCCGGAGCGGCTGCGGCCGTCGAGCGCACAGGGATGGAAGACGATTGCTCCTGCATGATCTTCACTCCGGACATCCATGTCGGTCCTATTCACAGCGGACCTGCTTTCAAGGACGTGCATCGCTCACAGCACGGCCGTGAGGTAAGTGTGCGTTCACCTTGCCGCAGCCCGGACTCTGCTTGCGCGCCATCGCCGCTGCCTGCGGGGGTGACAGTGTGCTCAACCCTGCGCCGGCACTGTCCCGGGCACTCCGCCGCGGTTGCGGAAGTAGGAGGCGGCGCCCGCGGAGGTGAGAATGCACCACACAGCAAAAAGCGCCCCCGGCAGGGCGGTTTCGGGCTCGAAGTGCTTGAGAGCCAGCGCCACTCCGAGGCCGGCATTCTGCATGCCGATCTCAATGGCGAGGGTGAGGCGGTGGCGCCTGTCAAAGCCAAACAGCCGTGCCGCCTGCCATCCTCCCAGGTAGCCCAAGGCGTTGAGCACCACCACGGTCACCAGCACCGCCACTCCCACTTGCGCCAGGTGGGCTTGATTGGCGGCCACCGCATAGCTGCAGATGAGCACGATGGAGACCGAGGCGACCGCCGGGGAGAGCGCCTGAGCGACCCCCAGTCGCCGCCCCGCCAGGCGGCGCAGCGCCATGCCGGCCAGCAGCGGCAGCAGTACTGTCTCCAGGATGGTGCGGGTGAGGGCCCAGAAATCGATGTGCAGGTAGGCCTGGCCCAGCAGCTTGACCAAGGCGGGGGTCAACACCGGGGAGAGCAGCGTGGAGACCGTGGTGAGGGCAATGGAGAAGGCGACCGCCCCACCGGCCAGATAGACGACGACGTTGGAGGCCATCGCCCCGGGGGCGCACCCCACGATGATGAATCCCAGCGCCAGGGCGGGCGAGAAGCCTCCCAGGGTGGCTGCGGCAAACCCCAGGATCGGCATGAGGGTGTACTGCGCCACCAGCCCCAGCCCGATGGCCTTCGGCCGACCCAAGGTACTGCGCAGGTCCTCCGGCTCCAGGACCACCCCCAGGGCCAGCATGGTCGCTGCGAACAGCCAGAGGAAGTAGTCCTTGATGGGCATGAACAGGGCCGGCTCCACATAGGCCGTCACCGCCCCGATGAGGGTCAAGGGGGCGAGCCCGTTCGCGATGAGCTGGAGCAGTCGAATCAAGTGAGCGCTTACTCTGCTGTTGAGTGTTGCGTCACTTTAAACCCAAAGGCGCCACTCAGGCAAAGGCTTGGGCAGGGTGAACGCATACTTACGTCACGGCCGTGCTGTGAGCGATGTAAGTCCTTGGGTCTATGCGTTTACCCTGAAGGCTTGGGCAGGCAGCAGGCGGCGGCGCAGCGGCTGGATCGCCAGTGCGGTGACCAGCAGTGCGCTGGCCACCCAGCCACGTGCCGATCATTGCCCGGCGGTATTGCCCAGGGGTTGAGTCTTCGCTTGTTTCAGGAGTTCCTCATTCCGGGTCGCGAGGCTCTCGATGAGTGCATCGAGGCCCTTCTGGCGGATCTCGGTGGCAAAATTGCTCCGGTAGGTCTGGACCACACTCACCCCCTCGACCGTGACGTCGTACACCTTCCACTCCTCGCCTTTCTGGTAGAGCGTGAAGGTGACCAGAACCACTGGACCGTCGGGGACATGCACCTCCGCCCTCACCAGGGTCTTGCGGGGATCGAGCCCTCCTTGGAGCGGGGCGAAGCTGATGAGGCCATTGGCTGCATCGAGCAGCCGATCGAGCTCGTTGGGATCATCCAGCAGGGCCGAGACGTAGAACCGCACCAGCAGTGTCGTGAACTCCTCGGTGAAGCGGGCCCGTTGTTCGGGGGAGGCGCTGCGCCAATGCTTGCCGAGAACTGCCCTGGACATCACCTCCGTGTCCACATACGGCACCAGTTCGCGGTCGACCACCTCGAACAGGTGGTTGGGCCGCTGATGGATGGCCTCTCGCTCCTGCTCAAGGGTCTTGAACATCTTGTCGGTCGCCGCCTCCAGCATATCCCGGGGGCCCAGGTTGGCCAGTGCAGGGCTCAGCCAGAGACTGACAAGAGCCAATACCACCAGTTGCCTCAGGCGGAGGGCCAGCTTCGTTACGGGTCGGGGGGGCTGCACGCTCTTTCTCCTCTTTAATCGGCCCAGCCGCGTCGCCGGGAATGCCATGAAGTCTAGATAGTGACCTAACCACCTGCTGTGATCCAGTTTGAAAACCGCGGTTTTGAAAACCGCGGTGCAGCGCAGCACAGAGCGCCGAACAGGCGGGCGAAGCAATCGCCCATCGCCGCCAGAATGCCCACAAGTGGCAGGGCAATGCTCACAGCACCGCCGCGACGTGAGTATGGGTTTACCCTGCTGTTCGGTGCTCCAGGCTCCGCAAGGAGCGCTTCCGGGGTAGAATGCTCGCCCCTCTGGAGGTTGCCCCATGAAAACACCCGAATTGCTGGCGCCCGCCGGCACCATCAACAACATGCGCTATGCCCTCGCCTACGGCGCCGATGCCGTCTACGCGGGCATGCCCCGCTACAGCCTGCGGGTGCGCAACAACGATTTCGACGAGCTCGCCACCCTCCAGGCGGGGATCGCGGAGGCCCGGACGAAGGGGCGGCGCTTCTATCTGGCAACCAACGTTCTGCCCCACAACGTCAAGGTCAAGACCTTCCTGCAGGACCTCGCGCCGGTGGTGGAGGCGGGGCCGGACGCGCTGATCATGGCCGATCCGGGGCTGATCATGCTGGTTCGGGAGCGGTGGCCGGAGCTGCCCGTGCACCTTTCGGTACAGGCGAACACGGTCAATTACGCGGCGGTGCACTTCTGGCAGAGCCTCGGGTTGAAGCGGGTGATCCTCTCCCGGGAGCTGTCGCTGGAGGAGATCGCGGAGATCCGCCAGCGCTGCCCCGAGATGGAGCTGGAGGTGTTCGTTCACGGGGCGCTGTGCATCGCCTACTCCGGGCGCTGTCTCCTCTCGGGGTACTTCAACCACCGCGATGCCAACCAGGGGACCTGCACCAACTCCTGCCGCTGGGAGTACAAGGTTCATCCTGCCCGCAGCGACGAAAGCGGCGACATCTCCCTGGCCAGGGAACTCCATCCCGCGGCGGAGCGCGTCTACCTCATCGAGGAGCAGGAGCGCCCCGGCGAGCTCATGCCCATCGAGGAGGACGAGCATGGGACCTACATCCTCAACTCCAAAGACCTGCGCGCCATCGAGCACGTGGCCCGGCTGGTGGCCATCGGCGTGGACAGCCTGAAGATCGAGGGGCGGACCAAATCCCACTACTATGTCGCCCGCACGGTGCAGGTTTACCGCCGGGCTATCGAGGATGCACTGGCTGGTCGCCCCCTCGACCGGGGATTGGTGGACGCCCTCGACAATCTCGCCAACCGGGGCTACACCGATGGCTTCTATCAGCGCCACCGCCCCGCCGACTATCAGTCCTATGGGTCGGGCAGCTCCGACACCGTCCGCCAACGGTTCGTGGGTGAAATCCTCCGCTATGACCCGCAGCGGCAGATGGCCGAGGTGGAGGTGAAGAACAAGTTTGCCGTGGGCGACCGGCTGGAGCTCGTCTTGCCGGGGGGCAACCGGGTGATGACTCTGGAGAGGATGGAGAACGCCCGAGGCGAACCCATGGTGGAGGCGCCCGGCGGCGGCTACCGCGTCCACCTCCCACTGCCGCCCGGGGACTACCGATTCGGTCTCATCGCCCGCTTCCTTTAGGCGCCAAGCCCCGAGCGCGTGCGTCCGGTCCGTCCTCAGGACGGGCCGGCGGCACCACTCAGCAATTGCCCCGGGGTGTTCAGCGGCCGGTGAGAGACTGCTGGCCCTCGGCCCGTCCTGCGCCGTCTCTGATCAGGACGCCCGCTTTGCCCCCGCACGCTCGTGCGAGGCCTCGCCATTCAGCAGGGTGGTGGAGAGGCCGTTGATGTCGCTGCCCGAGAGTCCCACCTCGGCCAGCAGGGCATCGAGCAGCGGCCCCTGGGCCCGATAGCGCAGGGCGCTGTTGACCACCTGGTCGGCCAGGCTCCCTCCGTTCTCGCCCCGGGCCTCGCCGGCTCCACCACCGTTCGCGCCGAGCCCTTCCACCTGGAAGATCTTGATCCCATCGATGCGCTCCATGGGCTTGACGCTCTCGCGGATGATGTGCGGCAGCGCCTGAATGAGGGCCAGGCGCACCTGCATGGCGATCTGCTCGGGCGAGAGAATGTTGTTCGACTCGTGCAGCGCCCGCTTGCCCTCGGCCTCCACCTGGTAGCGCATCGCGGCGGCCTCGGCCCGAAGTTTCTCCGCCTGCGCCTCCCCTTCGGCGGCGATCCGCTGCTTCTCCGCATCGGCCTGGTCCTCCGCGGCCAGCTTCTCCGATTCGGCCGCCACGGTGATGGAGATGGCGTCCTGCTCTGCGGCCTGGCGGGCCTTCACCAGCTCGATGGCCTTGGTGCGCTCGGCCCGTTCGCTCTCGCGCACCGTCACCACCCGCTCCTCCTCGCGCACCGCCAGGGCCCGCGCCTTGTCGGCTTCGGCCTGCGCCTCGGACTGGGCGCGCGACTTCTCGGCGATGGCGATGGCCCGGTCCTGTTCGGCGAGCTCCACCGCCTTGACCTTGCCGATCTCCCTCTCCTTGAGGAGCCGCTCCTTCTCGATGCGCTCCTCCTCCACCGCCCGCTCGGCGGCGATGCGAGCGGTATCAACCTGGCGCCGCGCGGTGATTTCAGCCTCCTCGGCCTCCCGCTTCTTGGCCGCCTCCTGACTGGCCACCTCGGAGACCTGCTCGGCACGGCGGATCGCGACCTCACGCTCCTGGGCGAGGCGCGCGTACTCCTCCTCCTTGGAGATCTCCAGCTTCTGCCGCTCGGCCTCCAGATTCTTCAGGCGAATGGCCACCAGGGTGTCCTGCTCGATGTCGTTGCGCTTCTTGCGCCGGGACTCGATGGCCTCGGTCAACTTGGTGAGCCCCTCCGCGTCGAAGGCGTTTTGCGGGTTGAAGTGCTCGAAGCTGGTCTGATCGAGCCCGGTGAGGGAGACCGACTCCAGCTCCAACCCGTTTTTGAGCAGGTCCTCGGAGACCACCTGCTGCACCTTTTGCACGAAGTCCACCCGCTTCTCGTGCAGCTCCTCCATGGCCATCTCGGCGGCCACCGCGCGCAGCGCGTCCACGAACTTGCCCTCCACCAGTTCCTTGAGAGACTCCGGTTTCATGGTCTTCATGCCCAGGGTCTGGGCGGCATTGGCGATGGAATCCTCGGTGGGCTTGACCCGCACATAGAATTCGGCGGTGACATCCACCCGCATCCGGTCGCGGGTGATGAGGGCCTGCTCGTTGGCCCGCCGCACCTCCAGACGCAGGGTGTTCATATTCACGGGGATGACCTCGTGAAGCACCGGAAGGACCAGGCTGCCACCGTTCAGGATCACCCGCTGCCCGCCGAAGCCGGTGCGCACGAATGACACCTCCTTGGAGGCTCGTGTATAGAGGCGGGCGAGAATGACCCCCAGGGTGACCAGCCCGACGATGATGACGCCCGAAAAGATTCCAATATCCATCAGGTTACCCATACTTGCTCCTTGTGATCGGTTATCTCAAACCTGGCTCGGCCAACAGCGGATTGGGATAGGGAATGGCCTGGAACACCGCCCCGGCCCGCCGCACCAGCAGTACATCCATTCCTGACGTGAAGACCAGCCCCTCCCCCTCTGGCTCCACCATCACGTAATGGGTCTGGCCGTGGCGGTCCCGCAACCGCGCCTGGGCCGGGCTGCCTGCGCGCGCCTGGCCCAGGGTGATGACCGCCACCCGCCCGATGAAACTCTCTTCGGTGACCGCATCGGTCTCGTCACCAGGGGTGATTCGCGCGACGGCCCCGCCGGCCAGGCGCACCACGGGGAGGGCCAGCAGCAGGGCCGGCAGCCAGGCCACGGAGGCCGGCAGCAAAGCGCCGAGGACCTTCTGAGCGGCCGACTGCAGCCCCAGCCCGACCAGGCCGAAGACGGTTAGGAAGATCACCAGCCACATGAGCGCCGGGACCCGTCCCACGTGCAGCCAGCCGAGCACTCTGGAGAGGGCGCCCCCGTGGTCCAGATCGGGGGCGCCCACATCCGCGTCCCCGGGCAGCAGAGTGTCGACAAGCCCCGACAGGCCCGCCCCGAGCAGCGTGGCCGCCCCCTCGATGACAGCGATGGCGAACATGACCACCAGGGCGACCGTAAACGGCAGATTGCCGTCCGCCGCCAGGAACGCCATCACGCACCGCCCCCGCTCTTCAGCGCCGCCAGCCGTTCGCGGATGCGGTTCTTGCGGGCCAACTCTTCCAGCTCGGCCAGTTCGGCGCTGGGGCGCAGAATCAGGGAATGAAAAGTGGTGCGGGGGATCGCTGGGGCGAGGGGAACGGCTGCCACCCTGGCGTGCATAGATTCTCTCCTGAATCAATAATGATGGGGGCCACTATACCAGCATTCTCCACTCGGTCGTAACGACCCCGCCGGCCCCGATGACGTACCGGTGATGGATTTTGTGACTTGCGTATCAGGTGGCGGGTGGAAGCCCGTCGGGCAGATGGAGTTACTGAAAACCCGCACCCAGCTCACCTGCGGAAGTCGGTCGGTTTTTCGAGCTCATAGATGGCCTCCGCGATGCTCTCCAGGCGTTTTTCCAGGGCGGCCTGCGCATCGTAGAGACCGCGATTGTAGAAGTACGCCCCGACCTCCTCCGCAAAAAAATCGAGGAGAAACATCGCATCGAAGCCGCCAATGTCCTGGCGGAGTTCTTCCTTGAAGTACAGCTGTATTTTCTTGACGAGGATGGCCTTCTCCTCGGTGGAAAAATCGATACCTGCCATGCAACCTCCTGTTCGGTCCGTGTGGCGTTTACTGTCGAACCAAGCACTGTAGAGAGCAAGCGGCAGGGTAAACGCATACTTACCCAAGAGCGATGTAAGTCCTTGAAAGCAGGTCGTCGACCGCATGGATAGGTGCAAGGAAGCACTTATGCCGCGGGAGGGCAGGATGCCCGGAGCGGCCGCGGCCGTCGAGCGTACACGGATGGAAGATGATTGCTCCTGCATAATCTCACTCCCGACATCCATGTCGGTCGTATTCACAGCATACCTGCTTTCAAGGACTTACATCGCTCACAGCACGGCCGTGATGTGAGTACGCGTTCACCCTGGAGCAAGCGGACGATGGTCAGCGACGACACTGCCCTTTGTGGTAAATTTGGGGCCCACTTCTGCGCACCACAATAGGAGCAACTCGGTGAGCCGCATCGACACCGCCCACGGGGCCTTCCCAAGTACCCGCATGCGTCGCATGCGCCGTGACGACTTTTCCCGCCGCCTCATGCGCGAGACGGTGTTGACTGCCGATGACCTCATCTATCCGATGTTCGTCCTGGAGGGCAGTGGCCAGCGCCAGGCGGTGGCCTCCATGCCCGGAGTGGAGCGGGTCAGTATCGACCTGCTGTTGAAGGAAGCCGAAGATCTGGTCAGGCTCGGCGTGCCGATGGTCGCGCTCTTCCCGGTGACCCCTCAGGAGAAGAAGAGTCTCGGTGCCGAGGAGGCCTACAACCCCGAAGGGCTGGCCCAGCGGGCGGTGCGGGCGCTGCGCAGCGAGTTTCCGGAGCTCGGGATCATGACCGACGTGGCCCTGGATCCCTTTACCAGCCACGGGCAGGATGGGCTGGTGGACGAGAACGGCTATGTGATGAATGACGAGACCGTGGAGGTGCTGGTTCGGCAGGCCCTCTCCCACGCCGAGGCCGGCGCACAGGTGATTGCCCCTTCGGACATGATGGACGGGCGCATCGGTGCCTTGCGCGAGGCCCTGGAGGCGGCGGATCACATCCATACGCGCATCATGGCCTACTCTGCCAAGTACGCCTCCAGCTTTTACGGTCCGTTTCGGGATGCGGTCGGTTCCGCAGCCAACCTGGGCAAAGGGGACAAGCGCACCTACCAGATGGATCCGGCCAACACCGACGAGGCGTTGCGGGAGGTGGCCCTGGACCTGGCCGAAGGGGCCGACATGGTCATGGTCAAACCGGGCATGCCTTACCTCGACGTGGTGCGGCGGGTGAAGGAGCAGTTCGGTGCCCCCACCTATGTCTATCAGGTCAGCGGGGAGTACGCGATGCTGATGGCGGCGGCACAGAACGGCTGGCTGGATGAGCGGGCGGTGATCATGGAGTCGCTGCTCAGCTTCAAGCGGGCGGGGGCCGATGGCATCCTCACCTATTTCGCCAAGCGGGCTGCGGATTGGCTCAAAGGCTGAGCCGCCTGGCGCCGTGGTGAGCGCCTGAAGGCGGTCCACATCATGTAGCCCCGTCGCCCGGATGAAGCGCAGCGCCATCCGGGCGACGGGCAGCCGCTTCTGCCGAGGCGGGGCCCAGCAGATCTGCACCCCGCCGAACGGGGCAACCCGTCGGCCCCTATGCTGCCGTGGCCGTTCGCACCTGCTCCAGCAGGGATTCGTGGTAGCACGGCTTCTCCAAAAACGCGTGTGCCCCTGCACGGCGTACGCGCTCCGCGATCCGCTCGTCCCCGTGGCCGGTCATCACGATGATGGGCAGCCAGGGGAGACTCTCTTTCAGCTGCTCCAGCAGCGCCACCCCCGTCACCCCGGGCAGCTGATGGTCCAGGATGAGGCATTGGCCCCTTTCCCGCTGGGCGAACGACAGAAAGGCCTCCGCCGAGGGGTAGGTCTCAACCCGGTAGCCGGCCCCCTCGAGGATCCACTTCAGCGAAGAGCAGAGGTGTTCGTGGTCGTCGATGATGAAAACCAGTGGTCTGGACATAAAAGTGTCACATTCGGTTGGACTGCTGCCACCTTAGAGCGACTCCTTCCGCCGCACTATCGGCAAAAGTACCTAGAGCACCGAACAGGTAAACGGAAAGATCGCCAATCGCAGCCAAATTGCGCCACAGGTGGCGGGGGCAGCGAACCGAGGTGGATAAGCGCAGCGCATCCACCGTGCGGCGTCGAATTGGTGGATGCGCTGCGCTTATCCACCCTACATCTTGGGCGCGTCGGGGCGGTTCCCGCGCGGGCGCCGGGGCCCCCAGGGGGGCACGATTCGCCTTTGGCCTGCCCGTAAGCTATTGATCAGTAAAAAGACCGGAACGCATCCTTTGGCGGCGAAGGGCCCCCGACGCCGTTTCATTTATGTGACACACTGCACTTTGTCGTTATAATCCGCGCCAGCCGAGAGGACCCCTATGACCTACAAGAGCCACATTTTCAGCATGTTCGGCAGCTCGCCGGTCCGTCCCCTGCAACAGCACATGGACAAGGTCCAGGTGTGTGTCCAGGAGCTGGTCCCGTTTTTCGAAGCGGTATTGGATGATGACTGGAAGAAGGCCGAAGAGCTACAGGGACGCATCGCCATGCTGGAGGGGGAGGCGGACGTGATTAAGCGCGATTTGCGCTTGCACCTTCCCCGGGGCTGGATGATGGCCATGTCGCGACGTGACCTGTTGGAGGTGCTGACCACTCAGGACCGTATCGCGAACAAGGCGAAGGACATCGCCGGGTTGGTCCTCGGGCGCAAGATGTGCTTCCCGGCGCAGCAGGGCCCGGCGGTCCTGAACTTTGTCAAGCGAAGCCTGGACGCAACGCATCAGGCCCAGCGGGCCATCAATGAGCTCGATGAACTGGTAGAGACCGGTTTCAAGGGCCACGAGGTTGAGCTTGTGGAATCAATGATCGACGAACTGACGAAGATCGAGGGCGATACAGACGCGATGCAGGTAGCCATCAGGGCCGCCCTGTTTGACAAGGAGGATGAGCTGCCTCCGGTGGACGTGATGTTCATCTATCGCGTGATCGAGTGGATTGGTGACTTGGCGGACTTGGCACAGGGAGTTGGAAACCGTCTCGAGCTCATGCTGGCGCGGTGAGGGATCGGCATGGAGCTTGGTTTTTCACTTATCGTACTTGCGTGTATCTTCGGGTTTTTCATGGCCTGGGGGGTCGGGGCCAACGACGTGGCCAACGCCATGGGCACCTCCGTGGGCTCCGGTGCCCTGAGCATTCGCCAGGCCATCATCATCGCCGCGGTCTTTGAGTTCGTGGGCGCCTACCTGGCCGGGGGCCAGGTCACCGAAACCATTCGCAAGGGGATGATCGATGCCGACCTGCTCGCCGGTAGCCCCGAGCTGCTGGTGTTCGGCATGCTGGCCTCCCTGCTTGCCGCCGGGATTTGGCTGCTGGTCGCCTCCCGCTTCGGCTGGCCGGTCTCCACCACCCACACCATTGTGGGTGCCATCGTCGGTTTCGCAGCCGTCGGAGTGGGGATGGAGGCGGTCAAGTGGGGCAAGATCGGCTCCATCGTGGCCAGCTGGGTGGTCTCGCCGGTTCTGGCAGGTGTGATCGCTTACTGGCTGTTCATGACCGTGCAGCGCCTCATCCTGGATACGGACAACCCTCTGAAGAACGCGAAGCGCTATGTGCCCGTCTACATCTTCCTGGTCGGTTTCATCGTGGCGTTGGTGACTCTGGTCAAGGGGCTCAAGCACGTGGGGCTGCACCTGTCCACCGGACAGAATTATCTGCTGGCCACGCTGTTCGGGGGGGTGGTCATGGTGATCGGTGTGATCGCCATCGGCCGGCTGCGCTTTGACCCTACGGCGGACCGGGCCTTCCACTTTGCCAACGTCGAGAAGGTGTTCGGGGTGCTGATGCTGGTCACCGCCTGCGCCATGGCCTTCGCCCACGGCTCCAACGACGTGGCCAATGCCGTCGGGCCGCTGGCGGCCGTGGTCGCCGTGGTGAACTCCGGGACGGTCGCGCAGGCCTCGGTGATGCCCAGCTGGATCCTGCTGCTGGGCGGGGTGGGGATCATCATCGGCCTTATGACCTACGGCCACAAGGTCATGGCCACGGTGGGCACGGGCATCACCGAATTGACCCCGAGCCGCGGCTTCGCCGCCACCCTCGCCGCCGCCGTCACTGTGGTGTTTGCCTCCGGCACGGGCCTGCCCATCTCCACCACCCACACCCTGGTGGGTGGGGTGCTGGGGGTTGGCCTGGCACGTGGCATCGCCGCGCTGGACCTGACGGTGGTGCGGACCATCTTCATGTCGTGGATCGTGACCCTCCCTGCCGGGGCCGTCCTGGCCATTGTCTTTTTCTATCTCTTCCAGGCTATTCTGGGGTAGTCGCTCTATTCGCCAGGGCACCGAACAGACAAATGGAAAAATCGCCGGTCGCAGCCAGATTGCCCGTAAGGGGCAGGGGCAGCGAACCGGCGGCGCTGGTCCACCCTCGCTCTTGAAGCGACCTCTGCGCCGAGGCCGACAACACTCTGCCAGCAGCTGTTTTCGGGGGCTGCGGTCATGCTCCCGCGCCTGGCCGGGGCGGAGCATGGGGCAGCCTGCCCCGCCGCGGTTGCCCCGGACCCGGGGCGTTTGGGAGAATTGCGGACCACCCAAACCCGATCCGGCACCTGCCATGACCAACCCAGACCAGTACGCAGTGATGGGCAATCCCATTGCCCACAGCAAATCCCCCCAGATCCACACCCTGTTTGCGCAGCAGACCGGCCAGCGGTTGACCTATGGCGCCATTTTGGTGGAGGTGGGCCACTTCGCCGAGGCGGTCCAGCGCTTTCGTGACGCGGGGGGCAAGGGGCTGAACGTCACCGTGCCGTTCAAGCAGGACGCCTGGGCGCTGACGCAGGCGCGCAGTGCGCGGGCTGAATCGGCCGGGGCGGTGAACACATTGGCCTTCCGGGATGATGGCGTCCTGTTCGGGGACAACACCGATGGCGAGGGTCTGGTGCGCGACCTGCAGGTGAACCACGGCTTTGCGCTCGGCGGCAAGCGCATTCTGATCCTGGGGGCCGGAGGGGCGGTGCGCGGCGTACTCGGCCCCATTCTCGCCCAGAGGCCCGCCAGGGTGTTCATTGCCAACCGCACCGCCGCCCGTGCCGGGGAGTTGGTGGAGCTGTTCACGACCCGGGGAGTTGCGGGGGGCGGAACCCTGGCAGGCGGCGGGTTCGGTGATGTTCCCGAGGAGGGCTTCGATCTGGTTCTGAACGGGACCGCCGCAAGTCTCAAGGGCGACATCCCACCCATTCCGCCGCAATCGGTGGCCGGTGCGTGGTGCTACGACATGATGTACGGGGCGGCCCCCACCGCCTTCCTCCGCTGGGCTGCCGAGCACAATGCCGTCCATTGCCTCGACGGGCTTGGCATGCTGGTGGAGCAGGCGGCCGAATCCTTCCTGTTGTGGCGCGGCGTGCGGCCGGAGACCGGCCCGGTCATCGCGGCAATCCGGGCCACCCTGAAAAGCTGACCCCGGCTCCCGGCCAGCCTATCGCCCCTTGCGCCGGTCGTCGCCGCGCCGCTCCAGCGCCCGCCGCTCCCGCTGGCGAGGCTCGTGGAGCGGTATCTGATCCAACGGCACATCGCTGCGTCGGTCCATGAAGCGCCGGTCTGCCGTCCGGCGCTCGGATTGGCGTCGGGGGGGCGCCATCCGCTTTTCGCCTGCCCGTCGTTCGTGGCCGCGGCGTTCCCCCTTACGGTGCTCCAGATACCAGGGGCGCTTCGTCCCGAAACGCGCGCGCCGCTCCGCCCCGCGCCGGGCTGCACTGCGGCGTTCGGCATTGCGGCGCTCCAGGCGGGGAAGCGGCGGTTTCTTGCACTCCCGCTGGCGTACGTGCTCCAGCACCAGGAGGGTCCGACCCGCCACGCGGCGCATGTGCAGCGATTTGATGGCCCGCAGCGCCCCCTCGTCGGGGATGATGATCCCATAGGCGCAACGGATCTTTCTCCCGTTGGGCAGTCTGCGCTCGGTGAGGACGAAGCGCCGGCGATCGCCAAAGGGGTAGAACAGTCGCTGCAGGTAGGCCTCGGAGGCATTCGGGGGAAGATTGCCAATAAACAGTTCCATACGCGGGTCACTGTTTACAGTAGCCGGTGTATTTGCGTCGCTCCTTGTGGCGGCGCTCCGGGCCGCCACACTGCTCCTGCTCCCAGTTGAGGTCGCGCCGCTCGTTGCCGGAGACGCGGTGGACATATTTGCGGACCTCGATCCGGTTCCCGTCCAGCCTGCTCTGGTCCAACCGCTCGATGGCCCGTTCCGCCGCCTTGTCGGGCACGATCACACCGTAGGCGTAGCGCAGGGTCCGCCCATCCTCCAGATGGGTCTCCTGGACCCGGAAACCAACGAAATTACCGTAGTTGCGGAACAGCTGCTTCAACTCGTCCGGACCCACGTCGTCCGGAAGATTGCCCACGTAGATCTGCATGGTCACTTCCTTGTAGATCGCAGGAGGAGCCCGTCTGTCTCACGGCAGTGATTCCGCGGCCTGCCGTTGTGCGGGGCGGAACGGCAAAGTGGCACAGTAGAACTATATACAACGTGCCGGTTTTCTCCAGGGGCGTCCGGGAGCGGTCGCCATCGGGTCGTGTGGGGAGAAGGGACGGGTCTTCAGAGTTTGCGGGCCAGGGCGCGGTAGCCCTCGACCACGACCTCCGGCTCCTCGCGCTGGCGCAGCTCCACGCTGCCATGCCGCCGATCGCCCTTGCGCCGCTCCGGGCCATCCCAGGGACGGTTGCGCCAGCCCACCGCGCGCCGTTCATTCTGGTAGGCTCTGTGGTGGTATTCGCGCACCACGATGGGCTTGCCATGCATCTTGTGCATGTGGAGCTTGTGAATCGCCTTCTCGGCCTTGCGATCCGAACGAAAATGCGCCAGGCCGAAGCGGTAGCGCGTGCCATCCTCCCCCTGCTTGCGCACGATGCGGAATTCGGCATCGCGGGCGAAGGCCTTGAAGAAGTCGACCAGATCGTCGACGGTGGCGCTCTCCGGCAGGTTACCGATAAAGACCTCCATACCTCCTCCCTTGGTGGTGTTCGGGGGCGCATGGCGAGATACGGGGGGGGCGCTGGTGTCGTTCAAGACCAGCGCGAGCGGTGGTGAGCTACCGTCCCTGCCCTCGTACCCCTCACTTGCCACTCGTAACTGTTACCTTGCAGTCCTCAGTAGCTGTCTTTCAGTTTCACGTAATGGCCGGCTGAGTAGGCGAAGCGGGCGCGCTCCTCCTTGGTCAACGGGCGGGCCCGACGCACCGGGCTACCCAGCCAGAGGTACCCCCCCTCCAGGCGCTTGCCGGGGGGGACGAGGCTGCCGGCGCCCAGCAGCACTTCGTCCTCCAGGACCGCCCCGTCGAGGATGATCGAGCCCATGCCGATGAGGCAGCGATCTCCCACCGTGCAGCCGTGCAGGATCACGTGGTGCCCGACCGTCACCTCCTCCCCCACGACTACCGGAAATCCCTCCGGGGTCGCCCCATGGGGGTGGGTGACATGCACCACGGTACCGTCCTGGATGTTGGTCCGAGCCCCGATGCGGATGAAGTTCACGTCGCCCCGCAATACCGCCATAGGCCAGACGGAACTCTCTTCGCCGATCTCCACCCTTCCGATCACCACCGCGCTCTCATCGACGTGGGCCGAGGGCGCCACGGTGGGAAGCGTGTTTCCGAAGGCTCTGATACTCATGCGTGACTCACCTGGACAATATCCATGCAAACCGAATTCGGCCGCCCCGGACGAGTGGTCCTCGGGACGATCTTGAACGGGGCCGCGTCAGCTGGCCCCGTTGCAGTGTTCAGCCGCCTTGGCACGGCCACCAATGCACGGCGGCTTGTCATGGCGAGCCCCCCTTCCTATCCACACTGCCCGCCCTAGAGCACCGAACAGATAAATCCGACGTGCCCAACATGTAGGGTGGATAAGCGCAGCGCATCCACCGTGCAGCGTCGAATTGGTGGATGCGCTGCGCTTA